>JBAUGW010000070.1:0-73043 GCA_049679945.1 Pyrinomonadaceae bacterium | reverse complement strand
GCGCACCTGCAGCATCGTGCGTTTTTCGGGGTCCATTGTGGTTTCCCAAAGTTGTTCGGGGTTCATCTCGCCGAGACCTTTATAGCGTTGGATGGTGAGGTCTTTTTTAGCGAGGCTCATCACTTTTTCTAGGAGCTCTTCGCGTGAATCGACGGTTTCGCTCTTGCCGTTCTCGCCGACGACGAATGGTGCGGGGAAATCGATCTCAAGCGATTTCCTCAGCTCGACCGCCTTTTGAAACTCGACATAGCTCGCAAGATTCCAGTCGATCTTGAGACTTTGGCCGTTTTCGTAACTAATGTCGACCTCCCACAGGCCGTGCTCTTCGTCGCTTGTTAGTTCGGTGTTGTAACCGGCCTTTGCAAGTTTGCCTTCGACCGCGGCCATCAGTTCCTGCTCGCCAAAGATCTTTCTGAGCTTTACGCTGTTCTTCGACAGTATGCCGTCTTTGCCTGCGAAGGCATCAAGCAGCGCCTCGACCAGCGTCGTGTCATTAAACAATCGTCGTGCGAGCCGCTCGGAATAATTTTTTAGCTCGGTCGTTTGTTCGAGAGCTTTTGAAAGCTCACGCCCCTCGACTGCGCGCTCCGAGGCAGAAATAGATACATCGTTTGTCGCCATTCGCATCAAATAGCGAAACATCGCTTTTTCGTCCTTGATGTACTCTTCCTTTTTGCCGCGTTTGACCTTGTAGAGTGGCGGCTGAGCGATGTAAACGTAGCCGCCCTCGAGCAGCTCCGGCATCTGGCGATAGAAAAATGTCAGCAACAGTGTGCGAATATGGCTACCATCAACATCGGCGTCAGTCATCAGGCAGATCTTGTGATAGCGAAGCTTGCTGACATCAAAATCTTCTTTGCCGATACCGGTGCCGAGCGCCGTAATGAGCGCCTTGATCTCGCCGTGGCCGAGCATCTTGTCAAAGCGAGCCTTTTCGACATTTAGAATTTTGCCCTTGAGCGGCAAAACGGCCTGATTTTTACGGTCTCGGCCTTGTTTTGCCGAGCCGCCGGCCGAGTCGCCCTCGACAATATAGATCTCCGAATTCGCCGGGTCTTTTTCCTGACAGTCAGCCAACTTGCCGGGCAAACCCGAACCTGACATTGCGCTCTTTCTGACAATCTCGCGAGCCTTGCGTGCGGCCTCGCGTGCGCGAGCGGCGTCAACGGCCTTGCCGACGATCTTTTTCGCAACGCCGGGGTTTTGCTCGAAAAACTCGCCAAGTTTTTCGTTCAAAAACGACTCGACGGGTCCCTTGACCGGCGAATTAAGTTTCCCCTTTGTCTGTCCCTCGAATTGCGGCTGCGGAATTTTAACCGAGATAACCGCGACGAGGCCTTCGCGAACGTCGTCACCGGTAAGGGCGACCTTTGTGTTCTTCATCATGCCGGACGATTCGGCGTAATTATTGATCGTGCGTGTGATCGCGCCGCGAAAGCCCGACAGATGCGTGCCTCCATCGACGGTGTTGATGTTATTGGCAAACGAGAAGATCTTTTCGTCGTAGCTGTCGTTGTACTGCATCGATACCTCGATCGAGAGATCGTCGTCAATCACCTCAAAATAAAGCGGATCGGCGTGCAACGGGCTTTTGTTTTTGTTGAGGTGTTTGACGAATTCAGCGATGCCGCCCTTGTAGTAGAATTCGTGCGATTTTTCAGGCTGCTCGCGCTCGTCTTTTATGTGAATCCGAATACCCTTGTTCAAAAACGCTTTTTCGCGAAGCCGCTCCGACAGCTTTTCAAAGCTGTAAACCGTCGTTTCAAAAATGCTCGAATCGGGCCGAAACGTGATCTTCGTCCCGCGTTTTGTCGTCGTACCGGTTTGTTTGAGCGATGCAACCGGTATTCCGGCTTCGAACTCCATCTCGTGCGTCTTGCCATCCCGCCAGATCTCGAGCCGCAGGTATTCGCTCAGGAAATTGACGCAACTGACGCCGACGCCGTGCAGACCGCCTGATACTTTGTACGAATTCGAGTCGAACTTGCCGCCCGCGTGAAGGATGGTCATCACAACTTCGGCAGCGCTGCGCCCTTCCTGTTTATGAATGTCGGTCGGAATTCCGCGGCCGTTATCGATGACCGTTACGGAATTATCCATATGGATCGCGACCTCGATCGTGTCGCAAAAGCCCGCCAACGCCTCATCAACCGAGTTATCAACGACTTCGTAAACTAAGTGATGCAACCCAATCTCACTCGTCGAGCCGATATACATCGCGGGACGCTTGCGCACCGCGTCACGGCCCTCTAAAACTGTGATCGATTCTGCGCCGTATTCTGTCTTTTTTGCTTTAGCCACTAATTATTATTAAACCTCTAGAAGTTCAAACAATTTTACCATTTTTTGGGGGGATAAGACAGGGAGGAAGGACGAAAAAAAGCCTTTTTTTAGTTAGATTTAGCCTCGCCGTGCGATATGCGAAAAAGTTTGCCCAAATGGCCAAATCTTTCGACAAAACTTTCCTTCGAAGTGGTCACAAAAGTCTGAGTTTTGCCCTCTAAAAACTCAAGAAGTTTGCCGATCCGTTTGTAGTCAAGCTCGGCGTCGATATCGTCGATGAGAAACAGAGGATATTCGCCTCGAGTCGCGTTAAAAACGCCTATGTTTGCGAGCTGAAGCAGTAAAAGGGCGCTTCGCTGCTGGCCGGCCGAGCCAAATTTTCGCAAATCATGGCCGTCGAATTTGATCTCAAGATCATCTCGATGCGGCCCTATCAGCGAATAACCGGCAAGCATTTCTGCCTGAACACGCAATCGCAAACGTTCAGCAAGCAGGTTTTCATAATCGGCCAAATTGCCTTTTTCTTCTAGCGAAGAAGCGTATCTGACGGTTAGCTCTTCGCGACCGAAGAGTCTTTTTTCAAGAACCTCGTTGATACGCTCGACAAGACGTACCCGTGCCTTGTGAATCTTTGATCCGGCGGCAATAAGTTGCTGATTCCACGGATCTAACGCCTCTGAAACCTTATCAAGCGATTGGGACTCGTCCGATGCTTTCTGGAACAGTGCATTCTTCTGCTTGATGATTCGATTGTAATCGGCGAAAACACGCGTAAAAGGCGGATGAAGGCCAACAATGCCCGCATCCAGAAACCGTCGCCGCTCGTCTGGCTGGCCGCGAACAACCTCAAGCTCGTCCGCGTTAAAAACGACCGAATGCAGTTGGCCGATGTAGTTGTGCGCCGTCTCACGCTTGCCATTTAGCGATAGAATCTTGCTATTGCCAGAGATCGCAACCCGCAACTCCCGCACGATCTCAGGCGATTCGCGAACATTGCCCGTGATTTGGGCTTCTTTTTCACCAAATTTAATCGTTTCCTGCAGACGTGGCGTGCGAAACGCTCTCGCAGATGCCAAAACCGCGATCGCCTCTAGCCAATTTGTCTTTCCTGCGCCGTTTTCGCCCGAAAATACATTTAGCCCTTCGATCGGGTCAATTTTCCCCTGTGTGTTGCGAAAATTCCATGTTTCGAGCGTTTGGAGCAGCATTTTGCAAGATTTTAGCAGAATTCGTGGGCTATATCTGGAACCCGTCGCAATTATAAGTTTATTTAAACTAGGAGTGTTAAACTTAGTTTAATACGCTTGTCACAGATTTCTCATTATGAAAAAGATCGCCGCGACTATACTCTCTGTCTCTCTTTTTGCTGTTTTAGGAATTTCGCAAACAGGATTACGTGTTGGATCAAGCGCACCTCTTTTTTCGGCACCTGCAATGGACGGGACTCAGCTTGATATGAACGAACTACGCGGCACGGTGGTCGTTCTGACCTTCTGGTCAACGAAATGCTACATCTGCCAGCAGGAATTCCCGAAAATGAATCAGGTTGTTCGCAGTTATGAAGGCAAAAAAGTGGTTTTTCTCTCGTTGACGATGGAAAACGAGACGAAAGTCGAATCTTTTCTCAGATCTAATCAAATTGCCGCTCAGGTTGTACCAAACAGCTTCGGCGTGCTCCTGCAATACGCCGATCGCGACAAGCGCGGCTACATCGACATGGGCTTCCCGTCCTATTTCGTTGTCGATCAACAGGGCGTGCTACAACATCGCGCAAGCGGTTGGGATAAGACCGGCCAGCTTTCCTCGACCATTAATAATCTCATTCGTTAACAAATGTAATCAGGAATTTTCTTGACATTCGCCCTTTTTGGACATACAAAGGGCTTATGAAAACATTGATTTTGTTCGCGGCGCTCGTTGCGTTTCCCGTCGCTCTCGCTGCTCAAACACCGGCGCCTGCTTTCGCGGCGGTTGATATGAGCGGCACTCGCGTCGACACGGCCGCTCTGCGCGGAAAGATCGTCGTCATCAATCTGTGGTTTGTTAACTGTCCGAATTGTGTCTCGGAGATAAAGCTGCTAAATCAAATAGTCGACTCATATAAGGGTAAAGATGTCGTGTTTCTCGGCCTTGCCGCCAATTCTAAACCTCAGCTCGAAAAGTTTCTAGTGAAAAACCCATTCAAATATACTGTGATACCAAACGCACAGATGATAATTCTCGGGAAATTTGGCACGCCGGACAAGAAAGGCGAGATCAGCCTGCCCTTCCCAATGCACTACGTCCTCGACCGCAAGGGCAACATTGTCATGAAAACACAGGGGACGAAAGGCGTCGAGACTGTTAGCGAAGAGTTGAAAAGACAATTCTCCTCAAGGTAGGCCGGCAGATTTATTCTTGCCGATACCTCGTTCATCGGGTATATTCTGAGTTCTGCCTTTTTGCGGAGAGGTAGCCTAATTGGTAAGGCAGTAGTCTTGAAAACTACCGCGCGTAAGCGCTTGCAGGTTCGAGTCCTGTCCTCTCCGCCATCACTTTCTTTTCACCAAACCCTCGATTCTTGCTTCAAACTCGCATTTGTAATAACTTACTGAATGAGGATTCATTCAGAAATAATGCCCAGAGTTGGAAAGAACGGAGCGGGAACGAAGTCGGTCGTTGCGGATAAACGCGAGGCGATATTATGTTCGGCGACGAAGGTCTTTGCGGGCAAAGGTTATTTTAACGCGAAAGTTGCCGACATCGCCGCCGAGGCGGGCATTGCCGACGGTACGGTTTATCTATATTTCAAGAGCAAAGACGAAATCCTGCACTCGATCTTTGATCGCGCGATGGCAGAATTCATTGCCGAGGGTAAAAAGGAGCTCGCCGAGATCGACAACCCGGCGGCTAAATTGACGCGGATCGCGGAGCTGCATCTTGAGAAACTCGGCGCCAATCGTGATCTGGCCATTGTTTTTCAGGTTGAACTACGCGGTTCGACTAAACACATGCAGGAGTTCTCGGCAGCCGGATTCGCCGAATATCTGGAGATTATTCGTGAAACAATCCATGACGGTCAGCAGCAAGGCGTTTTTCGCGGCGATATTAAGTCGATCATCGCGGCAAAAATTTTGTATGGAGCGCTCGACGAGATGGTTACCAATTGGGTGATCTCAAACAAGTCTTATCCGCTCACCCCTATGGCGGGCGAGGTCTTAAAAATCCTTTTTGACGGTATCGCGAAAAAATGACGGTAGTTTTGGAACAAGTCGATGTGAACGAGATTGCGGACAAACCGCAATTCGCCGAGCCGACGACGCTCCCTGAGCTCTTAGAGCGTGCCGCAGAAGAGTATTCGCTGAGCGATGCTTTGAATTACAAAGCCGGTGGCGAGTGGAGACCCATCTCAGCACAGCAGATAGTCGAGCGTGCTGAGAACATAGCTCTGGGTCTATATTCATTAGGTTTGAGAAAAGGCGATCGTGCCGCGATACTCGCGCCGAATTCGCCCGAATGGACGCTCGTCGATGCTGGCTGTCAGTTTGCCGGCGTCATCGATGTTCCGATCTACACGACGCTCTCGCCCGATGCGGTTCGTTATATCATCGACGATTCGGCGGCGCGAATTCTGTTTTTGGATAACCGTGGAGGATACGAGCGGGTCCAGTCAGTTTTGGAAACTTGCGCTTCGGTCGAGAAAGTTGTTCTTTTCGATGGGGCCGAAATTGATAGCGATAAAATAACCTGTCTTGACGAACTTGAGAAAAGTGGCTCTGAGTTAAAACAGCAAAACCCAAACCTCGGGAACGAACTTAAAAACGCTGTTCAATCAGATGACATCGCGACATTGATCTACACAAGCGGCACGACCGGCGAACCGAAGGGCGTGATGCTCACGCATTCGAACTTGATCTCCAACGTTATCGACGCAAGCGAAAAGTACGTGTTCTCCGGCGTCGACACTTCGCTCTCTGTGCTGCCGCTCTCGCACGTGTTTGAGCGAACGGGCATGTACGTTTACATCGCCAACGGCATGCGCGTGCATTATGCCGAGTCGATCGAGAAAGTGCCCGAAAATCTAAAAGAGGTTCGCCCGACGATCTTTATCGGCGTGCCGCGAATTTTTGAAAAGGTGTTCGAACGCGCCCGATTTACCGCGTCGCAAGCAGGGCGTGTGAATGAAATGATCTTCGACTGGGCAATAGACGTCGCAAAAGAATACGCTCGCGCGCAAGGTGCCGGCCACCCGATACCGATTTCGCTTACGGCAAAACACAGCGTCGCCGACAAGATAGTGTACTCGAAGCTGCGTGATTTTTTTGGCGGGCAGTTGCGGTTTTGCATTACTGGCGGAGCGGCGTTGCCGGACGAAATCTTTTTGATCTTTACGGGCGCAGGAATTTCGATAATGCAGGGTTACGGATTGACGGAAACGTCACCCGTTATCTCGTCAAACAATCCTTCGGCCGTAAAGGTCGGAACTGTCGGAAAACCAATACGACACGTCCATGTTCGGATTGCCCAAGATGGTGAGATAGAGGTAAAAGGGCCGGGCGTGATGCGCGGTTATTATCACAAAGAAGATGCCACAAAGCGCGCGTTCACCGACGACGGTTGGTTTCGCACCGGCGACATCGGACATCTAGACGACGAAGGCTTTCTGGTTATTACCGACCGCAAGAAGGAACTTTTTAAAACGTCGGGCGGCAAGTACATCGCGCCATCGCCGATCGAACAGATGCTCAGGGCGTCAAGATTTATCAGTCAGGCAGTGCTTATCGGTAGCGAGCGAAAGTTTCCCGCCGCGTTGATCGTACCGAATTTTGAAATGCTCGAGTCCTACGCAAAACTCAAGGAACTCGACATCAAAACGCACGAAGATTTTTGTCATCATCCGCGCATTCTCGATCTTTTCACACGACAGATCGAAGCAATGACACCTGGTCTCGGGCAGTTTGAGAAGATAAAAAAATTCGCCCTTCTCGAACATGAACTCACGGTCGAGAATGGCGAATTGACGCCGACGTTGAAAGTTAAGCGTCGCGTTATCAACGAAAAATATCGCGACCTGATAGACGAAATTTACAATTAATAAAGCACGCGATAACCGACGCCGCCGCTAAGACTGCCAACGGCCTGTCGTCCCGCTCCTACCGCTATTTTCAAGATCGATTGGGCAATGCTGTCCTTAGCTTTGTCGACCTCGATAATGTCTTGAGGTTCGAGTATCGGGTCTTTTTGCTTTCCGCTTTTTATCAAATCGTAATTGGCCGAGATCACCTCTCGTTCTTTCGAATTAGCGCTTTTCAAACGATAAATTTTGATGTCTTTTGTCTTCGCTCCGGGTCGCGGGCCGCCAATTTTTGCGATCGCCTCTGTAAGAGTCATGCCGCCTTCTTTGAGATAAATGCCTTGCGGCGCCAATACCTCGCCGGTAATGTAAATAGGCGAAGCCTTTTGCACGACGATAACGTCGCCTGGATAAATGATCGGATTCGCATCTTCTTTACCGGACTTTACGCTTGCGAGGCTGTATATTCTCGACGGAACGCTGGTCGGGTCGTTCGAATCGTTTTTCCAAATATTTTCTTCCGTGCCATCCGTGCACAGTGGTTGCTGAGTCCGAAAAACCTGGATCGTTCCGCCCGCTTCCTCCGTAACGCCGCCGGAGAATGCGAGCAACTCGACGAGCGACGCTTTGCGCATTAGCAAAACCTGCTGCGGCGTGCGAACTTCGCCGTAGATAGTTGCGGGGGGACGGCTTTTGCGATCGGTGATGCGCAAACTGAGCTGCGGCGAACGCAGATATTTCGAAAGCAACTGCGTTATGTCGGCGCGAAGCTCGCGTTCGGTGCGGCATTTTGCGTCAACCGGTTTGTCAAAAAATGGAACCTCGATCTTGCCGTCCTCATTAACGGTCGCAACAAAATCGAATTGGTCTTCGCCGAGGACTTTTGCAGTTATTTCATCGCCGGGGTAAAGCTGGTAACCCTTGGCCTTTTCCATGTCGACCGGCACATTCTGAGCCGGGACTGCTCCAAAAAGTAAAAACGTAACAATAATCGATAATAAGAACTTCATTTTTATCACTAATACCTCACTTCACGAGTTGCAGGCTAGAAGTTTAACGCAAATACCCCAGTTGATACAATCATTTTCCGTGGCCGAATCGCATTGCTTCGATGCAATTTAGACGCGATATGACCGCCCTTCTCCTAAATGAATTTAATTGACAGACAGACCTTATGCAATGTAACTTCAATATAAACAAGCTCTTGGTGATTTGTTGCACCGATAATGGTTAAAGACGATAAAGTAAGGGAGAGTCTGTGGCTACTGCGACGGCCGCTGCAGTTTTTGGCTGACTTGGCGGTGTTGTGTGCGGCTTTTTTTATTGCATATTCGCCCGCAATAAACATTCAGGTCGGCGAATTCTACTCGGAAACGGCCCTGCGACAGTTGCCATTTGTCGTTCTGGTTCAGTTCTCTGCACTTTTTCTAGTCGGAGCCTACACGTTGATCTGGCGATACGTCAGCATTAAGGACATCGAAGTTTTCTTAAAGGCGGCGGCGATCTCGGCGGTTATTCTGCTCGCATTTCGCTTTTTGCTGACATACAGCGACTTTAATCTTTGGCAAATACCGATATCTGTAATTTTGATAGACACGGTTCTTGCATTCGGCGGTCTTTTAGGTTTGCGTATTCTGAGGCGGGCGTTTTACGAATTGAAGGACAAAAATCGCTACGTCTCAGGTAGCCGTCGTATCAAGCGTCGAAAGGTGCTTATAGTCGGCGCCGGCAGAATGGGCGCAACCTTGGCAAAGGAAATGTTCGGGCGCGTCGATGGCGAGCTCGAGATCTGCGGCTTTGTCGATGACGACAATCACAAGGTCGGCGGCAGCGTAAACCGCATCAAGGTTCTCGGCACGACCGACGATCTGCCGCGACTAGTCGATGAACTCGAAATCAAACAGGTGGTCATCGCGATTGATCACGCGCAAGGAAAAGAAATTCGCCGCGTCGTCGATCTTTGCAGCTCGATATCTTTAAGAACGCAGATCGTGCCGAGCCTCAACGAGATCGCGCACGGTCGAATTTCCATCAGTCGTATTCGCGACGTGCAGATCGAAGACTTGCTTGGCCGCGAGCCGGTTGAATTAGAAGACAAAAATCTGCACGAATTCCTCGGCAACAAAACCGTCTTGGTCACTGGCGCCGGCGGCTCAATCGGTTCTGAGTTGGTCAGACAGATCATTAGTTACGAACCGAAAAGAATTCTGCTTGTGGAGCGAGCAGAATTTTTTCTTTTCCAGATAATGCGCGAGCTTGGAAATACTGAGGTCGAGTGCGTGCCTCTCATTGCCGACATCAGCGACGAAGCGCGCATGCGCGAAATCTTTGAAAAGCATCGGCCCGATCGGATCTTCCATGCTGCCGCGCACAAGCACGTGCCGCTGATGGAGATAAACTCGAGCGAGGCAATCAAGAATAATGTCTTTGCTACACAGCTCGTAGGTAAACTGGCGGGAGAGTTTGGCTCGAGTGATTTCGTTCTGATCTCGACCGATAAAGCTGTAAATCCAACGTCGATCATGGGCGGATCAAAACGCGTCGCCGAGATCGTCGTGCAGGATTTGAATCAAACTTACGCAACAAACTACATCGCCGTTCGCTTTGGCAACGTGCTCGGTTCGGCCGGTTCGGTTGTGCCGATATTCAGCGAGCAGATTCGCAAAGGCGAAGCTCTGACCGTCACGGACAAGGATATGACGCGATACTTCATGACCATTCCCGAAGCGTCGCAGCTCGTGCTGCAAGCCGGTGCGCTTGGGCGCGGAGGTGAAATTTTTGTGCTCGATATGGGCGAGCCGGTTAAGATTCTCGACCTTGCCGAAGACATGATCCGCCTGTCGGGCCTCACGCCATATGAGGACGTCGATATAGTGTTTACGGGCATCAGAGATGGCGAAAAGCTGTTTGAGGAACTCGAGATCACCGGCGAAAATCTGCTAAAGACGCGTCATCCAAAAATTTTTGTCGGTAAGATTGCAACTTTTGCAAAGGATGAAGTTGCTCGGATGTTATCGGCGTTCCAGTTGGCGGTCACTCCAAACGACGAGTTGGCTCTGCGCCAAACATTTAATGAATTTCTGCCAGAGGCCAACCTCGCCAATGTCGAGGAGGCTATCGCCGACGAACAGGCTGTGATCGACAACAAGTTTTCTACGCAACCTTCAAATCTGAGCCTCGCTGAAAAATAGGTTTATGTCCCACCCGAGAATTTCAAAGCATCGAATTTCAAGTAAGGCCGCGTCGTTTACTGAGTCGGTCATTCGCGAGATGTCGCGTGAAGCGGTCAAACACGGCGCGGTAAACCTTGGGCAAGGTTTTCCCGATTGGCCGGCGCCGGCCGACATAAAGCAAAAAGCAAAAGACGCCATCGACGACGATCACAATCAATACGCGATCACGTGGGGCGTGAAATCGTTTCGCGACGCGATCGCGGCAAAGACAAAATGGTTTCTCGGTCTCGACATCGATCCTGAAAGTGAGATCACCGTCACATGCGGCTCGACCGAGGGTATGATAGCGGCCGCGATGGCGACCATCGACCCCGGCGAGGAAGCTGTCATCTTTGACCCGTATTACGAAAATTACATGCCCGACGCGATCATCTCGGGCGCGACGCCGCGGTTTGTTCCTTTGCGTCCGGGCGATGATGGTTTTTATTTTGACCGTGATGAGCTACGCGCTGCATTTAACGAGCGCACAAAAGCGATCATTATCTGCAACCCGAATAACCCGACCGGTAAAGTTTTCACGCGTGACGAAATGGAATTCATCGCATCGCTCTGCAACGAGTTTGACGCGTTGTGTTTTACCGACGAGATCTACGAGCACATCATATACACAACGGACAATGGAAAACGGAAAACTGAGAATGATCTGCCCCTCACCACTAACCACCGACCACTGACCACCGCGCATATATCGATGGCGACGCT
The DNA here is from genome assembly GCA_049679945.1 of Pyrinomonadaceae bacterium. Taxonomy (GTDB): domain Bacteria; phylum Acidobacteriota; class Blastocatellia; order Pyrinomonadales; family Pyrinomonadaceae; genus OLB17. The sequence goes on along the minus strand of JBAUGW010000070.1, from coordinate 61,772 downwards.
CGACGGCATGCGTGAGCGAACTGTTGTCGTCAATTCGATGTCAAAAACCTATTCGGTAACCGGCTGGCGTGTCGGTTACTGCATCGCACCGCCCGACATCACCGGCGCAATTCGCAAAGTTCATGACTTCTTGACAGTCGGCGCCGCAAACTGTCTGCAGCACGCCGGTGCTTACGCTTTAAGTTTGCCGCCGAGTTATTACGAAGAGTTGCAGCGTGAGTATCAACGCAAGCGCGACTTTATCGTGCCGGTGCTGCAGAACGCGGGTTTCAAATGTGACTACCCCGAAGGCGCATATTACGTGATGGCCGATATCTCGGAGTTTGGTTTTGCCAACGATATTGAATTCACAAAACACCTGATCCGCGAGATCGGCGTCGCCGTTATTCCGGGCTCGTCGTTTTATCACGACACAAAGTTAGGCTCGCAAATGGTGCGATTCTGCTTTTGCAAAAAGGATGAGACGCTCGAAGCCGCCGCCGAGAAGCTCGCGCAGCTGAATTGAACTAACGAAATAGCCGCGAATGCACGAATCTGAAAAGAAATTTTTTATTCGTGCATTCGTGGCTATTTCCTTTTGGGCTAGATGAAATTGAGATTTGGGTTGCTCTTCCGTCGCCAGATAAAACCGTCGAGCACGTAGTGCGTGAGTTGCGGCACCGCGAGGAGCGGGACGAGGAACATCTTTATATTTTCCCAATTCCAATCATCGCCGAAAAGCCATTGCCGCTCGTGCCAAACGCCGCGGTGCCAAAATAATTCTTCCACATACGCGAGCGCCCACAGCGTCGTGAGAAAAATCACCCAGTTCTGCGAGAACGCTCGGTAAAAAGGCCCAGCCGTTTCGCGCCGCACTCGAGCATAAAAGTAGATTAGCGCAAAATACGGCACGCCGTGGATGATAACGTTCGTCACCGTGAACGCGTAGTCCGAGTTGAAAAATACGATGCCGACGTACCAGCAAATCGCCGTCGTCGCGACGACAATGTCTTTGCCGATGTTTAAGAATCCGGTTGTGAAATATTGATAGATCGACTTTGCAAAATACGCCGCGAGTGCGACGACGTAGATCGGAAAGAGAATTTGCTCGACGAGTATTGGCAGCGAGAAGAAATCTTTTTGCACAAACCAATGAAATTCACGCGGCAGCTGCGTCATCCAAAACGCGAGCGGATAAATTGTCGCGAGATAAACCGCTGCCGCGTCGATCCACCAAGTCCATCTCGCGGTTTCATTCAACTTTCTTCTGTATAACGCGACCCAGCCATATTGTTGCCGAACAAAGTGAAACACCGCGACGATCGCAAGCGCTTTCCAAAAAACGAGTTCGCCCTCAGAATACAGCGCGACGCCGACCGCGTAACCAAACACCGGTACGAGCAGATACAGCCAGAATCGGCGTTTAAATTCCGCCGTGTCAAAATAAACTCGAAAGCTCGTCGACCAAACATGCGCGACATCGATCAGCAGCACCGCCGTTATCCAAGTCCAATCCGGCGAATCTTCATTCAAGATGCCGAGCTGCCAGCCGACCGCGAGCAACATCAGCGCCACGACCGCACTGCCGAGAAAAACAGTCAGGTCAATCTCTCGTGAAAACAGCCAACGGTCATTTGAACCGCCGAGACGCTGAGACGCTGAGAAATCGGAAGACGATTCATCTGCGACAGTCGTATCGACGTAATCAACTCGCTGCATATCAATCTCCGCGTCTCTGCGTCTCTGCGGTTAAAACTTCTGACGCAGCACGTAGGCCATGATAAAACGCTTCTTCAAAAAGGGCGATGCCGCTCAGGTCTGTGTGAGCAAAGTGAATATTGCGATATGGTTTCATGGCTTTTTCACGAACGCCGGTCCAGATAAAGTTTGGCCGCGGGCTGATCATCGCGTGGCCCCAACGCATAATGTCGATGCGCTCCGTTAGATCGTAAATATCGCTGTGTGCGCGCGATAAATCCGAGAGACAAACGTCGGTAAGCTGTTTCCAATCATAATTGAAGAGCGTGGTTCGCGCGTTTGGGTCTTTGCACATCGGATAATAATACGTCAAAACGGTCGGGCCGTAGTCGATGCCCTTCTGATGCGTTGCAGTCACATAGCCAAGCGACGGACTCTCGTAAATGACGTTGTCCCAGGCAAGCGGATAATCTTTTGTGAAACGCGCCTTTGGACGGTCTTTCAAAAATAAGTTTGCGACAAACCATGCGTTGTGTTGAAACTGATCGGCCGCAAACGGCGCGTCTTCGCGAAAGCTGCGTATCACATACGGCGCTGTAAACAGCGGCGATGCAAAGATCGCGCGTTCGCAATGGATGCCGCGAAGTTCGCCGCTATCTAAGCAGATCACATCGACGCCATTCTGCGTCGGCACGATTGAAACAACCATTTGAGATCCACGAACGGGACCTTTTACCTTTTCAAAAAAGTGATTTACAAACCTTCCGTTGCCTTCGGGAAAAGTTATGAAGGCTTGCGATTCGACACCGCTCTTACGAACACGCGAGCAAAAATAAAAAAGTCCGGCCCACGCTGACGTTTGTTCTAGTTTCAAACCGTAATCGTCGCGACACGCGTAGTCGCAATACCAAATTAGCCGCTCACTCGTAAATCCATTTTGCCGCAGCCATTCAGCAAACGTGACCTTATCGAGCTGCGTAACCTCCGCATCGTTCGAGCACGTCGCTATCGGAACAACAAACGCGCGTCTTCCCGACGCGTCGCGCCACTTCACCCAATAGTCGATTCGTTTTTGAAACTCAGCAAACTGTCGTTTGTCTTCATCGCTCTCGCCGACGTGCAGATACAAACCCTCGTACCATCGGCCTTTGTAAAAAACGCGCTCCTCGGGTTCGCGACAAAGAAATTGTTCTTTGACAATCACCTCGCCATCGCTTCCGCGTCCATCGATGAGCGACATCTCGTCAAGCAGCTCGATTAGTTCAGTGTTTTCCTTAAATGGCACCGGCAGATAATGCGCTCCCCATGGATAGCTGACGGGATTGCCAACGCTGCTCTGTGACGTGCCGCCGATCTCGCGTTCTAACTCAAGCAAAACAAAATCGTGAAAGTTCTCTCGTCTTAATTTCCACGCCGCCGTCAGACCCGCGACGCCGCCGCCGATGATCGCAACTCTCTTGTTTTCCCAATTATCTGCGGGAACTTCGAATGTGCGGCCCTCGCGCAAGATGTGTCCGAGCACTGCATTTTGTCCAACGATCTCACCTTCAGGAAATTTACGTGTTGAAACATCGCGACACGCCGCTAAAGCAACCGGCGCACCGAGGAATGTGGCTAAAATTTCGCGACGACTTAGTTTCACAGATTAATTCAAACAGGATTAACAGGATGTTCAGGGTGGTCGCTTGGACGAAATCTGAAAAACTCCACACGAGATGTGCCGAAATTTACAAGCAGGCCAACTTCAAAACCAGTCGCATTCAGATAGTTGATTACTTGGGCTTTATGATCCTGAGAGAGTTTACTAACTGCTTTAATTTCGATCAAAGCCCTCTCTTCGACGATCAAGTCTGCATAAAAATCACGTACAATCACGCCGCGAAAATTTACTTTCAACCCAACTTGCGAGTTAACATTCAAACCTTGTTGTGAAAGGGCTACAATAAGTGCTTTTTCATAAACAGACTCTAAAAACTCAGCGCCGAGCTCGTTAGAAACCTCGAAACAACATTTCAATATAGTCGCCGTTAATTCCTCGTGTTTCATCCTGTTTATCCTGTAAATCCTGTTTGAGTTCTTCTCTCACTGCTCAAAGCGCCGCCATTCTGATTCGTAGTAGCGAACCAGCGCCTGATTGTCGAGTCGGTTGATCTCAAGCTCTTCAGCCGGTTGCGACGTATCGGTTGGAAACTCGAACATCGACGCAAATATTTCATTATTTAGGAATCGAAGGCTGATGTCGGCTGGCGGTTTCGTCGGTGTTTCGAACGGCTGTGTTTTCGCGAGAGCGAAGCCCCAGACGCCGAAGCTTGGCACGGTTGTCTGAAATGGTTTGACAGTATAGCCGCTCGCTTCGAGGGTTTTCATCACGCACCAGAACGAGTTGCGCGCGATGAGCGGCGAGGTTGTTTGAATGACGACCGACGAGTCGGGTCGGAGTTTCGATTTTAATAAATTGTAGAACCGCGTCGTGTAGAGCTTACCGAGGGCGAAGTTGTTGGGGTCGGGAAAATCGACGATCGCGATATCGAAAGATTCGGTTTGCACCTGATCGAGCCAGACGTATGCGTCGGTGTTTGTTATGTGAACTCGCGGGTCGTCAAGCGAATGATTGTTTAGCTCGCCGAGCGCAGGTACGGCGTGCGCGACGCGTGTCATTTCAGGATCGAGATCGACAAGCTGAATAAAATCAACGGTCTTGTATTTCAAAACTTCGCGCACCGCGAGACCATCGCCACCGCCGAGGACCAGCACGCGTTTTGCGTCGCCGTTAAATGCGGCAAATGCGGGGTGGACGAGAGCCTCGTGATAGCGGTATTCATCGAATGAGTTGAATTGCAGATTACCGTTGAGGAAAAGCGAGTAGCCCGTCTTGCCTTTTGTGACGACGATGCGCTGGTACGGCGAGCTTTTTGCAAAGATGATGTTATCAGTGAACAGCGCGTCCTCGGCGAGCGTCGTCAGGCGATCGGCTTTGATAAACGCGATGGCGAGCAACACGAGAATTATAAAACCTTTTACGCGCATGAGCGTAACATTGCGTTTCAACAAAGGCAGCAAAAGCCACGTTGCCCAGATGCCGACGGCAGCGTTGAGCATGCCGAAAATTAGTGACGTCCGGTTCAAACCTAATCGCGGAACGAGAAAGATCGGAAAAAGAAGCGACGCCGCGAGAGCGCCGATGTAATCGAATGCGAGGACGCGAGAGACGAGATCTTTGAAGTCGAGCTCATCCTTTAATATGCGCATCAGCAGCGGGATTTCGAGACCGACGAGCGTGCCGATGATAAAAACCACGCCATATAAAACGAAGGCGAAATACGACAGATGCGCAAATGCAAAGAACAATAGCGGCGCCGAAAAGCCGCCGATCACCGCAACGCTCAATTCGATCTCGATAAACTTTTCCGCAACATTTTTGTCAATAAACTTCGACAGGTACGAGCCGACGCCCATTGCAAAGAGATAAATGCCGATTATAAGTGAGAATTGCGTGACGCTGTCGCCAAGCACGTACGACGAGAGCGTTGCGGCAAGCAGCTCGTAGATCAGCCCGCACGTTGCGATGACAAATACGTTGAGAAAAAGTAGCGGGGCGCGTTTCATGTTAGAAATTCAAACAGGATGGACAGGATCGACAGGATAGAGAAAAGCAATTATCCTGCTCACCCTGCCTATCCTGTTTGAATCCCTAGTTTCCTTGTATCGCTGAAGCGATTATCATCGCGATACCGATGATCAGGGCGCCGATGATGATAGCGAGCGCCGTGTTATGGTCTTCTTCGATCTCTTTTTTTACCGAAAACGGCGACAGCAGTACCACCAACAAAAACGCGATCAGAAAGACGATTAGCCCGATCGCGACGAAGATGACCGTGGTTGCCGCAACGGGCAAAAGATCTTCGAGCTTAACGATCATAGCGAGCGTGCCAAAGTTTGTCAGACTTAACATTATTTTCCTCCTCTAAAACCTGTATAAAAAAACGGCGTGCCGAGACGCGAGCGGCTGCCGGAATTTGCGACTTCCCAACCCAACCACGCTGCCGCCGAATATGTCAGCAGAACGCCGCCGGCAAATACCAAGTAAAGTTTTTTCAACATAAATTTACCTACTCATCATCCGAGCCGCTGCTCGACGAACCGAACATGCTGTCACGCCAACGGCTGCGCTCGAACGAAAACTTGCGAAACAATCCCAGGATCGGAACAATTGCGAGTATAAGAAACGCGCAGCAAAAGTTTACGCCGCGATTTACGTTTTGCTCGACCTTGAGCGTAATTGGCAGCGGCGCGGGAACGTTCTCGGTCGTGCCTTCGACGCGAAGCGTGTATTTACCGGCGGGCAGTGACGACAAAGTTGCGTCGTTGCCGGTGCTACCCTCGGACCAGCTTTCGCCGTCCTCGACGCCCTGGTAATACGAGATCGGGATACTGACCGACTCGATCTCCTGGCTTTGATCGTTGATGAGATCGACGTCGAGGTCGGCCGCCGAATTATTCACCGGCGCGGACGCCGAAATGCGAATATTCCGATTGCCCTTTATCTCAAACGGCTGGCTGAACTGCACCTGCGGTGTGGCGGACGATGGCATCGTTAGGGTTTCGTTAAGCACCGTGCTCGTTAAGCCCGTGAATGGGATCATAAACAACGCAACAACAAGCAACGCGAGCGTCGGCAGAGCTCCCCAAGTGTAATAAAACTGGCCCGTAAACGGCTGATTCGGGCCGACGCCCCAAGGTTTTGGCAAGCCCGCGATGCCGAACGCTTTTTCAACATCGTCGTTCGTCATGTATGTGCCGACGGACCAGTTGACTTCGTTCGCCGAGACTTCCTGCGAGAGCATGAGCGGCGCGGCGACGTAATCGACGGCACGAACAATCTCGCCCTGTTCGACGCGCCAGTAGAATTCGCCTTTTACATACTCGACGGTCGCAGGCGCGTCCTGAAATATTTTGTAGGTTGTTCCGTTGTAAACGACCTTTCGAATCGCACCGAATATCTCTTTTTGGTCAACCTCGGCAGCGTTGACAGGCTCAACAAAATTCCAGTGATTGTCCGAATGCACCAGCCAGCGAAAACCGATGGTCGGATTGTAAAGCAGATATTCGTGCCAAAAATATTTGACGCCGTCGAATGTCACGCTGCGCACCGTCGCACCAATGATCTTGACTTTCACATCGCCCGCAAAAGTGCCCTCGGCCCCGATCGGCGCGACAAAGTCGGGCGCGTCCGCCGGTGGTGTCAGTGATTTTAGGTATGTTAGTTTCCCTTCGTTGACATCGAGCAGTGAGATGCAATTCGGACAAGTAACGCGCATTGCGCTGTCGGGTGCGGTGAGCGACAGCGGACCGCCGCAATTCGGACAGCCCATCACTGCACTCGTGACTCGCTTTGCCTCGCGCGTAACCGGCTTTGCGTCTGCTAAACCGATCTCGTCGAGCGTCACCTGAGAACCGACAAACGCCCACGGCGGATCAATGCTGTAATCTATCGTCGCAAAAGCGTTTTGTTTGCCTGCGAGGTCCGCATATTCAAACTGCTCGCCGGGTACGAGTTTGTATGGGATCTCGCCATCGGCCGCGATTGTCGTCGCACGACCTTTCTCCTGAACCATCAATGGCGTCTGACTCGGTATCTCGCTGACGATCTGCCCGAGCTGCAAACCAGCGAACGTCGGCAGTTGTCCGCCCTCCGGCAGCGGTTGATAAAACGTCAGGTAAAATCGCCCTTGAGCCTCGGCGAGCCAGCCGACCCAGCCGTTTGAGAATGTTGCGTACCACTCGTCCCAGACGCCGCCTAGCTCATGTTTGATCTGTGCTCTGCCGGTCAGCTCAAACCTATTGCCGTTGTAAATACCTTTTAATCCAAGCTTTAGCGGTGACTGGCTTTCGACGATCTCGGCAACCTTGCCGATGTCCTCGAGCCCGCGATCCGTGCGAGCAATCGCCGAGCGGCAAAATGCACACACAACGACCAGCGACGAACCGGCCTTAAACTCAACCGGCGCCGCGCATGACGGACACTGGGCCGCAAGTGTCGTCAAGCGTCACCTCCAACAGATTTTGAGTGCGGAATTCGGAGTGCGGAATTCGGAATCTCAGTCGAGGAATCGCCTCGTTCGATCTTTGCGACCGAAACATCTATCGCTCCAAGCAGCGTCCTAAGATTTACCTCCCAATCCCACTCGGGGCGTGTTCGGCAGCAATATAGATTGAATGTCGCAATGCCGTGCTCGGGATACGTATGGCACGCAAGGTGCGACTCGGTAAGCGCGATAAGGCCGGTGACGCCACCCTCGCCATCGAATTTGTGCCAGACGGAACCAACGGTCTTGAGACCGAGATCGTCAACTACGTGCGACATTAGTCTTTGAAGCGCAACTTCATCGCGCAATGCGGCTGCCTCACACCCTGCTGCCTCGATCAACCATTCGGTTCCGACTATCATCCCTTACCCGTGCTCGTGAAAGAACAAATCTGCGTAATGCCGCGTACCACTTTGTCTTACGATATAATGTAAAAATACGTTCTGTATGCTGCTGAAAACTATAGCTAAAATCGCGTGCTTTGTCATACTTACCGCGGTGCCAGTTTGTGTCTTGTCTTCGTGCACCGGAGTATCCACAAATCCAAATTTGTCCGCCTCGAACTCGGCGTACGAGTCCCCAAAGGTCATTGGCAAAATAAAATCGCCGGCCATCGATGAGAGCAGTGGTCTTGCGGCGTCGCGGTGTCAGCAGAATATTTTGTGGACTCACAATGACTCAGGCGACGACGCTTATATTTATGCACTTGATCTTGAGGGGACTAACAAAGGTACTTGGCGTATTGCAAACATCGAGAACGTCGATTGGGAAGATATCGCGGCTTACAAAGACAAAACAGGAAAGTGTTTTTTGTATATCGGTGAGATCGGTGACAACAAACTCAAACGACGCGAGCATTTTGTCTATCGCGTGGCAGAACCGACAATATCGGACACTACAGCTCTCGCAACGAGAAAGAATTCTCTCGCGATAGAGGCGGTTGAAACTGTCAGATTTGTTTATCCGGATTTCGATCAGGACGCAGAGACCTTAATGGTCGAGCCGAAATCGGGCGACATCTACGTTGTAACTAAACGCGTAAGCGGACCCGCCGGTGTTTATCGATTAAAACCAACCTTTGGGGAAGCCCAAATTCAGCGAGCCGAAAAAATGCGCGAAATATCAGTGCCAGCGATACCAAACGGCTTTGTGACCGGCGGCGATATTTCGCCCGATGGTCGCCGCATGGTGATCTGCGATTACTCGCAAGCCTACGAATGGTCGCTGCCAGAAACCGTTTCGCAGTTTGACGAGATCTGGAAACAAGAGCCGACGCGTATCGATCTCGGAAAACGTAGCGGTGGCGAATCAGTTTGTTATAGCGCAAGTGGCTCGTCGATCTTTGCAACCAGCGAAGGCCGTAATTCTTCGGTCATCGAAGCAAAACGAAAAAATTAAGGCGCCGTTTTTCAACGACGCCTCACATAAATTAATTAGTAAATGTTTTTACTGCGTGATCGTAAACTTGCCTTTATTCTCGATCACCTGTCCGCCGACTCGGTCTTTTACAAAAACTTTCAGTTCATAATCACCGAGCGTTAGTCCAGCCGTTGGCAATAGCCGCGCAAGAGTCAGCCGCTGACCCGAGTCGCTTAGACCGCTCCAATCTTCTTTTTGTCGCAGCAGTTCTTTGCCGTCTCTCGTCAAAACATAATCGACATCAACCGCCGGACGCAGTGTCGTCTGGTCAATGCCGGCATTGTAAACCTGCATGTAGAGACCGACTTCCTGACCTTGTCTGTAAATGCCCGTAAGGTTTGGTATCACCTTCGCGTTGCCGATCACAAACTGCTGACCGATGTCACGTTCGTTTGTAACACGAAGTTTCGAAGCCATGATCAGCGACGAGGTCGAGAGTTTTTTCTCGTCATACTTAGGAACGACAAAACCAAGATTGCGAATACCACGGTTACCAGTGCCAACGTCGCGAACGACGACATCAACCTTGTACGTTCCGGGCGTGAGAGCGATTGCCTTTTGATAAACCGATTTTCGATCACGAGCTTCGTTCAGCTCTTCGGTCGTTGCGGTCGAGGTGACAGAATCTTCGAAAATGCCAGAGCGCTTGCCGGACACGGCCGTGATGCGGCCGAAGATGTTCATCGACGCTTGTTTAAGACCGCCGACTTCCTCAAACTGCAGCTCTTTGTTTGAGGTTTGAATTGTGAAGGCCGTTATCACGCGGTCATCCGACTGTCGGAAAAAGTCAACACGAAGGTCGAAATCGACAGGATCTTTGTCAAGAATACTGAAAGAATCGCCGCCGGCCAGAGTTTGCAGATCGCCGAACTTAACCGACGGCGGCCTCATCAGACCCGTCTGAATCTCAAGTTTGCGGAATGGCGAGTCCTGTTCGCGCTGATACCTGTTGTTATTGCCGATACCCGAGACGCGATCAGCCTTGTCGCCGAGGCCGAGCGATTCAGCGGTTGTAAGTCCGGCGCCGGGGACATATTTCAGGGCGTCTTTTTCGCTTGCATCGCGAGCTAGGCGATACTCGCCCGTTCCTGTCGGGTCAACAAATTCAATTTCAAGGCCGTCGCCAATCCCGTCCAAATGTCTGTAAAACCAAACCTCAAATGGATAAGTCGTCGTCGATCCGCCGCCCTCATAACTCGGGCGATCATACGCGCCGCCGGACGGATGAGACTCGACTGAGTCAGGCTTGCCATGTGCGATGTACACACGGCCCCGGTCAGTTTTCCAACCCGGAATCCCGGATGTGAAATGCTCGTTGGTGTATGCTATGCGTTCATAGTATTCTTCGCGGTATTCGTTTTCTTCAGTGTCGGGATTTGGGTCGCGGCGGCGCCAGAAATTCTCGATAAAATTCTCACGCTCTTCGTCAGTCGCCAACGCCTTGAATGCTTTTTTCTCTTCGTTGGTGATGATGTATTGAACATCGTTATCGAGCCATTTTTTATAGACGTTCTTAAGCTCCGGTTTGACGTTGCGGGCCTTATCAGTCGGGTCTTCGCTTGGCTTCGTGCCCTTGTCAGGAGGCTGCGCCAGGACACCAAGCGATGCTATCGCCAAAACAATCACCGAAAACAATGTGACTCTGATAAAACTAAATCTCGACATAACCTAAAACTCCCTGTTCTGAAACAACCTAACTAAACCTAATTTTCCAAAGATTTGATTTTAGACAGTAAATGCTTCAATTTCAAGATGATTTTGGAGCTTTGATGGTTGCTTTGATGTCAAGCAGACGCGTCGGTCTGCCGCTTCTTGCCAAACAGCCACGCGATAAAGATCGAAACTAAGTAAAGCACCATCATCGGGGTCGCAAAAAGCAATAAATTTGGTATGTCGCCCGTTGGCGATACCACCGCTGCGACAATCAAAATTATAACGAGCGCGAGCTTCCAGCTTTTAATCAAAAAGTCGGCGGAAACTACACCTATGCGGCTCAAAACATAGGTAATCGCGGGCATTTGAAAGATCAGCCCCATGGCCAACATGATCAGAGTAATAAGGTCGAAGTAGTCCGTGGCGCGCAAAAGCGGCCGAAATTCTTCGGCCAGGCCGAGCAGATAACCGACAGCCGGTGGAAAAAGTATGTAGTAAGCAAAAGCCGCACCGCCGACAAACGAAATGGTCGACAGAAGAACGAATGGAACCACATATGCCCGTTCGTGCCGATAAAGCGCCGGCGAGATAAAGCCCCAAACCTGTATCAGTAACAGCGGTATTGAGACAGCAATCGCGGAATAGAGCGACACCGTCACAAAGAGAGTAAAAGACTCTTGAGCGGTTGTTACGATCAGCTTTTCGTCACTAAGTTCGGAGTTCACGTCCTGGGCGAGCTTTACCGGCAGTCGGACACCCTTAGGTATAACCGCGTTACTTGTGTAGATCGGTTCGTCCGTAAACAACGAAAGTTCTCCGTCCGTGTCCCGAACTACAACCGAGTCAACCGACCCACCGGGCTGAATCACGCCGGTTCCCAATTTAGTCGATTCTGAGAAAACAAAACGTCCACGGTCGCCTTCTTTAAGACTATTGAGCGGAAGCACGCGTTCGTCGCCGGTAAGTCCCGTCACCGGAACTTCGCGCCGCTGCGCCTCAGACAACGCACGGCGAACCGGCACTTCTAAAAACGCAAAGATCTCATCGGAAAAAGCGAAGCATACAACAAAAGCAATAACTATAATGATGACTGAATTGACGAGCCGTTTGCGCAGCTCGTCGAGATGTTCGAGAAACGACATCTGACCGCCGGATTGCTGTTCATTTTCCTTATCTAAATCTTCCATCAACTAGAGCCAGTTTTTTTTGTCGTTTTCAATCTCGGTTTGTGCTTCTGTCTGATTCGTTTCTGTTGGCTTTAGGTTTGCAAAAGCAGCAGCATCTACCTCTTTTATCGTCGGTTTTTCTACGAGTTCAATTGAATCAGCTACCGGTAACTCAGGTTTACGAGTTTCGGTTTCTGCTTCTAAACTGTTGAGGTCAAATGCTTTAGCTTCTTCGTCAAAATTAACTTCGCGCTTCCAAGTCTCTTTAAACTCGTTCGCCGTGCCGCGAAACTCAGCCGTGATCTTGCCGATCTTTTTCGCGATCTCGGGCAGACGACGCGGCCCGAGGAAAATGAGCGCGACAATGCCGACGAGGATTAGCTCGGATGTACCAATCGATTCGAAGATAAAAAGAAACAACTAACTCACCCCTATAAAATGCTCGCCGTGACTAACGACACGGCCAATCAAAACCGCATCAGGTATTTCTGCCAAAAAACCCGCCGCATTTTCTTCCGGCAAACTGATCAGCAAACCACCGGCCGTCTGCGGATCGAATAACGCGCTCTGCATTTCACCAGACACCCTGGCAGCAAACCTTACCGTGTCGCCAACATATACTCGATTGTTTTTGTCGCCACGGGTCAACATTCCTTGCGAGATCAACTCTAAAACGTCCGGCAAAAGCGGAACCTTTGACGAGTCAATTTGCAGTGTCACTTTACTCGCCTTCGCCATCTCAAAAGCATGCCCGAGCAATCCAAAGCCCGTCACGTCCGTGCATGAATTTGCTTTGGCCGCAACCATTGCTTTTGACGCCGCGGCTGCGGATGTTGTCATCGCTTTGATCGCGGCGGCCTCGGTTTCCGGTTTTACAACTCCATGTTTTACTGCGGTGTTGATCGCGCCTGTGCCGATTGGTTTTGTCAGAATAAGCACATCACCCGCAACTGCGCCTGCATTCGTAACAACGCTTTTCGGGTGGATGATGCCTGTAACTGCGTAGCCAAATTTCATCTCCTGATCGTCGACCGAGTGTCCCCCAATGACAACCACACCGGCCTCGATCATTGCTTGCTGTCCGCCCGTGAGAATCTGCCCAAGCACATCCCAGTCACCTTTTTGCGGATAACATACTATGGACAAGGCGCTTATCGGCGTTCCGCCCATAGCGTAAACGTCATTGAGCGAGTTGATCGCGGCAACGCGGCCGTAAATTTCCGGGTCGTCCGCTACCGGCGTAAAAAAATCAACCGTCTGCACGAGCGCTGTGTCATCAGAAAGGCGAAAAACGCCCGCGTCGTCCGAATTTTCAAATCCGACGATCACGTTCTCGTTATTCTGGGGCGGAAGTTTGCTCAAAACTTGAGCAAGGTCGCTCGGTGCGAGTTTAGCCACTCAACCGGCACAGCTGACCATTTCCGTCAAACGCTTTGACATCAGTTAACTCCTTTATTATTAATAATGACTTCGTATATTCGATTCAGATCATCAACGCCGTAATACTCAATTTCGATCTTTCCACCTTTTCCTTTTTTTGCCGGCAGGATTTTCACGTTTGTGCTCAGTGTCCGCATCAGTTTTGTCTCGGCAACCTTTACGTTTGGATCCACTATTCTGGTAACGCTCTTATTTGCAGTCTTTAATGTTGGGGCTCCGCCTTTTTTTACAGCCTGTTCCGTTTCTCGAACCGACAGGCCTTTTTCGATGATGGCTCTTGCAATCGAATTCTGAATTTTTGGATCTTCAGTCATCAGCAATGCTCGACCGTGTCCGGCTGATAATTTTCCTTCCTCGAGATTTTTTTGAATTTCGCCGGGTAGCTTTAACAACCGCATCGCGGTCGTGACAATCGTGCGGGATTTACCAACTCGTTCCGCCACCATTTCCTGCGTAAGTCCAATGTTATCAATAAGTTTACGATATGCCTTGGCTTCCTCGATCGGGTTCAGTTCCTGGCGTTGGATGTTCTCAACGAGCGCAAGTTCGAGCAATTTATCATCCGAAACCTCCTTTACAACAGCCGGGATCCGTCGCATTTCGGCCTTTTGTGAAGCTCGCCACCGCCGCTCACCGGCCACGATCTCATACCGCTGTCCTTTCGGACGGACAACGATGGGCTGAACCACACCGTTCGCGCGTATCGACTGCGCAAGCTCTTCGAGGCTGCTTTCCGCAAATCGTGTTCGCGGCTGCTGTGGATTAGGGTCGATCAGATCGATATCAATCTCAGCATCAGCTGATGCTGCTGTCGTTTTATCTTCGCCTAAAAGTGCGCTAAGCCCGCGCCCCAGCGACTGTCTCGCCATTTCTTAAAATCTCCTTTGCAAGTTGGTTATAGCTCTCGGCACCGCGTGATTTGGGATCATAAATCATTATCGGTTGACCAAAGCTAGGCGCCTCGGCAAGGCGGACATTACGCGGAATGACGGTCTCCAAAACCTGTGATCCGTAAAAATCGCGCAGGTCTTTCGCCACGGCTGTTGAGAGATTTGTTCGCTCGTCAAACATAGTCAGCAAAAGACCCTCTATCGTTAAATTTGGATTTAGTTCGCGCCGCAGTCTCGCGAGCGTGTCAAAAAGTTCAGTTACACCCTCGAGAGCGTAATACTCACATTGAATAGGCACAAGCAGCGAATCTGCGGCCGTAAGTCCGTTTACAGTCAAAATGCCAAGCGACGGAGGGCAATCGATAATTATGTAGTGAAAATAGTCTTTTACACTCGCCAATAGAGTTTTTAATACGTAGTGACGATTTTCCGTCTCGACCAACTCAACCTCGGCACCAGCAAGATTTTTGTCCGACGGCAACACCCAGAGTGTTGGGATTTCCGTTGGGATAACCATTTCACGCGGCGATTCGCCAAGCACTAAAGCGTCGTAAAGCGTTTTGCGAGAGACGTTTCGGGCGATTCCGGCGCCTGAGGTCGCGTTTGCTTGCGGGTCGGCATCGACGAGGAGCACTTTTCGGTCTTCGGCAGCTAAGGCTGCGGCGAGATTGACGGCCGTGGTTGTCTTGCCCACGCCGCCTTTTTGATTTGCGACTGCGATTATCTTGCCCATCTGTTAACGAATTTATAAATTAGCACAGTGCGCCGATAAATCGCTAGTTACAAACGTGGCACGTCCCACATCTTCGATAATAGAACCCGATGTGGCACGTGCCACGATCGGTCAATTGGCAGACGTTTGACTCGCAGTTAAATGAACCAATACGGAAGATAGCGCCGCAGGAGTCAATCCGGCAATGTTGCGAACTTGAGCAAAATTCGCAGGGCGTGCTCGTTCGAGCCGCTCAATCATCTCGTTTGAAAGCCCGCCGATTGTTTTGAACTGGAAATTCTCCGGTACTTTTAATGTATCGTGATGATTTACTCGTTCTGTAGCAACTCGCTGTTTTTCGATATAACCGCTGTAGAGTGAATCAGCGAGCGCGGTCTCAAGCTCGGAAACCCGTACACTCTCGTCATTCAATAAACGCAAGATCAAGTCCTGTTTGACGCCTGGTCTCATAGCCAGCTGCGACAAATTAAACGAATCGCCGAGATCAGAGCCGACAATCTGCGAAACGGCGGCGTATTCTGCCGTCGAACGTTTGAATCGAGTGTGGTCCAGCGAGTTTCGCAAAGCGGCAATTCGATCTCGCTTTTTGTTGAATCGCCCCCAGTCGCCGTCGCCGACAAGGCCAATTTCACGTCCTTTCGGCGAAAGCCGCTGATCTGCATTGTCATGTCGCAAGGTTAGTCTTGCTTCGGCCCGCGAAGTAAATAGTCGATACGGCTCATCGACTCCGTGTCGAATCAGGTCATCCGTGAGTACGCCGATATAGGCCTCATCTCGTTGTAAAATAACAGGTTTACGGCCCTGTGTTGAAAACGCCGCATTGATTCCTGCCATCAGTCCCTGACAGGCCGCCTCTTCGTAGCCCGTCGTGCCGTTGATCTGTCCGGCGAGAAAAAGCCCGTTCATCCGTGACGACTCCATTGTCGGAAGCATTTCGCGCGGATCGACAAAATCATACTCGATCGCGTAACCGGGACGAATAATTTTTACATTCTCAAAACCCGGAACCATCTGTAGTAATTCTAACTGCAGGGCCGACGGCAGTGAGGTCGAAAATCCGTTCAGATATACTTCGTTTGTGTTGTGCCCTTCCGGCTCGAGAAAAAGTTGATGCCGATCTTTGTCGGCAAACTTTACGACCTTATCTTCGATCGACGGACAATAACGCGGCCCAACGCCTTTGATCTTCCCCGAATAAAGCGGCGACTGATGCAGATTGTCGCGAATCGCCTGATGAAGGCGATCGCCCGTATAGCCAATGAAGCACTGAATCTGATCTTGCTCGATTTTCTCGGTTGCGAACGAAAACGCAACAGGCTTTTCGTCAGGCGGCTGAGGCTCAAACGCATCCCAATCAATTGTCCGTCCGTCCAGCCGAGGCGGCGTTCCGGTTTTGAGTCTGCCAACCGGGAAACCAAGTTTCTTCAGACTTTCGGCTAGTTCGATAGACGCGGGCTCGCCGGCACGACCAGCGGAGTATGTTTGCCGTCCGGAATGGATCAAGCCGTTGAGAAAAGTTCCGGTGGCGACGACAACTGCCTTTGCCCCAAACCGACGCGTATCTTGCATCTCAACACCGCTAACTCTATTGTTTTCAATAATTAACTCAACCACGACCCCTTGGCGAAGATGCAGGTTTGTCGTCGCTTCGAGCACTCGGCGCATCTCGGTTCGATACAAGCTTCGGTCAGCCTGAGCACGAGGCGATTGAACTGCCGGGCCACGAGAACGATTTAAAAGACGAAATTGGATTCCGGTTCGGTCGATAACTCGGCCCATGATGCCGCCGAGCGCATCGATCTCGCGCACGACGTGCCCCTTGGCGATTCCGCCGACCGCCGGATTGCATGACATCTGTCCGATAAGATCGAGATTGATCGTAACGAGCGCTGTTTGGGAGCCAAGACGCGCGGCTGCAGACGCCGCCTCGCAGCCCGCATGCCCCGCACCGATTACAATCACATCAAAATTCTCGTCGAACATTTTGACCCAAAGGCGAAAGTTAAGATTCTAAATCAATTTTTCGATGTTTCCAATAGCTATCGCCTCGCTAAAAATTTCGCAGTCACGGCTCATAGTCGTGCGATTTCTCACACAGGATTGTAGATCAACCTCGTTTTACAGGACTTTTTGAGGCACAGCGATTGCGAATCTCGTTGTTTCGGAGAGCTCAAACAGTGTTTTTTGATTAAGCCTCCGATGTAACTAAACTCAGGAGTTTTATTATGAGTAAGCAAGAAACAAAATTATTACCAACCGAAAAAAGTAACAAAATGCCGCCCTTCGTTGAGTTTGAAACATTGCTCGAAAAGCTCGAAAACATCACGAAGGACATCGCTGCCCGGGCCTACGATTTTTTCATGGAACGTGGTTCAACTTTTGGAAACCACATTGAGGATTGGTTTCGAGCCGAATCCGAACTACTACGGACAGCGCCGGCAAAAATTCTCGAGGCCGGAGACAAGGTAACTGTTATGATCGCGGCTCCGGGCTTTAAGTCGGAAGAGATAGAGGTTAGCGTTAAGGACAATTTCCTGATCGTCAGCGGTGAAGCCAAAATGGACGAAAAACGTGAGGATGACACCACGTTCTACAGTGAATGGACGAGCAGCAGATTCTTTCGCAAGCTTCGGCTTCCGGCTAACATCGACCCGGAAAGCGTCGACGCAACGCTCAAGGATGGCGTGCTAACACTGCTCATGAAGAAGAAAGCCGCGATCGGTGAATCAAAGATCGCCGTAAAGGCGGCCTGATTTCGGGCATTCGACGCTGCGACAAGGGTACATGAATCGTTGGACGTATCGACTACTGATCGCGGCCTTGTTAGCCGCTATTCCGCTTACGTTTGTTCGATCGCCGGTAATGGCGCGCGCCGGCGCCATAGTGGTCGTTTGTCTCTACATTTGGCTGGCTGAAGTAGCACCGCCTTTTGTTCCGACCCTCTTGCTGTGGGCATCCGTCCCGCTGTTGCTCGCGCCTCTTGATCCGAAATTCTCCGCCGGGTCGGTTCTCGCCTGGGCCGCAGACCCGGTTATGGTCTTGTTCTTCGGCGGGTTCGCGCTCGGGGTCGGAACATCGGCCTACGGTATCGATCGATGGCTGGCGCACTTTGCGTTGCGTCGGGCAGGAAATTCCCTTTCCCTGTTTTTACTATTCGTATTACTGATCACAGGGTTTCTCTCAATGTGGCTGTCAAATATTGCGGCGGCCGCTCTTATCCTGGCCTGTCTCCGGCCCATCCTTCAGGATTTCGGCAAAGACCATCTGATCAGGCGAGTCGTGCTGGTCGCCGTTGCGCTCGGGGCGAATCTTGGCGGGATCGCTACGCCGATCGGAACCGGCCCGAACGCAATAGCGATCGCATCGATCGACCAAAAATATCACGTTTCATTCTTTGACTGGATGGTATTCGCTCTTCCATTGACAATTGTAATGCTCGGGCTCAGTTACGTGATGCTGCTGTTCCGCGTTCGCGGTGACCAAGAGATTTGGGCAAAGAAGCACCAAAGTATTACCGTCGAGCCCGACGGTGAAAAGATTACTGGACAGTGGAAATTCCTCACGATCATTTCCCTGACGGTTTTGTTATGGCTCAGCGAACCCGTCCACGGCGTTCCCTCATCAGTCATAGCAATATCGTCGGCCGCGGTTTTGTTTCTCTCCGGTATGCTCACGAAAAGAGACTTGTTAAAGATCGACTGGTCAACACTGATGTTGATCGCAGGTGGTATCACGCTCGGTCGTCTGCTCGAACAGTCCGGCCTTGTCGCAGCGTTGTCAGCAGCAATTCCGTTTTCTCAGCTAAACACGACGATGGCGTTGTTCGTGATCTGCCTCGTCAGCGCTTTACTCTCGGCGCTCATGAGCAATACGGCGACCGTTGTAATGCTCATCCCGATCGCGACGGCGATCATACCGGCTCCATCCACCGCTATTCTGGTTGCTGTTGCTGCGTCGTTTGGTATGCCTTTTGTGATAAGCACACCGCAAAACGCAATGGCCTACGGCGAAGGCGGACTGAAATTTACGGATCTGTTTGCACCGGGAATCATATTGATGATCGTAGGGTGTTTTGTGGTCAGTCTGACAGGCCGCTATGCGCTAAACCTAGTCGGAATACCTTAAATCATTATTTGCCGATACAGAAAGTTGAGAATATCCGCGTCAACATGTCTTCGGTTGTTGTTTCGCCCGTGATCTCGCCGAGATAACGAAGCGCGTTGTGCAAACCGATAAGCGTAATCTCTTCGCTCAATCTTGCGTCGAGATTTTCGATTGAGTGTTCAATTTCGGTTTTTGCCCGAAGCAGTAAGTCGTGATGCCGCGCGTCGGTTACGAGAAATCCGGCAGTGTTGATCTCGTCGGTCGAAAACGGATCGATGATCGCTCGTTTAAGGTCGTCGAGGCCCTCGCCGGTTTTTGCAGATATAAGAATGGTCTTTGGCTTTTGGTCTATGATCTTTGTGCAATCACTTTCTTCGAGCTTGTCAATTTTATTCGCGGCGACGATATGAATTAGATCACCGGCGGAGTCGATGATTTCGAGGTCTTCTTTCGTAACAGGTTCGCTCGCATCGAGCATGACTACCACGATGTCGGCATCGGACATCACGGCCCTCGCGCGTGCGACTCCTATGCTCTCGACAGTCTCGGTCGTGTCGCGCAAACCGGCGGTGTCGATGAGCGAGATCGGAATGTCGTTGATAGTAAATCGTTCGTGAAGATGGTCTCGGGTTGTGCCGGGGATATCGGTCACAATCGCCCGTTCGCTTCCAAGTAAAGCGTTGAAAAGACTCGACTTACCGACATTTGGGCGACCGACTATCGCAACCCGTAAACCGCCGCGAATAAGGTGACCGGCGCGAAAAGTGTCGGCGAGTTTTGCGACATCAGCGGTGATGTCACTCAAACTTTTTCGCACGCTCTCGATCTGAGTTGGCGGTAGATTGTCTTCGACAAACTCGAGCGCGGATTCAAGCACGACGATCACATTGAGCAGCTCGTCTTTGAGCGGCTGCAGCTGATTTGAAAACTCGCCGCGCATTTGGCTCACGGCTTGTCGCGCCGACGCAGTCGTTTGCGCATCGATGAGATCGCGGATCGCTTCGGCCTCGGCGAGATTCATACGGCCGTTTGCAAGAGCGCGCAAACTAAATTCACCAGCCTCGGCCATCCGCGCGCCCTGCGCGAGACAAATGTCGATAACCTGTCGCAACAAGACAGGCGAGCCGTGACAACTGATTTCGACGACATCTTCGCCCGTGAAAGAATGAGGCGCTTTAAAGTAAGTTATTATCGCTTCGTCGATAACGTCGTCCAACGTTGGATCGATAAGTTGTTCTAAATGTGCAGCGCGCGGAGCGGGGGAAAAATCCGCAGCAGTCATTGATTGTGCGATTCGTAACGCATCTTCACCGCTCAGACGCACGACGCCGATACCGCTGCGCCCCGTGGGAGTTGCTAATGCGACGATTGTTTGAGGCATAAGATTATTTCACCACAGAGACACAGAGAAACACAGAGAACAGAAATAGTTTTCTTACCCTCAGTGTTTTCTGTGTCTCTGTGGTGAATTCTATTGCAGCCTAACTTGCAGCCGACGGTCGCGGCCGTCACCGACGGATTCGGTGATGAGGTCGTCTTCTTGCTGAAGCGTTGTGTGAATGATGCGGCGTTCGGTGGAATTTAAAACACCAAAAGTGAATGCACGGCCATTTTTGCGAACTTGGTCCGCCGCAAATCTAGCCATTGCGTGCAGCTCGGCTTTGCGTGTTTGTCTGAAACCTTCGGCATCAACGACGAAGCGGTGCTCGCGATCCAGACCACGTCCAAACGCCTGAAAAAGCACGGTTTCAAACGCATCGAGCAGCTCGCCGTTCTCAGTCAGAGCGATGTGCGCGTCCTCGCCACTCAGGTTTACCAAACAACCTTCGTCGGTCCACTCGGCAGAAACTGATAAATCAAATCCGAGTTTGCCGACAAGTTCGTCGAGAAAGACTTTCGCGTTTTCGCAAGTTTCGTTCATAAACAAAGGGTAAAAAGTTTAAAAGTGAAAGTGTGAAAAAGTTGCTCTCGCCAGTTAACGGTTTTTTCCCTCTTTAACTTTTTCACTTTTCTCCTTTTTCACTTTCAAGCCAGTTTCGGCTTCACCTGCTTTGCGCCTTTTGGCACCGTATCGACGATCTCAGTTCCAGGCGGCGTGTTGGTCTTGTTAAGACGGTTGATCACCATCTGCTGGCCAAAACTCACTATGTTACCGAAAAACCAGTATAACAAAAGTCCCGACGGCGCCGTCCACATCACCCACAGCATCATGACTGGCATTAGATACGTCATCATCTTTTGCTGCATTTGCTGTTCAGGCGTGACGGCCGCAGCGGTTGGCATTAGTTTCATCGAAAGGATCATCGAGAGTGCGAAGGCGAATTCGAGAATATGCCATGGGTCAGCCGCCGACAGATCCGGCAGCCAAAGGAATGACGCCTGGCGAACATCGACCGCGATAGTGATCGCCGTGTAAAACGCGATCAGCAGCGGGAACTGGAGCAGCATCGGCAGGCAGCCGCCGATCGGCAGTGCGTCCTTTGTCATCTTGAGCTGCTCCATTTGCAGCGCACGCATTTTCGGATCGTCGTTCGGCACGCCCTTCTTCTGCATGGCCTTGATCTTGTCCTGCAGTTCCTTCATCTTTGGCGCGTTGCCGGATGCTTTCTTGAACGATTTTGACTGCGACCACCTAAGCGGAAATAGCAGCATGTAAAACAAAAACGTAAAGACAACGATCGCGACGCCGTAGTTTTGCGTGAGGCCGTTAAAGAAATTGAGCGCGTAGAGGATCGGTATCGACAGCGGTCGCGTCAACCATCGCAGCCACCAGTAGTTGCTGAAATTTATAAGATCGACAATCGAGACTGCACGGCCGTCCGCGCCCTTTATCGAACTGCTTAGGTCATTCAGGAGAAAATAGTCTTTGGGTCCCGTAAAGATCTTTGTCACCGAGCCATCGCCTGCGATTGGCATAAAGGCGGTGACGAGATGCCGCGTTTCGGTTTTCTTCGGGCTGCGGATCACCCATTTAAAAATGCTGTCGTAAACCGGCTCGATATCGACGTCATATTTCGTCGCTTTGTATTCGGTCGACGAGACCGGCGCTGCCGGTATGGCGGCCATTGCAAAATACGCGTCGCTCATCCCAACCCAGTCGATGTTGCCTTTGTCGCTGAGCTTCGCCTGTCCATTCGCGTCATATTCGAAAGAGTAATTCCCCCAATGCCGAATGATGTCGCCGTCTTTCGCAGCAACGGCTTCGGCCTCGGTGTGATACAGCGTGTGATAATTGATCGCGTGATCGCCAATGCTCGCGCCGATGGCGAGCGAAGTATTCGCGATCGGCTGGCCGTTTTGTTTTGCGGTGACGGCAAGGTCAGCTACATAGCTGTCGCCACGGAAGACAAACGATTTTTTCACCTCGACGCCATTCTCCGCAACTAACAAAAACTCGATCTGCTTTTCTTCCCCGCCTGCGAGGCTGATCGATTCTTCGGTCGCCGAGATCTGATAGTTACGTTCGTTCAGCGCGTTGTTCAGGTCTTGATCGAGCGTGATCAACCTAAACGGCACTTCGCGCGGCGTCTGGCCAAGAGCCTTTGGTGAGATCAACTGCAGCGGCTTTTTGTTCGTCCCGTTCGAGCCGTCCGCGTAGATCGGATATTCGCTCTTTGGCGATTTGTTTTTGAGAATTATCCAACTCGTCGCAACCGCGCCTTTCGAATCGAGTGTTACTTCATACAAAGGCGATTTAATCGTGATCGAACGGCTTGGTGTGGCGTCCGGCGTTAATTTCGCTGTTTCCGGTTGGACCGTTGGCTGTGTTGAGGGTATCGGAGCGGCCGTGTTTGTATTTGCAGAAGTATTTGCCTGAGTTGCCGTATTCGTGTCGGTGTTTACAGCTGGCTTTGGCGCAAAGAAAAACTGCCAGCCGAAAAGCACCGCCATCGATAAAATGGCGGCGATCAAAAAACGTCCTTGATTGCCTTGTTTATTATTTTCCACTACTTAGCATTAACTAACGGGATCGTGCCCGCCTTTACAAAACGGTTGGCAGCGTAAGATTCGTTTGAGGCCGAGCCACGCGCCTTTTGATACTCCGTACTTTTCGACGGCATCGCGAGCGTATTCAGAACACGTTGGCTCAAATCGACACGCCGGCGGCAGGAACGGCGAAACAATCGCCTTATAAACACCCAAAATGTCGATGACCAAAAACTTCATTCTAAATTTTTGCCACAGAGGACACAGAGAACACGGAGCATAGATACTCCATTTCAAACATTCTCAGTAACCTCTGTGCTGTTTGTGGCTAATCTTCCTACGATCACCTTAAATTCCGCCAGCGGCTTGTCGAGCTTTACACGCAACAAGCCTCGACGTGCATTCAGCACCCAATCATAACGGTGCTCGATGCACCCAAGTTCCGCGCGGCTCAATCTGAAACTCTCCCGCAACAGGCGTTTGCAGCGATTGCGATCGTGCGCTTTGCCGATTGCTTTTTTTGTCGCGGTCACGCCAACGCGATGGTTCGGCAGATCATTCGGCAGAATAAAAACCGTCATAAAACGGCCTTCGATTCTTGTGCCTGAAGCGTAAACACGCAGAAACTCGGCGCGTTTTAGCAGCCGAGCTTCCCGTGATAAAGAAAATCTTAATAATGTTGAACCGTCAGACGCTTGCGCCCTTTCGCGCGTCGGCGTTTTATCACCGCGCGGCCGTTCTTCGTCGCCATCCGGGCGCGAAAGCCGTGCTTTTTGGCGCGGCGGCGGTTGTTTGGTTGAAACGTTCTCTTCGGCATACTTGCTCTCCACGATAAATCACTTCGGTTAGAAGCGAAAACGTAGAGTTTACGCGCGCTGAATCGCTGATGTCAAAGCAAATTAGGCGGAAACACGAGCGCTGGCGAGTGTGCCCCATCATTATTTATCCTTACGCGGCATGGTCGCTAACGCCCTTTTTTTCCACTATCTTCTTTAATGCGGAAACGTACAAACCGTGCTCTAGCTCCAAAATCCTCGCTGACAGTGTCTCGACAGTATCGTCAGCGTGCCTCTCGACCTCTTCTTGCAAGATCACGGGCCCATGATCGAGCAGTTCATCGACATAATGTACCGTGCAGCCCGTAACCTCAACGCCCGCGTCGAAAGCCTGTTTTTGTGCATCGAGGCCCGGAAACGCAGGCAGCAAACTTGGGTGAATATTTACGATCGTGTTAGGAAATGCCTGAATAAAAGTTGGAGACAGCAGCCGCATGTAACCCGCGAGGCAAACCAGCTCAACGCCGCGTTGCTGCAATTCACCGATAATTTCAGCGTCGTGTACTTCACGCGTGCGGCCTCGGCGCTCGATGACGAGCGCCTCAACGCCGCGCTCGCGAGCTTTCTCCAGACCGGTAGCATCCGCCTTGTCGCTGATCACGACCGCAACTTGTGACTCAGGTATCTCGCCGCTTTTCATGGCGTCAACGATGGCGACCATGTTCGATCCGCGGCCTGAGATCAAGATTCCGATCTTCATAAAAAATTAGCCACAGAGTTCACAGAGTTCACAGAGAGATTCTTTTAAGACTTTCAACCAAAATCTTTGCACCAAAATTGTTCTGTGCACTTCGATGCAGCACTTATGACCTTTTGAGTCAAAATATCATTCATTCTCTCTCGGTATTCTCTGTGCTCTCTGTGGCTAAATTCTTTTTTTCTTACTTCTACAAAAACTTCAAGACAGCATACGAACTCGCGTCAAAGATCACGTCCGGCAGTTTCGGGTCCTGAACGTACTCAACCGAATTAAGCCTGTCCGGCTCAGTCAGCTTCGACTTGCCGATCTGAAAGCCCGGCACCGTCGTCTCGGCGATCACCCATGGCTTTTGATTCCACGTAAAATCGAGCTTGTTGTCATTCACAAAAGCGCCTTGCGGAACGGCGACCGTGATGTGCTGCGGACAATATAGAAGTATGTATTCCTCACCAATCTGCTCAAGCAGTGAGGCGAGCAAAATCGACTTATTACTGCAATCGCCGTTGCGCGTCATTAGCGTTTCGTTCGGCCGCTTAAGCGTCTCTTGACCGCCGAGCGCTTCGGCAAAACTGTATTCAATCTCGTTAGCAACAAAATCGACGAGCTGTTGTATCCGCACTTCTCTCTCGGCGCCGGTGTCTTTTAGCAGTTCATCGCTCAGACGTTTTAGCGAAGGTTCGCTCGGCCTCGCAACCATGATTCCGTGATTCGCAAAAACATATTGCGGCTCGTCGCGTCGCGTTGAGGCCTGCGTCATCATCTTGCCGCCGTAAACCTGCGAGTTGTTTGTGAGATTTAGCAGTTCGCCGAGGCTGGCTGTGTAATTTACGTTTTGGTATGGAAAGTTTACGCTCTGATTGGCAGCGATCTTAATGTTGTCGAGCTTTGTGCGGAATAATCTCGTCTTACCTGCATAACTCGAAAGTTTGTAATTGCCAAGCTCCATGCGGCCGTCTTTTTCTTTTGCAAACTCGAGCCGTTCGGGATTGTAAAAGAACTTCGCGACAAATTGGTTGAATTCCTGCTCTTCGCTTTCGGGATATGTAAAATACGCGTCTTTATCGCGCCGGTTGAACGTCTCAAGGCGACCTTTGCCAAGAATCTGCTCGCGAAACTCATCGCCCGTAAACCGCGAATAGTCGAGCAATATAACGGTATTGTCGCGAATGTCCTGAGCCAAAATCTGCTCCGCCGTCATCTTCGTCGGCGAGTTGTAGAGAAACAACGCATACGCGCCCCCGCACAGCAAAACAAGCGCAATTGCACCGATAGCGATCAACTTAAAATCGATACTCCGCCTTGATTGTGATTCGAAAAGTTCGCCTGAAGGCATAGTCAGTTAATCGATATCGCTTTCTCACCTTTTACGATCTGTCCAATTTTGTGGCATTCGCCGACGTCAACACAAATTGAGTCAGCATTGTTATCCGAGCAAATGACCATCATCCCGATGCCCATATTAAATGTACGGAACATCTCAGTATCCGTAACATTTCCGAGGCGTTGCATCATGCCGAAGATCGGCGGTTCGGGCCACGAGCCGCGGTTTATTTCGACCGAGACGCCGTCGGGCAGAATACGCGGGATGTTTTCGAGAAAGCCGCCGCCGGTTATGTGCGCGAGGCCCTTGATCAACGGAACGCGGACGCCCTCGTCCGCAGTTTCTTTTTCCAACAACGGGCCGAGTTGCGGCAGAAACGACGAGTGTGTTGCGAGCAGGGCGTCGCCGACGGTCGTGCCGAGTTCGTCAATGTATGAGTCAACTTTGTAACCGCCGATCTCGAAAAATAATTTGCGCGCGAGCGAGTAGCCGTTTGTCTGCAAACCTGTCGATGGCAAACCAAGAACGACATCGCCGGGCACGATCGAATTGCCGTCGATGACGTTCTTTTTATCCACGACGCCGACGATAAAGCCAGCGAGATCGTATTCGCCCGCAGGATAAAAGTCTGGCATCTCGGCCGTTTCGCCGCCAAGCAGAACGCAGCCGTTTTCGCGACACGCGCCCGCCATGCCTTCGACAACCGAGGCGGTCACGTCAGGTTCGAGCTTTCCGGTCGCAAAATAATCTAGAAAAAAGAGCGGCCTCGCGCCTTGCACCAAAATATCGTTGACGCAGTGGTTTACCAAATCTGCGCCGACAGTATTGTGAATTCCGGTCTCGAACGCCAGCTTCAACTTAGTCCCGACGCCATCGGCAGATGCAACAAGTACCGGCTCACTCATTTGTGGAAAAGCTGCGGAAAACATCCCGCCAAAGCTGCCGATCTCGGTCAGCGTCCGTTCATTAAACGTCGAGCGCGCGTATTCTCGTATCTTTGCAACAGCAAGATTTGCTTTATCGATCGAGACGCCGGCGTCCGCGTATGAAATCGCTTTTTGTGTCATCGTCAGAAATTCAAAACGAAATTATAACGCCTCAAAGCGCAAAACTCATTGACCAAAATCCGATTGGCGTTTAGCATCTAGTAGAACAGACGGCCACGTCTGTTCTGAATCGACAGACTGACAGTCTGTCTTACCCTTATGAGCTTCACATTGATAGATCAGGGCAACGAGGGTTTCGAGTTTGCGGCGAATGTTTGGAATTGGAAAGCCGCGGTCGAGATCATTCGAAGTCTCGACATAGTCGACGAAGGCGCGATCCGGCAGATGAGTTACAATGCGACCGGTGTAAAGATCGGATCGGACGATGCGCACGAGATCGGTTCGCGTATAAAGAAAGAGATTCTAAAAAGAGTCCCGGCCGGCAAGCGCATGTTTGCCGATCTTTCGGTAACCGACGCACCCGATGACAAGACGCTCTATCGCGAGGGCGACGAGCAGTGGAAAAATTACAGCGTCACCCACGACTGGCTTGCGGAGTTCTCTGACTTTTGCCTCAAATCAAAAGGCTTTCAGGTTTTTTAAAGTTCAGAGTGCGCGTCTTCAGCTTGTTACAACGCAGGAGTTATTCAATGATCCGCCTTATCTTCATCGTAATAGTTTCTCTTTCCGCCAATTTCTCGCTTCTTGCCCAGTCCGCACCAGACGCAGCCGAGCTGACAAAGATGCTCAATGAGTTCCTTGCCGGTGCTGGCCGTAATGACGCTACGATACACGACCGCTTTTGGGCTGACGACCTGATCTATACTCGCTCTGCAGGCGTGCGAATCAATAAGGAACAGTTGATGAAAGGCGTTCGTTCGGCTCCTGCGGCGAAACCAACCGATCCTGTAGCGGTTTACACCGCCGAAGATGTTCGCATACAGCAATATGGCAACGCAGCGATTGTCGCCTTTCGGCTTGTAAGCACGACCACATATTCCGACGGCACAAAATCCGTCGGCAATAATTTAAATACCGGTACGTTCGTCAAAGGCAATGGCAGATGGCAAGTCGTCGCGTGGCAATCGACCGTCGTTCCCGAGCCCAACGAAGAACCGGCAGCTCTCTCAAGCACGGCCACAGCACCAATCAAACCCTCGACCAAGTCGAACTCTCGCGTCTATCACGGCTCGCGCCGCGGCTGCTATTACCTCAGCTCTCGCGGCACGAGAGTCTACGTCGATCGCAAGTACTGCAAATAAAATTCTCTGCAAGTTCTCTCGCGGGCTGCGTTCTTTCGCGCGCAGTGTTGATGTGAAATGGTGAAACGCTTGAACGAGCGAGTTCGCACGAAAGATGTTTCTCATCATCCGGCTGTGTGATGTCTGGCTTGCGGACAGCTCTAGTCCGTGAACATGATCGCTTCGGGTCAGCGTGTCAGTAGCCCGCACGTAAGTAAGGGCCACGCTTACCCAGAAGCAACAAAAGGAGAACAATGAGAAGATCAATTCTAATATCGACATTACTGGCTGCAAGCGTCACCATTCTCGGCGCCTGCGACCCGAAAAGCGACGTTCCAAACAAACCGGTCGCGACGCCGACACCTGTGGCGACGGCTTCACCTGTCGCGTCGCCATCAGTTTCGCCGGCTAAAACTGGCGAGACCAAAAAGGACGAGGTCAAAACCGACGGCAAAAACGTCAATGGCAACATAAATAAGGAGGTAAAACCAGCCGAAACGCCAAAAGCGAAGTAGGCTCCCCTCTTATGTCGTCCTAATAAAGGCGGGCCATCACGGCTCGCCTTTTTTGGCTCGGAAAGACGTTGACCGAATTGACTTTAATCGCTTACACTAGCGGCGTCTTTTTGAATATAAATTTGCCAGTAAGAGAGGTAAAAGTATGCGCTCGAAATTGAGATATATCATTATCGCCACTGTTCTCGGCTTGTTGCTTCAAAATGCAGCATCGGCTCAGGGGCTGGATGTTAAGTTTCCTGAAATTGACGGCTGGGAAAAAGGCGAGCTAACCAAGTATCCGTCAGCCGCTCTGGGCTACAGCATCGGTTATGAATCAGAAACAGGCGAGATCGTGACCGTCTATGTCTATAACGCCGGCTTGAAAACGATCCCCGACGACGTTAATCACAAAACGATCAAAGACGAAATTAATCGAGCAAAGGCCGAAATCCGTCAGGTTGAAGAAATGGGATACTACGAAAACGTAAAAGAACTAAAGAACGACACGGTTACCCTCGGCGGCGAAGCCGGCAAAGTAAAAACCCTGCACGCGCTCTTTACGTTTAAACTGCGCGGAAACGAAGTCGCCTCAGACATATTCATTTGGGGTTATCAAAATCACTTCGTCAAAATCCGCGCCACCCGAAAAGCCGAAAAGGAAATGGTCAATAGCAAAATTTTCACTGTACTTTTAGCCGAATTGGACAAATTGTTTTCCAAACCCCCAGCAGAAAAGCTAAAAGCCGAATAAACGCTCCTCATATATCGTCTATCGTCCTAACAAAGACGGGCTTTCGGGGCTCGCTTCTCAATTTTTACGAACTTTTAGCTCTGCGGCGTCGTTTTCAAACTCGGTAAGCAATTCTCAAACGGAGTGATTTGTATGAAAAAGATAGGGTTTTTGATATTTTTGGCGGCGCTGATTGTGGGCTTTATCGCCGCGAATTCATCGTCGATCGGGCGTCTTAGCGACAGGCCGCTTAATTTATCGTTCAATTTTCGGGGCGAAAAAGGGTCGGGCAATGTCGCATCCGAGAGCCGTGATTTGAGAGATTTTAAGGCGATTGACGTAAGTGGAGTATTTCAGGTAGAGATTACGGCTCAAAAAGATTTCAGCGTGACGATCGAGGCCGATGACAACATTTTGCCGTTGATCGAGACCGAGGTTCATCGCGGCGTGCTTAAGATCGAGTGCGATCGACGCGTTTCGCCAAAAACCCCGATGAAGATCATCATCTCGGCGCCCGACATCGAGAATATTGAAACGTCCGGTGCGGCAAACGTGATTCTAAATTCGATCAAAAACGCCGGTCTCCACATCGATTCGTCAGGTGCATCGAAGATACTTGTCACCGGCGAAACGACTAAACTCGTAGTTGATGTTAGCGGAGCGACGAAGATCGATGCAGAAGGTCTAGTAGCAGAGGCCGCGACGGTCGAGACGAGCGGTGCGAGTCAGGTCGCCGTGAATGTTATTGGCACGCTTCGCACGGACGCATCCGGGGCGAGCAAGATAACATACTCGGGGACTCCGCGTGAACTGAACACTAAAAAGAGCGGAGCGGCAAGCGTTTCGCCTCGATAAGCTTATTAAGTTTCGACCGACTCGGTCCTTACCCCCAAAAGTCGATTGTCTTTGTCGCGGCCGACGACAAAGATGTCTTTTCTAACTCGCCCAAACTTCAGAACTTTTAATTGTGTAAGGTTGTCTTCAAGCGTTTTCTTCAACGCTCGAAACTTTTGTACTCTTTCCTTTTCTTTTGCTCCGTGCCAATCTCTTTCGCCCGTCAGCCGTTCAAAAAAATTATCAAAATTTATCTCTTCGACCTGCTCGTTCGTTTTGGTTGAGAGTTGAAGTAATGTTTTCTCGGGTTTTTCATCTGCCCTGCGTTCGCTTAAAAATGCAGTTATCGGCTCGTCCGTTTCGCTGATGTAGATCAAACCTTCGCACGAGCGCGAAATTTCAGATAGAATTTTGTCTCGCATCATGAATGTTTTTTCAAAAAAAGAAAAATATTTTCACTTTTTTGACAAATTTTCGAGTGAAAATTTGTTCGATTTCTTAGTCTATCACTTTCGAAAAAGGACGCGAATTGTTGTCAAAACAGGAAGTTAAATTCATGTTACCTAAAAAATTTTTACTTGTGGATTTCGGTTTGCGTGGGTGCTGTTTTCGTGTTAGCCTGTTATCCGTTTCCAAAAACAGAGTTGTTGTAACCTGTTGACAGTAAATGGCTTAATGCAACACATTAAGTTTTATACGGTTCTGTTTTTTGTGTGTGGAAAACGTTGTGGATAAAGTCGCTTGTTCGCCCAAAGCTCGCGGGAAAACTCTAAAAGATAAAACAACTGTTCGTCGCACAACGATTCTTGCGGAAACAAATTTTGCGTAACTCATTGGCGCTCAACATAAGCGCTGTTTAATAAAGATCTTGAAAACTCTTTCTATACAAAATTCAATTTGGGACGATGTCCTGATCGGCATTCAGCCGCACGTAAATTCCGATGTATTCAACACGTGGTTTCGCCCGATTCGATTTGTCAGTATCGACGAAGACGGGCAAAAAATCATACTGCGTGCCGGGGGCGTGACAAAAGATTGGGTGTGTAAGAATTACGAGGACCTGTTGAGCGATGTGCTGAGAAAGTCCGGCCATGCCGACCACACCATCGAGTGGGAAATCGATGCAGAGGGTACCGATCAGCCGCACTTTGACGAAGACAGATCCGATTCGCTCGTTTTCTCAACCGGTCGCAGCACATCTTATGGAACTGGCAGCGGCGCACACTTTATCGACATCGAGCCGGTCGAGGAAAATCTCAATCCAAAATACACGTTTGAAAAATTTGTCGTCGGTTCGTGCAACCAGTTTGCGCACGCCGCCGCAAAATCTATCGCCGAGGCGCCGGCCACGAGTTACAACCCGCTCTTCTTATACGGCGGCGTCGGCCTTGGCAAAACGCACCTTATGCACGCGATCGGCCACTCGATCAAAGAACGGGCTCCTCACGTCCGCGTCACATACATTACATCCGAGCGTTTTATGAATGAGCTAATCAACGCGATTCGCTTTAATAAGACACCGGGCTTTCGCGACAAGTACAGATCGATCGATGTGCTGCTGATGGACGACGTGCAGTTCTTCGCCGGCAAAGAGCGAACGCAGACAGAATTTTTTCACACATTCAATGCTCTTTATAACGCGCAAAAGCAGATCATCGTCACGAGCGACTGTATGCCCCGTGAGATACCGACATTGGAAGAGAGATTGCACTCACGTTTCGAGTGGGGACTGATCGCCGATCTCGAACCGCCCGATCTCGAAACAAAGGTTGCGATTCTAAAACGGAAGGCCGATCTCGACGGCATCGATTTGGCTGACGAGATCGCGATCTATATAGCCGGCAAGGTTAAGAGCAACGTCCGCGAACTCGAGGGTTCACTCGTCCGCCTCGTCGCGATATCGTCTTTGAAAGGTGTGCCGATCACAAAGGCACTTGCTCAAGAGGCGATGAAGAACTTTGTCGACGGTGAGCGGCCCGCCGGCGTGACGATCGATCGCATCGCCCGTGCCGTCGCTGCGAGCTATGAGATGACCGTCGATGAGATGAAAGCCAGGAACAACTCTCGTGCCGTCGCGATGCCGCGGCAAGTAGCGATGTATTTGTGTAAGAAATTGACACGGAACAGCTTTCCGGAGATCGGTCGCGAGTTCGGCGGCAAGCATCACACGACCGTTATGCACTCCGTGGACAAGATCGAGAAGCTCGTGCAAAAGGATCGTAATTTCCACAGGGAAGTTGAAGAGCTAATTGACAGTATTTGCAACTAATTAAACGTTTTTGAACGGAAAAATCATCGTTGGTTTTTCCACATCGAGTTGAAAATCAATAGTCTGCTAAGTGGTTTATTTGTATTGTTTAGACAAATCTTTTCCACTTTTCATCAGTTTGTCGCTGCAAGGGCTGTGAATATGAGTGGAAAACTGGTGAAAAGTGACTGCTTTGAGATCGGGTTCATTTTTCCACAGACTTTTCCACAATGACCTGTGGAAGGAAAACCATCGATTTTATAAGAACTTATGTCCCTTTTGCACAAATTCACAGGCACTACGAAAACTAGATTTATATAATAGTCTTTATTTAATTCTTAGTAGTAAAGCGTGTACAATGTCAGAAAACGGTTTTCACGCGTAAAACAACAGGTAAGTAAACAGGAGTCGGGTAAATTCATGGAATTCAAAATCAATCAAAACGTCCTCAAAGAAGAATTGGGTTTTATCCAAGGCGTCGTCGAACGCAAAACGACGATACCTGTGCTATCGAATATCCTGATCGAGTCGATCGGCGAAAAAGAGATTCGCATCGTCGGCACCGACCTCGACTGCACGATCCGCTGCGACGCCGAGGCCGAGATCATCTCGCCGGGGTCGATGTGCGTTCAGGCGCGAAAGCTGTTTGACATCGCTCGCGTGCTGGCACCGGGCGATGTGCATTTTAAACGAGAGGACAACGACTGGGTGACGATGAAGGCGGGCCGTGCAAATTACCGCCTCGCGGGCGTGAGCCGCGAACAGTTCCCCGAGATTCCGCAATTCAAATCGACGCCGATGCGACTCTCGGCCGAGATCTTTGGATTCTTTATCCGCAACACGGTGTTTGCGATCACGACCGAGCAGTCGCGCTTCACGCTCTCGGGTGCAAAGTTCATCGTCGGCGACGGCGTTGCAAAAATGGTGACGACCGACGGCCACCGTCTCGCCTATGTCGAGCGTGCCATCGACGATAAAGAGGCCGTCATGGACACGCTCATACCGAAAAAAGCGTTGATGGAGCTCGTTAAACTTTCACGCGGACAGGGCGACGTCGCGTTTGGCGAGGACCCGAATCACATCTATTTCGAGACAGAGGGACGCCTGCTTATAACGCGAAAGCTGACCGGCCAGTTCCCGAATTACGAGATGGTCATGCCAAAGGACAACGACCACGTTGCTACATTCGATCTCGACGAGATGCGCTCGGCGGTTCGCCGCATGGCTCTCATCGCCGACGAGCGAAACCGCTCGATTCGGCTCACGGTTCGCGAGGGCGAGGTCGAGATAACCGCTCAATCCAGCGAGCAGGGCGAGGGCAACGAGATCGTCAAGGCCGACTACACGGGTGACGAAGTGCAGCTCGGCTTTAACTGGCAATACCTGCTCGAGTTCCTCACAAACGTCGGCTCGGTCGAGATGATCGCTGCCGAAGCAGTGTCTGACACTGCGGACGATACGGGCGGAAACGCGAGTGTGAACGAGCGTGCAAAAACCGACAAAGCGGCCACCGCCACGGCACCGGCACGCGAATCCGCCGCTCCCGTGCTCATCGCCTTCGAATTCAAGGACCCCAACGCCCAAACCCAAATGTCCATCGCCGGCGAGAGCATTTACGACTACAAATACATCGTCATGCCGCTGCGGATATGATCAACTTCCAATTTGGAAACCCAAAACATGGAGGTTTGATAACAGATAGTGGACATTATTGAGCAAAGGCGAAAAAGAGAGGAATTTCTAATTACCGCCTTTCGTCTCGCCAACGGCCAAGCCGGACGCGACCTCACTACCGAAGCAATTGCAGAACGAATGGCCATGGACATGAATACGGTCGGACCCATCGGGCAGTATTTATTGGAAAAACGATTTATAAAATATGAGACTTTTGGCCAGATTCAATTAACTTTTGACCGGATAGATGAAGTTGAACAAATGGCTCTGAAAGCTTATCTTCGTGAACTTGAAAAGGACTTACACATGTCAAAAGGTGATGCTCTTAGAAACATATTTGAACACCATACACTTGTGCGTGACGGAACCCCACTTTCCGTTTACAAGAATTGGGGAAAAGAGGACATGGTAGAAACGGAAGCCCTTGCCATACGAGAAGACAATAGCTTTCAATTTCCCGCATCAAGCGATGTAGCTATAGGCGACGTGATTCAACCGAAGAATGCAAGTAGTTTCTGGAAAGTAAGAGACATTGACGCGGCATATGAACTTCAGGTTATTCATCACCTAGACGTATCGGTAGTGAAGATTGACAAACTTGGAAATGAAATCAAAGTTAATGACGGTCATGCTGCGTTCTATGGTCCCGTATCTGGAGGCGTGCAAGTTGGCGGTCACGATAACACTCAAACCGTTACCATAACCACAGATCCATATTTTGTTGGCGCCTTGAATTCTTTAATAGGGCTTATCAAAACTGCGGACATTGACGACCTTGAAAAGGAAGACGCCCTTGAAGGACTCCAGCGAATAGGACAACTCGCCGAGAAGGAAAAGACCTCGGGTGTACTGGAGCGGGTGAAGTCCAAATTGGAGTTGGTAAAATCAGCGGTAGAGGTCGGCAAGATTGCAAAGGAAGCCCTTCCGTACATAACCACTATCGCTGCGTATTTTGGTCTTAGCTAAAAATAACCGCACCAGTGTGCCAGTGGCGATCCTTTCAAACTGACCTATTGAACTTAATTTGGAACATCTGAAATGACCGCACCACTGTGCCAGATGTTCATGCTGCACATTGCGCGATTTCTCTACGGCGGCCTTACCGAGGAGATCTTGCTTCGTTGGGGCGTGATGACATTTTTGGTGTGGGCGGCGTGACGGCATGCGGCGGTTGTTTCGATCTCGACGGCGATGCTGCGCCATTTACCTTGTAAAAATCTAAACACACTCAACCCTCAGCGGGTAATGTGGTGAGCTAAACTCAGTACGTATCTTTAATACGTTTTACTTGCCGGTCGAAGTCTGACTCGAATTCACTGTCCTGAATGATCCGGAATTTCTCATACCCCTGCTCGGCGAGTTTAGCGGCGACTTCATGGCATACGCGCCCGGCATCCTGAAGAATGTTGTATTCGTTAAATTGCAGGAATGCGTCCAGATTTGAGTTGAGCCTCGTTTACGAGGCTTTCCCAAAGGGAGCATAGCCACGTGCTTTAGCTCGTGGACGGAATTGCGAAATGAATTTGAGCCCGTTTCTGGCACAAAATACGTGCCAGTGTTGCGAGAACGTCGCAACCGCAACGCGTCTTACCAATCCACGGCTTAAGCCAAAGAGAGAAGCACGTTGAAACGCCCTTTTAGTTTATTTCCGATCAACAACCACGCCGTGCTCCCACCACCCCGACCTTCGCCCACCCCTCCTCAGGCAGGAGGGGAGTCGTGGCTATGTGCCGCAAAGCGGGAAGGCTTCTGAAGCAGCCTGATGATCTGCTTGACAACTCAGACAGCTAATTCCTGAGCTGCGGAGCAGCGGCATATTGGTAGCCCCAGGTGGAGCCTTGCGGAACCTGGGGTAGGCGGGGACAAATGTTTAGAGCCTGTGTAACAGGCGACATAGATGCTTGCGAAGTGTTTCGCCTGTTACACAGGCTTCGAACCTGAATCCAACCGGGCTACACGTTTCGCCTTTGGCTCCACATGTAGCTAACAAAATTCCGCCAGCTTCGCAGGCGCTTCTATTTGTCCCCCTTCAGCGATAGTAGTACAAACCAGGCCGTGGTTTGCTCGAAATCGATGGCGATGTTGCGCCACTTACCTTGTAAGAATCTAAACACACTCAAACCGTAGCGGGTCATGTGGCCAGTTAAGAAACAACCACGATGACGCCGAACTGAGTAAAATGTCTGTCGAATGCGAAGGCGGACACAGTGCTGACTTGCCGAGCGGGAAAGCTATGCTTTTCCGCGGTTGCTCGCAAAACCCAAGGCGGCTGTGCCGCCATTTGCGGCGTAGCCGCTGAGAGGGCTATTTAATACTTTCGGGAAAGCAGAGCTTTCCCGCTCGGCGAGAATTTTTGCCGAATCTTCGAAAGATACCAATCCGCGGCTTAAAAACTATCTGCGATGAAAAATTCGGAAATACCGAATTTTCTTTTGTCCCTGAAAGGGACGAATATTATAGCGTAGGGTGAAACCCTACGAATAGTGGTTGAGCAATTCGCTCCCTGAAGGGGAGCAACAAACCAACAACGATGTTCGTCCCCTTCAGGGACGGATCATGTTTCATGAACCAGACCCAGGGTTGCACCCCGGGCTATTATCTTTGTCGCCTTCGGCGACAGGAATTGCTGAAACCCGCAAACGGGTTGGTTTTTCCATTGCTTCGACCGCTCTCCGGGCGTAAGATGGCCGTATTGCAAAACCAAAGATAAAATTATTTTTGATATTGTGGGTGGCCGGGATGTTGGGCATTGCGTCGTTTTTGTTTGTCGATTTGCACGCGTTGATCGCGGCAATCCCGCTGCCGCCGGGCGAGTCGCCGCCGGAGCTTCCGCCTCCCGCTCTGCTCAAACTTGTCAGCGTTATCCAGCCCGCCGCTATTACGACGCTTGCGGTAGCAGTTGGCTGTTGGCTTGCGGGTAAAGTCGGGCTGCATTCGCCGGCTGCCGAAGCGGCGGCGAACGGCGAGCCAATTCTCGCAAAATTAAAGCCGCAGATACTGCCCGGCGTTATCGCCGGCCTTGCGACCGGCGTGGCGCTAGTCGTAATCTGGATCATTGCTAGACCTTTCTTTTCAGCCGAGTTTATTACACGCGCCGAGGATTTCAATAGATTCATGCCGGCCATTACGCGGTTCCTCTACGGCGGCTTTACCGAGGAGCTGCTGCTGCGTTGGGGCGTAATGACCTTTTTGGTATGGGCGGCGTGGCGGTTGTTTCAACGGCTCCCACCACCCCGTCAGACGAAGCGTCTGCCACCCCTCCTCCGGCAGGAGGGGAGCCAGGAACTACCTGGGTCCGGCTGGTTTGTCGCAGCGATTGTCGTCTCGGCCCTGGTCTTTGGCATCGGCCATCTGCCGATCGCATCGATGCTGGCCGGCGGCCTGACGCTGCCGATCGTGATATACGTAATTACTGGAAATTCGATCTTCGGTGTCGCCGCTGGCTTTCTCTACTGGAAAAAAGGCCTCGAGGCCGCGATCATCGCCCATATTACCGCCCACGTCGTGCTTGTCAGCGCGATATATCTGTCATTCTGAGCAAAACAGCGGGACAAGCGAGAACCGCCCCATCCCCCAGCAACTCGAAAGCTTCATCACCACGCCTACTTAAACAAGCGGGGGGGTTATGGATACTTTGACCGCTGATGCGGCGGGTGTATGCTTGGCGCAATGGACAAGCTGGAATATTCCGACCTCAACGACGACATTATTGACATTACTCCTCAGACGAAGCGCAGAGGCGGACGGATCAAGTGGTTTGCCATTCCCGTGGTCCTATTGCTGATCGCGCTTTTTAGCAGCATCGGCATCTATACCGATTCGCTGTGGTTTGGTTCGCTTGGGTTTAGCTCGCGGTTTTGGTACGTGTTTGCACTGGGTTGGATACTTTTTGCCGTCTTCGCGATTTTGACAGTTGCAATTTTGCGCGGCGGTTTTTACATCCTCGAACGCCTTTTTGGCCCCGAAATACTTAAGCCCCGCAAGATCGTCGTTAACAAACAAGCGATCGACCTCAGTTTCGCACGATTCTTGCGCCCGCTCAGTTGGCTCGTCGCACTTGTCTTCGGCATCGGCTTTGGGTTGAGCCTCAGCAGCGATTGGAACACATGGGCGCTCTATCTGCATCAGCCGTCAACAGCAACCACCGACCCGATCTTCGGCAAATCCATCGGTTTCTATCTCTTCACGCTGCCGATATATAACCAACTCGCCGCGTGGCTGACGACTCTCTCACTTGTGCTGCTTGCCGGAGCGGTTTTGTATGCCCTTTTGTCCACCGTGCCGGAGCGGTCGATAATCGATGATAAAGACACCAAGTTCAGCGGTTTCGGAACGCGAGCGTATGCTGCGGTTTCGGCCGCGCTGGGTTCGCTGCTGATAATAGCAGCCTGGCGGACGATGCTGTCGCGGTACGCGTATCTGTGGACCGACCACTCATCGTTTAGCGGCGTTACATACACCGAGGATAATTACCTGCTGCCAGGCCTTGCCGCAGTTGCCATCGCGTTGGTTATTGCCGCGATTGTGCTGTTTGTAAACGCGTTTACAAACAAGGGCGGACGATTGTTCTTAGTTGCACTCGGCTTGTGCTTAGTGGTTTATGTCGTCGCGGCTATGATTGTCCCGGCTTATGTGCAGAGCTTTATCGTCAAGCCAAACGAGCTCGGCCGCGAAACGCCATACATCGAACACAATATTGCCGGCACGCGCACAGGGTTTAACATCGAAAACGTCACGTCGCGCGATTACGCCGCCGACATCACCCCCGATTCACTGAACCTCGCGGCCAATCGCAGCACATTATCGAACATTCGTCTGTGGGATTGGCAGGCCCTGCAGGACACTTTGCGGCAGATACAAGAGATCAGGACGTATTACGATTTTCCCGATGTCGACGTCGACCGGTATCGTATCGGCGGCGAAATGCGACAGGTGATGATCGCCACGCGCGAGCTAGACGTAAACAAGCTG
This sequence comes from Pyrinomonadaceae bacterium, assembly GCA_049679945.1. Taxonomy (GTDB): domain Bacteria; phylum Acidobacteriota; class Blastocatellia; order Pyrinomonadales; family Pyrinomonadaceae; genus OLB17. The sequence goes on along the minus strand of JBAUGW010000070.1, from coordinate 22,639 downwards.
CCCGAGCAATCACGCAACTGGATCAACGAACGCCTCGTCTATACGCACGGATACGGCGTGACGATGAACCCCGTCAATGAATTTACGGACGAGGGCAAACCGCGTTTTCTGATCTCGAACATGCCGCTTACCGCAACCCCCGACGTTCAAGTCACGCGCCCCGAAATTTACTTTGGCGAGCGGACCGAGACGAACGTCTATGTCAGGACCAAACAGCCGGAATTCGATTACCCGCAGGGCGAAAACAACAACTATACGAATTACGAGGGCGACGGCGGATTTGCCGTGGGCAGCGGCCTTCGCCGGTTCTGTGTGGCCTGGGCGATGGGCGACCTGTCAAAGCTGCCATTCTCGGACGACGTGACAAGCGAGAGCCGCGTGCTGATGCACCGCAACATTACGGACCGGATCCGGCGCATTGCGCCTTTTCTAACCTATGACGACGATCCGTACATGGTTATCAATGCGGACGGCCGTCTTGTCTGGATGGTAGATGCGTATACGTCGGCTAATCGCTTTCCGTATTCGCGGCACTTTAATGTAAGCGGGCGATCGGTCAATTACATTCGCAACAGCGTCAAAGTCACGATCGACGCCTACACGGGCGCCGTAAACTACTACGTTTTTGACGAAGCCGATCCGGTCGTCGCGGCGTACCGGGCTGCATTCCCAGAGCTTTTTAAACCCGCGGCAGAGATGCCCGACGGGCTTCGAGTTCACATTCGTTATCCCGAGACGCTTATCAAGGCGCAGGCCGATGTCTTCGGTCTTTATCACACGACAAACGCGAAAATGTTTTTTGGCCGTGAGGATGTGTGGAGTATCGCCCGCGAGGCCCAGCCAGCCGCTGACGACGCGGCAAAGCCGGGCGCTCAACAGCAGCCGGCACCGCTCGAGCCCTATCAGGTGCTGATGCCACTGCCCGGCGAGCGAGCCGAGCCGGAATTTGCAAAGGTTCTGCCTTTTACGCCCGGCAATCGCAACAATATGATTGCGTGGATGGCCGGCCGCTCGGACGGCGAGGCTTACGGACAACTGCTTGTTTATGTGTTCCCGCCGTCACGTGTGATAGACGGGCCGCTTCAGATAGAGGCTCGCATCGACCAGGACGCACAACTCTCCGGCCAGATCACGCTCTGGAATCAGCAGGGCTCAAAGGTCAAACGCGGCAATCTCATCATTATGCCCATCGGCACCGGTCTGCTCTTTGTCGAGCCAATCTATCTACAGGCCGTACGCAGCCCGATGCCCGAGTTGCGTATAGTCGTGCTCGCTACTCAGGAACGCCTCGTTTACGGCGAAAATTTTGAGGCGGCGTTGACTCAATTGTTGGGCCAGCCGCAGAAAACAGCCGCAAAACAAACCGACGACAAAAAGCCGGGCGAAACGCCCGCAGCTGCGCCCTCTGCAGACGAGTTGATAAAACGCGCCGGGCAAACATTTGCGGATTACCAACGGCTCACCGCGACAGGCAAACTCGCCGAAGCCGGCCAAAAACTCGACGACCTCAAACGGATCCTCGACCAATTGCAAGGCCAGCAGAAGTGAGTAGCTGCTGCCTGTCTGCACTACCGGCGATAGTGGACGCTTCAAGCAACCACGGCGACTCTGAAATCTGTTGACACTTTGTTTCATCAGACGTAGAATTACCGCATCCTTTTTTACGCGAAAGTACGGTAATTTCGAACTTGTTTTTTACTGGATACCGATGCGAACGATCTATTATCTTTTATTGGTGCTGCTCTTGGCATCGGCCATACCTGCGACCGCTCAGTCGGATCAGGGAAAAGAAAAAAAGAAAGAGGAAAAGGCCGATGTAAAAAAGGGCGACCCGCCGCCGGGTGCCGCTAAGAATTTACGGCCCGGCATCGCACGCATTGTCCTGCGCGAAATGCTGCTAAAGCGGCATCTCGTTTCCACTCAGGATCGATTCCTTATTCCGGGTGTCACATATTTCGAATCGAAGAATATTCGCGTCAACCGGGATTCATTCAGTTTCGAATATGATGTAACGATCGGTGGAAAAACGAGCACCCGCAACCCGAAATACCTTCTCAAAAATATCGGGTACCAGAAGGTTCAGGGGGCCGACCGGAATGGCTCGTATTACCTGGTTTATTCGCGTGACGTTCTAAAATTCGACGAACTTTTTTATTTGCTTGCCTGGAAGGATGAACGCGACGCACAGCGGTTTGTCGATGCCCTGAATCGGCTCATTTACGAGGTCAGGGTCGTGGTCACGCCGAAGGACGATCTGACGCCGTTTGCTGCGGATGTCCAACTATGGCGTGACAAGCCGGAATCGCGTCCCGTGGCCCCCGATGGCTGGGACCGGCATCGCATTTTGGCTGAGCAAGGTATAAAGGACAAGGATTTTGTAGCGGCGCTGGTGAATTATGAAGCCGGGATCGAGACATATCCGTTATGGGCACAAGGGTGGTTCAACGCGGCATTGCTTTACGCGGAGTTGAGTGAATTCGAAAGTGCCGCCAACCGGATGAAGCATTATCTTTTGCTCGTCCCCGACGCTCCTGACGCCAAGGCCGCACGTGAAAAGACGATCATCTGGGAAGACAAAGCCAAACCCTAAGGAGAGCGATGAAAACGGCAAGCATATTGATTATTTTCGTTCTCGTGTTCTTCGCATTGATCGCGAGCCCCTCGGCCCAAAGCCGGGACGATGAGTTGCGGAAGCTGGCCGCGCAATTGGAAAAAAACCCAAAAGACAAATCACTGCTTAAAAAGTTCATCGAATTGTCACCGTCGGTAAAAAAGGGAGACCCGCCGCCGGGCGACGCTCTCAAGATGACCTCGGGCATCGCGCGCATAGTCTTGCGGGATCTGCTCCAGAAACGGTATCTTGTTTCCAACCCCAAATTACTTAGCCCCGGATTCACGTTTTTTGAGTCGAAAGAGATTCGCATTACGCGCGAGGCCCTAAGTTTTGAGTTCGACTTTTTTGATGGGAAAAAACGCGAAACCAGGCGGTGGAATGTCGTCTTCAAACGACTTGATTATGGCGGATTTGGCCAGTGGCCCGAGTCTCCTGACCGATTATTCTTTGTGACCGGGAAAGGACTTTTTGGGGACCTCGGGGCTGACCTTCTTGGCTTTTACGTGCTGACATGGAGAGAGGAGCGCGATGCAAAGCGCTTTTCGGATGCTCTAAACCGGCTGACCTACGAAGCGAATCAAAACACAACCGCCGTCGATAATGACCTTCTTTCGTTTGCCACGAGCACCCGGCTTTGGAGGGAAAAGTCCGAATCGCGTCCGGTCGCCCCGGACGGCTGGGACCGTCATCGCATCCTTGCCGAGCAGGGCATAAAGGACAAGGATTTTGTAGCGGCGCTGGTGAATTACGAAGCCGGGCTCGAGACATATCCGTTATGGGCACAAGGGTGGTTCAACGCGGCACTGCTTTATGCGGAGCTTGGCGAATTTGAAAGTGCGGCGAACAGGATGAAGCATTATCTTTTGCTCGTCCCCGACGCACCGGACGCCAAGGCCGCACGTGAAAAGACGATCATCTGGGAAGACAAGGCAAAGCAGTAGTGGGGCTACATGAATATGAAGTGTCTATTTTTGATCTCTCTAATCCTATCGACGGGTTTCACAGCCTACGCGCAGAACTGCGGCTCTGTACCAAGTGGTGTCAGCGGGGAAGACGGCTTTCGAAGGTGGTGCCATGGTAAGGGCGGCTCGATCGTGGACGCCGGATATGGCAAAATCGGATGTTTCTGCAAGCCGACAACCCCCAGCACGGCTGCAGGCACGAGCACCGCAAATCCTTATGAAGGACTTTTTGGTTGGCTCTTCAGCATAGATGCGGATGCGAAAATCCGCGCCCAAAGAAAAGCCGCGCTGATCCGGCAACTGGAATATGATCGTCAGGACGCTATTCGCCGGCAGCAGACGGCACAGGCCCAAAAACTAAACGGTATTCTTCAGAGGCTGATGAGCGGGGACATGGCTTTAAAAGGCGTCGGAGGCGAAAACGACCTTCAACTAAAGCTTGGCAGCGAGCCGATACTTTTCGGGGAATTCATGAGTACGCCGGCGACCAGCACGACGGGTGCCATGCTCACTCTAAAAACCGGCGATGACGCGTCGCCCTCGCCACAGAGTCAGCCAGTGCGGTCCGCTGAAGCCGCAACGACGACGGCCACAACGAATAGTGCCAACATCGCTGCACAGCCGCAACTTTCGCCTGAGATGAAGGCCATCGCCGAAGAACTAAGCAAGCTATCGCCGGAACAGCAGCAAAGACTGCTTGAGGCGATAAAGAGCACCGAGACACAGACCGCGGCCAATGCGACCGTCGCCACAACATCACCCGAGAAGGTCGCCGACACGCAGTTATCGCTAAAGCTCACGGACGCAAAGACCGTCGCAGACAACCTGAACGCCGCCGCTAATACCGCCGGAAGCCCCGAGCAGGTCAAGGAGCAGGCGGATGCTCAGTTCGATCAATTGCAGAAGGTAACTGCCACACAGACCCAAACGACCGCTAACAGCCCGCGCGCCGTCGTAATTACGGCAGGAGCGCCGCAACCGCCGGCAACCGGACCGCAAACCAGCAACGCAAAAGATCCATGCGACGCTGCGCCAAACATTGACTCGAAAACCGTTGATCTTCGCTGCGCAAAACAGCCGCTGAGGATCGATCCGGGCCTTCCAACACCTACATCCATAACAAGTGGGGCAACCTCGGCTCAAATCAAACCGGCCGGGAGAGCGTCGGTGCCATCGTCGATCGTCGATGACGTCAAAAAGCCGAAGAACGAATTGTCATTTCTTGCACAGATGTTTCCCGGAAAGACCGAACAGAAACGCCAGACGCTCAATGACCTGACGACCGACGTGCTCCGCTCCCGCCGTTGGCCTGGGCCGTCAAATCCCGGCGAACCGCTGCGAAACCCGCTGGTCGACGCTGAGCTGAAACGGCTTTCAGATGAGTATTCGGTCCGCTATGCCGACAAAATGACAGACGCAGCGCTGACGCGCCCGCTAACACAGATCGAACGCGATTTCGCCGTTCTCTTTTTTACCGGTTATGGTGATGAAAGTGCTGAGGTGCTTTACCGTTACAACCACGATCGGGAATTTCGGGCCTCTATCGACAAGGCGATCGATAATTCAATAAATGAAGCAGTTAAAAAAATGACGTCGGCGGATGTTGCCTTCATTGAACGGGTAATTCCTGAGATGCGTGAGATCGAAAAGAACTATTCAACGCCGGGGCAGGAACCCGATTTTGGAAAGTTGAATCAGAATGCGGCATTTGTAGAGAAAAGGCGTGAATGGACTAAAAAGATATATGCCGCGTGGGACGCGAATCGTTACGACGCGAAGATCCATTTATGGGTGTTGCTTGCCGATCGATTCCTGGAACTAAAAAATAACACGTAGGTCACTATCAACCTGCGGTTTGTTCGATCTCGACTTGAATTGCACGCCATTTGCCTTGTAAAAATCTAAATACACTCAAACCGCAGCGGGTCATGTGGCCGGCGAGGATGGCGAGCCAGATGTGGATGGGGTCGAGCGTCGAGATTTGCTTAATGACAAAGCAGATGCCGAGCGGGATGGCGACCTGCGAAATGATCGAGATATAGAGCGGGCTTTTTGTATCGCCGGTGCCTTGCAGACCACCGGTGTAGGTCAGCGCGACCGAGATAAAGAGGCCCGAGAAGGCAAGTACGCGGAGCAGTTGGACGCCGATCGCGACGGCTTCGGGGTCGGTCATGCCGAAGATCGCGAGCAGCTGCTGAGGGAAGAAAAAGTAAAACAGACCGAGAAACGTCGCTCCGACGAGACCGAACCGCGCAGCGGTGTTCACCGCCGAAAATGCGCGGTCGGGTTGTTTGGCTCCGAGATTTTGCCCGGCCACCGCCGACGAAGCGCCCATCAGGCCGTTCGACGACCATGTTACGAGCAAGAAGAGCTGGCCGTAGGCGAGTGCGTATGCTGCCTGCGCCGCGGCGCTGTTTGCGAGCGAGCCGATAAAATACAACATCAGAAGGCCGCCGATGTTCATTGCAATTCCCTGAATACCGGCGGGCAGACCGAACTTGAAAAGCGATTTGATCAGCTTCCAATCAGGGCCCCAGCCCTGGCCACGCGGAAAATGCACGACCCAGCCGCCGCTCCAGAGTTTGTAAATTGCGTAAAGGCCCACGCTTCCAGTGGCGATGCTCGAACCCATCGCCGAGCCGACCGTACCAAACGCCGGAATCGGCCCAAGGCCGCTGATCAGAACTACATTTAGGACGAGATTCAGCACCGTCATGACGATGCCGAGCCGCATTCCGGTTTTCGCATCGCCTGCGGCGCGCAAAGCACCGCTCGTCAAAAAATAGATAAGGATACCGAAGCTGAAAACAAAAGTTACTCGCAAGAAAGGCAAAGCTTCAGCCTTGACGCCGGCGTCCGGGCTGACAAAATCGAGCATGTACGGCGCAGCAAAATAGCCGACGGGCGCCATAATGCCAACCGAGATAAAAATCGCGGTGAGAAAAGCCTGATAGACCGTGCGATCGACCTTTGCCTTGTCACCCGCACCAGCAAATCGCGCGACGTGAATCGACATTCCGATAAAGATGGACGAGATAAAAACGACGACAGTGAGAAAGATCTGAAAGCTGATGCCGATGGCCGCGTTGGCTTTGTAACCGACGAGATTGCCGACGAGCGCGTGATCGACCATGCCCTGAACGCCGCTGATTATGTTCGTCAGCACCGCCGGCCACGCGATCTTCCAGACGGCGGAAGCGAGCGGGCCTTCGACGATCGAGCGGTCGAAATGAGGCATTGGCGGCTCGGCGGACTCGCTCGGTTCGACCGGCTCGGCGTCTAGTTCTGTGTTTTCAGTCATTTACGGATCGGCAAGAGCGGCCACAGACGCGGTTCGCGCAGATAAACCGCCAGCCACGCAATACCTGAAACAATGATCGGGATAATAAAAGAATCGCCAATACGTGCGTGTGTTGCGGTCGCGCCGCCGAGATAGGCCGTAAGCAAAACGGCGCCGAGCACCGCCGTGCGCGGAATCAAATAAAGCACGACGCAGGCCAATTCGACTATGCCGAGCGCGGTCATTTGATCCATTCGCCAGCCGAGATTGCCGATGTTGGCTTCCATCCCCTCGGGCTTAAAAAACTTGCCCGACGCGCTGAAAAGCAAAAAGAGAACCGACAAACCGCTTAGAATGTAGCTGACCCACAAGAGTGTTTTTGGCGTTACGGTGTTGTCGCCCATTTTATTTCGCAGCCTCCGCCGTGATCTTCATCTGAGCAAGGCCTTTTTCAAAGTCGGCTCCGAGCATCTTATCCATATCCATCAGCAAACCAAAGGCCTTGCTGATAAAGCCGTTCTGCATGGTCATTGTCCAAGTGACGTTCGTTTTGTCGCCGTCGGCTTTGAAGTTAAAGTCGGTTACGCTCTTTTGAGCAAAAGGCCTAATAAAATCGAGATCGATCTTTATGTGATCGCTTGGATGGCTTTCGGCGATCGTCATGCGGCCCTCGCCAACATCGTCATTGCCGACCCAGTGATACGACGCGCCTTTGCCTGATGGCGATCCGCTAAAATCCTTTTTCATCGCAGGATCGAGCTTTTCCCACGGCGACCAAGCTTCCCATTTATGAAAATCGTTAACCTGCTCAAAAATTTTCTCAGGCGGCGCTGAAATCACGGCCGAGCGTGTGACCTTAAGTTCACTCGGCTGCATCGCGACAGCAACGCAAAAACCCGCAACAGCCAAAACAATAAGCGCCAAAACGCCAAGTATTATCTTCTTGATCATAGAAACCTCCCTTTTTTTTGAATCTAACCGATAATACGGGGAAGCGCCAAAGGCTGTTTTGTGTTTAAAATGTAAGAGTGCGGCTTTCTCTGTTGAAAACGCCGCACTCGGTAGGTCTAATTTAGGTAGGTATAATTGAGGATTTTATGAATCGCCGCGGTTAAGGTCGGGCGTCACCTAGTGGGGCGTAGTAAAAGTTCCCCAATGTCTTAAAACTTTTTGTATCAAATCTCCTTCGTGCTCCACACTCGATGCACACGATATACGAACCCTTTTTATCACTGAACGGCCTGCTCAAATCTCTGTGCCAGCAACCTAAAAGGCTGCTCAGTAAGCCTATCTTCACTTCGTGAGAATCGTCCTTTCTATCACTTAAACGCCTCAGTGTCAAATTTTGTTCCAAAAAGGTCTGCATATGAACTTTCTCCGTATTTATGAGTTCCTTAAAAGCGAGAACGCCTACCGGGGAAAGATTTGCAAGCCATATGATGTTTCGCTGTTAAAAAAGGTTTGTTTAATTATCGACCTCAAAATCATCGGCTCGCACTCGACAATCTATTTCGATAGAATCTTAAAAAAGGATTCAGGAGATTAAAGATGAAACGAGGCGTAGTAAAACTCACGATTCTGGCAGCAATACTGTCATTCACGGCTTTTCCCGTATTTGGCTGGGATGATGTCGGTCACAAGATCACTGCGTACATCGCGTGGCAGCGAATGACGCCGCCAACGCGGACGCGCGTGATCGAAATTCTGCGTCAGGCGCCAGAGGATTCGCATCTTGCGGTCTTTTATCGACCGTACGGCGTCGAGTCTGAAGAAATGCGCCGCCTCGATTTCTTTATGATCGCATCGACCTGGCCCGACATCGTGCGTGATTTTGGGTCCGATTCGCGGTTTAGAAACGAAGTTCGTAATCGCAAGTATCATAGGGGTAACTGGCATTACGACGATACGTTTTGGAAACAAGTTAATGGCCGCTCTGAACCGCTGAGCGGATTTACCGAAGGCGGCGTTGCGGTTGCGAAATTAAACGAGTTCGACAAGCTGATACGCAACGCCACGGCCCGCGACGAGGACAAAGCCGTCGCAATCGCCTGGATAATGCACCTCGTTGGCGATCTGCACCAGCCGCTGCACACTTCGGCCCGCGTAACGGACGAAGAGCCAAAAGGCGATCAGGGCGGTAATTTATTTTTACTGACGCCGAAAGGCACGCCGCGTGATAAGCAGGTAAATCTGCATTGGTACTGGGACTCGATCGTCGGCCGAAACGCTCCCTACAACGGCAAATCGAGCGAGCGCGAGTACATTGAGCGGCTCGCAATGAAGTTTGTAAAGAAACATCCGTATTCGTCTGTGCAGGCGCAATTGAAGGTAGATGATTTCGATTCCCTGCAAAAAGAGTCGTTCGCGCTAAATCCGACCGACGTGTTTTCAGTAGATTTGATTCGTTTCGCCGAGCCGTCCGCAGAATACAAGAAGCGAGCGTTTGCATTCGCTGAAAAGCAACTTGCCCTGGCCGGCTACCGCCTGGGCGAACTTTTCAACGCTGCCTTTAGTCCGCAGCAAACTGCGGCCGTGCCGTGTCAGATCATTCGTAAAATAATGTATCCGGTTTTCAAAAAACAAACGCCCGAAAATCAGGCGAAAGCAAAGCCGACCGCTGTTCTGCTAAATGTTTGCCCGACAGGACCGGCCGCCCGCCCGACGATTATGGTCGCGGTTAACGGCAATCCGGCAGCGCGCGCATTTGATGTAATAAAAGCTTTCACGAGCGAAGACGAGGCCCGTGCCTACGCCGCGGCAAATTCGATTAAGGATGTAAACTTCCACGATCAATGACGCCCACAGAGATTCTCAAATATTACGAAGTTCGTCGCGAAGCGATCATCACGTCGATCCGCGAGATTGTCGATATCGAATCGCCTTCGCGCGACGCTGCTCAGAGCAAACTTGTCGTTGACTGGATCGAGCGTGCGTTCAGGCAGACCGGCGTTGACGTCGAGATCGAACGAGTAAAGGCTGACGGCTACGGCGAACACCTTGTGATTAAGGCGTTTCCCGAGAAAGGCAAACACATTTTGCTGCTCGGCCACACGGACACGGTTCATCCTGTCGCCACAAACTTAAAAAATGCGACGCGGATCGAGGGCGATAGATTCTACGGCTGCGGTATCTTCGACATGAAGTCGGGCATCGTCCTGATGATCGAGGCTTTGCGTTTTTTCACCGAGACAAATACAGTGCCAATTTCGCCGATCACGATTCTGCTGTCGTGCGATGAAGAGATCGGCAGCTATTCAGGACGACCGCTTGTCGAGCGAGAGGCCGCGAACGCAGAGCGATGTCTAGTCTTTGAGCCTTCGGCTGACGGCAGAGTAAAGACAGGCCGCAAAGGAACGGGAACTTTTACTTTGCACGCTCACGGCGCGCCTGCACACGCGGGTCTCGAACCCGAAAAAGGTGCGAATGCCGTTGCCGAACTCGCGCGTGAGATCGAGCGTGTTCACGCGATTGCACGACCGGAACTTGGAACGACCGTAAACGTCACAACGTTTCATGGCGGTACGACGACGAACGTGATTCCCGATCTTGCGACGTGTGAGATCGATGTCAGATTTAGCAGCGCGGACGAAGCCGAGCGTGTTGAGAGCGAGTTGCGATCTTTGCAGGCTATCGATCGGTGCGTTTCGCTCGAACTTGGTGGCGAGATAAACCGACCGCCGATGGAGCGAACTGATGCGGTTGTTGCGCTTTATGAAAAGGCACGCGAATTAGCGATGAGTATTGATTACGAACTCGGTGAAACGCAGGTCGGCGGCGCGTCGGACGGCAACTTTGTCGCCGCTCTCGGCGTGCCTGTGCTCGACGGCCTCGGCATCACCGGCGCCGGCGCTCACACGCTAGAAGAACATATTCTCGTGAGTGATGTTACAAAACGCGCGGCGTTGATAACAATGCTGCTATTGTGTCAGTAGCCCGCGTGTAAACAAGGGCTCAACATTGAGTAGAAATCAACATTGAGCCCTTACTTACGTGCGGGCTACTGACACAGAGAGATTCGGAGGCGCATCCTGTCCGGTGATGGGCGCGGTCTTCAAAACCGTTTGTGAGGCTGCGAGAGCAGTCTTGGGTGGGTTCGACTCCCACACGCCTCCGCCAAAATTAGCGTATAGTGAATTGTAAATAGTAAATAGAAAACCTCCCTATGATTGATTGGATTGCTCTCAATATGACACCCGGTGTCGGGCCGCGGGCAGCGACAAAGCTGCTTGAGCGGTTTGGTTCGGCGGATGCGGTGTTCCATGCCCGGCGTGGCGAGCTTGAATCGCTTCGGCTAAAACCCGAGACAACCGAAAGCATAATAAAGCGCGAGTTTCACGAAAAGGCCGTGACCGAGCTCGAGCGTGTAAAGCAGCTTGGCGGTGATGTTTTGATCCTTGATGATGGCAGTTATCCGGCGCTGCTGCGCGAGACGGACGATCCGCCGCCGGTTTTGTATGTGAAGGGCGATTGGCAGGCGTGCTTTGAGCAGCCATGCGTCGGCGTCGTCGGTTCGCGGCAATGTTCGACGTATGGCGAGAACGCGTCAGAGATGCTTTCGCGTGATCTGGCGTCGCGAGGAATTACGATTGTTTCGGGTCTCGCACGCGGCATCGACGCAGCGGCACACAAAGGCGCGATCAAAGGCATGGGGCGCACGATCGCCGTGATGGGCACCGGCATCGACAATGTTTATCCGCGTGAGAACAACGGCCTCGTGCGCGAGATCCTTGCAAACGGCGGCTGTCTCGTCACGCAGTTTCCGCTGGGCACGCCCCCGCTAAAAGATAATTTTCCGTACCGTAATCGAATCATCAGCGGTTTGAGTTATGGTGTGTTGATCGTCGAGGCTTCGGAGCGAAGCGGTTCGCTGATAACCGCGCGGCTCGCCGCCGAGCAAAATCGCGAAGTCATGGCCGTGCCCGGCAACATCACATCCGGCAATTCGTTCGGGACGAATTACATTATTAAGAGCGGAGCAAAACTTGTGCAGCAATGGCAGGACGTTGTCGCCGAGTTGCCGAGCGAGATCGCGGCGACGATCTTGCCGCCAAAGGTTGACGAAGAAAAGAGCGATGATAGCATGCAGCAACAACTCACACCGACCGGCCTCAACGACGACGAACGCAAGATTTGGTCGCTGCTAGCGCCCGACGACGCGACGCACATCGATATTTTGCTAGAGACAAGCGGTCTGTCATTCGGCGATTTAAACAACGCTCTTGTAAGCCTCGATATTCGAGATCTGATCCGCGTACTGCCCGGTAAAAACTATGCGCGGCGAATGTGACCAGCGTAGAAAAATCTCAACATCGTTAAGAGCAGATGATGCGGATAAGGCAGATTTTAAACGAGCATCTCATCTGCTGCATCTGCGTAATCGGTGGTTAATATCCTTTGGCAATGTTCGCCATCACCAAGTGAGGGCTTTGGCATTTCAGTATTGACAAGGTTGCGCATCGAATGTTAGAAGTCTTAAACGTCAGCCTAAGAAAGCGGCTGACGTATTTTTTTCTGAGCTATGTCAAAAAATCTGCTAATAGTTGAAAGCCCTGCAAAAGCAAAGACCATTGAAAAGATCCTTGGAAAGGATTTTCAGGTGAATAGCTGCTTTGGCCATATCCGTGATCTCGAAAAAGCCGGTATGGGTATTGACATCGAAAATGATTTTGAACCCCGCTATATAGTTTCTGAAGAAAAAAAGAAGGTTGTTAATGAACTGAAATCATTGGCAAAAAAATCAGATGAAGTATGGCTGGCGACGGACGAAGACCGTGAAGGCGAAGCTATAAGCTGGCATCTGTGTGAGGTGCTGGGTCTTGACCCAATTACGACCAAGCGGATCGTTTTTCATGAGATCACTAAACCTGCGATCGAAGCTGCTGTAAAGAACCCACGCACGGTCAATATGAACCTTGTGATGGCGCAGCAGGCGCGCCGGGTGCTGGATCGCATAGTCGGGTTCGAATTAAGCCCCGTATTATGGCGTAAGGTCAGTACGAGCAATAAGAACTTGAGTGCCGGCCGTGTGCAGAGTGTCGCGGTACGATTGATTGCCGACCGGGAACGCGAGATCAACGCCTTTCAGCAGGAAAGTCATTTCAAGATCGAAGGATTATTTTTTGCCGATGATATCACCGGAAAACAAGTAACATTTAAGGCTGAAGGTAGAAAACAGAATAGTGCTGAAGATGCGGAAACGTTTTTGAAGGGATGTACCGGCGCTGGTTACAACGTAACCGATATTCGGGTTAAACCCGGTAAACGTACTCCTGCTCCGCCATTTACCACTTCAACGCTGCAACAGGAAGCATCTAGAAAACTGGGTTACGGCGTGGCGAGAACAATGCAGATCGCACAAAAGCTGTATGAGAACGGTCATATTACCTATATGCGAACGGATAGCGTAAGCCTGAGCTCCACGGCTCTAGACGACATTACGCAAACAGTGAGCGCTCTATACGGTGATAGATATCATCAGGCACGCAAATTCAAAAATAAAAACGAATCCGCACAGGAAGCTCATGAAGCTATTCGCCCGACCTACACGAGTGCAGCCACGATCAAGGAAGACGAGTGGCAAAAGTTATATGAACTGATCTGGAAGCGGACTATGGCCTCGCAGATGGCCGATGCTGAGCTTGAAAAAACTACGGTCAAAATAGAAATTTCCACAAACAAAGAAGAATTGACAGCTTCGGGAGAAGTGTTGAAATTCGACGGATTTCTGAAGGTGTATCGAGAAGATACTGATGAAGACGAACAAGAAGAATCATCCGAAGGGCTGCTGCCGCCGATGACCGTGGGGCAGTCATTGCCGCTGTCGGAACTCAGAGCAACGGAACGGTTCAGCCGTGCTCAGCCGAGATACACCGAAGCTTCACTGGTTAAAAAATTAGAAGAGCTTGGCATCGGCCGCCCGTCCACCTATGCACCGACAATTTCTACTATCCAGAAAAGGGAATACGTAGAAAAAAGAGATAAAGAAGGCACGCCGAGGGCTTTTCGCGTATTGGTATTAAAAGACGATCTCATCAGTAAGAGAGAAGAATCTGAGAATACCGGTGCAGAAAAATCGAAACTGTTCCCGACAGACTTAGGGCTGGTGGTGACGGATTTTTTGAAACAATATTTTGACGCCATCATGGATTATGGCTTCACCGCCAAGATCGAGAAAGAGTTCGATGATGTAGCCGACGGTAAACTGCAGTGGAATGACATGATCGAGGAGTTTTACAGCCCTTTCAAAAAAGACGTCGATAGCACGATCGAAAATGCAGAGCGTGTGAAGGGCGAGAGGATATTGGGCGCCGACCCCGAAAGCGGCAAACCGGTGGTTGCACGCATGGCACGCTACGGCCCGATCATACAGATCGGCAGCGCCGCGGAAGAAGAAAAGCCGAGATTCGCGAAGGTCCCACCGGGACAGAGCATTGAAACCATAACGTTTGAAGAAGCTCTGGCCCTGTTCAAATTGCAAGACGCGATGGGCACGTATGACGGCAAAGATTTGTCTGTAAGCATTGGCCGCTTCGGGCCTTATGTAAAATGGGGTGACGAGTTTGTCTCTATTCCCCGCGGCACCGACCTCGGGACGGTGGACACGGAAAAAGCGATCGAGTTTATTAAAGCGAAACAGGTGGCGGATGCGCCCGTTGGGGAGTTTGACAATAAACCTGTCACAAAAGGAACTGGACGTTTCGGGCCTTTTATAAAATGGGACGGAATGTTCATTAACGTGCCACGCCGATATGATTTTGAGAACCTGACGCAAGCCGAGATGAACGAACTTATCGAAGCAAAGCGCGATAAGGAGGCGAATCGCTACATCCAACGCTGGGAAAATGAAAAGATTTCGTTGGAAAATGCGCGTTGGGGCCCTGTCATCAAATTCGGCAAAAAGATCATTTCACTTCCAAAAAAAGCCGATGGCACGCGCTCAACAGCGGACGAGGCAGCGGTTCTAACGCTGGAACAGGTAAAAAAACTTATTGAAGCCGAACTGCCGGGAGCGTTTGCAAAGAAGACGAAGCCCACGGCTAAAAAGGCGCGGCCCAAGAAAACTACGAAGAAGAATGGTAGATGATGGGAACATTCGGACGGTCGAATTGGCCAAAGTGTGACCCCGTATATGTGGACAAACCGGTCAAAGAAAGCTGTCCGCAAAGCGCTTTCCCGTTCGTGCTGGAGACGACGACGAAGAGGGACGGCACCGTCCGGTATTGCCAAAACGACGATTGTGATTATAAAATGGCAGTCGATACACAAACGTAACATTCGTAAACAAACGGTTTTGGCTCCTTAAAGAGCAACTCGATGAACGAGAACCTTCAATTCCTGCAAGCTTTTCTAAAAAACCCGCTAAAGGTTGGTGCCCTCGCGCCCAGTTCGCCCGAATTAGCGGCCGAGATGCTGCAGGGCATCGAGCCAGACGAGGACAACATCATTCTCGAACTCGGCGTCGGCACCGGCGCGATCCCGAAATATATGATGGACGTGATTCCCAACCGCGACTCATATCTCGGCATCGAGCTCGATAAAGGTTTGGTCAAAACACTCAATCGAAATTTTCCGACGATGAACATCATTCAGGGAAACGCCGCCGCCGCGTTTGAGCTGCATGCGAAGTCCGGCCTCGGCAAGGTGCGTTATGTTGTCTGCTGTTTGCCGTTCGTCTCACTGCCAAAAGAAGTTAGCGACGACGTACTCAACGAGATCACAAAGTTTATGGACGAGGGCTGCGAGCTCCGCATCTTTCAGTACGCACACGGCTATTTTCTGCCGCCGGCTGTCAAACTGCGCGAATATCTAAAAGATCGCTACGGCCGAACCCGCCGCAGCCCGCTCGTGCTAAAAAATTTCCCGCCCGCCTTCACACTCACCTGGTCGACCGTCTGACCTTTTTGCACGTTTGAAACAATTCACATAGAATTACGGTATTAAACTGACATTTTTGATACCACAAGAGGAGAATTGTATTTATGCTTAGACGCAAACTTGTATGTGCGCTCGTTATCCACGCCGTTTTGTTTCCGGCGGCGCTGTTTGGCCAGACACAACAAATATACGAAGTACCGAAGGATGTCTTTGACAAGATCAAAGACGAAGGAACAAAGAACTCGCAAGTGATGAAGACGCTCAGCTATATGACCGATGTCATCGGGCCGCGGCTCACAGGCTCGCCCGGAATGAAGCGTGCGAACGACTGGACGCGAGACACGCTCGGCGCGTGGGGCTTGCAAAATGCGCACCTCGAGTCATGGGGACCGTTCGGCCGCGGCTGGACTTTGAAAAAGTTTCACGTGATGGTCGATGGGCCGACTATGTTTCCGCTTATTTCCTACCCGAAAGCATGGTCGCCCGGCACGGAGACGTTAATTGCGGCGCCGGTCGTTGATCCTAAGGCGAAGAAAGGAAAAGCAGCCGCTCCTGCAGCTCCGCAAAGCACAGCGTTTACAGGCGAAGTCGTTCGATTTACCGCAACGAAACCCGAGGAACTCGAACAATACAAAGGCAAGCTCAAGGGCAAGATCGTTTTGATCGGCCCGATTCGCGATGTGCAAGCGTGGATGACGGCCCCGGGCGAGCGTTATTCCGACAAACAGTTGCTTGACATGGCAGATTCGCCAAATCCGTTTCCGCCGCGACCGCCGCAAGCAGGCGGCCCGCCGGCAGGTTTCCCGCCGAATTTTCTTCAGGCTCAACAGTTCAATGCACAACGGATGCGCTTCTTGTCTGAGGAAGGCGCGGCGATCTTGATCGACTCGGCACGTGGCGACGGCGGCACTATTTTTGTGCAGGGCGCGCAGGTTGTTCCGCCAGCGACGCCACCCGCTCAAGGGCAACCGCCGATCAATGTTCGTACGAAAGGCGCGAATGTTCCGATTCAGATCAGCGCAGGCGTCGAACATTTTAACCGCGTCGCGAGAATGATAGATGCCGGTGAAAAAGTGACGATGACGATTGACCTTGCCGTCCAGTATCAAGACGACGATCTTAATGCTTACAACACGATTGCCGAAATTCCCGGCTCAGACAAAGCTGATGAAATCGTCATGCTCGGCGGCCATCTCGACTCATGGCATGGCGGCACCGGCGCGACAGACAACGGCGCGGGTTGCGCCGTAATGATGGAAGCTGTGCGAATAATTCATACGCTCGGTTTGAAACCGCGACGCACGATTCGTATTGCATTGTGGTCGGGTGAAGAGCAAGGTCTGCTCGGCTCACGTGCCTATGTGAGGCAGCACTTTGGCTATCGCGGCGACGGAACGGCGAATCCGTTTGGCGGTGGCGGTGGTGGCCAAGGTCAGGCAGCATTGCCGCTGACAAAGCTCGCCGATTACGAAAAATTTTCGGCCTATTACAACATTGACAATGGCACGGGAAAGATTCGCGGCGTTTACATGCAGGGCAACGAAGGTGTGCGGCCGATCTTTCGCCAGTGGCTGAGCGCGGTTCGCGATCCGAAATGGTGGAAGGCGGATTTCGACGCTACAAAAGACACGAGCTTTGCGGCCAACACACTTACACTTCAGAACACGGGCGGCACCGACCATCTCGCATTCGACGCGATTGGTTTGCCGGGCTTTCAGTTCATACAAGACGAGATCGAGTACGACACGCGCACACACCACTCGAACATGGACGTCTTCGACCGCATTCAGGCCGACGATATGAAACAAATGTCGATCATCCTCGCAGTATTCGTTTATCAAACCGCGATGATGGATGAAAAGATTCCACGCAAACCTATTAGATAATCGACTGAACTATTAGGCGCCCGAATTTCGTATGTGAAATTCGGGCGGCTTTGTCTCAAATCACAAGTTGAATTAAGTTAGAATCCACACAATCGGAGTAAACTCATGACAAACATTCAATTCCAAAGCGGTGCCATAGACGCGGGCGGTTGTATCAGCAACGCTTGGGAAATGCTAAAGGCGAACTACGGCATCTATCTCGGCATTTCGCTGATCGCAATGATACTGACAGGCTGTATTCCATGCATCAATCTTTTTCTGATCGGGCCGATCGCGGGCGGCATTTATTACGTCGTTCTTCGCGATATGCGAGGGCTACCAATCGATTTTGGAATGATGTTCAAGGGTTTTGAGAAGTTTGTACCGTTGATGGTGATCGGTTTGATCCAGTCGATTCCAGGCGTGATCGCGCAGGTAATTCAATATGGAGTTCGCTTCGCTGAGATAGGAATGGGCGGCATGGGCAACGGACGCGACTTCGAATTCTTTCAGACAGGCCGCGGTGATACAGCACTCGCTGGCGGCATTATGATAATCGGCATAATTGTTGTCATCGCCTTCATGATCTTTTCCGTGGTCTGGTGGGCGGTCTTCTTTTTCGCGGTTCCGCTCGCAATGGAATATGACCTGAGTCCGATCGACGCCATCAAACTCAGCGCACGCGCCGGCATGAGCAACATTGGCGGCCTAATCGTCCTTTTGATATTTGAAGCGATGCTGGTGCTGGTCGGAGTGCTGCTGATCTGTATCGGTATGTTCCTGATCTCGATACCGGTAATCTATCTCGCAAATGCATTCGCATATCGCCAGGTATTTCCGTTGATCGAGCAGCAGTTCAATATGGCGCCGCCACCACCGACTGCATATGGCGACTTTAGCCGCGGAATGTAACTTAACAAAAGAGAAACTAATGATGAAAAATCTGACTTCATTCTTATTTGCTACGGCGGCACTAGTAGTTATAGGTGTAGGTTGTTCGAGGCTTACATTGCCGGGGAAGGTTGACCTTTTTGAAGGAGATAATGCTGCAAAAGCCGCCGCGATGATCAAAGAAAAGGTTGGAGCCGAAGTTAAGGTTATCCGCGCCGAGATCAGGAAGGACGAGATGGAGATCACGATCCAATCACCGAAAAACCCGAAGGACATCGATAAATACGAATTCAAGAATGGCACGGTAAGCGGTCCGGAGCCGGTTCAGGTCATAAGTATGGGCGACCTTACTATGACTGGCGATAAGTACCAAACGACAAATATAGACGAGATAGGCTGGACGGCAATACCGGCAACCATCAAAGAAGCGATCGCCCTATCGGAGCTTGAGAACGCCGAGGTAGATCTTGTTTCGATGGCTTACGAGCATCCGACGCATACAACGCCAAAGGTAGAAGGTGAGCGAACAAAACCACTCAATCAAGTTACACTTGTCTTCACCTGGCGGCTGTTTGTTCAGGCTCCTAGCGGCAGAAAGGATTTCTGGGCCGACAAAAACGGCAAGCTTAATCCGAAATCTTTTTAGGGTAAAGAACTAATTCCATAAAGAGCACTCCCTCGTAAGGATTATCGTAATACATCGGAATTTCACAAAAGCCGTGAGACTCATACAGTTTCACGGCTTTGCCCATCTTTGGCGGGTACGTGTCGAGCCGCACCTTTGAATAACCAACCTCACGCGCATCGGCAATGAGTTGCTCGATGAGCGCGACGCCGATACGGCTCCCACGAAACTCGTCGCGGACAAAGAGCCGTTTCATTTCACACACACCTTCTTCGAGTTTGCGCATCGCGATACAGCCGGCGAGTTTGTCGTCAGTGTAAGCTAGCAGCAACCGTCCGTCGGGCGGCGCGTATTTGCCCGGCAAAGTAGCAAGTTCTGCCTTAAAGCCCTGAAAACAAAGGTCGAGACCGAGCCACGCCTCGAGCTCTCTGAACAGTTCGCGAGCGGCGTCGATCTCAGCTTCAGTTTCTGCCTGTAAAATTTTTGTCATTTGCATTGACGGACAATTTTCCTTCGTTGAAATTTTATCACGCGGCGGTTATCGTCTTAAGTACAGAGGTGAGTGATGGACAGACGGATATTTTTGCGCGATCTTGCGATGTTTAGCGGCGGCCTGGCGCTCGCGAGTTCGTCGCTGACGAGACGGGCGATCGCTTATACAGAGTCGAGCGTTTCAAACTTGCCGCGAGCCGTTGGTTTTGGCGAACTCGTTCCCACGGCGACAAAAAACACAGGTGAGATCTTTTTGTCGCTGCCAAAAGGCTTCGAGTATACCGTCATCGGCCGTGTGAAAGGCGTGATGTCCGACGGCCGTCCGACGCCGGCGGCGCACGACGGTATGTGGACGTTTAAAGTCAAAGATCAACTTCGCATCGTGCGCAATCACGAAGTCACGGGCGGCAAAATTCCGGTTCCGGGCATCGCGATCGGCAGCGGCAATCATTACGACGAGATGGCCGGCGGCGGCACGACGACGATGGTTATCGACCCAAAGACGCGAGCGATCACGCGCGATTTCGTTAGCTTGTCTGGAACCTTGATAAATTGCGCCGGCGGCCCGACGCCGTGGGGCAGTTGGATCTCGTGCGAAGAGACAACGCTCGGTGCGACCGAGCGCATAAACACGAAAGGCATAAAATCCGGCGGCTATCCAAAACCGCACGGCTATTGTTTTGAGGTTTCGGCCGCGGCTGACACAAATTTGCCACCCGTGCCGCTCAAGGCGATGGGGCGCTTCGAGCATGAGGCAATCGCTGTCGATAAAAAAGGCGTCGTCTATCTGACCGAGGATTTTAATCCGTGCGGTTTCTACCGTTTTATTCCGCGAAAGAACAAACGCCTTGCCGAGGGCGGCACGCTGCAAATGCTCGCAATCGACGGCAAACCAGGTTACGACACTCGCACGGGTCAAGTCGCGGGCACGAGATTTGAGGCGAATTGGGTGACGATCGACAATCCTGATCCGGCTGAGACGGACGTCGATACGTCGGCGGTTTCAAAACAGGGACATGCAAAAGGCGGCGCGATCTTTATCCGTCTCGAGGGCTGCTGCGCAGACAGACGAGGGCGAATATTCTTCACCGCGACGAGCGGCGGCGACAAACAAGCCGGGCAGATCTGGATGTATGAGCGACGGGACCGTGACTCCGGCTACCTGACTTTGCTCTACCAATCCGACAACAGGGACGTGCTCTTTATGCCCGACAACATCTGCCTCCGGCCAAAAAGCGATCTGCTTTTCGTCTGCGAAGACGGCGATTACCCAAATATGGAATCGAAGAATTTTTTGCGGGTGCTTACGAGCGATGGCAAAATGGCCGACTTTGCGCGAAACGTGAGCAAAGATTTCCCTCGGAGCGAGTTTGCCGGGTCGACGTTTTCGCCAGACGGCAAAACGCTCTTTGTAAACCTGCAGACGGCGGGCGCGACCTTTGCGATCTGGGGCGATTGGGATAGGTTCAAGAAATAAACGATGGAATTGGCCGTAGAAAAATATAAGGTCAAGGACGAGCCGTTTTATTTGGCCGTAAAGGACGAGGTCGAGCTGTTCGAAGCGGCGTACGCGGCAAAGCTGCCGGCGATGCTCAAAGGGCCGACCGGCTGCGGCAAGACGCGCTTTGTCGAGTACATGGCGCATCGCCTTAACCGCCCGCTAATCACCGTCGCCTGTCACGAGGACCTTTCCTCGACCGATCTCGTCGGAAGATTTTTATTAGAAGGCGATGAAACCGTCTGGCATGACGGCCCTTTGACCGCGGCAGTGCGTGCCGGTGCGATCTGCTACCTGGACGAGGTCGTTGAGGCGCGAAAAGACACGGTCGTTATCATTCACCCGCTGACCGACGACCGCCGACGCCTGCCGATAGAGAAGCGCGGTACCGTCCTGGACGCGCCGGACGAATTCATGCTCGTCGTCTCATACAATCCCGGTTATCAGTCGATACTAAAAGACCTAAAACAATCTACACGGCAGCGTTTTGTGGCGATGGAATTCGATTACCCCGAGCCGCACGCCGAAGCCGAGATCGTCGCAAAAGAAGGCGACATCGACATCGAAACCGCCGCAGACCTGGTCAAGATCGGCCAAAAGGTCCGCAACCTCCGCGGCCACGGCCTCGAAGAAGGCGTCTCGACCCGCCTTCTCATCTACGCCGCGCAGCTCATCGCCAAAGGCATCTCGCCCATCGCCGCCGCAGAGGTCGCCATCTGCTCGCCCATCACCGACGACCGCGACCTGCAACGCAGCATCCGCGAGATCGTGACGACGATCATCTAGCGCTCGGAGTCCCGCCTTTAGGCGGCCATTATCGAAATGTACTACTGGCGTAACCTTTCTGAGAAACAACGCGAAGAAGTACTTGATTACCGACGCACACAACGCTACCCAAAACACTCTCCTCCACATTTTGATTCCGATCTAGAGGTAACTTACATCATCACTGCGGCGTGCTATGAGCACGCACATATTATCGGAAAGTTTCACCTGCGTCTCACCGATTTTGAGGTCCTATTGCTTGCTGTCTGCGAAAAGCATTGCTCGGCGATCTATTCGTGGTGCATCCTGCCTAACCATTATCATCTACTCGTCAAAACCGCAGTGATAAAGCTACTAAGAAAAGAGTTGGGCCTGATTCACGGGCGAACGTCTTTCGATTGGAATGGCGAAGATAATACTCGGGGTCGTCAGGTATGGCACAATTGCTTTGAACGCAAGATGCGGTCGGAACGACACTTTTATGCGTCTCTCAATTATGTTTTGAACAATGCCGTTCATCATGGTTATGTGGAAAGGTGGCAAGATTGGCAATGGTCGAATGCAACACAGTATCTTGAGGTGATCGGTCCAGAGCGTGCAAAAGAGATCTGGCAGGAATATCCAGTTAAGAGTTATGGAAGCAAGTGGGATGTATTCTAGAGCTTGGAATTTCGCTCTCGCTCGGAGTCCCGCTCTCGCTCGGAGTCCCGCCTTTAGGCGGCTCTTCCCTGCTTTAGCAGGCTTCTTAATTTACGCGATGGGCCGCCTAAAGG
>JBAUGW010000069.1:0-6123 GCA_049679945.1 Pyrinomonadaceae bacterium | reverse complement strand
TCGTGACGATGCCGGTGTCGGTGCTCGACCGCGACGGACGTTTTATCTCGGGCTTGCAAGAGGGCGATTTCAAAATCTTCAGCGGCGCGCTTGGATTTGTGACGGCGGCTGTCGTCGGCGTCATTCTCAACCTTTCGCTGACCTTCGGCTCGGCGGTTATGCTGCAAGATTCTCACTTTAATATCTTTGCTCTTGTCTGTGCCGTTGCCGCTTTTACCGCACTTTATTTTTTCAAGATCGATGTCGTCTTGGTTGTGATCACGGGCGGCGTGATCGGTCTGGTCAAATACCTCATCGTCAGCTGAAATTACTGGCAACTCACGCGTTTAATCCGCATCTTAACGGCACTTCCCAAGGTGATAAATACGGTGCGGAGAGTTGCTCAGATGAAAAGATTCACAGTTGGAATTTTGTTGATAGCGGCGACAGCGATCGCAGCAATGGCCCAGGGCGACCGTTCGACGCGTCCGCGTGTCGCGACACCGCCGACACCGCCGGTGATAGCGAACGATCCTTACAAAGATTCTACCCCGGCGGCGCCGCCGGTTTTGATCGGCGGAACCAAACGGCCAACGCCAGCCGCAACCGCAACACCACCTGCTAACGACGACGGCGAGGTTATCAAGATCGAGACGAATCTCGTGACGATGCCGGTGTCGGTGCTCGACCGCGACGGACGTTTTATCTCGGGCTTGCAAGAGGGCGATTTCAAAATCTTCGAGAACGGCGTCGAGCAAAAGGTAGATTATTTTCAATCGGTGGAGCAGCCGTTCACGGTGATATTGATGATCGACGTGAGCCCTTCGACGCAGTTCAAGATCGATCAGATACAGAACGCGGCAATCACGTTTGTTGATAAACTGCGGCCAACTGAGCAGGTGATGGTCATTGCGTTTGACGACAAAGTCCACGTGCTCAGTCCGATTACAAATAATCGTGCAATGCTGCGAAACGCGATTCGCCAAGCGCAGTTCGGCGACGGCACGGGTCTTTACGACGCGGTGAATTTTGTGATCGACGATCAGCTTCGTCACATACAAGGGCGAAAGGCGGTCGTGCTTTTTAGCGACGGAGTCGATACAACATCGCGGCGCGCAAATTACGAAAGTACTCTGCGCGAAACTGAGGAAATCGATTCGCTCTTTTACACTATTCGCTACGACACCTCGAGCGATATGTATGGTGGCGCGGGGCCGCGTTGGCCGCAGCCACAACGTAAAGCTACGCTCGGCGGAATACTCGGCGCGATTTTGATGGGTGGAAATGTAAAAATTGGCGGCGGTGGTTCGTCACGCGGACAAAATCCCGGCGAGTACGAAAAAGGCAAACAATATCTGCAGATGCTCGCACAGAACAGCGGCGGACGCGCGTTCGACGCTCAGTCGATGTACAATCTCGACGCGGCGTTCTCCGGCATTGCAGAAGAATTACGGCGACAATATTCGCTCGGCTATTATCCTGAAACCGTCGGCAAGATCGGCGACCGCAAGCAGATCAAAATTCGCGTGATGCGGCCCGGCGTCGTCGTTCGCGCTAAGAACAGCTACATCGTCGGCCAAACAAATCGCACGGTCGCCGGAAAATAATTTTTAGATAACAGTGCCGTCAGCGATGGTTGCGTTTTTCGGAATGATGATAATTCCGTCGCGGATGAAATAAGTGCGCTCTGGCGAGTCGTAATTCTGAACATTGTCGTTGTTCAGCAGCTGGACGTTCTTGCCGATGCGCACGTTTTTGTCGATGATCGCGCGACGGATTTTAGTTTTTTCGCCGATGCCGATGTGCGGACGGCTGTTCTCGATATTCCAACCGATCTCCGACAGTGATTCAAAAAAATCAGAGCCCATAACGATCGAATCTTCGATATCGACGCCTTCGTCGATGCGGCTGCGAAGGCCGATGATCGATTTGCGAACGCGGACGCCGTTGAGGATGCAGCCCTCGGAGACCATCGAATTATCGATGTCGCAATCGTGCAGCTTCGATGGCGGTAGATAGCGGCTACGCGTGTAGATCGGCGCCGACGTGTCAAAGAAATTGAATTTTGGCAGCGGCGAGGCGAGGTCGAGATTCGCTTCGTAAAACGAGCGAATCGTACCGATGTCCTCCCAATAATCGTTGAAGAGATGCGCCTGCACGGAATATTTCTCGATCGCTGCAGGAATGATCTCGCGGCCAAAATCCACCCATGAACTATCTGCGTTCAAAAGATCGACGAGCATTGCGTAATTAAAAACATAGATGCCCATCGACGCAAGGTATGGACGATTCGCCGCCGCGTCTTTGTCCAAACCGAACGCCGTCGTATCGACACGCATCGCTTCGAGCGCGTCGCCCTTTGGTTTTTCCTTGAACTCGACGATCTTGCCGCTCTCGTTTGTCTTTAGCAAACCAAAGCCCTCAGCTTCGTCGGGCCGGCAGGGAACGACCGAGATCGTTACGTCGGCGCCGGTGTCGAAGTGACGCTTCAAAAAATCGCGGTAGTCCATGCGATAGAGATGATCGCCGGACAAGATCAGCAGCGTATCAACTTTCCAGTCGCGAAGGTGCGGCAGCATCTGTCGCACAGCATCCGCCGTGCCCTGAAACCAATCTTCGCTCTCCTTCGTCTGCTCGGCGGCAAGCACCTCGACAAAGCCGGTCGAAAAACTTGAGAACCGATACGTGCGTGAAATGTGGCGATTTAGCGACGCAGAATTATATTGCGTGAGCACAAAGATCTGCGTGATCTCTGAGTTGATGCAGTTCGAGACGGGCACGTCGATCAAGCGGTAAGTTCCGCCGAGCGGCACAGCCGGCTTCGAGCGCTCTCCCGTCAGCGGAAACAGCCGCGAACCCGCCCCGCCGCCCAAGATCACCGCAACCACATTGTCATAACGACTCATAATAAGTGAATAGTGAATAGTGAGCAGTGAATAGTCAAGGAAACCAGCCGTCTTGACTATTAACTATTCACTATTCACTATTCACTTTAGAAATGTGGTACTGGACAAAACTCATATTTCTCATCTTCGCCGGAGCGGTTGGCGTGTGGCTGTTGTATGAGGTCGTGACGTTTCCGTGCATTTCGTGTCTGAGGAACGAAAACCCGACGACGTCGTCGATGATCGAATACCGCATCTCCGAAGCGAAGGCCGAGGGACGTGAGCCGCGCAAGTTCATTATGTGGATGCCGATCGAGCAGATCTCACCGAACTTGCAGCGTGCAGTGCTTGCGGGCGAGGACGCGCGGTTTTTCGAGCACGACGGATTTGATTGGAAGGCGATCGATGCCGCGTGGGACGAAGCGGTGAAAGAAGGCGAGAAGGAAGCTCGCGAAGAGTGCGAGGCCGAGGCAAAGGCCGCAAAAATGCCGACAAGAGATTGCAAGCCGAGCGAGGACGACTGGATCCCGCCAATGCCGAGCTTCAAACGCGGCGCCTCGACCGTCACGCAGCAACTCTCTAAAAATTTGTTTCTCTCCGAGGACCGCAACTTCCTGCGAAAAGGGCGCGAGGCCGCCTACACCTACTTCATCGAACGCTATCTGACGAAGAGGCGCATCCTCGAGCTCTACCTGAATGTGATCGAATGGGGCGACGGCGTTTACGGTGCCGAGGCGGCGTCGCGCGTTTACTTCAAAAAGTCCGCGTCCGACCTCACCCGCGAAGAAGCCGCTTATCTTTCGGCGATGATCCCGTCGCCGCTCAACATCTTTAACCCCGCCAAAAACCGCAAACGCGTCGTGAGAAGGCAAAAGGTCATCCTGCGCGGAATGAATTCGATTAGGTTGGATTACGCGGGCAAATAATTCTTAATACAAACAGCTTATGACATTTCAGATCAGCCCTCTCTTTTGGGCTTGAATCACCGCTTCGATGCGGCTTGTCGTATGCAGCTTTTGGTTGAGGTTGTAGATGTGATTGCGTAGCGTCGCCATGCTGATCTTTAGCTCAGCAGTGATTTCCTTCGTGGCCTTGCCAGATTTTAAAAGATGTAAAATATTACTTTCCTGTGGAGTGAGCGGGGTAATAGGAGGCATGTTACTCGCTTCACCATTTCCGTTGACGAGGGCTTTGGCAATACTCAGTATTTTTTTTGTAAGCTGTTCACTTTTTTTCTTCTCGCTGATGTCGCGCAAAAAGTGTATTGCGAGACGCCGCTCCGTACGCTCGTTGGACGCGACGAGCAGAGACACGTTAACCGACACACGCTTTCCGGAACGGGTACTGATCTCCATGTCGAAATTAGAAACCTCTTTACCGGCTCTCACGCAATCGAGCACATCACAGGATTCGCAGCACACGCGTATGCCTGTGGAAACTGTACCTCCAACGATCTCCGAGCATGGTTTTCCGATTGCGATCGAGGCCGGATAGCCAAATAGCCTTTCGGCAGCTTTGTTCCACGTTCGAATTTCTCCTTGAAGATCCGCAGCAAAAGCCGCGTCGGCTGTGCCGTCCAAAAGTTCTGCCAGTTGTGATTCAAGTATCATTTCCGTCCCATGACAAACGTCACAATAGTCTTTACAAAATGTCCTATGGAGTTCATTTGCTACCTCGTGACAAACTGATGTCTGATATCACAGTGCTCGCTTAGCCAATAGAAAGACAAGGCACTTATTCGCGGTTCGCTGTCTATGTTGAAATTAACGCGTCAAAAAAGGCCCGATGCGTGAGCAAACTCTGAGTACGGACAGAAATTTGGTCTGTATCAGATCAAACATTGTTGCAATTTTGTCGCAACAGAAGATCGAAAGGAAGGTGAATTATGAAACGAAAAGAAAAGATCAGACTCGCAATTATTACTGTTTTCGTGGCTGGCATTGCTGCGTTTTTTTCCTTTTCAACTTTAGCGCAGTTGATCGACCGAACGCAGAATCCAAATAACGCAAACGCCGGAATCGCAAAATCCTTACAGGAACAAATCGGAGCAGGGCGCGGTAACATACTAACGCCTCATTCGTCTGCATTCATCATCGCACGTGATCCGTTTCGTTCAATAAGACGCGGACGTCAGCTCTTTCAAAGAAAGTTCTTACGAAGTCAGGGAATGGGACCTTTGGTCAACGATGGTGTCGGCGACATCAATACCAACCTAGCACTTGGCGCGGGTTTGGTTGACAGCTGCGCCGGATGTCACGGGCGTCCGCGCGGTTCTGCGGGATTTGGCGGCGATGTGGTCACACGCCCCGACAGTCGTGATGCACCGCACCTTTTCGGTCTAGGACTTAAGGAAATGCTGGCAGACGAGATCACGGCAGACCTAAGAGCAATACGTGCGGATGCGATAACGCGGGCCCGACGCTTCAATCGCAACGTGACGCGTTCACTGACAAGCAAAGGCATCGACTATGGGCGAATAGTAGCTCGTCCAAACGGAACGGTCGACACTTCGCAGGTCGATGGCATCGATTCGGATCTGCGCGTCAGGCCGTTCTTTCATCATGGCGGTACGATTTCAATACGGGAGTTTGTCGTTGGAGCGTTCAACGACGAGATGGGACTCGAGTCCGTTGATCCCGAATTGATGAGCGCACACAACGGCGCGATGTTTGTGACGCCCTCGGGGATGACTTTGGACGGTTCAAAAGACGAGGTCAATGCGCCGCCGACAAACGATCCGAACGCTGATATTGATGGCGACGGAATTACAAATGAGATTCCGACGAGTTTGGTTGACCATATGGAGTTTTACCTCCTCAATTACTTCAAACCCGCGATCTATCAGCAAACGGAATATACCGAACGAGGACGCGAACTCTTTCAACAAGTAGATTGCGCCCAATGTCATATTCCGAATTTACGTATCAATCGCGACCGCCGCGTTGCTGATGTCGAAACCGTTTACGATGCCGAACGCGGAATCTATAACAGTCTTTTTTCGACTGCCGTACCGCTTTTTAATCAGGTAAACGACAACAGCGGTTTTCCGACGCTAAAAAGACCGAATCGTAATTCGTTCTTGGTCGAAAATATCTTTACGGACTTCAAACGCCACGACCTTGGGCCAAACTTCCACGAACGAAACTATGACGGTACGTTGCGAACGCAGTTCATGACGATGCAGTTATGGGGAGTCGGTACGACTTCGCCCTACGGACACGACGGGCGGAGCATCAACCTGATGGAAGTCATCTTGCGT
>JBAUGW010000068.1:0-40447 GCA_049679945.1 Pyrinomonadaceae bacterium | reverse complement strand
CATTAAACCAATTGCAAAAACCACCATCATCGCTATTTTTGTCATTTGCTTATTCATTTTCTTATCTCCTTTCTTCCTGTCCTCTCGGACTGTAAATTTTGCTCTCCACTCATTAACGCGACGGTTTTTAGAGACTGAGGTCAAATTTATCTGAAAAGAGTTGCTTTTTCGGCTCAATAGGCATATTTTTAGGCGACAAAGGAAATATTTCTTGAACGACGAGGTAAGGCGATGACGGAAAAGGCGCATCCGGTCAGCCAGATAACCGAACAGTTACAAAACTGGGGCAAAAAGCACGACACAGAAGCCAGCTACGTTCTGCTCCAACTTGTCTATGACGAACTTCACCGTCAGGCGCATGGTTATTTGAGAAAGGAGCGCGTCGGACACACCCTGCAAACCACCGCTTTGGTTCACGAAGCGTATTTGAAATTGGCCGATCAAAAAGCTGTGACCTGGCAGAGCCGTTCGCATTTTTACGCCCTTGCCGCGACAATGATGCGGCGGATTTTGATTGATTACGCCAAAAGCAAACATCGCGGACGGCGCGGCGGTGTGAACAGCGATCTGCCGCTTGAAGATGCTTTAACGGTGGCCGTTAGCGATGCGGATTTTGATTTACTCGAACTTGACGAAGCCTTGACGCGACTTGCCGAAAAGGATGAGCATCTTGGCAAGGTTGTCGAACTCAGATTTTTTAGCGGCCTCGACGTGGTTGAGACGGCGAATGTACTCGGCATTTCCGAATCGACCGTCAAACGCGATTGGCAGATCGCAAAGGCCTGGCTGCATCGGGAACTGACTAGGTGAGAGGGGGGCAAGTTCACAGTTCCAAGTTCAAGGTTCAAAGTCATGGAAGTTTGGTATTCAATAATATTTTCAATTCGCCTAAAACTTTGAACTTTTGAACCTGAAACTTGGAACTGAAGCGATGCCTGATGAAAGTTGGCAAAGGGTAAGAGAAATATTTGATTCGGCTTTGCGCGTCAAGCCCGAAGAACGCCGAAAATTTATCAGCAAAGCCTGCGGTGATGACGATGCGCTGCTCAATGAGGTCGATACGCTTCTGGCGTCGCATGAGAGCTCGGAAAGTTTCATGGAAACGCCCGCGATCGCCGAAATGGCATATGCGATCGAAGGGACCGGCAAAAAACTCGAAAACGGAAGCCGTTTAGGACATTACGAAATCATCGAGCAAATCGGCACGGGCGGAATGGGTGAAGTTTATCTTGCCCGGGACCAGATGCTCGACCGTCAGGTTGCCGTCAAGATTCTCAACGAAAAATTCAGCAACGACGAATCGAATCTCAGCCGTTTTATCCGCGAAGCCCAGACCGCGTCTGCATTAAACCACCCCAACATTCTTGTCATTCACGAAATCGGCGCGTGCGAAGATGCACAGTTTATTGTCAGCGAATTTATCGAAGGCAAGACCTTGCGCCAGATTCTCAAGGAAGAGGAATTGAATTTGCCGGAAGTTTTGGACGTTGCGATTCAGATTGCCAACGCTCTCTCAGCCGCACACGAGGCCCATCTCATTCACCGCGACATCAAGCCCGAAAACATAATGATTCGTCCCGACGGATTTGTGAAAGTTTTGGATTTTGGTCTGGCAAAACTCGTCGAGCAAAAAGCCAGATCTTCTCTTGGACTGGATGATTGCACTGCCGTCAAGAACATTTCGACGGAAGGCATGATTTTGGGAACGGTAAACTATATGTCACCCGAACAGGCTAAAGGCGAGAGTGTTGACGAGCGCACCGATATATTCAGCCTCGGCGTGGTGATCTACGAAATGATCGCCGGACACATGGCGTTTGATGGTGAATCGACGTGGGAAACTATTGCCAATCTGATAAATGACGAACCGCAGCCGCTTTCGAGCTTTGCCGTCAATCTGCCGGACGAATTGCCGAGAATCGTTTCCAAAATGCTCGATAAGAAAAAGGACGGACGTTATCAAACGGCGAAAGATCTGTTGATAGATTTGAAGAATGCCAGCGAGGACTTAGAGTTTCATGACAAGGTATTGATAATCGCGGTGATGCCGTTTGTCAACGAAAGCGGCAATGCGGATGTCGAGTACCTGTCGGATGGAATTACCGAAACGCTCATCAGAAGTTTGTCACAACTGCCAAATCTCAATGTCAAAGCACAATCAAGCGTCTTTCGATACAAAGGCAAGACAGCGGATGCGCAAACCATCGGCAAAGAATTAAACGTGCAGGCGATTTTGAACGGGCGAGTTGTCCAACACAGCGACCAATTAACGTTGACTCTTGAATTAGTAGATGCGCGAAGCGAAAACGTCATTTGGAGCGAACAATATGATCGCGAACAAACCGACCTCATTTCTCTACAAAGCGAGATTGCCCTCGATGTGTCGCAAAAATTGAAAATTAAACTATCGGGTGCGGACGAGGCGAAAGTTACTAAGAAATCCACCGAAAATGCCGAAGCCTACAAACACTATTTGCAGGGGCGTTTTCATTGGAACAAACGCACAGCAGAGAACATGAGGAAAGCAATCGGGCAATTCAAAGCGGCGGTGGAAAAAGATCCGAATTATGCACTCGCCTATATCGGTCTCGCCGATTGCTATGCTATATCACAGGAATACCTCAGAACACCTTCGAGCGAAGCATTGCCGCAAGCGAAAGCCTACGCGAATCGCGCGCTTGAGATCGATGATTCGCTCGGAGAAGCACATACCACGTTGGGACTGATCAATAGGAGTTTATGGAATTGGGCTGAGGCGGAAAAGGAATTCAAACGGGCAATTGAGTTAAACCCAAATTACCCGACAGCACATCATTGGTATTGCCGTTTTCTGCGTGCCATGGGACGCACTGACGAGGCTCTGGCAGAAATCAAACTGGCAAATGAACTTGACCCTTTGTCGCCGGTTATTCTTGGCAATCTTGTCCATGTGTATTTGGAATTAGGTGAGGTGGATGCTGCGTTTGAGCAATGCCGGAAGGCAATTGAACTTCACCCTAATTCTCCCGGATTACACAATTCTCTGAGCTATGTGTATCTAAAACAAGGGCGCACGGCCGAAGCACTGGCAGAAGCACAGAAGGCAGTTGAGCTCTCGAACAGGGCGAACGGTCACCTTTCCTTGTTGGGCAACGTTTATGCCAAATCGGGAAATCGAAACGAAGCACTCGCAATAGTTAAGGAACTTGAAGAAAATTACCTTAAACGTCAGGCGGATGGTATTGACATTGCGGGCATTTATGCCGGACTCGGTAACAAAGATCAGGCTTTCGAGTGGATAGAAAAGCAATTTCAAAACCACAGTTCTGAGTTGATGGCAGTGAAAACGGAACCTGTATTTGAGCCTCTTCGCAGCGACCCGCGTTATAGAGATTTACTTCGACAAATGAATTTGCCGGAATAGTGCCCACGCTTCCATATTTTAAAACGGTATCCTCGGCACTTTTATTTTCGGTATCTTTTGATCGATCTTACGCGTCGCGTTGTCGAGGACGGCTTTGCCGGAAAAGATGTTGTCGAGGCTTGCGGCGAGCTTCGGATTTATTTTTCGCAGACGGTCGTTTATCTTCTTCGCCTCGTTCTTGTTGCCGCTGGCGTGATACGCTTCGCCGAGATTGAAGAGGCCGTAAGTATTTTTGCCATCGAGATCGACTGCACGCTTAAAGATAGCAACGGCGTTAGTCAAATCATTAAGGCCACGATAGCCGTAACCAAGTTGATTCATCGCGATCACCCAATTGTTATTCAGGCTAACGGCAGTGTTTAGAACATTCACCGCAAGTTGATACTCGCCAAGGGCGTTGTGAGTCGAGCCGAGGTTGAGATACGCGGCGTCGAGTTTCGGATCGAGCGTGACTGCTTTTTGCGAATATGTCTTTGACTGTCCGAAATCTACTTTCGCACCTTCCTCATCTTTCGCAGCAGTCTTAGTTTTGCCCGAGTTGTAATACGCCCAACTGACATTCGAATTATCGGCCGCGGTCGGGCTCAACTCAGCAGCGGTGTTTAGGCGTTCAACCGACTTGTCCCATTCGGCTGTCTGACCGAGACAATAGCCCCATTCGCTGTAAAGCTCGGGCGTCTTCATCCCCGTAGAAGCAGTTTTGTACTCGGCGTTTGCCTCAGGATAAAGGCCGAGCTGACGATACGAACTCGCAAGATTGGCGTGCGTCTGTGAATTGCCGGTGTCGTATTTCGCAGACTGCTGATAGGCATCAATGGCGTTCGTGTAATCGCCCTTGTTGTAATACGCGACACCGAGATCGAACGACGCCGGTGCAAACGTCGGGTCGCTTCCGACTGTCTGTTTGTAAGCCGCGATCGCCTGATCCTGTCTTCCCTGTCGATCGAGAATTCGCCCTCGATAATACTGCGCCTCGACAAAACGCGCGTCATTAGCGATCGCTTTATCAAACGCGGCAAGCGCGGCGTCGTTTTTATTTTGCTTGAAGTAAAGCAGGCCGCGTAAGAATTGCACGTCCGTGCTGTCGATGCCCGCCTTTTCACTTTTCGCGAGCGCATCTTCGCCCTTTGCTACGTTGTCTTTTCCGAGATAGGCGATGCCAAGCGAAGGATAAAGTAGCGTGTATTCGGGGTTTATCGCCAACGCTTTTTCGTAGTTTGTGATCGCTTTTTCGTCGTCCCCTTTTGCGTCGTAGATCGCGCCGAGCTTTGCGTAAGCGACGTCGTTTTGTTTGTCGAGTTTTGCAGCTTCTTCAAACAGAGGGATCGCGGCGACGTTATTTGCGTCCCCCGCCGTCTCGATGCCTTTCGCCGTCAGCGCATTGCTCAAGCCGTCGGTCGCACGCGCGTTTTTCGGATTTTGAACAAGCGCCGCGCGGAAATTCGTTATCGCCTGATCGGCTTGATTGTCGTCGAGAAATTTCTCAGCGGTTGTGGTGAGCACGTTCGATCTTGCGATCTTAGCGTTTGCCGTAGCCGATGCTTTCTTGCGATTTGCTATCGCAAGGGCACGACGCTTTTGTGCGGCGGCGGCTATCTGCGAATTGCGTTTCGCAGATCGACCTTTATCGGCGCGCAGTTGCACGCGTCCGCCGGCAAGCTGCTGCTTCTTTTGCGACTCGCGAAAAACAAAAACACTTGAGCCGCCGGCAATGCTTTCCGTGGCAACGAGATCCGCATAGACAGGTTGCGAGTTAGGCAGAAAAGCAAAATAGAGTGACGACGATACGAGAATCGCGATGTACGGCCGTGATCTTTGCATTACTTAAAACCCTCCAAAAACCACGGGTATTATATCAGAATCCGACAAATACGGGTTCGGGCACGAGTGTGATGTCGAATTTTGCAGCGACCGCAGATTGGATTTTATCTTTTAGAGCGATGATCTCGGCCGCGGTTGCATTGCCGCGATTGGTGAGCGCTAACGTGTGATTCGTCGAGATTCCGGCGCCCGCGAGCGCGTAACCCTTGTGAAAGCCGGCGCTTTCGATCAGCCACGCGGCAGGGATTTTTACTTTGTCGCCAAAAGCGAAATGTGGAACATCTTCATGCGTTTGTTTTATTTCTTCGAGTTTTGAAATTTCGACAACAGGATTTTTAAAGAATGAACCCGCACTGCGCGAGTTCGGGTCGGCGTCGTCGATGACCATAGACTTCTCGCGGCGAATCTTCAAAACAGCATCGCGGACCTCGCCGAGTGACGGCTTTTTACCGTCGAAAACATTTATCAAGTCCTTGTATGTAATCTTCGGTTCGCCGCCAAGCTTTAGTTGATAACTCACACTCAAAACAATGTAGCGATCTCGCTCAGTCGAGTTGAAAATACTGGTGCGATACGAAAAACCGCAGTCGGCGTTCGATAACTCGACAACCTCGTTGATCAAACGATCTATGCAGCGTACGGAAACTATCGTCTCCGAAACCTCCTGACCGTACGCGCCGACATTCTGCACCGGTGTGCCGCCGACGAAACCCGGAATGCCGCTCAAACATTCGACGCCGGCGAGATTGTTTTCGACGCAATGCGCGACGAAGCGGTCCCATTCTTCACCGGCTCCCGCGACCAATTGCGGATTGCGGATTGCGGATTGCGGATTCGTCGGAACAACATTTTCGACGCCCTTTATAGCGACTTGGACAACAAGTCCATCAAATCCGTCGTCCGACACAAGCAGGTTACTTCCGCCTCCGAGGACAAA
The DNA here is from genome assembly GCA_049679945.1 of Pyrinomonadaceae bacterium. Taxonomy (GTDB): domain Bacteria; phylum Acidobacteriota; class Blastocatellia; order Pyrinomonadales; family Pyrinomonadaceae; genus OLB17. Next base: position 34,286 of record JBAUGW010000068.1, on the reverse strand, counting down.
AACATTCAGGTCGTTTTCTCGTGCGTGATTTAGTGCTTCGACGACATCGTCTGCGGTCTCGGCGCGGACGAAAAAACGAGCTGCGCCGCCTATGCCCAGCGTTGTCAGCGGTGCAAGCGGAACGTTTTCTTCGATCTTCAATTTCGTATTTAAGTTTAAAGTTTTGCGAGTTGAATTTTCTTGTCTAGCCGCGTCGCGTACTCTGCACTTAGCGGTCGAAGCATGTCGACGACTTTTCGCGCCTCTTTGCCGTTCTTTCGCCCGATCAGCGTATCGCCGAGCGCCATCATATAGCCGATGTTTTGCGGTTCGTTTTGGATCGCGGCACGCAGCCACTTCTCGGCGTTGTTAAAGTCATTGCTCTTAAAATAAGCAACACCGAGCGCGTAACGCGCGAAATTCAGATCGGGTTTCCGGTCGATAAGTTTTGTGAGCGTATCGATCGCGCCTTTGAAATCGCCAAGATCGATCTGCACGCTCGCGAGATTTTGAAGCGCAAAGTCCGCAGCCGGCGGTCCGGCCGCAACAGCTTTTTCTAAAATGCCTTTTGCGATGTCGAGATTAGGTTTTGCGATCGCCGCATTGCGAGCTTCGGCGTCGGGATGCGCGAGACGAAAATACGCCCAGCCGAGATTCACCTGATCGATCGGATTGTTCGTCAGCTCGGCTGCCTTTTGCAAAGCCTTGATCGCCGACGGCCACTGGCAAACGACGGCGCGCTCGATGTTGATGTCACATTGCTGCCCGATCGAGAGTCCGATCTTGCTATAAAGATCGGCAGCCGTATCTTTGTTGTAATCTTTTTGTTGCGTGTAAAAAAGGGCTGCGTTGCGATAGGCGCCCGTCGCATTGTCAAACTCTTTATTCAATCGATAAGACTCACCGAGACCAGCAAACACCATCCAATCGTTATTCTTCAATTTCGCTGCGGTCCTATAAGCTTCTATCGCATCTTTGTATTCGCCGAGCTCATAATGCGCCTCGCCTTTGCCCAACCATGCGTCGAAATAGTTTGGCTTAAGTTCAGTCGCCTTCTTATAAGGAGCGATCGAATCGGCAGTTCGTTTCATACGAACGAGTGTTTCGGCTTCGTAAAAGTGAGTTTCTGCCTGCGCAGGATCAATTGCTTTTGATCTTTGAAACGCGGCAAGAGCGTCCGCATTTCTATCCTGAGCCGAGCGAACGAGACCGAGGAAGAATTGCGTCTCAGCCGAATTCGGGGACAAAGTTAGAGCCTTTGTCAGCAGCGCGTCGGCTTTGGCGATCTCGCCTTTTTGGTAATAGAGTACGCCGAGCGGAACATAAATTTCAGTCAGGTCTTTATCAAACTCAAGCGACTTTTCGTAATTTGCGATCGCCTGATCTACCTCGTCCAGCTCGGCGTAAACTTCGGCCAGACCGAAGTAAGCAGCAGCGTTGTTAGGATCGAACTTTAATGCTTCTAGGAAAACGCCCTTCGCCGCCGCGGCCTGATCTTTTACAAGCAAGTCATTGCCCTTGATCGCAAGAGCCTCGCTCAAGCCGGCTTTAGCAGCTTTATTTTTGTCATCAAGAGCAGCGGCATCGCGATAGAATTCAATTGACTTTTCATACTCGCCCTTGTCGCTGTAGTATTCGCCGACGCCGGCAAAGAGTTTCGACCCCTGATCGGCCGGCAGCGTGCGAACGTTCTTTGGCATGTTGTAAGGATCGACGACTTTAGATTTTGCGCGTTTCGGCGCAACTTTTGCGATCGTCTCGTACTGTTTCTTTACCTTGGCGACTGTCTCAATGCGCTGGGCCTTTGTGCGTTTTGGCTTGACGGTCGGGTTGAATTTCTTCGCAGCGCGTGCCGCGTTGCGAAACACAAAAACGCTCGAACCGCCCGTTAAGCTGCTTACCGGAACTAGGTCCTGTGCAAACGTCGTCGTCAGAATTGCCGACAACAACATCGTCGCGACCACGCCCTTTAACTGCCGTCTTTTTTGAAACATTACTTTGTCCTCAGTAGATCTAATCTCGTAAGTCAAGCCTTTGATGCACGTTAGAATTATAAACGTTTACCGGTCAATACATTTACTAAACTCGCTTATCAGGCGCCGCTGTGTCCGTAGCCCGACTGTAATGGAGGGCGCCCGCAATGACTAACGGCGCCCTTACTAACGTGCGGGCTACCCACTAACGTTACCGCCCCTGAGCTTGAACATAAGGCGCCGCATCGCACCAAACGGAAACCGCGTTGCAAATCGGCGGTACTTATCATTATCGCGCAGCGAGAACAAATAGCTTTCGTGATTATTCACCAGCCGCTCAGCGACCTTTGCATGCTTGTGGATCGGAAACTCACCGATCTCAACAACGAATACAATATTCGGCAGAGCGTAAGCATTGAACTTCACGCCGTTTTTCTCGAGATGCTCGATACACAACGCGATTCCGCCGTATGTTATCTGCGCGTCGTGAAAAACTATCGCGCCGTTATCTTTGAGAACATGTCGACAAAACTCAAAATCAGAGACGACCGCTTCGTCCGTGTGTTCGCCATCAATAAAGCACAGATCAACACTCTCAGTTACCTGTGACAAAGAGATCGATTTTGTATCGCCGTCGATCGCAATTATTTTTGAGGTATCTGCCGAAACTTCGCCGAGAAGTTCCAACATCCTCTCGGTCGAGTTGTTCTGATAGATCCAGTCATAGCCACGTGCATCGGGCTGAGACAACGGCCGTTTGTCTATAGAGTATATTCGCTGACACAGCGGATCGACGAGGTGCGGCTGAATGCTGCCGCCAAGATACGAACCGATCTCGAGATAGGTATAGTCCGGTGACAATTCGCGCACCGCAAGTTCGATCGCAAGCAGCGACTGCTTGTCATGGTCGGTCGATTGGCTCGTGATCTTTTCGAACAGCCGCAGGTCAAGGTCATGGATCGAAGTATCGAATTCAGTCATAGGCGCGGGGTCAAAGAAATCACGATAGCACAAAACAGTGAAAAACGCTGATGGGCACGAATCCAAAATTCGCACCTGATCAGCGTTAGGCAGGTAAATTTATCAGTACCGTTTACGGAACGAAAGCGTTTGGTGTCGGGACATCGGTCGCCACGCCCCATTGGAAAGCTCCAAAACCAGCGGTGGTTTGCAGCAAATACCAAACACCGGTCGATGGACGAAAAACCGCGATGTCGGTTTTTCCGTCACCATCGTAATCTGCGGCGACTGGTCTGTCTTCCGACAGACCCCAATTCATAAAAGTAAAGCTGCCGTTACCGCTATTAGCGATATACCATACACCGTTTGACGGACGGAACACTGCAAAGTCCGTCTTGCCGTCTGCGTCGTAATCACCCGGCACGGGAATATCGGTTGAAATTCCCCAACGCCCGGCGCGATGCTGTCCGCCGGCCGAACTCGCCGCATACCACCATTCGCCCGTCGAAGGTCGGTAGATTGCCGGGTCGGTTTTGACATCGCCGTCAAAATCTCCGAGAAGCGGCTTGTCTCCGGTCGTGCCGAAGGTAACATTTGATGTTTGCGAGCCGCCAAGACTGTGACGCGACCACAATCCGTTTGACGTCTGATAAGCGACAAGATCGGCGCGTCCATCGCCGCCAAAATCACCCGGTCGTGCAAAATTGCCGCCGCCTGTCCAAGGAAGGGAATAAGAAAGTCCGTCGAGACTCGATCGATACCACCAGCCTCCATTCCGCATGATGGCGATGTCGGTTTTGGCATCTGCGTCAAAATCGGCGGGCGCGGGAATGTCTCCGTTTGAACCGAACATCTCAATATGGACGGTTGAGTTTCCGCTGTTAAAGATATACCAAGTATTTGTCGAAGGGCGGAAAACCGAAACGTCCGCACGCCCGTCGCCGTCGTAGTCAAATTGCGCTCGATTGGCTAAAGTGGCTGAATCGCTGCCATCGTAACGGGCAACGCCGAAATCGCTTGCTGTCCCGATAGACGCGTTGCCGACCGCAATTATTTTTCCGTCCGGCTGTTGAGCAATGCTGTTTATTCCCTCTTTGCCATATATTTCATTGCTCGATGGGTCAAAATCGATAGTAACTTTTCCACCGCTTCCGAAACCTAAATCGAGAAATCCGTGAGGGTTGAGTCTGGCAAGCCCGAAATCACCGCGAGCCCCCCCGCCGACAATTATTCGACCGCTCGATTGGATTAAAATTGAATTGGCTCTACCCCCGCTGTTCGGTAGGAAATAGACCGTACTAACGCCGGAGTTGCCGAAATATATGTCCAGTGATTTGTCCGAGTTGTAGCGGGCTATCCCAAACTGTGAAATTCGATTTCCGAACGGTCCGAGGGATTCGATGTATCCCACAAAAACCAATTTTCCGTCCGCTTGAATCGCCGCGCCGTTTATTTGAACATTAGTTCGGATTAGATTACTTACGCCGCCTTCGAGCGTTCCGTTTGTGTTGAAACGTCCCCAATAGCCATAATAGCTATAATTGTCCGCGTCATACCCGCCTGCGATAATTTTTCCGTCGCCCTGCAAGACAACGCTTTTTGCCCTTACTTCCTCCTCTCCGTTGATGGGAACCGACCTGTATCCGATTGAGTTAAAAGTCGTGTCGAGAGAACCGTCGGCATTTAATCGAAAAACCGTAAATGTCTCTGAGTTGACCGCGAAGCTGACATGCCCCGCCAGAACAATTTTGCCGTCCGGCTGAAAAACGCTGTCAGCCGCCTCGCTACTTATTCCGATGATATGAACAATTCTGCCGTTCGTGCCGAACGTCGTATCCAAACTTCCGTTGATGTTAAAACGATAGACCGCCAAATGATTCTCATGACTGCCGAACGCAAGAATTTTACCGTCCGTCTGAAGTAAGACACTAAGCGCAGGCTGAGTGCCGCTTTCAAGCAAAACAACCTTTCCGCCCGTCCCAAACGTCGTATCCAGCGAGCCGTCCGCGTTAAAACGAGTCAGCGAAAGGTCAAGGTCGGGGAGACCTACTATTCCGTCATCGTAAAATCCGACGACCACAATCTTGCCGTCCGGCTGAATCGCCACATCACGCGCCTCATCGTAAACGCCGATTGACGTAGTGGTTTTTCCGTCCGCGTCAAATGTCTTATCCAAATCGCCCGGAATGGCGTAAAGACTCGAGTAAAATGTAACTAAGAAAAATAAAATAGCGACTAAAATCCTGATTTTCGCTAACTTCATATTCACTCCTAAAATTCCGAAAATTACGGCACAAACGCATTCGGGATCGCGACATCTGTCGATATACCCCATTGCACACCACCGAAACCGGCGGTCGTCTGCTGCAAATACCAAACACCGGTTGAAGGGCGATAGACCGCGATATCGGCGTTGCCGTCGCCGTCGTAATCGGCCGGGATCGGACGGTCCGTCGCCAATCCGAACGCCGTCGAGATAAATTGTCCGCTCGCGCTCTTATTGACATACCAACCGCCTTCCGACGGACGAAATACTGCGAAATCAGTTTTCCCGTCACCGTCGAAATCGGCCGGAGCCGGAATATCGCCATTCGCTCCCCAATGAACAACACGATGTGCACCACCTAGAGAGCTTGCGGCATACCACCAGTCACCTGTTGACGGACGAAAGACTGCAGGATCGGATTTACCGTCGCCGTCGAAATCACCGACAAGAGGCTGATCGCCCACAGAGCCAAAGACAACCGGCGGAGCCGAACCCGTCGCGCTGCCATACCGGTACCATGTGTTGCTCGACGGACGGAAAACAACAAAGTCGGCCCGTCCGTCACCATCGAAATCCGACGGCCTCGGTATATCGCCGCTAACTCCAAACTGTATCGCCGGCAAAGTTCCGTTCAGACTGCTGCGATACCACCAAGTGCCGGTCGATGGCCGAAAGATCGCAACATCCGTCTTGCCGTCGCCGTCAAAATCGGCTGGCGTAACGATGTCGCCCGCAAGTCCGAACGGTTCCACTTGGTATTGCCATCCGCTGGTTAGTAACTTGTACCAATTGTTCTCGGACGGTCTCGCTACCACAAAATCCGCTCGACCGTCACCGTCGAAATCGAACAACGAACGAGGCGGTGAGATCGTGTTCTGCAAGCGGACAATACCGGCTACCGGTAAATTGTTAAATCGGTTAAATGCCCCGGCGACAATGATCTTACCATCCGCTTGCAACTCGATATCCCACACCGAATTGTTTGCCCCAGTACCTGGATCAAACGTCAAATCGTTCGTGCCGTCCGCTTTCAGGCGGGCGATGCGAACTCGTTGTGTGCCGTTTGTCGAACTGAACGAACCGCCTATTAAAATTTTGCTATCGGGCTGAACTTCGACTGTAAAAACAGGCGTGTCTAAAACAGGCGAGAAACTTGTGTCCAACGAACCGTCGCTGTTAAGACGCGCCAGATATTGTTTCGTGCTGTCGCCATTTACTCCCGTAAAAGCTCCCGCGATCAAGATTTTATCATTCGCCTGCAAAGCCATGTCGTAGATAGGTCCGTTTGCGCCAAGCGGCGGGTTAAACGTCGTATCCACCATTCCGTCATTGAACAAACGAGCAAAGCGTCCGCGATTTGTGCCGTTTATCTGCGTAAAATTTCCGGCAACCAAAATTCGCGTGTCGGGAAGGGTAATAACCCGACGAATTTCTCCTAGCGATTCACCATTCAAAGTTCCGGTTCCAAATCGTGATAATTCGGGAGCAATGCCGCTGTAAATTCCGGCGAACAAAATGTTCCCGTTCGATTCGAGAGCAATATCATTTGAGCCGTCGCCCGCGATTGTTAAGGTCGCGTCGCTCGTTCCATCGGGATTAAGCCTTCGCGGACTGGAACCGAGGAATGACGAGCCGACGATTATTTTGTTATCCGGCTGTAGTGCAAGTGCATAATATTCCCTCAGATTAGAGGTGTAATTTTGGTTGAAAAGTAAATCTAAACTGCCGTCAGGCAAAAATCGCGTAACGCTTGCCGCGGATCTTTCATTCGCGTGGTCAAAACTGCCAGACAACAAAATTTTGCCATCCGGCTGGACTAAAAGTCGGTTTCCCCGCGCACTTGTCCCGACCCAACTGTGGAATGAAGCATCCAAGGAGCCATCCGCGTTTAATCTTTCGACCTGACTAGCACTTACGACGATTTTTCCATCCGTTTGAATGTCAAGATCCTTGGGATAATTGCATATGGTGTTGTTGAAAGAATTATCGAGCGAACCGTCTATATTGAGCTTGGCAATACGCAATTTTTGAATCGCGTTGTATGAGTCAAATTCTCCACCAATAAAGATTTGTCCGTTGGAAAGCGAAAGTATTTTGTCGACACGACCGCTTGGACCGCTATTATTTGTGTTAAATGACGTGTCAATCGAACCGTTGGGGTTAACACGAGCCAAATTCACCAGCGGAAACCCGTTGATTAGCCAAAAATTTCCACCAATGAGAATTTTGCCGTCCGATTGAACAGCAATATCATCAACCTCGCCACTTATATTTATCGTAGTAAAAGTTCCGTCAAGCGATAAATCCTGATTGTATCTTTGAATCGTTCCCGCTGAGTTTGAAACAACAAATTTTCCGTCGGACTGCGCCCCAACTTTTCTACCGGAAATATTGATTGAAGCATTCAAACTTCCGTCCGGGTTTAAAACCTTTAGGACATTAATTCCGCCTTCATGCCCCAAATAAACGATTTTATTATCGGGCAAAACTTCCATATCCAGAATGTATTGAAGATTGCTAATGGCAGGACTGTTATTGAAAGACGCATCGGGCGAGCCGTCAGTATTTAGGCGGGCAATTCCCGATCGGTTTGGCGAGCCGACGATAACAAAATGACCGGCGATAATTATTTTGCCGTCCGACTGCAATCCGACGGACCGGATAGCGAGACCTAAATCGGGCACCGGGATTTCGGGTGGAACAAACGTTGTGTCGAGAGTGCCGTCAGTGTTTAGACGCGCCAAGTTGAATCTCGGCCTTCCATAAACCATCGAAAAAGCGCCGCCTATAATTATTTTGCCGTCCGGCTGAATAACGCTCAGAATGAAACCGCCTTGCGTAGTATTTGAAACCGTAGCGTTAAAACTCGTATCGACGTCGCCTGAAGCGGCAAAAACAGAAATAGCGAGTCCCAATGAAACGGCGTGGATGAGGGCGAAACGTAGAGTCGAAAACATAACCTCTCCTCTATAATTGTTGCGAAACAATATTTCAGCAACATCGTACGGCTAAAAACAATCAAACACAACCAAAATTGCCTTGATTGCAGAAGTTTCGGTTGCAGAAGCCCAGCACCACGCCCTAACGAAATCGCAGTCTTTTCTTGCTTTACGGTCTTAGGACAACGCATTCTTGCCCTTTTGGTCACCGTAAGATAAATTTGGAGTTACAAAATTTAACTTAACTATGGAGAGCTTGGCGGTATGAAGGCATTTGCAACGGAGAATATAAGAAATCTGGCTGTGATCGGGCATGGCGACGCGGGCAAAACCCAGCTTGTGAGTTCCCTGCTCCACGTCGCCGGACAAAATCGCTGGGGAAAGGTCGATGAGGGGACGACCATAACGGATTACGACGAAGATTCGATAACACGCAAAGTTTCGCTCAACAACAACTTCGCCCACGCCGAATACAAAGACACGAAAATAAATTTTATCGATACGCCGGGCTATGCGGCGTTTGTCTCGCACGCGCGTCCCGCGCTTCGCGTCGCCGACTGCGCGCTGGTCGTCGTTGACGCAGTGCACGGCATCGAAGTGCAAACTGAAAAGACCTGGCAATACGCAAACGAATTTCTGCTGCCGCGTTTTATGGTCATCAACAAGATCGACAAGGAGCACGCGGACTTTGGCCACGCGCTCGAGACAGCGACTGCGTCTTTCGCGCGTTCGATCGTTCCGTTTACGCTGCCGATTGGAAATGAAGTGAATTTCAAAGGCGTCATCGATGTCGTCCATCAGAAAGCATACGAGTTTGACGCTGACGGAAAAGCCAAGGGCATCGCGATTCCGAGCGAGATGACAGGATTGCTCAATACCACCCGCGAACGCCTAATCGAGCTGGTCGCCGAATCGGACGACGCTCTAATGGAGAAATATTTCGAGGACGGGACTCTGCCCGAAGAAGACATTATCCCAAATCTTGCGCGGGCCATTGCGGCCAGCAAGCTCTGCCCGGTTTACGCCGTGTCGGCAAACACACTTGTCGGAATGCAAATTCTGCTCGATCACATCGTCGAATTTGCTCCGAATCCGGCCACGCATGAAATGGAATACGGCTTTACCGATAACGAAATGACGGGCGATAGGATAATGCGAAAGTACAGCAATGACGAACCGTTTTCTGCATATGTTTTTCGCACGATCGCCGATCCTTTCGCGGGCCGCATCAACGTGATGAAGGTCATTTCGGGCAAAGTCACATCCGACGCGAATGTGCAAAACACAACTCGCGATAGCGCCGAACGCCTCGGCGCGCTTCATGTGATCGAGGGCAAGACGCTCGAGAAAGTGCCGGAAGCTTCGACCGGGGACATCATCGCCGTCGTAAAACTAAAAGACACGCAGACCGGTGACACGCTCGCCGACAAAGCAAAGCCGATTGTCTATCCAAAAGTTGAATATCCTGAAGCCGCGATCGCTTTCGCCATTGAACCGAAATCGCGCGCCGACGAGGACAAGATCTCAGTCGCTCTGCACAAAATTCTCGAAGAAGATCCTAGCTTGCATTTTGACCGTGACGCGCAGACAAAGGAATTTATCTTGTCGGGCAGCGGCCAGCTTCACATCGAGACGGTCGTCAAGAAACTCGCCGACCGCTATCACGTCGAGGTCGCTCTTCATCCGCCGAAAGTTCCTTACAAAGAAACGATCACCACGACGGCCGAGGTTCAAGGCCGCCACAAGAAACAATCGGGCGGACGCGGGCAGTTTGGCGATTGCAAGGTAATCTTCGAGCCCCTTCCGAGGGGCGGCGGATTCGAATGGGTCGATAAAATTTTCGGCGGCTCCGTGCCGCAGAATTTCCGCCCAGCGATCGAAAAAGGCATTATCGAGGCAGCCGCGAGCGGGGCCGTCGCTGGCTATCCGCTTGTCGATTTTAAGGTCACGCTCATTGACGGCAGTTATCACGCGGTTGATTCGGATGAACACTCATTCAAGGCCGCAGGTCGCAAGGCGTTTCGCGCCGCAATGGAAAAGGTCAAACCGACTTTGCTCGAACCGATCATGGACGTTGAGGTTTTTACGCCGCAGGAAGTTTCGGGCGACATCATGGGCGATCTGAATTCGCGTCGCGGCCGCGTCGGCGGCATGGAGGTTCGCGGCAAACAGCAGGTCATCAAAGCCAAAGTGCCGCTCAGCGAGATGCTCGATTACCAATCGAAACTGAACAGCGTCACGCAAGCACGCGGCTCGTATCACATGCAGTTTTCGCACTACGATCCGCTGCCCGGCAATCTGCTCAAAAAGGTTGTCGATGAAGCCGTCGCCGCCGGCCGGGTCCGCGCGCATGACGATGATGAATAAAGAGTTTTTTGCCGCAGATTTGCGCAGATAACGCAGATCCGAGACAACTTATAAATCTGCGTCATCTGCGTTTATCTGCGGCAAATTCTTTTAAGGAGTATTTATGAAACGAAATATTATTTTTAGTATCGCTATTTTTACATTGGTTGTGGTTTCGGCCACGTTCGCGTCGGCGCAGGTCCGGCCGCCCGTTCCGCGTGGCAGCCAAAAGGCTACGGTCATGCAGACGATCGGAACGACTGAAGTTTCGATAACATACAGCCGTCCGGCTGTAAAAGGACGAACGGTCTGGGGCGATTGGCCGACGGCGGTTGCAGGCGAGGCGACGCTCGACAATCAAAATACTCGGCCGAAAGATGCACCGATCGTTCCCTGGGGACACCTCTGGCGTGCCGGTGCAAATGAAGCTACGTTATTCGTCGCGACAGATGACGTCTTGATAAACGGTCAACTGCTCGCCGCGGGCAAGTACAGCCTGCATATGATACCGGGCAAGGATGCCGATTGGACTATCGTCTTTAACAAAGACGATGGCCAATGGGGCAGCTTCACCTACGACAAAGCCAAGGATGCACTTCGAGTAAAAACCAAGCCGCAGTGGGTTGCCGAGAGCAAAGAGCTGTTGACGTACGGCTTTGACGAGGTTGGCGAAAAGAGCGCTTCGGCTTACCTCCGCTGGGAAAAAGCCAAGGTACCCTTTACCGTCGAGGTCAAGGACGTAGTCGGTTCGACTATGGCCAGGCTCCGGTCCTATGTCGCCGGTGCAAAATCGGACGATCCGGGCCCGGCTTTCAACGCAGCAAACTATGCTAAGGCCAATAAACTGAATGACGATGCAATAAAGTGGTTTGATATGGCGGCAAAAGCTTCGGATGAGCTTGTTAAAGCAAAGCCGACATTCGCCAATTACCGCCAGAGATCGAATATCTTTTTTGCCGCGGGCCGCATGCCCGAAGCCCTCGCAGCTGCGGAAAAAGCAGTTGAGCTAGGTAAAGCCGAAAAAGCCGACACCACCGCTCTCGAAAAGCGGATTGCCGACATCAAAGCCGCAAAGCAATAATGCGAGAAAGAGAAGAAAGGCACGAAAATCGGCGACTTCCGTCGATCTTCGTGCCTTTCCTATTTGCCCGTCTCACCTCTCAGGCAGTTTTCTTGTGGCAGATCGCACATTGAACCTGCACGGGCCCCTTAGATACCGGAACGGTCTTTTTCACCTCGGCGTGACAACCGACACAATTGCGATGCATCGCCTGCATATTCGTCAGCGCGATGAGGGCGGTACTTCCCTCATGCTTTACCTCAGGAATCTTATCAAGCAGCTTTGGCTTTGTGTCCTGACGAGCGTGGCAATCGCGGCACGCCACGACACCTGCTCCCTTAGGGTCCTTAGAAAACAACTCGGCAGTTAGCGTGGTTGTACGATCAGCCGGCCAGGCAGTTTTGAGTGGCGGATGTTTTTCAACCTCGCTCTTAGGCTGCGCTGTGTGGTGACACGAAACACATGCAATCGTCTTGGTCTGATCGATCGTATAGGCTCCGCCGTTATGCTTGACGTGATTGAATGTCACCTGACCGAGTTTCGCGTCTTTTCCTAGCGTTATCACCTCAGGCATTTTCGGCTCATCAGCCTGTTGAGCCCGAGCCCTGTTGCTGAGCGTGTCTGAACCGCAAATGATCAACCCAATACCGCAAATAAATGTCGTTACTAAAAAAAAGAGTCTCGTTTTCATAGCGTTTTCCTCTGGTCAAAATATATTGCTAGCTTATTCAAAAATCACAAGAAGGTACGTGACCCTCGTCACTATTCAGCTTTTAGATGTACCAACCCAGGAGTACTATGCCCCAAAAGCCCGGTGCGGGCAAACTTCTCGGTGAGCGCATGCATCCTTAGCTCTGTAGCGTCGTTTCGTCGCAGTCTCTGGAATTGAAATGCTGGACGCTCAATGTTCCACTCTGATAAAATCACGATCATGAAAAAAGCACTTGCTCGCAGCGTCGTTTTTCTTCTCGTTGTTGGATTTATCTATACGCCTGTCTGGGCGACATGCGGCGGAGGCGGAGGCGGAGGCGGAGGCGGAATGTCCGGCAGCGGCTCGGGCGGCAATAACACGGTCGTCTATCATGTGCCGTGGAAAATTCGCGATGATAAGCTGCCGGCAGTTAAGTCGGGGCTTGTTCTTTACTGGTTTCCGGCATCCGCTGACGAATTAAAGAAATCAAGTCTGCGCGAATCGCGCGATCTTTCGCTCTACGCCGGTCAGTGCGTCGCGATGGAACTCGCCGACAGCCGTCTTGCAAATTTCAACACGCTGGTGGGCGAATCGAAACTTCCTGTCGCAGTGCTCGCCAACCCTGACGGAACCCCAGTGAGTAAACTAGAGAATAAGAACGGCAGGCTCGACGTTAAAGATGTAGAAAAACTCGTCGGCACCGAGGTCAAATCGCGCAAAACGACTGTCGAAGCCAACATGAAAGACGGCAAAGCGAAAGCTGCTGCCGGCGACAACGACGCGGCGATCAAGGCGTTTCAGTCTGTGCTCGAACATCGGTGCATGTTCGCAGACAAGGCTAAAGACGCTGCAAAAGAACTGAAGAAACTCGGCGTCGAGAATATCGGCGAGATGCCGGCGTCGCCGAATTTCGACGCGAAAGTTACCGCGAGCATAGTTCAAACAATGAAGCGCGGCCTCGCGGCCGAGAACAAAGCGCAATATTTGTTGGCCGACAAACTGTACACACAAGCGCACAAGATGGACATGGCCGACCCGACGCCACTGCGCTATCTCGCCGAACTTCATCGTCATCACATCGGTGATTGGGATAATGCAAAAGTCAGATTCAATCAAATTCTAAAGATGCAAACTGATCCGCTTTCGCGTGCGGTTGCGCTGCACGGTCTTGGCAAGATCACGATTCACGAAGGCGAATTTAAAAAAGGTCTCGGCTTGATGGAACAATCCGCCGACACTTATCCGACGGCTCTCGCTTATCGCAATCTTGCAGTGTATTGGAACTCGGAATACGACTTCAAACAAGGCGATTTCTACACGCAAAAGGCGCTTGCGATGGATCCGAAAGACCCGTATAACCTTGTCTTCGCGGCGGTTTTCATGGCGATGTCCGGCAAGAAAGACGAAGCTCTAAAGATCGCGACCGACAACATTAATCTGCTGCCTGCGTCATATAATCTCGCGGCCGTTTACGCTCAGCTCGGCCAGCGTGACAAAGCACTAAAACTTCTCGAACGCCACTTCTATCAATACGAGCGCTACCACGCCGTGCGTCAAAAAGAGATGATGGAGGCCCGCGTCGATGCGGTGTTCGACAGCTTGCGAAACGACAAAGACTTTCTCGCTCTGACCAAACACGCCGACGGCATGCTGCCGATGCCGATGTCACCGCGACAGGCAATGCCGATGCAGCACTAATTTTTTAACGCAAAGTCGCAAAGTAACAAAGACGCAAAGAAGAATAATTCAATCCTTTGCGTCTTTTGCATCTTCGCGTCTTTGCGTTGAATTTCTTCATAGCAGATTTCCTTCGATACCGCACGGAATTGAATAAACACTCTCGCCGGTCGCGACGATCAGCTCGCCTTTGCGTGTGAAGCACAGGCCGACGATGTTGTTGCCGGCGACGAAGTGTTCGCATGAAGAGCTGTCGCTGGAGATGCGGACGATTCCGTGACGGCCTTTGTAACACGCGGCGATATATAAGTTACCTGCTTTATCAAATGCCAAACCTTGCGGCCGTCCAAAGCCGCGAAAGTATGTCGTCACATCGCCTTTTTTATCGACCGCGTAAACTGCATGGTGACTTGCGAGGCCGGGAGCCGTGACAAACAAACGTCCGTCGAGTCCGAACGCTATGTGATACGCCGCGACCGAAGGCTCGATCAATGCAAAAGTTTCGGGCACGCTGAATTCGCGCACACGGTAGATCGTGCCCGAGCGGTCGCCGACATACATTCGGTTTTCGTCGTCGAAGGCAATCCCCGTCGCGATGCCGAGACGCGTCGCATACACGGTCGCGGTTCCGTCGCGGCTGACGGCGTAAACTTCGCCCTGCGCGCGATTTGTGACGTACATCATGCCTTCGCGGTCGAAAGCGATGCCCGTCGGATTGAGAACCGGTTCGGAAAGTTCGTCGAGATAGCCGTCGGTTTCGAGTCGAAAGAGCGTCGCCGGTAGATGCTGTCCGCGTCCGCCCGAACGCGTCAAAATTACTGCGTCGTCCGACGGATCGACCGCCGGGTTCGCAACTATGTGCATGTTGTCGGCAATTTGCTGACCGACTGTGATCTCGTGTGTGTTGCTCACCGCGCCATCGCTTTCGAGGTGGATGAGCGTTTTGCCTTCGCCGGCTTCGTCGGGCACGATCGCCAAAATCCGCTGCGACGAAGCCGCGACGACCCGACACTTCGCTCCCGCAACATAACATCCGTCGTTCGAATGGGTCAAAGCAGCAAAGTTTTCGCAATTCACGACGATCTCGCCGCCGGGAATTGCAAACGGCGGCTCGACGGAGTTAATTTTCACAACATCGCTCATCTTGTGAGTTCGATTTTACGACTCGGCGGCGGGAAGTGTCGATTTCGCTCGGGCGAAAAAATCGTTGACCGTGTTGGTTTGCACAAGTTAAACTTGCGTTAGACAGTTTCGCCGTTACCCGCGTCCCTGCAAGTTTGCTGTCGACGCAAGCCTTACTCGGTTCGACTTCAATATTTTTTAAATTATGCCGACACGAATCGACGATCTCCTTCGAATGGCTATGAGCTTTGGGGCCTCGGACTTGCACCTGCGAGCGGGCTCATATCCTGTTATTCGTGTAACCGGCGAACTCAAACCGCTATCAGGCGTCAGCCGCCTCTCGCAGGACGAAACGCTCGAAATGGCGTTCTCGATGATGTCGAACCGCCAAAAGCAGCATTTTAAGGAAGTTTATGAGGTTGATATCGGTTACGGCGTGTCGGGTTTGGGACGCTTTCGCGTAAACATATTTCAGCAGCGCAACTCGATCGGCATCGTCGCACGTGTGATTTCGGACACGGTCCGCGGCTTTGCCGAACTTGGTCTGCCGCCGATTCTAAACACGATCGCCGACGAAAATCGCGGCCTCATTCTCGTCACCGGAACGACCGGTTCGGGCAAATCGACCACGCTTTCAGCTATCGTCGATCACATCAACGCAAGCCGCAACTGCCACATCGTCACCATCGAAGACCCGATTGAATTTCTGCATAAAGACAAAACTTCGTTTGTCACACAGCGCGAAGTCGATGTCGATACGCGCTCGTTTGCCGAGGCTCTGCGCGGAAGTTTGCGTCAAGATCCTGACGTGATTCTCGTCGGTGAAATGCGCGATCTCGAGACCATTGAGACGGCTCTAGTCGCTGCCGAAACAGGTCATCTCGTTCTTTCGACGCTTCACACAACCGACACGTCTGAGACGCTAACTCGAATTCTCTCAGCATTTCCGCCGTATCAGCAAAAGTCCATACGTATTCAACTCGCCGGCCTGCTCAAAGCCGTCGTCTCACAGCGTTTGATGAAATCCGCGAAGGGCAATAGCCGAATTCCGGCCGTCGAAGTCCTCAGATCGACGCCGCTCATCCGCGATTACATCCTTCACGAAGACAAAACTGCCTCCATCCGCGACGCAATTTCCGCCGGCACATCGCAATACGGCATGCAAACCTTCGACCAGTCGCTGTTTTATCTCTATCAATCGGGGCTGGTCGCCCTCGACGAAGCGCTTCGAGGCTCAACAAATCCCGATGAATTCCGTCTGCGTCTCGCCGGCATCCAAAACACGACGACGAGCTCACGCGAAGAGATGGAAAAGTCGAGCGGCGTTCACAACGTGACCGATGTCATTACTCGAAATTGACAACGGCCAAAATCCCGCAAATCTAGATTTATCAAGGATTTTCGCCGCACAAGTCTTGACAGGACAACGCTTTGGCGTGTAGATTTTAGTTTTTACCAATGCGAGCGGTAAGAACTCTGATCATGCCGGAAAATGGCATTTCGGGCTATGCTGCTCTAATCGGTAAAAACATTAAAACCAGTAATTTAAAGGAAGTAAGATAGACGTAAATGACAAACGAGGCAACCAACGCCGCTGAAGAATCGGAAACGATCGAGAAAACAGCGACAGAACAAACAGAATCAACACCAACAGTCGCAACGACCGAAACCGCAACTCCAGAACCTGCACCTGAACAAGCGACGGCGACCAGCGAGCCGCCCGTTGTAAACACTCAGACACAACCAGAACCGGTGCCGGCGGCCGCTACTGCCGTGATGAAATCGACGGCCGACGAAACAACTATCTCCAGCGATATAGACTTTGGCGCAATCCTCGAGCAGTTCGAGCAGGAACAGACGGTTTTTCATCCCGGCGAATTGGTCACAGGCACGGTTGTCGGAATTTCAGATCGCGGCGTTCTTGTTGATTTTGGCTACAAATCCGAAGGTTTTGTGCCTACCGAGGAATTCACTTCTTCGACAGGCGAGTTGACCGTCGCCAACGGGGATACGGTCGAAGTTGTCATTCGCAGCATTTATTCCGGTGATGGCGCACCGCAATTATCGCGAACCGAAGCTCTCGGCCGTAAGGTTTGGGACGAGGTCGAAAAGGCTTTTCAGTCCGAAACACCGGTAAAATGCAAGGTCATCGATAAAACAAAAGGCGGCCTAAAGGTCGATGTCAATGGCATCGAGGCTTTTATGCCCGGCTCGCAGATCGACTCGCGGCCGATTCGCGGTCTTGACACATATATCGGCGAGGAGTTTGAGGCAAAGGTCATTAAATTCAGCCGCCGCCGCAACAACATTGTTGTCTCGCGTAAGGTTCTGACCGATGTTGAAGTAAATGCGCAAAAAGCCGAAACCCTTGCTAAAATCGATGTCGGTTACGTCATCGAAGGCACCATCAAAAATCTTACGGATTACGGCGCGTTCGTCGACATCGGCGGTATCGACGGTTTGCTGCACGTCACCGATATGTCCTGGGGACGCGTAAACCACCCGAACGATCTGTTCAAAAGCGGTGATCACATTCAGGTTAAGCTGCTAAAGCTCGATCGCGAAAAAGACAAGATCTCGCTTGGCTACAAGCAGCTGCTTCCCGATCCGTGGTCAACGGTTATAGATGTTTACCCGGTAAATTCTAAAGTGACGGGTACGATCTCGTCGGTAACGGATTACGGGATTTTCGCCGAGCTTGAACCGGGCGTCGAAGGCCTCGTTCACGTCTCGGAGATTTCATGGTCGCGCCGTGCACAGAGCCCGAAGCGCATTTTTCACCGAGGCCAGCAGATCGAGGTCCAGGTTCTCGGCGTCGATACGGTCGAGAAACGCATCAGCCTCGGCATGAAGCAGTTTCAGGAAAACCCGTGGGAGACCGTCGATTTGCGTTATCCGGTTGGCTCGCGTGTGCATGGAAAAGTGCGTAACATCACCGAGTTTGGCGCGTTCGTCGAGCTTGAAGAAGGCATCGACGGCCTTGTTCATGTGTCGGATATTTCGTGGGGCAAAAAGGTAAAGCATCCGAAAGACCTTCTAACGAAAGATCAGGAAGTTGAAGCGATCGTCACAAATATCGACAAGCGCGGTCAGCGGCTATCGCTTTCGATGAAAGATTTGACTCCGAGCGCCTGGGAGGGTTTTGTCGCAACGCACAAACCAGGCGACGTCGTTCGCGGGAAGGTTTCGCGGTTTACCAATTTCGGTGTCTTTGTTGAGCTTAGCGAAGGCCTTGAAGGGCTTTGCCACATTTCAGAGCTTTCCGAAGAGCGTGTCGAGCGCGTCGAAGACGTCGCAAAAATTGGCGATGATATGGATTTTAAGATCCTGCGCATTGAACCGTCGGATCAGAAGATCGGTCTTTCACATCGCGCGGTCGGCAAAGATGACGAGCCGATTATCGACAAGCGACAATTCTCAAGCGAAGCAAAAGGCGGCATGGCATCGCTCGGCGAGCTTGCGAATCTGAAATTCGGCACAGCTGCGGAAGAAACCCCAAAAGAAGAAGCTCCGAAAGAAAAGAAGAAATCAAAAAAAGCAGCGAAAGAAGAAGTTGCGGCAGCAGAAGAATCTTCCGAAGCCGCTGCTCAACCTGAGGAAATCGCTGCGACGGCAAGTGAAGCGCCCGCTACTGAGACGAAAACATCAGAGGTTGCCGCAGAAACTCCGTCGGAAGATTCGCCTGCGGTTGAAGAAACGGCGCCGGAACTTGTCGCGGAAGAATCTCCTGTGGCAGACACGGTTGCGGAAGAAACTCCGGCAACGACTGAAGAGACAACGGTTGAAGAAAGCGCAACCGAGGCAACTGCGTCGGAAGAATCACCTTCGGAAGAATCCGAAAGCAAAACAGCTTAAACTTTTTGCATTAAACATCAAGGGCGTTAACGGGTAGTTTGTCTTGGAGAGAGTAGAGAAATGACAAAAGCTGATCTGGTTGAAAAAGTCGCACGCGAAGCGGACATGACCAAAAAGGACGCCGAGCAACTCGTCGAAATTATTTTCGACAGCATTACGAACACGCTGAACAAAGGTGAAAAGATTGAACTTCGCGGGTTTGGCAGTTTTCGCGTTCGAGAACGCAATTCGCGTAAAGGCCGCAATCCGAAAACAGGGGCCGCTGTCGATATTCCCGCCAAACGCGTCGCGTACTTCAAGCCCGGCAAAGAGCTCAAAGAGCTGATAAATAAAGGCGAATAAGGATTTCGAACGTGGATGTTTTATGGAGCCCGTGGCGATATGACTACATAACGGGCAGCGGGTCTGCCCCGACGGGTCGGGGTTGTGTATTCTGCGAAGTTCTGAACAACTCGGCCAGCGATGATGAGCAGTTTATTCTCACGCGAGCCGAGTTTAATTTTGTAATTCTAAATATCTACCCTTACACTTCCGGCCATTTGATGATCTTGCCCTACGAGCACATCGCAACGCCTGACCAAGCCGGAAAACAAACCACAGACGAAATGATGGACCTCACAAAACGCGCGCAAGCCGCGATCGACGAAGTCTATCGACCCGACGGTATCAACCTCGGCATGAATCTTGGCAAAGCAGCCGGCGCCGGCGTCGAAGGACATTTTCACATGCACATACTGCCACGCTGGGTCGGCGACGTAAATTTTATGACCGCCATCGGCCAAACGCGCACAATTCCCGAGACGCTAACGACAACTTACGAAAAACTAAAAGACAAGATTTAACCACGAAAATACGCGAAAGATCACTAAATAAAGAAGAGTCTCCTTTTCGTGCGTTTTCGTGTTCTTTCGTGGTTACTTTCTTAAACGGCGGATTCGATTTTTGGAACGAGCAAGAAAGCTGCGAGTAGGTTTACAACGATTAAACCTGTCATAACAACCGGCGGCAGAAAAGTTAAAAAAAACATCACGATAAAGCACACGCCAAAGATCGCGAGGTTTATCGCGATGATCCCGCGCATCAAATTTGGTTCAGCGTGTTTTAGCAGCAAATAGCCAAGCGTCAAACCGCCCAGCAAACAAAGCAGCGAGTAACACGAGCTGAGCGCCGTGAAGAGATTAAAAAAAGAGGGATGGAAACCTGCTCCCATGTCACTGCGATAAGTCGTGATTAGTTCGTGAAGCTGGCGTTCGGTATCATTCTTAAATTCCGGTTTCGCAAAAAAACTCAGCGCATGAATCACTCCGGTCAAAAACTGAAACAGCACCGCCGCCGTGAGCCAAAATGTGTAGCGTTTTAGCATACTATTTGTGCAGTCCGAAAAAACCTATTGTCGCATAGTAACCCGGAAAGACTTTCATATGAACTTTGCCGAGATATTCCTGCGGCGCGGTTTCGACGATCTCATCGAGTATGATACGGATCAAAAACGGGTTCTCGCTTCGATTGTAATCGAGTTTGAACGTATCAATCGATTTATCACGAAAGCCCTCGCTCGTCGATGTCTTAAAATAGTAAGCATCGGTGTTGCCGTCAGCGTTTTTGCGAAAGAGTTTGTAGAACGGCGTCAGAAGTTTTAGCAATGTCGCGCCTCGCGGCGTGAAGATATTAAACCCGACGTTGTTCGCAGCCTCAAATGATTTGCCGAGCCACGGCACGGGCCGGCCGCCCAACAAATGCGCCGTCCCCGTGTAAAACCCGTTGGGCGCGCCAGACGGCGGTTTCCCTTCCAAAAATTGTTTTTGCCGCGCACTTTGGCCAACTAGAAAAGTAACGAGCATCCAAAATCCGAGCCACACAAGAATCGCGATTACGACCCACAACAATATCCAAACGACGAGCATTAAATTTGCCTCCGACGAACACAAGTTTATACAACGAGTTTAGTTTTCGTGCAACGGCGGAAATTGGATGTTGTGAATCTAGTCGGCGGTTTTTGCGTCGGCACGGCTTGGCTCGTGCGAGCGGTCGACCGCCTCGTCCTCGATCTCGCCGCCTCGCGACACGGGAATATCGGCGGGGTTTGCGTACTTGATGCCGCGCTCTTCGAGAACGTCGGGCGGGATCAGAACTCGTTCAGCAGACGTCGGCGGAACGTAGCCCGGATAATCAACGCGCGAATGATAGATCGCGACGAGTGATTTGATCATCGATTCGCGGATTTGCGTCAACTCGCGCAGGGTGAGATCGCACTCGCCAAGTTGGTCGTCGGCAAGTATCGCGTCGATAATTTTTGTCACGATAAAGCGAATGTTCTCCGGCGTCGGCTCTGCAAGCGAACGCGCAGCGGCTTCGCATGAATCAGCGATCATCATTATCGCCGCTTCCTTAAATTGCGGCCGCGGTCCCGGATAGCGAAACTCGTTTTCGGAGATCTCTTCGTCGGAACGCGCTTGAGCCTGCGCCTTTTTCAAAAAGTAATGCAGCGTTCGCGTACCGTGATGCTGGGGGATAAAGTCGATGATCCGCTGGGGCAACCCCATCTCACGTGCGAGCTTAACGCCGTAATTGACGTGCGCGATGATGATCTTCGCACTCTGCGCGGGTTTTAATTTATCGTGCGGGTTTTTGCCCGACTGGTTTTCGACAAAATGTTCCGGCGCAGCGGTTTTGCCGATGTCGTGATAGAGCGCGCCGATGCGAGCGAGCAAACCGTTTCCGCCAACGACGCGACAAGCTTCTTCGGCAAGTTGTCCGACGGCGTGCGAATGTTGATTCGTGCCCGGCGCGCGCAGAGCAAGCTGGCCGAGCACCGGCAGATCGGCGTTCGAAAGCTCAAGTAACTTTACATCCGTTAAGATTCCGAACAAGCTCTCGCACACAGGAAGTAAAACTGAGGTTACTGCCGCCGTGATTATTCCGCTCGCAAGTCCGCAAGCTATCGAGAGCAAAATTGAATTCAGTACAAACGGCTGCTGCGTGAATGCGAGCACGGCAATAGTTAAAACTGCGCTCGCCCCACCAATCAGACAGCCCGCGATCGTCACGGTCTGGCGATTACGATAACGACCGATGCCGTAAACCGCAATCGACGATGCGATTGCCGCATAAACCGTGAATTCAAGTCCACGCGGCCCCTGAATGCCGGCGATGATCGCCGTCAACATCCCCGTAAACAATGCCGTCGGCCGGTCGGCGAGCAGCGTCATCAGCAAACTTCCCGTGGCAAACGGTATCGCAAATGACCACAACATCGCGTCATTCATCGGTGCTTTTACGTTTTGCACGGCGGTGAATTCTGCGAGTCTAAAAAACACTGTCATCATCGCCGTCTGCACGACAACGACAAAGCCGAGCAACGCGTACGTTTTTCGCGCCGAAAGGGCGAGTCTCGGCAACACGCCGCGATGCTGCACGAACTTCCACGCTATCCAAAACAGCGCGGTGACGAACAGCAGGATTCCCGCAAAGCGATTTACCTGCCGCGACGACGAGGCGTAACCGCGAACCGCAGCGATCTGTGCAAGAACATTGGCTGTAACAACGCCGCCTTCGTCAACGATCTTTTGCCCGCGTTTGAGAATGATGGTACGCGGCTGCATGTTGGCGGCGGCGGCTTGCCGTGCGGTTTCGGTGGTGACACTGTCGTAGCTGATACTCGGCTCGATCAAAATCTCACCGGCGGTGTAAAATGCATCCGCCTCTTTTTCCGAAAGACTTTTTATAGCGGCAATTCGCGTCTTGAACTTTTCGCGTGCCGTCGAGAGCGCCGTCCAGTTGCTCTCCGGCATCTTTACAGTCGATTGCAAATTGGGTTTCGACCGGTCGAAGACAAAGACCTCACCTTGAAAATACTGCTTTTCCTCATCGTCGTAGATAAAACCATCGGAGCTTTGTCGCAAACCGCTCTCGACGGCATCGAGCTCGTTGCGGCTGAAGTTACGCGCCGCGAGAATCTTGCCGATTTCGGCGCCGCCAGCGCCGGTCCAATGTGTTTCGCCTTTTGTGTCGGCGTTCGCCCCAACTTTGCGGTCGCCGTGTCGTTGCAGTTTTTCCCATGATGACTTAAAACTCTGCACCGCCTGATCGGCTTTGTTCGACTCGTATCGAAACATGGGGCGGACGGCATCCTTTGCCTCGGCTTTTAGTCGTTCGGATTCGTCGGGGTCATTGAAATAAATATCGGCCGGCGAAGTTATGCTCTCACGCGCGATGTCGCCCTCCTGATACGGCTGTTCGCCCGACGCACGCCAAAGAGGGTTGTAGATCAACAAAGTCGTGAGCAAACACAATGCGACGAACCCGAGCCCGAACTGCTGTTCATCGGATAATTTCGTCAACGGTTTCGCAATAAGCGAAAACAGCCACTGCCGCCATTCCGTCACAGGTGATTTCAGATCTCTGATGCGTTTGCTCATCTAAAAACTAGGTTCAAACTTCAATGTTCGAAGTTCAAAGTCAAGAAAGTGCGTGTGAACTTTGAACTCTAAACTTTGAACTTTGAACTGAAACCATCGAAGAGATGGTTTCTACCATCGGTCGCAAGGTCTCGCGCCGAATAGCTGAAATTGCCACGCTTGTCTGTCCGCTGTCAAGCAAAATCTGCCGCTGTAGTATCTCAATATCATCCGCAGCGAGCAGATCGGTCTTATTCAAAACGACAAGTTGTTTTATCGAGCCAAATTTTAGTTCCGCGAGTATCTTATTTACCGACGCTATCTGCTGCAAGACGCGCGCGCTGTGCGCATCGACGACGTGAACGAGTAGATCGCTGTCGGCGATCTCTTCGAGCGTAGCGCGAAACGCCGACAGAAGCGTCACGGGCAGATCGCGAATAAAACCGACGGTGTCGTTGATGATGACCTCCTGATCGTATGGCAGACGCAGCCGCCGCGAAGTCGGGTCGAGCGTCGCGAACATCTTTCGCTCGGCATAAACGTCGGATAGCGTCAGTTGATTGAGCAGCGTCGATTTGCCTGCGTTTGTGTAGCCGACGAGCGAGATGATCGGCAGATGTTTTTGAACGCGTGTTTTGCGGCGTTCTTGACGTTGCCGGCCGAGGTTATCGACTTGCTTTTCAAGCTGCGCGATTCGATCGCGGACGCGGCGACGATCAGTTTCGAGTTTTGTTTCGCCGGGACCGCGACCGCCGATGCCGCCCGCGAGCCGCGAAAACGCCGAATCCTGTCCCATTACGAGTCGCGGCAGCAGATACTTTAACTGTGCGAGTTCGACCTGCAATTTACCTTCACGCGACTGCGCTCGCTGCGCGAAGATGTCGAGTATAAGCTGCGGACGGTCGATGACTTTCAGTTCGGTCGCTTCGCTCAGCACGCGAACCTGGGTCGGCGACAACTCCGCGTCAAACACAATAATATCCGCGCCTAAACGCATGACGCGTATCAGCAGATCGTCGAGCTTACCTTTGCCCAAAACCGTTTTCGGATCGATCTGCGGACGACGCTGAATGATCGTATCCAATACAACGACGTCGGCAGATATCGCAAGCTCGGTCAGTTCGTTTAAGGACTCACGCTCTTCGTCGATGTCACCCGTCGTCACGCCGACGAGTATCGCGCGGTCTCGGCCCGCTTGACGCGTTCGCGCGGTCATACGCACGCGTGCCATTTCGTCTTCAAGCGAATTTATTAACTCAGAAAAATTTGCGTCGAGGTGCGCCGGGATCGCTGGTTCGAGATACCCAAAGGGTTGCTGCGAGAGAACTTCCATCAGGCTCCCCTCCTTACGAAGGAGGGGTGGCAGTTCCGGCGTTTTTTGTCGGGACTGACGGGGTGGTTTTTTTGTCGAACTTGTCGGATGCTGGTGTTCAGAGTGAACGTAAAAACCACCCCGTCCGCCCGAAGCGGCGTCCACCCCTCCTTCGTAAGGAGGGGAGCCCGTTGATTTTTCACTCATCGGCACAAGGTGCGCAGAATGTACTTCGCCGGGCAGACCGGTCTTTCGGTCGACCTGCACTATCGACATCAGATCGAGGCGCAGCAAAGCGAGATCGGTGAGATCGTCTTGCGTTAGTTTTTCGCCAGCGAGGTGAGTGTGCACACACCTAAGCCCGCGAAAGCGATCAGCGCCGACGCGTGCGCGGCCAAAATCCGGCATCTCGATCTGCTTTGCGGTGCCGACCATTACGTATTCGACCTGGCCTTTGCGATTCAGCAGCACGCCGATCTGGCGACCGGTTTCGTGGCTTAGCTCGGACATCTGCCGCGCCAACTCCGGCGAAACTATTTGATCCGACGCCACGCGGCGCGTGGCAAGTTTCTCGATACGCCGAAGCTGATTGTGCTTCAACCCGCGTGTAAAGCCTGTAACTTTGCTGATAAAAACCTCCGCTGCCCGTAATTATAACAAACGACGAAGTATTTGCCCTCGACTCGCTTTTTCGTCATACTTTAGAGGTTTTTATGACGAATACACCGACACCGAATGCGAGTTACAGCCTCACCCTTCGCGTTCGCATTCATAATATGCCGGGCAAGCTCGGCGAGATAACGACGGCGATCGGCTTGGCCGGCGGCGACATCGAGGGCATCGACATCGTCAGCGTCGGCAGAGACTATTTGATACGCGACATCACGGTCAACGCCGCGAGCGAGCATCACGACAAAGAGATCATCAGTTCGGTCAGCGACATCGACGGCGTCGAGGTTGTGAATGTCAGCGACCGCACCTTCTTGATGCATCTCGGCGGCAAGATCGAGGTAACGTCCAAGATGCAGCTCAAGACGCGCAGCGACCTTTCAATGGCGTACACGCCGGGCGTCGCGCGCATCTGCGAGGCGATTCATAAAGACCCCGAAAAACGATTTAACCTGACAATAAAGAAGAACACCGTTGCCGTCGTCTCGGACGGAACGGCGGTTCTCGGTCTTGGCGACATAGGCCCGGCGGCGGCCATGCCGGTGATGGAGGGCAAGTGTCAGTTGTTCAAGGAGTTTGGCGGCGTCGATGCGTTCCCTATCTGCCTCGACACAAAAGACCCCCACGAGATCGTGCAGACGATTAAAATTATCTCGGTCGCTTTTGGCGGGATTAATCTCGAAGACATTTCGGCTCCGCGATGTTTTGAAATTGAAGAAAGATTAAAAGAGGAACTCGACATTCCCGTCTTTCACGACGATCAGCACGGGACGGCCGTGGTCGTGCTCGCCGCGCTGATCAACGCATTAAAGATCACCGGCAAAAAGATGGAAGACATCAAGCTGGTCGTCAACGGCATCGGCGCCGCGGGCGTCGCGTGCAGCAAGATCGTGATGGCCGCCGGTGTGAAAAATATCGTCGGCTGCGACACAACGGGCTCACTTTTCGAGGGCCGCAAGGAAAATATGAACTGGGTGAAGGATTGGTTCGCCCGCAACACAAATCCAGACAACGAACAGGGCACTGTGCACGACGTCATCAAAGGTGCCGATGTTTTCTTCGGTCTGTCGGCGCCGGGAACGATCAGCGTAGATGACCTTAAGGCGATGAACAAAGACCCGATCGTTTTTGCGATGGCGAATCCCGTCCCCGAAATTATGCCTGAGGACGCCGCCGGACACGTCGCCGTCATGGCGACCGGCCGGTCGGATTATCCAAACCAGATCAACAATGTACTTTGCTTCCCCGGCATCTTTCGCGGGGCGCTGAATTGCCGCGCTTCGCAGATAAACGGTCCGATGAAACTCGCCGCCGCCAACGCCATCGCCGATATCATCGCTCCAGCTGAGCTGCACACCGATTACATTATTCCGTCAGTGTTCGACCGCCGCGTCAGCGAAGCGGTCGCAGAAAAAGTTGAAGAAGCCGCATATTTGTCCGGCGTAGCACGCCGCGAACGCACTTCGTTCGAAACCGAGTCGCCCGAGTCGCTCACCGCAAGCCGCTGATTAATACCTGATTATTACATTCACGTCCGCTTTATTCTGCTAATATACATCCGTGAGCAAACCCCCGTGGTAAAAGCAAGATTAAAAGAATTGTCCGTTGAGGAATTTGCGAACACGATTACGCATGGCTTTGGGCTGCTGTTAAGTGTCGCAGGATTTACTTCGCTTGTAATTCTCGCCAGCCTTCGCGGTGGCGCCCTCTTGATTGCGGGTTGTATTATTTATGGTCTCTCGCTTGTCGTACTTTATGCTGCGTCAACGATGTACCACGGCACGACCTCTACAAAACTTAAGGCGAGATTACAGATCGTCGATCATTGCTGCATCTACCTGCTCATCGCGGGCAGCTATACGCCGTTCGGTTTGGTAATCGCCGGCGAATCATTCGGACAAGCATTGCTCGCGGCGTTTTGGGGTATTGCTATCGTGGGCATTCTCGTAAAGCTCGTGGTTCGGGACCGTTTCCCTGCAATCAACGTGATCTCGTATCTTTTAATGGGCTGGCTGGGTGTGTTTGCCGTTCAACCTCTGCTCAATACGCTTGGCGTGATGCCCGTGGCTTTGGCTGTGGCCGGCGGTCTTGCTTATACGCTGGGCGTTGTTTTCTTTCCGTGGAAGAGCATCAAACATCATCACGCCATTTTTCACGTCTTTGTGTTGTTGGGGAGTATTTTCCACTACGCCGCGGTCGTCCTTTATGTTGTCCCTCACGCAGTAAACTTATAACCGAGACCGTGGACGGTCTGAATAAACTGCGGGTGCCGCGGATTTTCTTCGAGTTTTTGCCGCAGCCACGCCACGTGAACATCAACCGTGCGCGTCGTCGGCATGGCGTCGTAACCCCAAACCCTATCGAGCAAATGATCACGCGAATGCACGTCTCCTGGATTTTCGATCAGGTATTGCAGTAATTTGAATTCCATCGCAGACAAATCGACCGGCTCGTTGTCCCGCGTAACTTCCGCTCGCTTGAAATCAATCGTTACCGAACCGAATCGGAAGGCCTCGGCCGTCGAGCCATTTGATTGATTAGGCGAACGCCGGAGCAGAGCCTCAACTCTCGCCAGCAATTCGATCATTTCAAAGGGTTTCGTCAAATAATCGTCCGCGCCTAGCTTAAGGCCCAAGACCTTGTCGATCGTCTCGCCTTTTGCGGTGAGCATTAATATCGGCGTATTGACGCCTTTCTGCCGCAGGTCGCGGCAGACATCGTAGCCGTTTTTCTTCGGCAGCATAACGTCAAGAATAATGACCTCAAATTTGTCCGCAAGAGCCGCGTCAAATCCTTTCTTACCATCATTTGTCGAAGTAACATCAAATCCCTCGCTCACAAGCCTATCCGTGAGCGTGGTGATCAAACCTTCTTCATCTTCGACAAGCAGGATTCTCATATCGGAAGCTCGATCGTGAACTTGCTGCCCTTGTTGTTTTCGCTCTTGGCCGAGACTTTGCCGCCGTGTGCTTCGACAATTTGCTTTACGAGACTCAAGCCGAGGCCGTTGCCGTGTATCTGCGCCTCCACAACGGCCTTTGACCGAAAAAAAGGCTCAAAGATCTTTCTAAGATCGCTCGCGGAAATACCGCGACCTCGATCCTCGACGGAAATCCGAACCACACCGTTTCCGTTCTCAGCCGACACACGCAGCCAACGCTTGCCGTTACCATATTTGACGGAATTTGTAATCAGGTTTTGTACCGCGCCGCTAAGTGCATTTTTGTCGGCATTGATCGACGGCAGCGAATACTGAATATCGGTCTCGACCGCAAAATCTTCTTCTTTAATGAGCGGGCCACATTCATTAAGTGCGTCGTTGACAACATCGCCTACCGCGACCGAGCTAAAACTGTAGTTCTTACGGCCCGAATTTGCACCGGCAAAATCAAGTATCTGCTCAACCATACCCGAGAGTTTTTTGCCTTCGCCTTTTATGAGATCGCCATACTTAGAGATTTGCTCATTTTCCTTCGCAACACCGTCAGCGAGATTTTCACCAGCCGAATAGATCACCGCAAGCGGCGTGCGGAATTCGTGCGAGACGCTTGACACAAAATCAACCTGCCGCTGTGCAAGCATTTTTGCACGCTGGGCCGAAATGATGATCGCCGCTATCGCCCCCGCAAGCAGAAACAACAATCCGAATCCGATCACCAGATTTCGCCTAAGAGTATTTGCCAAAAACGCCGCGAGTGAACCGGACGAATGCTGCACTTGCAATACCCAAGGGCTATTTCCTACGTCGCTGGTTGTCGTGGCTGTAAAGACCGACGTACGAGGCTTGGAATCCTGCTTAAGCTCGATCTTCACTGTGCCCGGACCGTCTCCGCCCGGCTGATCGCGATTAACCGAGTGGCTCTCGACACGCGAACTTACGACAACGTCCTGCCGTCTCTCGCCTTCTACGGATTTCATCAAATCCTTACTTGCGTAAAATATAAAGTTATCAGGCGACAAATCGAACAGCGGTGCGGTTGCGTCGCTCGTGTCGCCATTTATCGATTGAAATATGGCCAGCCCATCTTTATCGACAACGGCAGAGCGAAATTCGCCGTCCGCGAAATACTTTGCCGTAAGATCCGGTAGTATCTTATCCTTGATCGTCAACGGATCGAGCCGGATCCCAAGATAGCCAATGATTGGCGGCATCCGCATCGGTGACAACGGTTCGGGGTGCTGCGTGCGGATCAGAATCTTTTCAACCGTGCCGCTCGAATCGTGGATTGGCAGAACGAGCGTGTAAATGTCCTCAAATACCGGTCTAAAATTCTTTTCATCTGATAGACGAACTCGCAGATCGGCGACCATGGCATTTGCCTCGACCGGCACAAATGAGCGGCTTTCCAAGTTGTATCGCAACGGTGCAACATCGGGCTTTGTCTCAAGAAAATAGAAATCTGTGATCAGGCCAGGATATGTGGTTTTTTCTTTCCAGAAATCGTAGCGTTCGTTAAAAGCAGTCCAATCCGTTGCCTTCCACGCCTCGGCACCCGTCTGAAAATTAAAATACGCGTTCTGTATCTCGCGGTTAAAATCCATAGCGAAACGATCGGCTTGCTCTTGTACCCGTTTGTGCGCTTTTTCGCTTTCGGACTCACTGATTTGGCTAAGCCACCGATACTGCAACCCGCCGAGCAGCACGAGCAAACCGGTCAAACCGGCGATAAGCAATATTGTTGTCCACGAACGCTTCATCGATTTCATTCTCCATTTTCCATTTTGCATTGTCCATTGTTTTTCGAGACATTTTACATTCTTTACAAATTCTTTGCGTCGTCTTAACCACCTCGCTGATATGCACTCGTAAAATCTAGTCAGCATACAATTGAAGTCATAAACCAAAGATGAAAAAACAAAGCCCAATTCATGTCCTGTTAATATTGCTCGTTACCGCAACGTTGGGTGACGCCTTTGGGCAAACTCCTGCACGTCAACTGTATCCGACGGACACGGATATTCGTGGTGCCGTTGAGATGCCGTTGAACGTAACCGATCACGTGCCGGTGATCGAAGCCAAAATTAATGGTAAGGGGCCGTATCGTTTCGAACTCGATACCGGGTTCGGCGGCATGGTAGAGGTAAATGAAAGCCTCGCTAAGCAACTGAATTTGCGAGCGATAGGAGAAGCTCAATCAGGCGACCCGAGCGGTCGAAATCCGGTGACCGTCCGCCTGCTTCATGTCGAGTCGGTCGACGTAGGAACAGCTCATTTTGGCGGCGTGGTCGTCAGCGAACGCAAAAGACATCTGTCATCCGATTTCGACGGTATCATTGGACTTAATCTGTTTTCCTCGCTTACGGTCCGTCTCGATTACGTAAATAACAAGTTTGGGTTATCCGACGGTAATCTTCCCCCAAACGGCTGTCTCTCGTATACGACCGAACATGGTGTGCCAAGTGTCGAGATAGAGGTCAACGGGCTAAAAACAAAAGTGGACATCGACAGCGGAAGCCCCGCGGAAGTTTCGCTTCCGCTAAGTATGGCCAAGACGCTTCCGCTCAAAGCGGCTCCCGTTGTTGTCGGCCGGGGACGAACAGCTGACGGCGAGTTTGAGGTTTTTAGCTCCGAACTAAAGGGCGAAGTAAATGTCGGCGGGCTCATTCTAAAGGACCCGCGTCTCGATTTTATTTCAGTTTTTCCGATCGGAAACCTAGGATTTGGATTTCTTAAGAACCTGATAGTAACGTTTGATCCGGCGAATAAACGCGTCCGATTTGAACGGAATGCGACTGCGCCGGTGGGCCCAACGTCAGCCACGGCGGATCTTTCGGCCTTATCTAAGACAGTCGGCGGAAAGCGTGTGCTTGCGTATTTCGCGGCTTTCAATACGGGCGACGAAGAGAAGCTAAAAGCTTTTTTTCTAGAAAACATTTCGCCAGAAGCACTAAAAGAACGGCCCGTCGAGCCGCGTCTGGCATTTCATCGACAGGTTCGCGGCGATTTCAAAACGGTTGAAATCAAAAAGATCGTCTCGGTGAGCGATTCGGAAATCGAGGTCTTGGCCCAATCGGTCAGGGGTGCGTGGATCTCTTACTCATTTTTGTTAGACGCTGCGACTGCCAAGTTTAAGGGATTTGGCATAGAACAAAATGATGCGCCGCCGGACGAACAAAAACCTGCGGTTACGTATCCCAGACCGACAACCAGGAGCGAGCTGTTGGCCACAACGGAAAAACTCTTCACCGATCTATCAAAGGCCGATATGTTTTCGGGTGTTGTGATGATTGCAAAAGACGGCAAACCGATCCTGGAAAAGGCATACGGCAACGCGAACGCCGAAAAGAAGATAGCTAATGCTATCGATACCAAATTCAATCTCGGCTCAATAAATAAGAGTTTCACTCGTATCGCGATAGGCCAGCTTGTAAAGGCCGGTAAACTGTCGTTCGATGACAAGCTGATCAAAATCCTGCCGGATTACCCAAACCGCGACGCCGCGGCAAAGATCACGATTGGAAATCTCATCAACATGACATCGGGTATCGGCGATTTCTTCAACGACAAATTTATGACGGCGGACAAATCGAAGATCCGCACCCTCAAGGACTATCTTCCGCTTTTTGGCAGCGAACAACCGGAATTTGAGCCGGGTACAAAAAATCGCTATTCGAACGGCGGCTATCTTGTATTGGGGCTAGTGATCGAAAAACTCACGGGTCAGAGCTATTACGATTATGTCCGCGAGAATATATTCAACCCCGCGGATATGGCCAACACGGATTCGTTTGCGATGAACGAACTCCCAACCAACACAGCTTTTGGTTATGAAAATGCACCCAGCGGCCGCAGGCGTAACGACAAATCTCTGCCCGGACGCGGCAGCTCGGCAGGCGGTGGATATTCGACCGCCGCAGATCTATTAAAGTTTGCAAACGCTCTAAAGAGCAAAACGCTCGAGATACCAGACGACGACGGTAGTTTTCCTATCGCTTTCAACGGTCTCGGTATCGCGGGCGGTTCAGAAGGTGTGAATGCCCTGTTCATTACGAATGGACAATCGGGCTACACAATTGTGGTTTTATCCAATTACGATCCGCCGAGCGCCGAACGCCCGGGCATGCAGATCCGCGATTGGCTAAAGCAGATCAAGGAATAATTCAAAATAGAACGGAGGTAATTCATGAAACGATTTATTTTTTCAATTTTATGCGTATCGGTATTTTTTATCGGCGTCGGTGCTTTGGTCGAAAAGTCAGGAGCAAGATTCAAATCTGATGAAAAGGCTCTTGAACTTGTTCGCAAGGCCCGTGTTGCGATCGGCGGCGACAACGCGATCGCCGGTGTTCAAAGCATGATTATCGTCGGCAAAACGATGCAGACGATCAAGGTAAATGGCGTAGAGAGCGTCGAGCAAGGCGAAACCGAGATCGCAATGCAGCTTCCTGACAAACTGATGAAGATGATCAAGATGGGTGACGCGACGGGCACGGCTCACAAGATCATCAACAAGCAGGTCGAGGTTGTCGTGGCGGGCAATGCCAAAGACAAATTGAATGTCACCGTCGATGGGAAGGAATACGGCGAAGGGTCAGGGGCCGGTGTCAAAAAGATCGTTATCAAGAAGGATGACGGCACCGTGCAGGAACTTAGCGGGACCGAAGCCGATAAGACGATCGTCCGCACGGGCGATGGCCGAACGGCGACCTTTACGTCGAAAGACGGAAAGACAATTAACATCGACGACGACCATCACATTATGATGAGTCGCGTCGGCGGGGCGGGCCGCTATCACGACGCCTTGCGTCACAACGAAATGCTCCGCCTCACGCTCAGTCTTCTTCTTACAGCTCCACAAGGGATGGATGTCGAATACACGTTCGGCGGCGAGGGCGATGTCGACGGCACTGCCTGCAACATCGTTGTAGCGGCGTTCGGCGGCCAGACTTTTAAGCTCTATCTCGACCGATCGTCAAATCTGCCGGTCATGATGAGTTACACGGGCCATAAAATGCCGGTGTTGGTGACATTCAACAAGGAGTTCGCAGCTCCGGCAGACGGCTCAAAGGACACGATGATCTTCCGTAGATCGGAAGGCCCGGCCTCAGAGAGGGCAGAGTTCAACGTGAAATTTTCCGATTACCGTTTGATGAATGGTGTTCAGTTGCCATTCAAATGGACCCAGACGGTCGGCGGTGCGGCCGACGAGACCTTCGACGTGACAAGTTTTGAGATCAATCCGGCGAACATCGCGGAGAAATTTCAGAACCAGAAGGTGATGGTGAGAACCAAGAAGCCCGACACTCAGTAAGATGATTCACCACTGACTCACTGAGGGCACGGAGATAGCAATTGCTAACTCTGTGCCCTCTGCGTCCCAGTGGTGAGTTTCTTCATCAAGTGCGGAATGATCGACTTTGCCGCGTCGATCGCGGCTTTGATATGACGTTGGTGAGTGAAGTGACCCGCGACATACACTCCCGCGACGTTCGTCTCAAAAGTCTCAGCATCATACACCGGAACCTCGCCGTATTTGCCGCTCTCTGTTTCGACACCCAAGTTTTTTAGCATCGTTAGATCGGCGTCCGAGCCGATCAACACAAACACGACGTCGTTCTCGATAATAACTTTCTCGCCGGTTTCACTCTCAAGTTCGACTTCGCCTTCTCGAATCTCGACGACCTTGCCGAGAAAAAACAAATTGAGGCAATGCTCCTCCAATTCTTTTTCGAGCGGTTCCTTGACCCAATACTTGATGCAGCCTTGCTTCGGGTCGGCGTTTTCCCAGTTGTCGCGAAAGATGGCAAGCGTCGTCTCAGCGCCTTCCTGTGCGAGGAACAACGCCGCCTCGCCCGCCGAATTGCCACCGCCAACGATCAACGCGCGCTTCTTCACCCACGGATAAGTCTCGCGAAAGGACGCGAATACATGCGGCAGATCTTCGCCGGGAACATTTAGCTTTCGCGGAAAATCCATCGCTCCGATTGCGAAGAGAATATTCCTGGTTAGGTATGTGTTTTTGTCAGTAACAACCTCGAACGTTCGCCCGTCATGCACAAGCCCGCGCGTAAGCAAGGGCGGAACATTCAATATCTCGCT
>JBAUGW010000067.1:0-10417 GCA_049679945.1 Pyrinomonadaceae bacterium | reverse complement strand
CTGATGCGGATGAAAATCAACTCCGATGTACAATGTCATTGCGGTTTCTCCTGTCAAAGATCGAATCTGTTTTGTCGACATTGATTCTAATCCACGTCGAGAGAAACCGTCTTTATAACATCACATGAAGCGAAGCGGAATGTGTAGAACCGCACACAACAATTTCGAGCGTGCGACGCATGCGGCATATTCCGCGTCTTTCAATTCACTATTTACGATTCACGATTCACGAAATGTTATGCCGTGTGTTTCACACACTCGCGCCTCAACTGTGCGGCTGACCCCACGTTCCGTCCCGACCCGTCGGGACTCCACATGGGGCTACAAATATGCCGTCCGCGTTGCGGACTCAAGAATCGCAAGATCGCAGGCCTGGCACCAATCCCTGCGGTCATGAGGCGGCGGCTCAATTTTTTCGTCTGGAGGAGAAGAACAGCGAGTTATTAGACGACTCACGAAGGGAAGTTGTTGAAGCGTTATTCGACCGGGTGCATCTCGATAAGAGCACGGTTGTTCGGCATGAGTCGCTTGAAGCATTGGGGTATCTTGCCTCAGAAGGTGATTTAGCAAGGCTAGAGACGTTAACTTGGTCCGACGAACCAGATATTCGCTCGACCGCAAGCATAGCGTTCCACGCTGCAAGCAAGAGGGTTTTTGAAAAGATTTCGGCCAGGGACCTAAGTTCACATCTTATTCAAACTTGGGTGGGATAGTCGTCGCTCTCGATTTCCGTCTCTGGCCAATCGTAGGACTGACCCGATTCTTTTCACGCTAAGTCCTGGATGAAGGGGCAAATACCGACTCGTGCTACCACCTTACCGTTGATCTTTAAGGTGCGTACGCCTGGCGTCGCCTGGCCCTTAGATTCAGCCCACGGTATGTTTTGACTCCACGTTACGGTCAGCGATGACTGAGCCCGAGTAAAGCCCACGTACAATAGCCGACGTTGTTCCTGGTTGTGCTCGTGGTCGCTCAAAGTGTCGGATCGATTGGTCCCGGGCACGTTCCCAGCATTACATCCTAAGATGAAGACGTTTGGCGACTCCAATCCCTTTGACGCCATAATCGTCATGACCCGCACTGTTTGTTCGTCCTCTGGAATAGTTCGGATTTTGTCGAGAAATTTCAAGAAAGCGTCGCTTATAGAATCCTGATCGGTGGCAAGCTCCTTTAGGAGTGCATTTATGTCGGCAAATTCGACATTGTCAGCAGGGAAGAGTGAGTCGATGATTTCAACCACCGACAGCTGTGACAGATGTGGAAGCGACTCCCTGAGCGAAACAATTCGCTCGCACGTCTGACGTAAACGCTTATTCTTCTTCGAGAAGTCATCCGGTGTAGCGTTTTTCAACAGACTTTCCCATCCGCCGTAGTGATTCTTGAGTTGTGCAAGTTCTCCGGCGAAACCTTTTGCATCGGGCAGGCCTATGAATGATCGGCTATGGATTATAGAACCTGGATTAACCGTGAGAGCGAGAAGTAGGATCTGTTCCTGTTGGGCGCTTGAGAACTTTGGAGTGTTGACGAGTTTAAAGTTTACTCCTTCGGGAAGTTCCGTTGCACGCTCATTCGTGTAATCAACAAAATCCTTTCCCAGTTTATATTTTGGAACTAGGACGAGCGTATCTGACGGACTCGAACCCTTTTCGATTTGTGTTCTTATCGCTTCGAAGACGAAGCAGAACTCTTTTTCCTGACTATCGAAAGGCTTTAAGAGAAATACTTCACCATCAGGCTTATCGGGCAACGGCAGTGGCAAATCGACTCGGTCCGGTTTTTCCTGAACGAGCAATTGATTAGCTACGTTGAGAATGTTGACCGCGCATCGGCCACAGTAAGGCAGAGAAATTCCGTGAACATCGGCGCGCTCAAAAAAATCGACAATTCCGCTCCGATGGGCGAATTTAAAACTATAAATTGATTGATCGGGATCGCCAGCCGTCAGGAATAGATCGGCTCCGTCGGCGATTGTTTCGATAAATTCCTGTTCGAGTCGGTTCAGGTCTTGATATTCGTCCACAAAGATATACCTGATTGGATTCAAGTACTCGGGTTTCCCCACTTTCCTAAGGTGATCCAATGCGAAATAGACAATTTCGTCCATCATCACCGCTTTGTGTTCAGCAAGCCAATTAACTACTGCCCCCTTGAATCGCCTTCTGAAATCATCCTCTTCGAAAACTTGGTCGTGTGGAAGGACCGCCCAACCTGCTGAAAACGCCTTAAGGGCCTTAG
This sequence comes from Pyrinomonadaceae bacterium, assembly GCA_049679945.1. Lineage (GTDB taxonomy): Bacteria > Acidobacteriota > Blastocatellia > Pyrinomonadales > Pyrinomonadaceae > OLB17. The sequence continues at coordinate 8,182 of JBAUGW010000067.1, read as the reverse complement.
AGAGGTCTCTTCTATTTTCCTTTGGAAAGAGGAGTTTCAAGTCGTTGACGAGGAAGTCTAATTCGAAATCGATCGCGATGGAATCAATACGATCTCGTATCGCGTGGTCGTTCTCTCGTAGTAGGTAGGAGAGGCAAAAGGCATGAACCGTGGACGCAATTGGAATCTTATCGAGAGCCTTGACTCTGTTTTTCAGATCCGCGGCCGACATTCTTGAAAAGCTAAGAAGTAGAATCGCACTTCCCTCGACTTCGGCTTCGATCAGAGCCTTAGCCTTCGGAATAATGATTCCTTTCGTTTTACCGCTTCCTGGGCCAGCAATTACGCAGATACGCTTGGCAGCGGAGCCTAAGACTTCGTCAAAGTGTTCTTGGTTACTCATCTATTGAAACTCCAGCAACTGGTAAAAGAAAGGCTTCGTCCCGTGCGACGAAGCCTCTCGATTGAGCAATTAAACTGCAATTGCCGCAAGGTGAGAGCCTTGCGTCCCAGGAACTTACATTCCCATGCCCAAGAACCGAATGCGGATTGCGGAATTCGGAATGCGGAATGAAAGCTCGGTTCCGGCGATCATTTTTTCAACACCTCGCCGTTCGCTACCTCATAGTGCGGTTTGGTCATCGGTTCGAGACGGTCTGCGTACTTTTTTTCCAATTCGCGTAGATGGTCGCCGAACCTTTTAGGATCGTGACCGCACTCAGCCGAAATTTGATGCCGGATCTGTCTGATCCATGCGATGCCGGGATCTTCTTCACGCTTCATACAAATCTCCTAACAGTTCCATTGGTGTCACCAAAGACGGACTGTACAGCCCTAGAATATCATTAACCTTGCGGATATGACCGAATTTGTTGGCGTTCGCGAGATGTTTGCAGTTCCATGTGAGCGGAATGAAGACTCGGCTCCGGCGGTCATTGTAGGAAATGTTATCACGAAAAAATAGAAAAAGGCCCCGGCGGTTGCCGAGGCCTTTGTAGAGAAGCACGCCGCGAGCGGCGTTTGCGGACAAGAGTGGTTTCCACCACCCCGGCCTCGCGGCCACCCCTCCTATCCAGAAGGGGAGTTACTTGATTCCATTCCCGTGCCCATGCCGCCTCTTACTCTCCTCCTTACGAAGGAGGAGTACGGCGGTAGCCGGGAGGTGGTTTTTAGCCGGCGTAGATACTCGTTTATCCAACAAAAGAACCACCCCGTCCGCGAAACGCGGCCACCCCTCGTTCTGGCACAAAAGACGTGCCAGTGTTGCGGGAACGCCGCAACCGCGTAAGGAGGGGAGCTATAAAGGCCGCCCTTGATCTTAGACGGCCTTTCGGAAGTTTTATTAATTGCGCGTTTTTAATGTGGGCTTAGCGTTTGGGTTGGTTATCGCCGGTAGGTCGTTGTAATAAAGCAAGGTTCCGCCAAAGCCGATGGCCCAGCCACGTTCGTTATTGAAAAATACGCGTTGAAGCGAGTGCGTGACGTTTGATCGGACATCGAACCACGATTTGCCGCCGTCGCGTGTGCGGACGATGATGCCGCTCTCGCCGACGGCCCAGCCGTTTGTAGAACTTGTAAATGTAACGTCGTTGAGATCGGCGGTAACGGTCGATTGCTGTTGACGCCAGAGACGCGCGCCGCCGTTCGAGTGAAAGATACGCCCCTTTGAACCGACGGCCCATGCGCCTTCTTTTGCAGCGCCGAAATGCACGGCGTTAAATCGCGTATCGGTGTCGCCGAGCAATGTTGCTCTGTCCCATGTCAGCCCTGCGTCTTCGGTAAACATTATCGTGCCGCCGGCGCCGACGATCGCGCCGATGGCGTTGTCGGAATACGCACCGTCCAGTAGCAAAAAGTGAATCGCGGTGCGATAACGCTTCCACGTAATTCCGTCGTCCTGCAATTTGTAAAAAATTCCGGCTTCGCCAAACGCACGTCCGCTGCCGTCGTTGCGAAAGAGCATCTTCGTCACTCGCTCGCGTCCCGAGTCCTCGAACTCGATCTTTTCCCAGTTGCGTCCGCCGTCGGTGGTTTTTCTTAAGTAAGAAGTCGCTTCTTTGCCGCGGTTAAAAATGTTGCGTTCGCAGAGCAGCCAGCCCGTGTTCTCGTCCGTAAAGTAAACCTGCAAAAAGGCGTCGGTTGTAAACTTCGGCCGCATCGACCACGTCGCGCCGCCGTCTTCTGACGTCATGATCACGCCGTCGCTGCCGACGATAAAGCCTTTGCTCTGATTTACAAAAAAGATGTCGCGAAAATACGCGAACGTATTCAGATTGCGCTTGTGCCAATCCGCCTTCGCGCCAGCAATGCAGCAGAGCAGCATCACGGGAACTAAGATAAATTTGAATATTCTAACTTTCACGGTTGTTTATTTCAGTACCGAGCCCTTAGTTCTGGCGTCAGAGCCCGCCAGTGTTCCGGGAACGCCGGAACCGACGTGCGGGCTACTGACACGCTCATCACTATTCACTGTTCACTGTTTAGAGTGGGCTTCCCGCGATGTATCTGAGCGAGCTGGCGCGTGTGAGAATGTCGAACGCCTTAGACAGCGAAAATCCTTTGCCCGTTACAAAAACCTGATCGCCCGGGCTGAGATAGATCAGATCGGCCTTGCCCGCCTCCATATCGGCGAGGTTTACGACGCGACGACTGAGTCGGCCGTCTTTGCCATAACTGACCAACGCGACCTTCTTTTTGTTGCCGTCTTTAGTTACACCGCCGGCGTCGAGAACGGCTTCGTAAACGCTGACCTTGCGATCCATAACACGAACGCCCGGCGTCGCGACGTTGCCCATCACGCTGTAACGCGTAGCCATGGCCCTGTCGAGCGTGACGGTGACTTGCGGGTCAATGATAAATTCATCAAGCTTCTTTCTGATCTCGTTCGCGACTTGTTCAACGGTTTTGCCGGCGACGAGAATACCCTCGCGAATTAGCGGATACGAGATCGTTGCATTCGGCGGAATCGTGATGCCAGTCTTGCAGTAATCGGGGCACTGGCCAAAAACCTCGATTGAGATCTGATCGGTCGGGCCGAGACGATATTCTTTTAAGTAGTTCTCGTAATACGGAGTGATCGCATTTTCCTCGGCCGTGCCGTCCGATGCCGGATCGTCAGGTGGAGGTGTCGGCGCCGGAATCGGAATTGCCTTTTCGGAGTTAGGACTTTTTGAAGACTTTTTACCGTCTTTCAACTTCGGCTCAGCCGTTTGTCCAATGGCGATCGCGCACGTCAAAGCGACTGCGCACACAACCATAGAAATTCCCTTGAGAAACACTATTGCTTTCATCATGATTTTCCTCTCGCAGGAGATAAAACTCTCATTAAGGAGTCTCCTCCAGAAACTGAAGTTATCGGCCGCCGTTGCTGAACAAAACTGTTTTTATAGTCTCGAAAACGATGACCATATCAAGCGTCAGGCTCTGATTCTTAATGTAATAAAGATCGTATTGCAGCTTCTGGATTGCGTCGCTGACCGATGCTCCGTACGGGTACTTTATCTGCGCCCAGCCGGTCAAACCCGGTGCGACCAGGTGACGATGCTCGTAGTATGAGATCTCAGTCGCAAGCTGCTTAACAAAATGCGGACGCTCTGGACGCGGGCCGACAAAATTCATTTCGCCTTTCAGAATGTTCCAGAACTGTGGAATCTCGTCGATGCGAAGCTTGCGAATCACGTGGCCAACGCGCGTTACGCGTTCGTCATTTGTCGCAGCCCAGATCGGCTTGCCGTCGGCTTCGGCGTCGGTTTTCATCGAGCGAAATTTTATTACGTTAAAGATGTGACCATTCTTTCCGACGCGTTCCTGACTATAAAAGATCGGACCGCGAGATTCGAGTTTAATAAGCAGCGCCGCGATCACCGCGACCGGCAAGGACGCGATCAGCCCGATCAACGCCAGCGTGCGATGAAACAACTCTCGGAAAACTGATTTGATCGGCGTATCGCGGCGTCGCCCTGCGAAAATCAGCCACGAGGGCCGCAGCATATCGACGTGAACTTTTCCCGTTATGCGTTCGAAAAACGACGTGCATTCCTCGATCGAGATGTCGCCGGCGAGGCTCATCTTAAGCAGAGCTTCGGTCGGAAATGCGCCGCGGCGTTCGCGAACGGCAATGACGACACGGTCGATCTTTTCGTTGCGAATCACGTCTTCGAGTTCATGCGCCTTGCCGAGAATTATCGATTGACCGAGTTTTTGACGGGGCTTCGCACCGTTTTCGGAAACGAAACCCGCGATGCGGTAACCTGCGTCCCGACGTTCCCAAACGGCTTCCGCGGTGTCGAGAGCAGCCTTGCCGGTGCCGACGACGAGAATTTTTTCCCCGATCTCAGGATGCCCGGTCAGCGAGTGAATGAACATTCTCCAACCGATCAGCAGCGCCAGCACGAGCGGCACAGAGATAACCGAAACACCGCGACCGATGAGAAGCTGCGGCACAAAGTAGAAAACCAGTGCGAGCAGCGCCCACGCGATGCCGAGAGCCTGCACCATTCGCAGCATTAGCTCGCGGCGATTGGTCATCACAACGTAATCGTAGAGATCGTAAAAATAAAGTATGAGAAGACAGACGGCAGCGGCGAGGCCGATCTTAAGCCAGCCGTTCTTTGCGTTAAGCTCATTCTCCGAGCCGGAAAAGCCAAGTCGCAGATACATCGCCAGTATGACACCCGCATACAGAATTGCGGCGTCGGCGACGAGCAGCGAAAATATTCTTGGACTAAACCGTGTAGCACTCATTTCAATTCAAGTCTTACGGACTCGGCAATTCGGGGATGCGTTTGTAGTTGTAATATCCGTAGTTGTAATGCGATTCATCCATGACCTGTTCGCTCTGATTGAGCACGACGCCGAGGAAGCGATCCTTCGGCAGCGGGTCGAGAACGCGGTCGATCACGCTGTAACGCGTCCGGTTCGCACGGACAACGAGTAAGGCTGCATCTGCTTGCTCGATCAAAACAGTCGCATCGGTAAAAATTCCGAGCGGCGGCGCATCGATTATGATGTAGTCGAACATCTCGCGAGCTTCGCGCAATATTTCCTTGAACTTCGATCCTGAGATCAACTCGGCTACGTCTTGACGCGCTTCGCCGCCGGGCAGAATGTACAGACCTGACGGTTCGAGTTTTACAATGCAATCGTTCAAGCTGGCCGTTTCGGAAAGCACGTCCGACAAACCTCTGTCAGTCTCGATGCCCAGATAGTCGGCGAGGCTCGGCATGCGAAGATCGGCATCGATGATGAGCGCTTTTATGCCGTCGGTCTGTGCGAGCATCCACGAGAGATTCAACGCGGTTATAGATTTGCCCTCACTCGGATTTACGCTCGCGACAACGATTGACTGCAGCTTTTGTCGCTGACCTTTATGCAGAACCTGCGTTCGCAGGCTGCGATATTCTTCGCAGTAGCTCGAGTTCGGATTTGTAATCGCGACGAGTCGCGGCTCAACGCGAGCGGCGTCAACCGTCCAACTGACAAAGTCAGGCAGACGCTTGACACCGCTGCGCATTAAGGTATCGGCGTTCAATTTTGCCCCGGCAGTTAAGCCCGTTTCCATATCAGGGAGTGCCGTCCCGATAGAGGAATCCGGCTGCCCTATGAACGCCGAACTTGGTGTACCGATAACAAAGTCCGCTTGCCCGAGCAGATCGGGCGGCGTATTCACCTCTCGACTGCTGCGGTCGAACGGGACAATGTTCTGTGAATTTCTCGCCGGCCGATGACCGCCAAGTTCTTCGGTACGCTTCTTTTGTAATGCTTTTAGAATGCTCATCTCGTGTAGCTACGCTTTGCTGATTCTCGTGTGTCCTAGAACTTTCTGAATGGCGCAATCAGATCGTCGATCTCGAGCAAAATATCGTCCTCGATTTTCTCGAAATGAAGTCCGTTGCTGTTTGAGTGGCCATTGCCATTCGAACGACCGTTGCCATTCGCGTTGCCGTTACCATTACCGTTACGTTCTCGTGCTGCGCCGTTCGTATAGCCGTTTATGTTTAGTTCTTCATTAAACATTCGCGGTTTGACGGCCTCGTGACGTGCCTGGCCGTAAATCATATCGTCGCTCGCTTCGGGTCGCATGACGTTGCCCTCGGATGGCATATCGAGAGCCACGTCGGCGGCGTGGAGGGCCTCGTTACGCGGAAGCATGTCGAGATTGTCCGCGACCTCTTCGATAATTTGTCGACCGATCGTTAGTGCGCCGTTCGAGTACGCCGCGAGCATTGCGTTGTCACAAATGTTGTTGATGTTGCGCGGAATTCCTTCGGAACAGCGGAACAGAAAATCGACAGCGTCGGGCGTAAACACGCTCGGCTGTTGCGAACCCGCGATCAGCAAGCGCTCCGTGATGTAGCGATCGACCTCTTCGACATTTGGAAACGCGTGCATGTTGCATCGAAGAGCCACGCGTTGTTTGAACTGCCGTAAATTCGGCTGATTCAAACGGTCACGCAGCTCAGGCTGACCTGTGAGCACGATCTGGAGATGCTTTGCGTTGTCTGATTCAAAATTGAGTAACAACCTAATCTCTTCGAGCACGAAGTCCGACAGCTCGTGAGCCTCGTCGATGATGATCACCGTGCGAAGCCCGCGACGATGACGCTCTTCGAGTACGCGCCCCAAGGTCGTGAGCATTTCAGATTTATTCGTCCAGTCCTTGATGCCGAGCATCTGCGTTACGTGATGATAAAATTCCTCGACCGACAAACGCGGATTGAAAACATACGCCGCCAATACGCTTGCATCGAGCCGCCGCAATATCCAGCGAAGAGCCGTCGTCTTTCCAGTGCCGACCTCGCCGGTTAGCACGATCAAGCCTTTTGAGTTCTCAAGCCCGTAATACAGGCTCGCGAGCACCTCGTTATAGCTCGGCGTGAACACGATGAATCGCGGATCGGGCGTCAGCGTGAACGGAAAATCGTCTAAACCAAAAAATTCTTTATACATAAATCACCTCTCGCGTATGAGCTGCCTACGAGATCAACCTGTCAAAAACCTTTGTCGCCTGAAGTATCAAAACTATTACTGGAATAACGCCGATAGCGGCTGCGGCTCCGGCTGCCAGCTTTAGCCAGCTCGAACGTTGTATCCACGCTTTTTCCCCGACTGAAAGCAGAGGCGGTACCGTCGCAAGAACCGGAAGCTGTGTGTAATGCTTCGCATCGTCGAGATTTTGAATTCTAAGGAGTCGCGGAATTTCAAAGAATGCCGCAAAGATCAGACCAATGAACAACCCGATACCTGCGCCGAGAAGCGTCAGCAACGCGCGCTTCGGAGCAACTGGTGACTGCGGAACATTCGCCGGGTCCTGCACGCGGATCGTTTCGCCCTGCGCATTTGTCTCGACGCCGACGACGATTCCCGCGTCATTTTTTTTCCTCAACGTTTCATCGTAAGTTTGCTTCGCCGAACTGTACCGCTCCTTGATGCCTTCAAGTGCGACACGAACGCTCGGAACTGCTGAAATGCGCGCTTCGAGAGCAGCGACCTGGCCGGCGTTCTGACCTCGCTCGACATCTTTCTGACCCAGCTGCTGCTCGATCTGGCGAATTTCGGACTGAATTCGTTCGTTGTCGTTCTCTAAACTTTTCCTCTGAAGCTCGCTCTTACGCTGCGTCACAGTTGTCGCCGTGCTGACGATCCTGTCCGCGCTCTTTCGTAGGTTTTCGAACTCTTCATTTACGCGTACGATCTCGCTCTGCTTCGCGACGACCGCCGGATGTTTTGGTTTGTAAACTTTGAGCAGGTTGTCGAGCTGTGCGTTGAGGTCGGCACGTCGTTTCATCAATTCGCCGTAGGCTACCGTATTTTCGGGGTTTGAGGCGGTTCGGGCGGCGTCCTGCGTTTCCTTTTCACCGTAATCCTCGATGATGCGCATCTGGCGGTTGTTCGCGGCGATCGCATCGCTGAGACGTCCTTTCTGCATGATCAACATTTCTTTTTCTTTGCTGATCGTGTCGTCACGCTGACGCAAACCCGATAGCTGCGACACCAAACCTTGCTCCGACTCGGGCAGAGTCGAGACGTTCTGCATCATGATGTCGAGGCGTTGTTTTTCGAGATTATCGAGTGCTTCTTTCTTTTCCGAAAGCTGTGTTTCGAAAAGCCTGTTTGTCGATTCTGCGATCTCGGTCGAGGTCTGCACCTGGGCGTTGACATACTTGCTTGCAAGCTCTGCCGTGACATTGCGTGCGGCTTGCGG
>JBAUGW010000066.1:0-31820 GCA_049679945.1 Pyrinomonadaceae bacterium | reverse complement strand
GTTCTTAAACGCCCGTAAAATCTATTTCTTATTGCTAAATTGATCGTACGCAACGCGAAAAAGCTCGGATAATGCCGAGGCCGTCTCCGGCGTCAGGTTTTTATCGGCGCGAAGGTGTGCTTCTACGATCTCGGTCGTTTTTTCGTGCGGATAATAGATCACCGGCTCGACATCGCTCGAAGATTGCTTCTTCATCAAGCGGTCAACCGGCATGTCCAGCCATTGCGTCAAACGTGCAATATTATCGGCGTCAGGACGGCCCGTACCGTTCTCAATACGCGACAAGGTCGATGCCGAAACAGTGGTTACATCGGCCACATCGCGTAGACTGAGGCCAAGTTCCTCGCGTCGGCGCTTGATTGCACGGCCTAATTCCCCTGTATTTATAAGACTTTCGTTCTTAAATGCCATCTTTGGTTTCCTCCAAGATTTATAAGTGCCACAGATGCACTTTTCATTTCATGGATAAAACATAGCACAAGAAAATTCTTTATGCAACCCTGTTTCGCACTTGCAACATAAAAATTTATCTGATACGATGTTTCATGGATGCAACGAGTGGAATAGAATCGATGCCCCAATTAACGCAAAAAACACACAATAAGGAGAACCAATATGAAACGCATCAACACGACCGAAACGCAAAATAACAACGTCCTCGACTTTTCTTCGACTTTGAAAGAGCTTCGCAAGACTGTCGACCCGAACCTCATTCGCCAGCGAGCGGGACGCCGCGACCGCAACGGCCGCGTTCACATGGTCGAATACGTCGAATGGCACACCGTCGCCGACATTCTCGATGAAACAGCACCGAATTGGGCACACACTGTAAAGGACATTCGAGCCATCGGCGAGATCGTTACCGTAACCGTCGCGATCACTATCGATGGCATCACCCGTGAAGGCATCGGCACCGGCAAAACCGCAAACGAGACCGGCATCAAAAAGGCCGAGCACGACGCGCTAAAGCGAGCGGCAGTGAAATTCGGCATTGCACGTGAGCTTTATAAGAAGGAGTTTGATTTTATCGAACAGGACGAACAGCCTGTCGTCGCCGAATCGCGGCCATCAAACATCAATCCGCTGGCGAAGAATCTAGGTGATATGGTCACGGCCAAGCAACTCGGCATGATTCGTGCGGTCGCCCGCGAAGCCAACCTCGACGCTGAACAAGAGTGCGCGAAGTTGCTGCATTGCGGCGTCGATGAACTTTCAAAGCGTGCCGCATCCGATCTCATCGAGCATCTGCAAACGTTGCATCACAACACGGTTACGCCGATGCGTCGCGCAGGATAAGAGTCCGTTTTAGCTTTGAGTTGTGATCTTTACGCAGCCTGCAACAACAACGTAGAGGCCCCCACATCACAACTCAATTCCAGCTTCGAAACAAACTTTACGGCGCTTGCGTAAACCGCCTAAATTGCACAAAATACGAAACTACTTTCTAAAATTTAATTTAAGGAGACAAATATATGGCACAAGAAGCAAGTGAAATGGCCGGTTTTGCAGGGCCAAAGCACGGCGAGTTTTGCTGGACCGAGATCGCTAGCAATGACGCGGCAAAATGCATGGAATTTTACAAGAACGTGTTCGCGTGGAATTTCAAGGTCAGCGACGCGACCGACGGTTTTGCATATCACGAATACTCGACGGGCGGCGACTATCCGGCGGGCGGACTATATGAATTGACGCCGGGGATGTTCGGCGAGGGCGTTCCGATACCGCCGCCGCACTTTATGACTTACGTCGCGGTCGATGACGTTGACGAGAACGCAAAACTCGCGACGACGCTCGGCGGCACTGTCGTCAAAGAACCTGACGACATTCCAAACACGGGACGTTTCGCGATCATTCAGGACCCGACGGGCGCGATGTTTTGCACATTCAAGATGGCGGAAGGAGGGCACAATGGCTGAATTTAGTATTCCAAAAGCCGGCGAAATCTGCTGGCGTGAACTTAGAACAAAAGACCTCGGCGCCGCGATCGAGTTTTATACAAAGATGTTCGGCTGGACAACCAAACAGACGACCGTTACGCCGATGGACTACAAGGAGATCATCATTGGCGACACCGCTCACGGCGGGATGATGTCGATGGAAGGCGATGATTGGGGCGACGCTCCATCGCATTGGGCTACATACATCGCGGTCGATAATGCAGACGAAACCGCTGCAAAGATAACGGCAAACGGCGGCAGCGTTCGCGTTCCGCCATTCGACGCACCGGGCGTCGGCCGAATGGCGATGGTCGCCGATCCTTCGGGAGCAGACTTCGCGATCATTCAATTCGTCCAACCATAAGAAATTTAGCCACGAATAAACACGAATATCACTAATGAGAAATCAATACATTAGTGGCATTCGTGTTATTAGTGGCTAATTCTTTTTCCGGTTTCCTTCCGTGTCGAAGATTTCAACCGCGTCTGCGTAACTCTCAACCTGTGGCAGTACTTCGCTCGCATCGCCAACGATCACGATTCCCATTTCATCGGGACGAACATATTCCTCTGCAACACGTTTTACATCGCTCACGGTAACCGCGTCGATATTCGCGCGGTAAGTTTGTAAGTAATTTTCAGGCAGGCCGTAGAGGTGCTGATTGACGATAAGGTTCGTCAGACCTTCTTGCGTCTCGGCGCGGATCGGGAAGACGCCGGTCAAAAAACTCTTGGCATCGGCGAGCTCGTCGTCACCGACGGGCGTTTCACGAATCCGCGTCAGTTCGTAAAAGAACTCTTTGAGACTCTCGCCCGTCACCTCATTTCGCACTTCGGCGGTCGCTTCGATGTCGCCGGCAAGACGCTTTGTGTTGAGCCGCGTGTAAGCGCCGTATGTGTAGCCTTTCTCCTCACGCAGATTCATAAACACACGCGACGACGCTCCGGCGCCGAGCACCTGATTCATCACAAGCACCGGAAAGTAATCCGCATCTGTGCGATTGATCGCAAGATTGCCAAGCACGATGTTCGACTGCGCCGAGCCGGGACGGTCTACGAGCGTGAGCGTTCGTGAGTCGCGCGTCGGCGGCGACGCAAACTTTTCCGAAGGCAACGTACCTTGTTGCCAGTCGCCAAAAAGTTCTTCGACCTCACTCAAAAATTCATCACGCTCGACGTCGCCGACAGCGATGAGCATCGCGTTGTTGGGTATATAGGTAGCGGCGTGACACTTCGACATCGTTTCGCGTCTGAGTTTTTCGATATCGGAGGCGTTGGGCGAGAACTTCGCATACGGATGATCACCGTAGATAAGCCGCACGGCCTGTTCGCCCGCGAGAAAAGGTGACTGCGAGCGCTGAAATTTGAGATGCTCGACGGTATTTCGACGATAAAGGTCGAGTTCATCCTCCGGAAACGTCGGCCGCAAAATCACCTCGGCCAGTAAGTGCAAAACCTCTGTGCTGTATAGCGACAGCGACGATGCCGCGATGATCGTAAAATCGTCCGACGCGCTTGCCGACAAACCAGCGCCGAGCCGTTCGATCTTTTCCGCAAGCTGCCGGCTTGTGTAATCCTCAGTTCCCTCGGTCAACATCGAAGCGATCGCCGACGTCAAGCCCGTATGCTCAAGCGGATCGTTTATATCGCCAGAGTGAAACGCAAGCCGGTAACTCACAAGCGGCAGCCGCTTTTCCTCGAACAGCACGACATTCAGCCCGTTGTCGAGCATCGTCTTAAACGGCCGCGGAATATCGAACTCAACCGGCGCCAGCGGCGAAGGAGCTGTCTTTTTTAATTCTGGAGTCATAAAAATAAATTAGCCACCGACCACACGGATAAAGCACGGATTAGAAAACCGGCTTAATCTGTTCGATCTGTGTCATCGGTGGCTACAAATCTTAACCCTGCCCCGCCGGCATAACGTCGAGCAGCGCGCGGTTGTCGGTGTTTAGATAAACGCCGACAGCGTGGCGAATCTCCTCGGCGGTGATCGCAAGCAGATCGTCGAGCTCACGATTTATCAACGTTGGATCGCCGTCGTAAAGAGCAAATTCCGCGATGCCCTGTGCACGCGACATCGACGACTGCCGCATTCGCACCGAGTCGTTTACGAGTTGATTCTCGATCTTCTCCATCTCCTCGCTTGTCGGCCCGTGAGCGGCGAGGTCGTGGATCTCGCCGTTAATCGTCTCGCGAATCTTGCTCAGATCTTTTTCCGGTTTCGGGATTGCACCGACAAAAATGCTAGACGGCCCGCGACGCTCGTCCGTAAAACCGAATAACTGGATCACGCTTTCCTCGCCCTTCACGAGCTTCTGATACAGCCGCGAGCTGTCGCCGTCGTAAAGAATTTTGCCCGCGAGATAGAGCGCGTAAAAGTCTGATGTGCGTCGCGGCGGAATTTTCCAACCGATGAGAAACGCGGGGAACGGCGCGAGCTTGTCTTCCCACTCGCGATAGGTAGCAGCGACCTCTTTGGGTTCTGTCACGTCGATCGCCGGCGGCAAAGCCTGCGACGGAATATCCCCGAAGTAAGTTTCTACATACGACTTTGCATCAGGTACTTCAAACGCGCCCGACAAAACCAGCACCGCGTTATTCGGCGCGTAATAGATCCTAAAGAACTCTTGCACGTCATCGACAGTTGCGTCGTCAAGGTGCTCCATCGAACCGATCGTCGAATGCGAATTGGCAAAATTCTTATAGATCATCTCGTTGATCAAGTCGAATATTTGTCCGTAAGGCTGGTTGTCGTAACGCAAACGCTTTTCTTCTTTGACGGCCTCACGTTGGTTGTCGAGATTCTCCTGCGTCACCGCGAGCGAACGCATGCGATCGCTTTCGAGCCACAGCCCGAGCGGCAGTTGATTCGCCGGCAGCGTTTCATAATAGTTGGTGCGCTCGCTCGACGTCGTGCCGTTCATCGTGCCGCCCGCTTTCATTATGTGTTGAAAGTGGCCGGCCTTCGCGACGTTCTCGCTGCCCTGAAACATCATGTGCTCGAACAGATGAGCAAAACCCGTGCGCCCGTCGCGCTCGTTGCGCGAACCGACATCGTAATAGACCGCGATCGACACGACCGGAACCGCGCTGTCCGGATTCAGCACAACGCGCAGGCCGTTACTTAATGTATATTCCTCGATCTCAAGCGGAGGTAGTTTAAATGTTTCTGACATATTTTCATCAAGCTCCTCTCCTTACGAAGGAGGGGTGGCAGTCGCGATGTTTTTTATCGGGACTGACGGGGTGGTTCTCTCGTTACCTGCACTTCTATCCCAATTTCTCTCGAACGTGCCAAACAAGCTGTATAACAATGAAAACATTTCACCTCTCAAAAATCAAAGGCCTCGCTCACAAGGATCTTTAACTGGAATTCCGTCCCGTTTAGCTGTATAAGTTAACCAAATACACTTGTAAGACCGGCGGGTGATTGGGTGCCGCCAATGAACGCCGGTCTTTTTTTCCTGTTCGCCCGCGTGTCCGTAGCCCGCACGTTAGTAAGGGCTACTTTTGGCTACAGGAGCCCTTACTTACGTGCGGGCTACTGACACTTATGAACCGAGGCGTTCGCACATTACTTTTCTCGCTACTCGTATTTTCGACGGTTCATAGCTCGGCGGCGCAGATGATGCAGGGGCCGAGTGCGCCGGTCGAGCCATTCAGCATAAAACGCGGAAGTACATTTTCGGCATCGGGCGGCTCGGCGACAAGTAATTCAGACTCGATCGAAAAGGAAAGCGCTTCAACACGCATAGCGGCTGACATTATCGAGGCCGAAGCGATAATCAAAAACAACTACATTACCGGTCGCAAAGTCACGAACAACGACCTTACAAAGATCGCGCTCGAGGGAGCCTTGCTCGCGCTCGATCCGCACTCAAGTTTTTACGACCGCGACGAGTGGCGTGCGATGCTCGACGACCAACGCAGCGGCTACACGGGCATCGGCGCTACGATCGCAAATTTCGAACGCGGCGGCGTGACCGAAACTTACGTGCTCGCGACTTTTCCAGCTTCGCCCGCCGCTCGTGCTCGCCTAAGTTACGGCGACCGCATCGTCGCGATAAACAGCGAAAAGATGACCGGCCTCGCGTCGGATGTCGTGCGTGACAAGATTCGCGGGAACACGGGCACGGCGTTCCGTCTCACCGTGGAGCGAGCCGCAACAAACCGTGTCGACACGCTAACAATCTCTCGCGGCCGCGTCGCGCAGCCTTCGATTCCCGACTCATACATTTTGCGCTCCGGGGTTGGTTACATCTCGCTAAGCGAAGGTTTTAACTACACGACGGCACAGGAATTCGACGTTGCGATGCGCGAGCTGAAACGCCAGGGCATGCGCTCGCTCGTTCTCGATCTTCGCAACAATCCCGGCGGCATCGTCGATCAAGCCGTGAAGATCGCCGAGCGTTTTCTGCCCGCCGGCACGCTCATCCTCACACAAAAGGGACGCACGCGAATCGACAACCGCGTTTGGAAATCGACAAATATAAATGCCGACACGATGCCGCTCGTCGTGCTCGTAAATCAGGACACGGCATCGGCGTCGGAGATCGTCGCCGGTGCGTTTCAGGATGACGACCGGGCGATGATCGTCGGCGAAAAAACTTTTGGCAAGGGCCTCGTACAAAGCGTCATCGATCTGCCGAGCGGCAGCGGCCTGACGCTCACGACCGCACGTTATCTCACGCCGTCGGGACGCTCGATACAGCGCGATTATTCAAAGCTCGATCTGCGCGATTATTACAATCACAAAAGCACGCTGACCGCGATCGACAAACCATTTTTCGAGGCACGCACCGTGACGAACCGCAAAGTTTACGGCGGCGACGGCATTCAACCGGATGAAGAAGTGAAAGTTCCCACGATCACCCGCACGCAAGCCGCGCTCATCGATCCGCTGTTTTTCTTCGCCCGCGAAGTCGCCCATGGCCGCATCCCGGCGCCGGAAAATTACCGATCGCAGGAACCGACATTCGGCAAACGCGTTCTCGCTGGCGAGATGCAGATCAACGACGCGCTTGTCACGGCTTTCCACGACTTCACACTCAAAACTTTTAGCGGCTTTACGGCCGACGACCTGCGAGCAAACCTTGCGTTCATCCGTCTGCGTCTTCGCTATAACCTCGTTACCGCCGCATACGGCACGATCTCAGCCGATCAGGTCCTCATCGAAGACGACCCGCAAGTCGCCAAAGCTATCGAGACACTTCCCCGCTCCGCCGAACTCGCCCGCCTCGCTGCCGCAAAACGAAAAAAGTAAAAAAAGAAGGCAAGCCGACGCCGGCTCGCCACGAGTGTTTACTAGAGGAGTGAGCTTATTGATCGGCTACTTTTGCAACGCTTTATCAAACGCCTCGACATAGGCCTCGCGTTTTGTGTTGTACTTTGCCGAAAACACTTGTTTGTTTTCTTTCAGAATGGCGACAAACGCGGACTTGTCTTTGTTCTCATCAAAAAACTCCTCGAGGCCTTTCTCTTTCGCAAGCTGCTTCGACGCGGCTATTGTCTTTTCGTTTGTGATGTCAAAAACGACGAAGTTCAACTTCTCGCTGTAATCCTTCATCAATTCCATCATTACAGGCTCGAGCTTTTTGCAATACGGACACCAGTCGGCTCGTATCGCGACGACGACCGGACGCTTGTCCATCATCTTGTCGTCTTTCATCATCGACTCTTTCGACATCTCGTCTGTTTTCATCTCGTCCTTCTTCATCGTGTCCTGAGCAAAACTCACGATCGATAGTCCGAGTGTTAACGCCATGAGTAACCAAAACTTATTTCGCATATTTATTTTCTCCAAAATTACTAAATCTATGCTGTGACGCACGGTAAAAATAAAATGCCAAATTACCTTGAAAGTATTCCCCGCTCATTTTTTTTGCATCGGGAATAATCCTGAGTGCCGACGACATTTTAGAAACGGACGCACACGACCATCTGACCCGAGAGGCCTAAACTATTGAACCCGCGTGGTTTAATGTGGTCGAGTTGCGTCCGAATTTAATTATTAGGAGTTACAAAAGTAGTATGAACAAGAGAGTTTTCCAGTTCGCCGCCTTTATGATACTGGCCGCGACGTTCACAACCGTAGCCTTTTCGCAGGAAGAAAAAACCGCAAAAGAAACGAATCTGAGTTTCAGCTCAGGCAACAGAACAATCAACATCACACGACCGGGAGTATATCGCCTCAACGACGATGTCAACGTGAGAAACGGAAACGGAATAGTCATCACGGCTTCGAACGTTTCGTTAAATCTAAACGGATATTCGGTCACCACCGACTCGGGCGGCACCGGTCGCGGCATCGCAATCGCAAATTCCTCCGGCGTCTCGGTGCGAAACGGCAAAGTCGGCGGCTTTAACGCAAACGTGATGATCAACAACTCGACAAATGTCGTCGTCGAGTCGTTACAGATCGTCGGCAGAGGTCTGGCTCCCAACAACGGGCCGACGGAAATAGGCGTTTTGATCATTAACGGTCGTTCGGTGGCAATAAACCGTAACAACATCTCGTCTGTCAATCTGGACGTTTTTGTTCGCGGGGCAAACGCTACGGGCAATCACATCTTCGAGAATGTGATTGTCGGCGGAGCTATTCCCGCAAACAACCTGCTCGGAATTTGCTACAACCCCGCAGAGGGCGCCGGCGACGGCGGGCCACGTGGCGACAACATTTACAATAATGTAATCACGCGATTTGGTTATGCGGTTGCTGTAAGTTCGGGTTCGATCAGCAACATCTTTAACGAAAACAATCTGGCGTCGTTTATCGGCAACTTTCGCGAACCGGAAGCCTTCGTCGAGGGCGGTGGAACGAATATTTCTGACGGCAATCTTGAAGTACTGATTCCGGCTACGACGCTTCCGTAATCTGCCAACTAACCAGAGTTAGGAGAGGCTGTTGCCCGCGGCGGCCTTTTTTTCCGTTTTGCGGAATAATCTAGGCTATAGTTAGCATAACTATTCTGATGTTCGGCCTCGGCAAAAATCGGCAGTGGGAAGACTTTGAGCACGAGGCGTTACCGCTGATGAATGACGTCTATCGTGTCGCCGCGTGGATGAGCCGTGACAAAGAACTTGCCGAAGACCTAACACAAGAGACTTTTACGCAAGCACTCCGTTCGTTTGACAACTATGAACGCGGGACAAATTGCAAGGCGTGGCTGATCACGATTCTCTATCGCGTGAACGCAAAGAGAATCCGCAAGTTAACTAGGCCTCAGCTAGTCGGGGACACCGAGGAGAGAATCGCCGAAACGATTCAGTTCGTACCGTCGATCTCGCAACGGCTGACCGACGAAGAAGTGATCGCCGCCATCAAACGAGTGCCGCAAACTTTTGCCGAGGTCGTCCTATTAGCCGATGTCGAAGGGTTTGCCTACAAGGAAGTTTCGGCGATATTGGACATCCCTATCGGGACGGTTATGAGCCGCCTGTCGCGGGGCAGAAAGGCATTGCGTATCGAGTTGGCCGGCTACGCGAGAGACTATGGACTATCTGCCAAAAAGGCATGATCGTTGAAATGATATGAATTGTAGAGAGTTTAGCGAAATTGCAGACACATATTTGAGCGATGAACTGCTCGTCGAGACTAATCACGAGTTTTTGCATCACATCGAGCAGTGCGGCGACTGCCGGCTTGAGCTTGGCGAACGCCGCGAGCTGCGCAGTAAGCTGCAAAACGCCGTCGTCAACACAGACGCATCGCAGATCGATCAGATGTTTGCCAACCGCCTGAGACTGTCGTTGCGCGATCATGCGGCCTCGCGCAGCGGTCTCGGCTGGCGAGCGCTGGTACCGGTTTTTGCGGCGCTGCTGATCGCCCTTTCCATCGGTTTTGTTTGGATTCTGGGCAGCAGACAATCCGACCACGCGCTGGCCGATCTTCACGAAAACGCAATGGCCGCGCTCAATCGTCATGAAGACTGCGGCCTGAACCACTTAAAGGAGTGGCAAGCGGCCACCACAGAGATTCAGCCGGAAAAAACGGTGTTCGTAAGATCGCTGACCGATCAGGCGATGTCTATATTGGAATCTCACGACTGCGAGTTTGAAGGGAGAACCTACACTCACTACATTCTGCAACGCGGTAGTAATGTGATCTCGGTTCTGCAGACGGCTGATCCGGTCGCGATGCGGGAAAGCGTCGACACGATCGCGTCGGAGACGCAACACGGCTACCAGATCGCCAGTTTTCGCAGACCGCACTCTCGCGTATTCGTCGTTTCCGATTTGGGCGAAGCCGACAACCTCAACCTCGCCCGAAAGCTGTCCGATTCACTCTAAACAAAAAAACCGCGGCCCTCACGAGCCGCGGCATGAAAGTCAGTAACTCCTTTAACTTAGAAGTTGAATTTACCCGAGAACTGTATGCGACGTGCAAAGCTCGTTACGGAGTCCCGAATACGTCCAAAGACAGCTGAGTTCTGCGTCGCGGTCGGCAATCCGAATGACGCAGTGTTTGTCAGATTGCGGGCGTCAACCCGTAGGTCAAAGCTGTAACGCTCTGAGAACTTGAATTTCTTTGACAGCGACATGTCTGTTTGGAACTGACGTGGCGCGATAAAGTAATTGCGTCCCGAGTTACCGAGCTCACCCGGCAGTGGCTGTGAGAATTTTCCTTCGGCCTCGGTGCTGAACCAATACCATGTACCGTTTCGCTCGACAAGGTCGCCGAGATTTCGCGGACAGTTATTACAGTTTGCGAACGACTGATTTACATTGCTGAACGTGTTGAGGCCGGAGTAAACCGTAAACGGTCTGCCCGAAGCCCAGTTGAATGTTCCTGCAAGCTGCCAGCCGCCGATCACATAGTCGAGAGCCTTCGATATGTCGGAACCGAAGTGCTTGCCTCGGCCAAACGGCAATTCCGCAACATACGTCGCCTGAATTGCATGACGTCGATCGAAGTCCGACCATGCATAATTCAGCTTTCGGTTGTTGATATCAAACGGAGTGCTGGACGCCGACTGATTGTTGGCTCGCGATACAAGCGTAAAGGTTGGATCAAACGAGCGTGTATCCATCGATTTGGACAGCGTGTAACCTAGCTGGAACGCTATTCCCTTGTTCATCCGACGTTTTAGAATCGCTTCGAAACCGTTATAGAACGAATAGTCATTCGTATCCAAAACGTTTAAGGCACCCGTGTACTGCGGAAACCGCTGGAAGAAAAACGCATTGTTAAAGTTGGCAGGGCGACCAATGGTCTGTATGTTTGTGCCAGTAGTATGCTGCGAAACAGCCAGGGCCGCGTTTGCAACGCCTCCGCCCGTGTTGTTCGCAGCAAGAGTTGTCCCGACCGCCGTTATGCCCCTAAACGTCGTCGTACCGGCGTTGTTTAGTGGGTCGCCGGTAAAAAGCAGATTGATAAGGCACGAATTCGCCGTGGTATTTGCCCTCAAAGTGTTGAAGGCCTGAAGGAAATTCTCCGGACAACGCGGGTCTCTCGCAAGAATATTCACCTGATTAGAGTCATAGCCGCCGAACAGATGGAGCCCTTTCTTACCTATGTAATTCAGCTCGAGCACGCTACCAAACCCGATCTCTCTTTGAAAGCCGGCAAACCACTGATGAACCTCAGGATATTGCATATCAGGATCAAGCACAGTGATTGTTCCAGTTGAAAACGCAGGCGGCGTTCTCAACTGCGCGGGAGTTTGCGTTGGAAAGAGATTCGGCAATCCATTTCTAATCAACAAATTCGAAGATCCGATACCGCTAGCCGTCGCTGCAAACGTATTGCCCGGAGCACTCTGGAAAATGCTGTTGGCAAACACCTGTGATGGAAAACGGTCGTAGGACAATCTGTAATTAGCCCTGATCGATGTCTTGCCGCTGCCAAACGGATCCCATGCAAAACCAATCGAAGGCGAATAGTTGTTGTAATCATTCTCGAACAATTTGCCTTCGGTCCAACTTAGAGAGTTGCTCGGCGGCGCTCCGACAACAAACGGCTGCGTCGCACGCAGTATTGGAAGATCAGGCGAGCTCGGGCTCAACTTAACTTCGTATCTAATACCAAGATCGACAGTTAAGTTCGGGCGCATTCGCCATGTATCCTGGAAATAGAAATCGAGTTCAGGATACTCGGCCGTCCACGCCCAACGAGTTCCCGCCGGCGCAAAAACGCTCGGATTGCCGGGACTCACGACAAACCCCTGACTAAAACTGCCTATGCGACCAAGAAAATTGTTAATCTGCGCCTGAAGTAAAGATCGATCGCTGGAAAACATGCCTGGCGTTCCACCGGGCGTACCAGTGGTTCCCGCGACCGCCTGTGTCGGGAGGTTAAAGCCTGTAAAACTGCTGCTGCCTGCACCAAAACCAACCGTTCCCTCAATGACTCCACCTGCTGAAGAGCGGTCGTCAACCTGTTGACCAAATCGGAAATTAACGCCAGCCTTCAATATATGCGGCGAGTAATCGAGCGTTATGTTATCTACAAACTGGATCGTGCGAGCCCGTCTGGCGTTATACGCGAAATTTGTAAATGCATCCGTGACTGAGTTAAGGACAAACGGAACCGCCGCATTTGGCTCCTCGGTTGCAAAGCTAAATTCGAATTTGCTGAAACCAAATATAAACTCGTTAGTCAACTTGGCAGTGGGTGACCATCGGTGATTCACCGCGTAGTTTTCCGGGCTTCGTAGTGTGTTAACGAGATTAGGAAAACCCGGAAAAGGAGCAAGTCCGGCATTAACACTGTCACCTATCGTGTCCTGCTGGCCCTTTGCAAAACGGAAATACACCGCATTTCTGTCATTAAACCTATAGTCAATTCGAGTTACAAAATCCCACTGCTTTTCGAGCTGGAGGGCGTTAAAATTGAACCCGGCAGTATTAAGTCCGTCACCACGCGAGAAATCATTCGGCAGTGGATACGAGTTTAGCAGCGAAACAATAAATGGATCCGTCGTTATAGGCGAGCTGGTTCCAATATTGTAGCTTGCAACACAAGGTGCATTTGTCGGAGGAGTTCCAATGCAAACCGGATAAACCGACGCGCCCGAAGACGTAACTGACGCCCCCAACGGGTTCGTGTTAGAAGCCGCTGTTCCGGCCGGGGCATTTCGGCCCGGCACAAAAAGGCCAGCTACAGTTCCGCCACCAAAAACAGATCGGAATATGCCGCTGCGAGCTGATTGAGTATAGACGGTGCGTTGAGCAAGTCGCGATTCTGTTGCATACAGCTTTTGAAGATTAACGAAGAAAAAAGCCTTGTCTTTCAAAACTTTGAAATTCTCGCCTTCACCAAGCCCAAAAGTCGGAATCGGCCCGCCAAAACTTCCACCATAGATGTGTTGCACAAACTGGCGGCGGGGCACGAGAAGCAAATTATTCTCAAATTCATTAGCGAGAAAACGCGGCGTCTGGTAGTACTCAAACAAATTTCCATGAAACTCGTTTGTTCCCGATTTTGTCACCAACGTCACCTGAGCACCGCTGCTGCGGCCTTGTTCCGCGGTGGCATTGCTCGTAATGATCTGAAATTCTTGGATCGAATCGGGATTAGGACGAAGCGGAGTGAAATTAGAACCACCAGCGGTCGATTCATTGATATCGATGCCGTCGAGCGTAAAATTAAACGCCCTATCACGCGAACCGTTCACATGAACGCCGCCTCCCGTGTTAGAACCGACCACAACGCCTGGCTGAAAATTTAGGAGGTCAAGCGGGTTGCGTCCTCTCAGCCCAACGATCGGAAGGCTCTCAACCAAGCGTTGATCAATAGTCGAGCCGACATTGCCGGAGGTTGATGTCTGAACTTGCTCAGCTACACCTTGAACTGTAACGGTTGCAGATACGTCACCGACTTCCAATGTAACGTTCACAGTGGCCGGCAAGTTGAGGTTGGCCGGATTATTTGGCGAGACAAATCTCTTGAATCCTGCCTTCTCAACTGAGACTTCGTAAACCCCTGGTGCAATCAGGTCAAAGACGTACTGGCCATTGTCAGACGTTTGGGTTGTCAAATCGATGCCCGTCCCTTCACGTCTAATCTTCACCGTAGCGCCGGTGACGGGAGCGCCTACGGAGTCCGTGACTACGCCCGTGATTCGGGTAGTTGTGCCCTGTGAAAATCCTACGCTGACAAGCGCAAATAGAAATGTAAAAAGCGCGAACGCCCTGAAAAACCGCTCTCTAATCATCGTGTTCCTCCTAAAAGCTGATCGTTATCAATTAACTTGATGTCTTTACGCAAAACTGCTGGAAATTATTATGAAAGATAACACACAGACGGGAAAAGTGAAAAAGGCGGAGAGGAGAAAGGGGAAGAGGGGAAAGGGCGAAAGTCCTCCTTTTAACGCCTTAACTTTTTCGCGTTTTCACTTTCCCCCTTTTCCACATTCTCCTTTTTCACTTTTTATATTTGAGGATGAGGCCTTTTTCGCCGACGGCCCAGCCGTATTTTTTGTCCATGTAGAGGCCGTAGAGGTTTTCGCGTGTGTTGATCTCCTGACGCGTCCAGGTTTTGCCTTTGTCGCCGGAGCGGAGAATGTTGCCGGCTTTGCCGACGATCCAGCCGTTTTTGTCATCGGCAAAATCGACACGCAGGAGCGTTGTTTTGAAGCTCGTCTCGACCTTTTCCCATGTCGCACCGCCGTTCGCGGTTCGCAATATTACTCCCGAGCCGCCGACGATGTAACCCTCTTTGCTGTCGCGAAAATCGACGTTAAAGAGCGACGCCTTTGTGCCCGAGTCCTGTTTGATCCACGTGTTGCCCTCGTCCGTCGAAGCGAGAATAACGCCGTTGTCGCCGACGATCCAGCCGCGCTGATTTCCGTCAAAATCGAGGTGAAACAACTCAGTTTTTGTCGGGAGCGTGATCCGCCGCCACGTGTCGCCGCCGTTTTCGGTTCGCATCAGCAGCGAATCGACGACGATATCGTCGCGGCCGACACGTTTGATAAGCGAGCCGATAACGTAGCCGCGTTTTTTGTCGGAGAATCTGATACTCAAGAAATCGGGCTGTGCCGTGCCGAATTCGCCGCTGCGATAGATGCGGATGTCTTGCCAACTTCGCCCCGCGTCGCGCGTGATGAACATCTTTCGGCCGGCGACGAGATAGCCGTTGTCTTCGTTGCGGAAGTAAATTTCGTTTATGTTCTCGGTGGTGTTGAGCGGATATTGCGCCCAGGTCCGCCCGCCGTCCGTCGTCGAGGCGAGATAGCCTTCGTCGCCCGCGACCCAGCCTTTATCGGACGAAGTGAAGTAAACCGCAACCAGATCGCCCTTTAGATTCGCCTGCTGAGAGATCCAACCGGGCTGAGCGACAAGATGCGCGCAGCCTATCAACATCAATAAAAAAGATAATAAAACGTGTTTCGACATAGATTCGGTCTCTTTGCGTCTTTTATGGCTTGGTGTGAAACTTTTTCCCGCAAAGACGCAAAGATCGCAAAGGAAAAGGTGATCCGTGACCTTAGAATAATTCTTCATTGGTCAAAAATCACCTCGTCGGATGTTAATTCCTCAGTTGCGGTTTACTGCTTTGTGTCCGCAGCCCGAACGTGAGTAAGGGCGCCTGTAATGCTAACAGGCGCCCTTACTTACGTGCGGGCTACTGACACGGAACTGACACGTTACTTCGTGATCCGATAAACTTTCCCTTTCCACACGACGACAACTTGTTCGCCGAGCGAGAGGTATTGGGCAAGTTCAGGCTCGCGTTCGATAAGTTTGAAGTAATCGTCGCTTGCAAACTTTATCGAAGTCTCAGACAGCTTAGCATCGGCTGAAAACTCCGAGTCGATCCACACGCCGCTTTGATTGATGAAGTTTTTGTTTGCTACAAACTGATTCTGCGCCGAATTGCGAAGAACAATTTGTTCGCGCTCGTCTTTATCGTCAGCGGCGACAACTTGCGTGTTCATCTGCATCGAGTTTTGCTGGACGCTCAATTGAACGGCAGCGGCGCCTTTCTTTTCAGCAGCTTTTGCCGCACCGGAGCGCATCGCATCCGCAGCCATCGGCGCGTCTTGGCGGAAATTCGCCATCGAACCATCAGTCGCTAGGTACGAAGTGTAAGGAGTAACGAGGCCATATCGCGTGCCGAGTTCGACGACCTCGTCGCGAACCTCTTTCGACTCGCCGTTTGCGCGGATCTGCTCGAGCAGCCAGCCGACGCGGCGGCTCGCCCACAGTCGCGGCAGAAAGTTGTTGTCCTCGTTTCGCACAGGAAAATCGAGATTGTTGTAGCTAAAGCTGCGCGATTCCTTGCCGCTCTTACCGGTCAGACGCAGCGTGATGTCGCGCAGATCGTTTGTATTTTTGTAACGTCCGATCACGGTCATCTGCATGCCGCGAAAGATATCGCCGAGTTTGCGCGGATATGTGTAATCGACGAGCAGCGGGCCGAAGTCGAGTTCGAGATCGCTCAGCACCGGCGACGAAACGCGTGAGAAAAAATTCGAGACCTTTACCTCGAGATCTTCTTTCGGCTGAACGTAATCCGAGATTCCGGCGTTCTCTGCTCCCAACTTGTCGAGCAGCGTAGTGTTCACGTCATAGCCGAAGCCGAACGGAAAAATTCGCACATCGACGGTTTTCGCGTTTTTAAGATTGCCGACGATGCGCTCCGTGTTTTGTTCGCCGACGGTCGGCAGGCCGTCGGTCATAAAGACGAGCATTTTGGGTCGGTCGCTTTTATCAAATTGCTTTAACGAAGCGAGCAGAGCATCGTTAATATTCGTTCCGCCGTCGGGGCGAAGTTTATTTACAAACTCTTCACCGCGTTTTTTGCCTTCGGAGTTTGCGGCGATAGGTGAGCGCTCCATCAAATGTTCTTCGCCGGCAAAGTTTATGACATTAAACCTGTCGCCGTCCCGCAGCGTCCTGATGCCAAACAGCAGCGCCTTTTTCGCCTTGTCGATCTTGCCTTCCTCAGCCATCGAGCCGCTCGTGTCGAGCACGAAGACGATGTCTTTGTTGACGATCTCCTTGTCGGCGACCGTGTCTTTTGGCGAAAGCATCAGCAGGAAGTAACCGTCCTTGCCCGGCTCGCGATAGGTGATGAGCGACATTCCAAAGTCGTTATTCGACAGTCCGTAAAACAGTTGAAAGTCCGTGTCGTTGTTCTTAGTTTCGAATGTTATGCGAGCCGTCGTCTCACCTTTTTTGTTGACGTCGATCGCGTGCGTCGGCGAATAGATGTTCCGCAGCGCTTCTTTGCCTGTGATTTCGACCGTGCCTGAAACCGTGCCAAACTGCTGCGCTTGGAGTCCCTGCTTTAGCAGGCTTCCGTCCGGCACCGCCCGCTGAAGCGGGGACTCCGAGCGTCCGCCCCACACATTGCGTCCAGTGCCGAGCGGATATCGGTAATTCACCGTGCCGTTCTCGGCCTTTAGAACCTGCGTGTAAGTGAGTTCGAGCTTCTTGTCGGAGTTTGGCGGGATCGGAAAGATCGACGCCTGAAACAGATCTTTGCCGGCGTATTCGAGCAGGCCGGGATCGCGTTGCCGCCGGACGATCTCGTCGTAGATCCGCCGCGCTTCCTCACGAGAGCGCACCTCGCCGACCAGCTTTTTGCCGTTCTCCCAAATCGCAAATTCCACTATCGAAGCCGTCTCGGGTATCGGAAAAAAGTACGTGCCCTCGAGCGTGTACGGCGTGTCGTTGCGAAAAACCTGCTCGACATGCGTCGTCGCAACCTGGCCGTTGATCTTCGTGTCGAGGTTTATCGACTTGACCGGCAAGGCGTTCGGCAACGGACGCGGCATCGGCCTCGGAGTTGGCCGGCACGGGCGAATGTCGCACACAATCGGAACAATAATGCCCTGCGCATGTGTGTGAACTGTAGAAAAAAGTGCCGCGATTGCAGCAACAAAAAGGACGGCGATCGATCTATTGGTCATGACTTACTCCCAAAAAACATTTTTTGCGCGCTTCAGTTACGCTGCTTGGACGTTTATAGGAACGCATCGGGTTGTTTTGTCTTGCAGGAAAAAGACGTTAGTGTTAGATTCCAGATTTCAAATCGTGTGAAGACCGTGACGTCAGGTAAGATCGAATCAAACCCTTATATCAGAACCTACATGAGACAATTCGAGCGTTGGGCGAAGCGGCACTGCGCTCCAATTTATTGGGTTGGAGATGATGGAAAACCTCACAACGGAACGATAACCTTTCTAAAGACATCGTCGAAAATACTTGGTCTTACTAACAAGCATGTAGCGGACGCGTTGGTTGAGTCGAGTTTCGAAGCGCAATCAACTATGAAACTTGGGTCTGCTCCTTTCGATCCCAAATATTTTATCTCAAAACATCCTGATCTTGACCTAGCGACCTTTGAGATTCCGTCAGTCTATTTGCCTCTAGTTGGTTTAAGCCAATCACACGAAGCCTGTACCGTGACTGAGTGGCCGCCAAGACTTCCCGGAGAGAACGATATTCTAGTTTTGGCGGGATACCCAGATAGATATCGCTTGGGCGTGGTGAACGAAGCTGAAGAATTCAAATTAGCTTGGATCGCCGGTAAAATTAATGAAAAACCCGGACGAAATATCTCGATGCTCTTAGGCATTGAAACTGGCACATCTATCGATGAGGATAGAATCGAACCTAATGCGCCGCTAAACGGAATAAGTGGCGGACCAGTATTCCGTTATGTCGACGCGCACAATATCGAACGCTTAGAACTTACAGGAGTCGTTCATTCAACAGATTTTAGTTCTTGTATTGCTTTGGCCCACCCGTTGATAAGCCTAAATGAGGACGGCAGTTTTTCTACCGAACGCTGGTAGTTAGGCGGAGATGCTTTGCGATACACTTGGCTCCGCCAGGTTGCAGTGCGGTCGGGCTTGCCCGACCGTCTTTGCCCCGAATACTCAACCGAGCCCGCTCGATGCGGGCGACAACGCGTTTTCTTCTGTCGGAGGCATAGCCTCCTCCAAAGTTCAGTCAAGCATCTCGACGGTCAGGCAAGCCTGACCGCACTGCGATAGGGCAAAGCCCGAACGCTCCTGACTTTCGTTGCGAAATACAATAAAATCAACCGCATGACACTTCCCTTAAGACTTATGCGCTATTCCTTCTTGTTATTTTTATTCGCTCTCGGTTCCACCAGCTCATTTGCGGCGGCGGCAGGTGCGTTTGATCCAACTTTTGGTACGAGTGGGGTGGTGTTTGCCACTGTCCCTAATATGAACCCGGCAAATGGCGTTGCCATCCAGCCTGACGGAAAAATACTTGTAGCCGGATACGTAATCGGGCCTGATTCAACGCAGGATTTTGCGGTGATCCGCCTTAATTCCAACGGGACAACGGACACGGGCTTTGGCAACAACGGAATTGTCGGGATTCCATTCGACAATTTTGCGAATGAATTTGCAGTTGCGGTTGCCGTCCAGTCGGACGGCAAGATCGTGCTCGCCGGAAGCGTCCAATTTGGCTCACCGGCTTGGGATTTTGGTGTCGTCAGACTTGATTCGTCCGGTGCATTGGACCCGACTTTCAGCGGCGGCAAGGTAAAGATCAATGTCGCTGGTGACGATTTTGTCAGGGACATGACCTTGCAGTCCGATGACAAAGTTGTAATTACGGGAACGACTCGTCCGACGCCTAACAACGATGTCGCGCTAGCTCGTCTCACGACCGCCGGAACTCTCGACACGACGCTTAACGGCACTGGCAAGGTATTCGTAGGTATCGGCAGCGGCAACAATGACGAAGGGAATTCAGTCACGGTTCAACCTGACGGCAAGATAATCGTTGCGGGCGCGACACGAGGTCAGTTTTCCGGGACCTTTCTCGTTATTCGGTTTACGACCAGCGGAATTCCGGACAACACCTTTGGCTTTTTCGGCATTCTTCAAACGGCGGTTGGCACTGAATATGATGCCGCAAATTCCGTAGCTGTTCATACCGACGGCAAGATTGTCGCGGCGGGGACTTCAAACAGCGGTTCCGGCGATGCGGCGGCGTTTGTTCGCTACAACGCAAACGGAACACTCGACACGACGTTTGACGGCGATGGAAAACTCGCTCTTGATATCCGTGCAAACATCGCTGATGTCATCAGCTCGGTGTTGATCCAGTCCGACGGAAAAATTGTCGGTGTCGGGACGAGTCTAGTGCGACTCCTGGTCAACGGTTCGCTCGATCCGAGTTTCGGCACAGACGGAAAGGTTCTTAGAAACAGCACGCCGGTTGGAATTAGTATCACTCGAGCGGTCCTTCAACCGGACGGTAAAGTGGTAACCGTCGGCGGCGGCTCAACTTCATCGACGACCAGTTTTACCGTGACCAGGTTCTTAACCGTCGCCGCAAATAAGGCGCCGGTTGATTTCGAAGGTGATGGCAAGACGGATGTGTCTATATGGAGGTCGGGGCCTGGGGAATGGTGGTATTCGCGTTCGAGCGATTCTCAAGTAGTGGCTGGGCAGTTTGGGGCAACGACGGACAGGATCGTGCCGGGTGATTACACGGGTGACGGGAAGACGGACATTGCGGTTTGGCGTCCGTCCGAGGGCAATTGGTACATCTTGCGCAGCGAAGACAATTCGTACTTTGCGTTTCCGTTCGGCACGAACGGGGACGTGCCCGCACCGGCGGATTACGACAACGATGGCAAGACAGACGCCGCGGTGTTTCGGCCGTCAACGACGACTTGGTTCATCTCGAATTCAGGCGGCAGCGGAACCTCGTTTGTGAATTTCGGCCTTTCGACCGACAAGCTCGTGCCAGCGGATTACGACGGCGACGGCCGAGCCGACATTGCGATCTTTCGCCCGAGTGACGGCACTTGGTGGGAATTGCGTAGCTCGAATCTACAACCGCGCGCCGTCCAATTCGGGCTCTCCACAGACCGACCGGTGCAAGGCGATTTCACTGGAGACGGCAAAGCCGACATCGCCATTTGGCGCCCGTCGACCGGCGAATGGTTCGTCCTTCGCAGCGAAGACAACTCGTTCTTCTCGTTCCCGTGGGGTTCCAGCGGAGATATTCCCGCACCCGGCGACTACGACGGCGACGGCCGCCTCGACGCCGCCATCTTCCGGCCATCAAATACAACCTGGTTCGTCAGCCGGTCAACCGCCAGAACGCTGATTCAACAATTCGGCGTCACTTCCGACCTCCCTGTCCCAAGTGCGTACGTGCCATAGTTTCGCGTCTAAGTAATAAATCACGTGAAAGCTCAAAGCCCGTAACCAGCGGGCTTTAGTTTTCAGCGTTCGCTCGCTTTTTTTTGCGCGTTCGCTAAACTGTCTTCATGACACTTCCCTTTATCGAGTTTGCCGGCAACAAACGGCTGTTGTGGATCGCGCAGGAATGGATCCGCTATGCGCCGGAGCTGGCCGAGTGGGCGATTGTCAGGCTCGTGAACCGCCGCGACGTCTGGAGCCAATATACGATAAAAAACGACAAGGTCAGCGTCGTAATGCTGCCTATAAAAGAGCGCCGCAAACTCGGCACAGACATGGTGACGACGACGAAGCTCGAGCGCCACTTTTCGGGCAAGGCGCCGAATCATCTGGTCGGGATGTTCTCGATCTCGGATCACGCGACGTGCAAATGGTTCGCGGTCGATATCGATCTGCATGACGAGTCGGTCGCAAACGCCGACGAGATCATCGACGCAAATAAGGACGCGCTGTTCACCTGGGCGCAGCGGGTTCGCGCGTTAGGAATGGATCCGCTGGTGATGGATTCGAACGGCGTCGGCGGCTATCATCTGTGGGTTTTATTGGACAAAGAATATCCGTTGGCGGATGTGTTCGACTTTGCGGACGATCTTCGCTCGGATTGGGAAGAGCTCGGCCTGCCGCGTAAGCCGGAGATTTTCCCGCCGAAACGCGCCGTCGGCCCCGACGAACTGCCATACACTCTAAGACTCGCGGGACGACACCATTCGAGGCCGCATTACACGCGGATTTATAATTTTGAATTCACCGACGAGAACGAATGGCTCGACGGCGGCGACGCCATCGAAGTCATGCTCTCGACAAAACCGTCGAAGCTGCCGAAGATGAAGAAGAAAGGTAAGCAGTCGGCAGTAGCGCTTGGCAGTCAAAAACCAAAACCGAAGAAAAAGAGAACAATAGCAACCGGAACGCGGCCGCGCGTTTGTCTCGACCTCGACGGCGTGCTCGCGAGATACGACGGCTGGCACGGCTTCGATCACATTGGCGATCCGCTGCCGGGTGCGCGTCAATTCGCCGAGGAGATAAACGAAGTCGCCGATATTGTGATATTCAGCTCGCGCTGTTCGCAGGACTCGGGCGGCGAATACGAGCCGACAGTGCTCTCGCCCGGCCAGCTTCGCATAAAGATCGTCGAGTGGCTCGAGAAACACAAAATTCCCTACGCCGACGTTTATATGGGCCTCGGCAAACCGCGCGTCGCAGCCTTTATCGACGATCGCGCCGTCGCGTGCAGCCCGCAAACCGACAAGACCGCATATTCAAACGCCGTCGATCATGTGCGCACAATTCTCCGCCGCAAAGCCAAACCTGTTAACCCGAAACGCTGAACAGCTCTCCTCCTTACGAAGGAGGAGTACGGCTTTAGCCGGAAGTGGTTTTTTGTTTAGGGTTGATCGTGTTTGCCCAACAAAGAACAACCCCGTCCGCCGAAACGGCGTCCACCCCTCCTTCGTAAGGACGGGAGCTTAGTGTAAGATTGTGTCCTGTATCTATGGTTAAAGAAGGGATTCCGTTTGTCGCAGTTTTTGCGCTCATTGCAGCTGCGTTCGGAGTGTTGCAAATCTGGCCGTTGATGATCGCGTTCTTGCTGGTCGCGGGCTTTATGCTATATTTTTTTCGCGATCCGCAGCGGAACGTGCCCGACGACGCGGGATTGATCGTGTCTGCTGCTGACGGGCGCGTAACTCGGATCGAAAATGGCGTTGATTACAAGCTCGTGAGCGTTTTTCTGTCACCGCTCGACGTTCACGTAAACCGCTCGCCGATCAGCGGCAAGATTATCGAAATAGATTACACAAAAGGCAAGAAGATGCCCGCGACCAGCGACGAAGCCAGTCTCATCAACGAGCGCAACTCGCTTGTTATCGAAGGCGAAAACATGACCGTGACCGTCACGCAGATCGCCGGCATCCTCGCACGCCGAATTGTCTGTTGGGCAAAGACGGGCGATAATCTTCGACGAGGTCAAAAGTTCGGATTAATTAAGTTCGGCTCGCGAACCGACATCCGCATGCCACTAAACGTCGAGATAATGGTAAAGATCGGGATGCGGGTTCGCGGCGGCGAAACGATCATAGCTAAGGCGATTCCAAGTGAAAAGGTTTAAATGTGAAAAAGTGAAAAAGCTGGGATCACATGAATTCAATTTCAAAATCCGAGTATTAACTTTTTCCCTTTTCCACCTTTTCACATTTTCACTTTTATGAGCGAACGCGAAATAAAACCACCGCACAGAGGTCTAAAGAAAGGCCTGTATGTGATACCGACGCTGTTCACAGCGGCTAATGTCGCGATGGGCTTTTGGGCGGTGCTGTCGTCGATTCGCGGCTTTCAAGCGATCTCGGTAAATCCCGAGGCGGCCGCACACTACTTCAATCAGGGCGCGATCGCCATCGGGCTGGCAATTTTTTTCGACACGATGGACGGCCGCATCGCACGCGCGACTCGCACTGCAACAGAGATCGGTGTGCAGTTCGATTCGCTCGCCGATGTGCTGACGTTTGGCATCGCGCCGACGGCGCTGTTATTCGGCTGGGCAATCGCACCGACATTTACCGAAAATACATTCGGCTATGGCCTCGGAATCTTTTTGCTGTTTGCTTATCTGATGTGCGGCGCGTTTAGACTCGCGAGATTTAATCTGCAAGCGACGCGGCCGCAGAAACTTATCGAGGGCGCCACCAAAGTCGATAAAAAAGCATTCGTTGGCCTGCCGATCCCGCCCGCGGGCGGTTTGATCGCGTCGATCGTGCATTTCGCTCCGCAACCGCTCAGCTTTTACGGCGACCGCCCCGCTCACTATTACGCATATGCTCTGTTCGCGCTTGTCGGCGTGCTTTCAATATTAATGGTCAGCACAATTCGCTACACGAGCGCAAAATCAAAAGCAGACGGCCGTCGAAGTTTCTTCACAGTGCTGGGAATCACGGCGATCGCCGCTCTGACATGGTTCTACTCACAATACATGCTGCTGATTCTGGCGACGGCTTATGTCGCACACGGCATCGTGTGGTGGATGCTGCGTTCTCTGTTCGCTAGGACTAAAAAAGAAAATTAATCGCTGCTGCGTTCATTGATCGCGGTCACGTTTCTCGAACGCCTTATACGTCTTGGCTTTACGTCGTCAAAATCGCGGATGTCATCCTTGTATTCACGCGCGCTCGAGACAAGCATCGCCAGAAGCGTGATAAACATAACCGCGACCGCGGTGATATGCAAAACAAAATCAAATGCACTGTGAACAAGAACGCCGAAACAGCCGGCAAACGCTCCGACGGCAATCCCCTTTCGAAAAGTGTTATCAATGCGACTGCCTTCAAATCCCTGACGAAAGAACGCGAACAAAAATACTCCGCCGAGAATTAAGCCGACGAATCCTGCGTCAGCGAGAACCTGTAGATAATCGTTGTGAGCCTGTTCGACGCGCTGATAGCCGCCCAGTGTGTCGAACTTTGAATAGACTTGCGGAAACGCGCCGAGACCCGCGCCGAACGGCATGTTGTCCACGATGACTTTCATCGTGACGCCCCACATATGAAATCGTGTCGTCGTTTCGGGCGGAGCATCGATCTCTTTTGCAGTTTCGGTAATGCGCGAAAGCGACGTTTCGCCGCCGACAAAAATTGCCCCGCCAATGCCACCGCCGATCAACAACAAAGACAACGCAGCTTTTAATACAAAATTCTTTTTTCCTTTTGTACGTGTCGTGATTATGAGGAGAAAAATTATTTCGGCAAAAATTGCAACGAGACCGCCGCGGGAATTGCATAGCAACAGCGACGTTGCCATCAATGCTATCGCGATAAAGTAAAGCAGCTTCTTGTCGCGGGCAACCGCACCGGTAAACAAAAGCCCGAGCGGAACGCTCATGAGCATCACGATAACTGCCGCAAAATCATTGCGATTCACAAACGAGCCGAATGGCAACGCCTGTGGTTTGTAAATGCCATAGATCACTTCGGGGCTTAGCACCGATTGCAGAATCGCATAGAACGCATATGCAAATCCAAAGATCGTTAGCACCGTCGCCAGCCGACGAAGTCGCGACGCGCTTTCGATAAAAACAAGCGCCGCCGCGAAAAAAATACACAACACAAGAATGTGGAGCGCCGTTACCTTCGTTGTAAACGGGTCGGCGGAGATTGTCCGCGGAATTGACTCGATACCTGACGCATCTGCGTAACTGCCGAACGGAATCACCTGAATCAGGGCGTAAAGGCCGAACAAAACAAGTGGAACCTGCAGAAGGTGCCGGCTGACGCGAAAAGTTTTACTCGCAATGCAATCCGCCGTCCAAAGCAAAGCAAGACAGGCCACGACCACGTAAAAAACGATGATGATCCGCGGGTGAACGGTGCCGTAGGCCAACGTCGTAAAGACAACGAGCGAGCAGATCAGAAAGAATGCACTTTTATTTAGCCGCGTCATTTTTGGAGCTCAAAATCGTCGTACCAAAACGTTCCCGTCATCGGACAGTCTTCGCCGCAGAATGCGCGAATCGTCCTAACGATCAGAGCATTACAATTGTCCGGCGTTGTAAAATCCAGCGTGATCTCTTGCCAGTCATTCGAGCCTGTCGCAAACGCCTGCGACCTCGCGATCGGCTTATTGTCATTCGCGTTTATGATATCGAGTATCGGCGTGCCGATACTCTTCAAATTCTCCGTGCGCAGCCAAAAACGCAGCCTGTATTTTTTTTTCGGTCGAACGACAACAATTTGAGACAAATTATTCAGCTCGGGACGGTTAAATCCGCGGAATGCGACTCTCAGGCTCCGATTGCCCGCGTGTTTTACATTTTGATCTAACGCAATTTCTAGCTTTGGAATGTTGCGTGTGATCTGCCACGTAAATCGCGACTTGCTTTCGC
Source organism: Pyrinomonadaceae bacterium (assembly GCA_049679945.1). GTDB lineage: Bacteria > Acidobacteriota > Blastocatellia > Pyrinomonadales > Pyrinomonadaceae > OLB17. The sequence continues at coordinate 5,862 of JBAUGW010000066.1, read as the reverse complement.
CGTTAAGGATTTTTTCAAACGAAGCGTTTGTTATCGCCTCGGGCTGCGTTTCTTCGTCGATGCCAAGTTGCTTTTCAAACTCAAGAGCTTGTGGAAAATAGCCTTGCTCAAAAACTCCCTGCGACATGACTTTTAGAAAAGATGCGTTCGCAGCCTTTTCCTCGTCGCTGAGTAAGTTCCAGTTTCTGAGCGCGTCTTCAGCCCGCCCGCGTGATGCAAAAAAATATGCCAGTTGGGTTCGGCTTTGCGAGTTATCAGCCGCAATCTTTTCGAGCTGCGACGCATCCTTGCCAAAATAATCCCACGCCAGCGAAAACACTTGATCGCGGTAAAATCCGTTACCTGTCGCTGCGATTTTCAGTTGCGAAAACGCCTCGTCAATGCGATCCTGCCGCATCAAAAAGTTACCATAGGCCCACCGGACAATTGCATACGAAGGAGCTAGATCGACGGCGCGTTTAAATTCGTCTTCGGCTCGACTAAATTGCTCATCCTGCGACAAGGCACGCGCTAATTCGATACGCCACCGAAAATCATTCGGAGCTAGACGAACTGTTTCTTCAGCGATCTCGATCGCCTTTCGTGTATCTGTTGACGTCGAATCTTCGCCAAACAAAGCTCGAAATTTACTCGCCTGCGGATTGGACGGCCCCCAGCGAAGCGCGAGATCAGCGATCTGGACGGCGTTCGGATCATCACGTCTCGTGATCGCAGAAAACACTTCGCTAAGCTGCCAACGTATCGCAAACCACGAAAAGACGATTGTCAAAATAACTACGACCGCCAAAGTCAATTTGGCTTTTAGGGTGTTAACCGGCTGGATCGTGAGATCGTACATTTTATTCGTTAAAAAAATCTGCGATTGTCTGTGCGACAAATTCCATTTGCTCGCGTTTGAGTTCGGGGAATATCGGCAACGCTAACGTTTCGTTCGCGGCCTTTTCCGACTCAGGCAGATCGCCCGCTTTGTAACCTAGATAGGCAAAACACTCTTGCAAATGCAGCGGCACCGGATAATAAATGTCGGTGCCGACGCCGTGTTGCGTCAAATATTCGCGCAACTCGTCGCGCCGATTCGCGACGCGAATGACGTATTGATTGTAAATATGTTTTGCGTTGTCACGTTCGGTGGGCAGCACAATCTGTTCGGTCAGACCGCGGTTTTCAAAAAGTTCTTTGTATGTCGCGGCATTTTGACGACGGCGTTCTGTCCAATCATCGAGGTGCGGGAGCTTGACGCGCAGCACCGCGCCTTGAAAACCATCGAGCCGCGAATTTAGACCAACATACTTGTGATAATACTTTTCTTCCGCGCCGTGAACGCGCAGTGCCCGCAACTTCGCATCGAGCGCATCGTTGTTTGTCGTAAGAAAACCGCCGTCGCCCATGCCGCCGAGATTTTTCGAAGGATAAAAACTGAAACAACCAATCGCCCCGAGTGCTCCTGCACGCACGTGGTTCTCTTCGGCACCGATTGCTTGCGCAGCATCTTCGACAACGGCGATACCGTGTTTTGCGGCAACTGCGTTTATCGCTGCCATGTCAGCACACTGGCCGTAAAGATGAACCGGCTCGATCGCTTTCGTACGCGAAGATATTTTCGCTCCAACCTGCGCGAGGTCGATGTTGTAAGTGTCCGGCTCGATATCCACAAACACTGGCGTTGCTCCGAGCCGCGTGATCGAGCTGACGGTCGCAAAAAAGCTGTACGGCGTCGTTATGACTTCATCGCCGGGGCCAACATCAAGCGCCATCAATGCGAGCAAGATCGCATCGCTGCCCGACGCGCAAGCCACGGCGTGTTCGACGCCGCAATATTCAGCAAGCTCATTCTCTAACGCGGCAACTTCGCTGCCGAGAATAAAACCGTTCGTATCTAGCACGCGGCCAAGCGCCGCCTCGATCTCAGGCCTCAACGCATCATTCTGTTCTTTAAGGTCGAGTAAAGGTACATGCATAAATCAGCCGCAGAAGACACTTCGAGTTGTTGCCACAGAGGACACAGAGATGAAATCAAAGAAATATCCTAAGATAATCTCTGTGTCTAACCTAAACGCTAATATTAAACAAATAATCGCGAGGCTCAAAAAGGCCTATCCAAACGCACACTGCGCGCTAAATCATACCAGCGCCTTTGAGTTGCTGATAGCGACGATCCTGTCGGCGCAATGCACAGACGTTCGCGTGAACATCGTCACGGCCGATCTTTTTCGCAAGTATCGCGCTCCCGGAGATTATCTAAAAGTCACCCGGCGAGAGTTAGAAAAAGATATTCACTCGACAGGTTTCTTTCGGAACAAAGCGAAGAACATTCAGGCGGCGTGCAAACGCATTGTCGAAGAATATGGCGGTGAAGTGCCGCAGACGATGGACGATCTGCTCACACTCGGCGGCGTTGCGCGAAAGACGGCAAACGTCGTACTCGGTAATGCTTTTGGTATCGCGAGCGGTGTCGTCGTCGATACACACGTCTCGCGCATCTCGCAGCTGCTTGGCCTCACAAAAAATAAAACGCCCGAGAAGATCGAGCGCGATTTACAAGAATTGATTCCAAAAAAAGACTGGGTGATGTTCCCGCACTGGATGATCCATCACGGCCGCGCCGTCTGCATCGCCCGCCGCCCGAAATGCAGCGAATGTGTGCTCAATGACATCTGCCCGAAGATAGGAACCTAGCCACGAACACCCACGAAAGGACACGAACAAAAGTATTTCTTTTCTCTTTCGTGTTTGTTCGTGTCTGTTCGTGGCTAATTTCTTAAGGTCGCGGACTTGGTGACGGCGTTGGCTGCGGCGTCGGCAGCGGCGGCAATTCGCTTGCGCTAAAGCGCGGCAGCAGTTCGTCACGCATTGCCAAAACATAAACCGCGGCGGCGATGATGATCGCAGACTTTTTGACGTCGTCCTCGATGATGCGTTCGTACGTGTCGAGGTTTGTGTGCCAGGTGTGCGTGCCGTATTCGATCGGGTCCTGCGCGACGCCGATACCCGGCAGGCCTGCCTGGTTGAACGACGTGTGATCGCTGCCGCCAAGTCCACGACTGCGAGAGCTGATCACGCCCACAAAGCCGAAATCTTCGAACGATCTCAACGCTTCGCGAAGAATGGTCGCGGTTTCAGACGGTCCGAATACGCTCATCCCGCGAGCTCGGCCCGTGCCGCTGTCGATGTTGAAGTAACCGCCGAACTTGCTGTAATTCGGCCCCGGATTTTCTGCCGAGCCGAAGTGACGTTTTACGTACGCCTGCGAGCCGAGCAGCCCTTGTTCCTCGCCGCTCCAAAGCGCAACGCGAATTGTGCGCCGCGGCTTCACATTCAACGCTTTCAAAATCCTCGCGGCTTCCATCATAACCGCGCAGCCGATAGCGTTATCCGTCGCACCGGTCGCCGAGTGCCATGAATCGAGGTGTCCGCCGAGCATGATGACCTCGTCTTTTTTGTCGGTGCCGACGATTTCGCCGACTGTGTTGTAGCTCGTCACGCCGTCGGGCACGATGCGGTTGCGAATGTCGAACTCGAGCCGCACGGGAGTTTTCTTTTCCAGCAGACGCGCGATGCGGCCGTAGTCTTCGTTACGCAATATTACTGTCGGCGGGGCTTTTGTAAGGTCGTAAGTGTTGTTCGAGAATGCGCGGATCTGGCCGTGTTCGCGTCCGGCGTCGTTTACTCTCAGCGCCGCGCCGTTTTCGATAAGAAAGGCGCTAATTTGGGCCGCGACAGCCTGTCCCGAAAGCGCGTTCGCGCGCGGCGGCACTTGTGGCCCAAGGCCGCCGGGACCGCCGCCAAAACCCGCGCCGCCCGGGCAATCCGCGGGCGTTTTTGTCGGATCCATTCGACACTTGATCGTCTCGTCGGGTATTCGTTTGGGGCCCGGAGTGATATTGACCGGCAAAACGGCCGGTTTGCCGACGAAAACTATCTTGCCGGTGACGGCTGTCTTCATCGAATCGAGATAAGCGGTCAGTTCTTCCTGCGTCGGGTTTTGCATTACTTGCGGATTCGACGGAGCGGGAAACTGCGGAATCACGAGATGCACGGGCTCGGCGACGATAACGCCCTTTGTCGATGGCGTCCACGCCAAAACCTCGAACGTCAGCGTGTCCTGCACGGGTTTTTGCATCAGCCCGACGGCGCGCTCGTTGACCCAGCCCGGATGACCGAACTCCCAGGGCTCAACGGCCGCATTCTCGAGGCCCCAGGACTTCATCTCGGTAGCCGCCCAACGTGCGGCGTTGACGTGATTGGGCGAACCGGTCAAACGCGGGCCGTAAACGTCGCTCAGATAATGCAGCGTGTTCATTATCCGCGAATTCTCCATGCCTTCTTTGCGAATCGCGGCATTAACTTCGGCCTGTTTGGTGTCCTGAGCCAGCGAAGCGGTCGGCAAAATGAAGGCGTTGATCACCAAAACCACCGCAAAATAGCGTGAAATAGATAGTTTTCTCATAATTTTTAGGTGATTATACCGCAAAACCACCAAAAAGGTTGCGCGACGTGTCCGAAGCCCTGCACGACCTCTACCACGAAAACGTGCAGTAGCAACCAAGGTGCAGAAGCCCGCGCGTGAGCAAGGGTACACTCTGGTCGGACAATCGACCACTCACTGCGGAAGCCAGCTCGTGAAACTAAAGCCGGGCATTAAGCGGCTCTTTTTTCCGGTTCGCTCCCGTCGTTCGATGACGACGCCCCGAACCCCTACGCGATGCTCCCGAACGGATGCTCGACGCATCCGAAGCCGTGCTTGACCCACCCGAAGCCCTGCACGACGCGTCCGAACGCTGCGCGACGCCCCCGAAGCCCTCATCTTTGCGGTCTTTGCGACTTTGCGTTGAGAAACGGGCCAATTCCCTCTTGCAAACCCGCAAGAGTCATGTATCATTGCCGATAAGCAGTACATTTAACTCTTATTCACTGGGAGGGATCCGTGATTCTCAATTCTCAAATCGCAATTATTGATTTCCGAAGCCCCGGCGCCCGCGCCGCCTTAAACTCCCCTCCTGCCGGAGGAGGGGTGGCCGCAGGCCGGGGTGGTGGGAGCGCCGCCCAGGTCGAGAAAGCACCGACGAAAAAGAAAACGGAGCCACCGGCACCACCAACGCCTTAAGGCACAAGCCCGCACATAGTAAGTGCATAACAAAAAGGCGGCGCCTAACCCGCGCCGGCCGTTTCCTGATGGGAAAAGTATGAGAATTTCAAAAGTTAAGATTCACAACTATCGTTGCTTTACAGATTTTGAGTTTGTCCTTAACGAAGATGTGACAATTATCGTTGGGAATAATGAGACTGGAAAATCCACAATTCTGGAGGCTCTCAACTTAACGCTCACAGGAAAAATTAATGGCCGTTCAGTTATGTACGAACTGACCCCATACCACTTCAACGCGGGGGCCATAAGCGCGTTTTTAAAGGCTGAGGCAGCTGAAAACGGACCGAAGCCTCCAGCTCCGAAGATAATCATCGAAGTCTTCTTTGCGGATGAGCCCGAGGTCGCGACGTTCAAGGGAAAAAATAACTCGGATCACGACAATCTTCCCGGTTTCACGTTCTCGATTGAACTTGATGAAGTCGAATTTGGTGCCCATTATTTGGAGTATATTGGTGCGCCTGAACCTCGAAATGTGCCGATCGAGTATTACACCTTCAATTGGATCGATTTCGCACATAATCGAGTTTCGCCATCCCGCATACCCCTAGACACATCCCTCATTGATGCGACAAATTCTCGGTATGACAAATGTGATGTTATAAAGACGGTTTCTCTCGACGTGGATTAGAATCAATGTCGACAAAACAGATTCGATCTTTGACAGGAGAAACCGCAATGACATTGTACATCGGAGTTGATTTTCATCCGCATCAGCA
>JBAUGW010000065.1:0-23403 GCA_049679945.1 Pyrinomonadaceae bacterium | reverse complement strand
ACACGCGGCCATGGTCAACGCGAATACAATATCGCTTGTTACACAAGCTCAAATACGACGTGCGACCAGTACTACAGGTTACGCTTCGCTCCACCTGTAGCTAAAGTTATGGCACGTGCTCCGCACGTAAATAGAATATGTCACACACTCGTTTTTTATATCACATCGTTTTTAGGACGAAAGGCGGCGAACCGTTGATCGGGCCGTCCTGGGAGAGCGAATTGTTTCGATACCTTGGCGGAATCGTAAAAGGCTGGAAAGGAAGCGCGATTGAGATAAACGGAATGCCGGACCATGTTCATCTGCTTGTGCTACTCGAACCGTGCGATTTTGCGGCATTTATGCGCGAGTTGAAGGCAAGCTCGTCGAAATGGGCAAAGCGGCATAATCCAAACTTCGCGTGGCAACGTCGTTATGGAGCGTTTACGGTTAGTTCATCTGTCGCGGAAAAAGTTCGCGCGTATGTCAAGAATCAGAAAAATCATCATGCGAAACAGTCGTTTGAGGATGAGTATCTTGAATTGCTAGTAAGGCATGGCGTTGAATTCGACCGGCAATATTTGTGGGATTAATGTCGCGTGCTACACACGCTCGGCGTGTGTTTCCGAATCGTCTACAGGTTACGCTTTGCTTCACCTGTAGCTAAAGTTATTTAGCGTGCTTCGCACGCATTTGTAATGAAACTATCACCAACAGAAATATTTAAGGGCAAGAAGATTTTCTTTATCGGCGGGACGGGCTTTGTCGGCAAGGTCACGCTGTCGATGCTGCTCAACAATTTTCCTGACGTGGGACGCGTTTACGCAACCGTAAGGGCGCGTGATGCGAACGAGTCGAAGATACGTTTTTGGACATCGATCGTGACATCGCCGACGTTTGATCCGTTGAGGGAAAAGTATGGCGACGGGTTTGATGATTTCATAAAGAGCAAAGTCGTGCCGGTCAATGGCGATGTCGGCAATGAGTATCTCGGCCTGGACGAAAAAGAGGCAAAGAAAATAATGCGCGACACCGACATTATTATCAACGGTGCGGGCAATGTGACGTTTAATCCGCCGCTCGAGTCGGCGCTCAGGACAAACGTCGTCGGGTCGAACAACATCATCAAAATGGCCCGGATGATGAAAAAGCCGCGGCTTGTGCATGTTTCGACGTGTTTTGTAGCGGGCAAACGCAGCGGGCCGATCTGGGAAAATGAGCCGGTCGTCGGCTATTTTCCGCGTAAAGACGAACTTGTCGGAACGACGTTTGACGTTAATCGTGAGGTCGAGGACTGCGCGCGTCTTTCTGAGCAAGCGCGCCAGGAAGCTGACGATGCAGTGCAGGCCGCGAGGTTTCGCGAACTTGCACGCAACCGCTTTATCGACGAAGGCCGCGACCCGGACGACGAAGCCGATCTCAAATCCGCGATCTTTCGCGAACGTAAAATGTGGGTCCGCGAACGCACGACCGAGCTTGGTGCCGAGCGTGCGGAGTATTGGGGCTGGACGAATATCTACACGTATTCAAAATCACTCGCCGAGCAGATCATCGCTTCGCAGGACGACATCGTGAAGGTGCTTGTGCGCCCCAGCATCGTCGAGTCTTCGAATGAATATCCTTTCCCCGGCTGGAACGAAGGTTTTACGACGACCGCGCCGCTGATATTGATCGCGCTTCGCGGCCAGCCGATAATTCCAGTCAATGAGAAGCTGGTGCTCGACATCATTCCGGTCGATATGGTCTCGGGTGCGATACTTGCGGCGGCGATGAATGCGCTCGTCGATGACAATCCACCGCTCGTTTTTCAAGCGTCATCGGGTGACTCAAACCCGAATGATATGAAACGCATCGTCGGCCTCGTCGGTTTGTATAAACGGCAGCACTTCGAGGAAAAAGAGTCGGGCAATAAGATCGCGAACAAACTCGCCGGCATGATCGAGACGACGACCGTCAAACAGCGCACATACGAATTAACATCCGCGCCGATGCTCAACAAAATTGCAAAACGCGCCGACGATCTGATGGACCGTGCGACTCCGCGTTGGGGCGGCGGACGGATCGGTAACATCATATCTGACCTCAAAAAATCGACCGAGAGTTTTAAGGAAACGACGGAGGCGACGATGGATGCGTTCGCGATGTTCAAACCGTTCATGATCGACAACGAGTATCTTTATCGTTCGGACAATGTGCGCCTCTTGCAGTCGGTCATCAAAGACAAAGAGAAACACTTGCTGCCGTGGTATCCCGAGCGGCTGGACTGGTACGACTATTGGCTCAACGTGCATTTTCCGGGCATGCGCAAATGGGTGCTGCCGACGCTCGAAGAAGAATTGAAGGCCGTCGAAAAGCGGTCATACACTTACAAAGATTTGCTAGATCTTTTTGACACGTCGGTCAAGCGTTTTCCGACGCGGGTCGCGATGCGCATCGAGCGCGACGGGCGAAAAGAACAATATACATACGAAGATGTGAACGAACTCACTCTGCGTGCCGCCGGATTTTTTGCAAAGAATGGCATCGCATCGGGAAGCCGCGTGATCTTGTTTTCGCAAAACATGCCTGAATGGGGAATGACGTATTTCGGCATTCTTAAATCAGGAGCGACTGCGATTCCGATCGATCCTGCGTCGTCAGTTGACGAGATCATAAGCTTTGCTCGCGCCGGCGAAGCAACGGCGATAGTTCTGAGTCCGAAACTTGCAGGCGAGAATCCGAGTTTAAAAAAACAGGTTAATGACGCGCTGAAGGGCCGGACAAAGAACCACCCCGTCGACGAAGCGTCGACACCCCTCCTTCGTAAGGAGGGGAGCTTTAAGGTTTGGACATTCGCTGAGGTCTTTGAGATGCAGGACGAAGTCGAGGAAGCAAAACGCAACGCGGTGCTGCCGGCGAAGATCCACTCGAACGCGGTTGCGTCGCTGATCTTCACATCGGGTACAACGGGCAAGCCAAAGGCCGTGATGCTGTCGCACAAGAATTTCGTCAACATGATCTCAATGCTGTCGTCGGTGCTTGACATGGACATCACGGACGGCGTGTTGAGCGTACTACCGATGCATCACACGTTTGAGTTTTCGGCTGGGTTTTTGACGCCGTTTTCAAACGGAACGCAGATCACATATCTCAACGAACTGACGGCCGAGGACCTCGCACACACTATCGAAAACAGCCATGTTACGGGCCTAGTCGGCGTGCCGGCGTTGTGGGAGATGTTGCATCGGCGGATCAAAACTAGATTAAGAGAACGCGGCGATTGGATCGCAGATTTGGCGGATAACGTAATCGATTTTAATGCGTGGATTCGCGATAACACGCCGTTCAACTTGGGGCCGATCGTCTTTTTCCCGATCCATCAGGGCATGGGCGGCAAGATGCGTTATCTCATCTCGGGCGGCTCGGCATTAAGTGAGAAAGTGCAAAAAGATCTGCACGGTCTCGGGTTTACGGTGCTCGAAGGCTACGGGTTGACCGAAAGCTCACCGGTGCTGACGGTCGCGCGACCGGGCAACAAACTTCTGAGAGGAAGCGTGGGCAAACCGCTGCCGGGCGTAGAAGTGAAGATCGCCGCGCCGGATGAGAATGGCGTTGGCGAGGTGCTGGCGCGCGGGCAAAACGTCATGGTCGGCTATTACAACAACGACGAGGCGACAGATGCAGTGCTGCAAGATCGTTGGCTAAAGACCGGCGATCTCGGACGCATCGACGACGATGGAAATCTTTTCATAGTCGGCCGTTCGAAGGACGTCATCATCGATTCGAACGGTAAAAATATTTACCCCGACGAGATCGAGGAGCTTTACGGCAAGTCGTCGGCGATAAAGGAGTTGAGCGTTGTCGGTCTGCCCGACGATGACGGCGGCGAAAGAATCGCGGCGCTCGTCGTGCCCGATTATGAACACGACATCGCCCTTACTCGACGCGAAGCGAACAAAAAAGTCGAAGAGTATTTTCGCGAAATCTCAGCTTCGATTCCATTTTTCAAGCGCGTAAAAGTTTTACATCTCAAACCGTTCGAGCTGCCACGCACGGCGACGCGAAAAGTAAAACGGCCGGAGGTCGTTGAGATGCTGCAAGCACTTGAGGACCGCTCGAAGTCAAAAACTAAATCCATTGTCGAGTCGAAGGGTGACGACAATGCGATTTGGATACGTAAAGTAGTTGCGAGCGTTTCAAATCGGCTGCTGAGCGATGTCGCGTCAGAGGACAAACTCGCCGATCTCGGATTTGATTCGCTGATGTTTGTTGAGCTACAGGCGGCGGTCGAGGATGCGGGCGGACGAGTTTTGTCGCCGGACACTTTAAATGAAGTGCAGACGGTTCGCGAACTACTTACCGCCATCAATCGCGTCGATAAATCGAAGAAGCTTGCTGACGAACCGCGCGTAGAAGAGAAAAATGACGAAGACGAAGTTTACATTCCGGGTGTCGTTCGTCGGGCGGGCAACGCAGTTGTCAGTTTTGCGACCGACACGCTCTATGACGCGGTGCTCGATACGCAGATCGATGGCGAATCGAATGTGCCGCAGCACGTCAATTTTATCGTCGCACCTAATCACACTTCGCATCTCGACACCGGCCTTGTAAAAAAAGCACTGGGCAAAGATGTCGCCGAGCAGACGGTCGCGGTCGCGGCCGCCGACTATTGGTTCGATACGAAATACAAGCGTGCATATATGAATAATTTCACCACGCTTGTCCCGATAGAGCGCACGGGTAGCCTGCGTCAATCGCTGCGCCACGTCACGCAAATCTTGAATGAAGGTTACAATGCTCTAATCTTCCCGGAAGGCGGCCGCCAGGAATCTGGCCAGATCGCCGAGTTCAAACCGATCATCGGGTATCTCGCTCTAAACCAAAAGATCGGAATCCTGCCGATCTATATTTGGGGTACGTTTGATGCGTTTCCAAAAGGGACGATCATCCCGCAGCGAACGAGCATCGGTGCGAAGATCGGAGCGAAGGTCGGACGTTTTCTCGAGTACGACGAGCTTAAAAAGATGACCAAAGGCGTTCCTAATACCGAAGCGTATCGTCTCGTGGCCGCTCGCGTTCAACACGAAATCGAAAACATGCGCGACGGCACCCGGCGGAAATTTGACGTCGATGTGCTGCGTAAGCAATGGAAGGCTGAACGTCGACGTTCTCGAAAGCAAGAACCGGTCATTGATAACTAAACACCGTCGGAAACTAATTGTAAATGGCGGGTGTATCAAACACGAGGGATTTCTCTGGAGTAATTATGAAAATTGTCCGCACTTTTTTTTGGGTTGTTTTATTGTTGGCTGCTGCCTCAGCGCAGAGGTCGACGTTGAAAGTCGATTACGAAAAATTCACCCTGCCAAATGGACTGGAGGTTGTATTTCACGTTGACCGCAGCGATCCGGTCGTCGCAGTTTCGTTGACGGCGCACGTCGGTTCGGCACGCGAAAAGGCCGGCCGCACGGGCTTTGCACATTTATTCGAACATCTTCTGTTTCTCGAATCAGAGAATCTCGGCAAAGGCGGACTCGACGCGATGAGCGCTCGGATCGGCGGTTCAGGGGCTAACGGTTCGACAAATCGTGATCGAACGGACTATTTGCAGACGGTTCCAAAAGATGCGCTTGAAAAAATGCTTTGGGCCGAGGCCGACAAACTTGGCTGGTTCATTAATACCGTCACCGATCCGGTTTTGGCGAAGGAGAAGCAGGTTGTCAAAAACGAAAAGCGGCAGAGTGTCGACAACAACCCCTACGGTCACACGTTCTATGTGATCGACAAAGCGTTGTACCCGGCAAACCATCCTTATAATTGGCAGGTCATCGGCTCGCTCGAAGATTTAGACGGTGCAACGCTTTCGGATGTGAAAGAGTTTTACCGCCGATGGTATGTCCCGAATAATGTAACACTCGTCGTCGCCGGCGATTTTGACACGGGTCAGGCGAAGAAGTGGGTAGAGAAGTACTTCGGCGAGATCAAACGCGGCGACGAATTAGAGCCGCAACAGAAACGCCCGGGCGTTGTGCGCGAAATTACCAAGCTTTACCACGAAGACAATTTTGCAAACTTACCAGAGCTAACCATGGCCTGGCCCGTCGTCGAACAATATCATCCGGACAGCTATCCGCTCGCGGTGCTGACGCGTTATCTGGCGCAGGGCAAAAAGGCACCGCTTTACAAGGTACTGGTCGAGGAAAAGAAACTCGCACCTGACGTATCGATGTATGTGTACGATTCGGAACTTGCCGGACAGCTGCATCTGTCTGTTCGTGCTTTTGACGGCAAAGATTTGGACGAAGTTGCGGCCGCGGTTAACGAGGCGTTTGCAAGGTTTGAGAAGGACGGCATTTTGCAAAAAGATCTCGATCGAATCAAGGCGGGGCAAGAGACATTCTTTTACAACTCGCTGTCCGACGTTCTCGGCAAGGGTGCACAGCTCGCCCAAGGCAATATTTTCGCGAACGATCCGGGCTACCTAGAAAAGGACATTCAAAACATACTCGGCGTGACGACTGCCGACGTACGACGCGTTTTCGATAAATATATCAAAGGCAAAAATTTTGTGGCGACGAGCTTTGTGCCGAAGGGCAACGTTGCGCTCGCGCTCGACGGATCGAAAAAAGCAGAGGTCGTTGAAGAAAAAATTGTCGCCGGTGCCGAGGACGAGGTCGATCCGAACGTAACGGCTAAGTACGAGCGAACGGCTTCGTCCTTTGACCGCTCAATTGAGCCGTCATATGGTCCGGCGCCCGATGTAAAAATTCCGACAATCTGGGAGAGCAAACTTAAAAACGGGCTTCGAGTTTTCGGCATCGAAAATCCCGAAGTTCCGCTGGTCGAACTCGAAATCGTCATTGACGGAGGCCAGATGCTTGATCGTCTCGACAAAATCGGCGTCGCCAATATGATGGCTCAGATGATGACGCAAGGAACGCGGCGCAAAACTCCGCAAGAACTCGAAGAGGCAATTGAGCAGCTTGGTGCGTCGATTAACGTCTATGCGACCACCGAGGACGTAACGATTGGTGTAAACACGCTCGCAAAAAATTATGACGCAACACTGCGGCTGGTCGAGGAGATCCTTTTTGAGCCTCGTTGGGACGCGAAAGAATTTGACCTGATAAAACAGAGCGTGATCAGCGACATTCAACAGCAGCGAGCAAACCCGAATGCGAACGCGCAGCTCAATTACAATCGCCTTATCTACGGCAACGGCAATATGCGTTCCCGCAGCCTTTTGGGCACGACTGAGTCTGTCAATTCAATAACGATCGACGACCTTAAGGCATTTTATGCGAAAAATCTTTCGCCGTCGGTCGCGAGAATGCACATCGTCGGAGCGATAGACAAACCGAAGATCATGGCGTCGTTAAAGGGCGTCGGAGCTAAATGGAAAGCAAAGCGTGTCGAAATTCCTGTTTACAAAACACCCGACGCACCGCAAAAATCGCAGGTTTATTTTTACGACGTGCCTGATGCGAAACAGTCGGTAATCAGGTTCGGTTATCCGGCGCTTGCGGCGACGGACGCAGATTTTTATCCGGCAACAGTTGCAAACTACATCCTCGGCGGCGGCGGTTTTGCGTCCCAATTAACGCAGCAGCTTCGCGAAGGGAAAGGTTATACATACGGAATCAACTCTCTCTTTTCGGGGACAAAAACTCGCGGGACATTTACGATCGCGAGCGGCGTTCGTAGCAATGTGACGCTCGAATCTGCGCAGCTTATTAAGGAAATACTAAGCGATTACGGCAAGAATTACACTGAGAATGATCTCGATACCACCAAGAGCTTTCTAATTAAAAGCAACGCTCGAGCGTTCGAGACGTCGAACGCAAAGCTCAATATGCTCGACAACATCAGTAAGTACGGCTGGAAATATGATTACGTAAAGCAGCGTGAGCAGGTTGTAAAAGCGATGACTGTCGATCGGATAAAAGAGCTGTCGCAGAAGTATTTCAATAGCGGCCGAATGATCTGGCTCATCGTCGGCGACGCGAAAACACAGTTGCCGAGACTGAAGGAACTCGGGTTTGGAGAACCGATTCTGCTGCAAAAATAGATGGCGAAGAAAAAGGCGCTTGCCAAAGTAGAAGAGAAAATTCTTATCACCGGCGGTACCGGTTTTTTAGGAACGCACATTGTTCGCCAACTGCTGGATGCTGGTGAGAATAATTTACGTGTGATGGCATCGCGTGTGCCTGCGTGGATGACCGACGCGGGCGTCGAGGCGGTCGAAGGCTCTGTAACAAGCCGCGACGACGTTGCTGTGGCGGTGAAGAATGTGAGCGCGGCGTTTCACCTCGCAGGAAAGGTGTCGCGTGACAACTCGGACGCGGCGGCGATGAATAGAATTCATCTCGAAGGCACGCGGCTGTTGTGCGAGGCGGCGAAAGACGCTGGCGTCAAAACGATGATCCTTGCTTCGTCGAGCGGCACGATCGCGGTGAGCGAAACGGACGAAGTTGTCGATGAGACGTGCCCGCAGCCGCTTCAGTTGATCTCGCAGTGGGCGTATTACGCGTCGAAATATTATCAGGAACGCGCCGCGCTTGAGAATTTTGACGGCAAAGGTCTTCGACTCGTGATCATGAATCCGTCGCTGCTGCTCGGCCCCGAAGACGAGCGCCTTAGTTCGACAAAACCGGTGCTCGATTTTCTCGGCCGAAAGATACCGTATTGCCCGTCGGGCGGTCTGAATTTTGTCGATGTACGTGACGCGGCGACGGCGTTTATCACCGCACTGGAGAAAGGCAAGCATCAGGAAAAATATCTGCTCGGCGCCGCGAATATGACTTTCGAGCAGTTTTTTGGACGTCTCGAAAGATTATCTGGCGTCTCGGCACCGGCGATGAAAGTACCTAAGAGAATCGCGATGGCGGGCTCGTCAATGATCGAATCTGTTTTCAAAAATTGGGGCCGCACGTCGCCCGTTCAGACAAACGAAGTTGAGCAGGCCGAACACTTTTGGTATTTCAATTCGACAAAAGCTGAAGAGGAACTCGGCTTCAAGCCGCGCGACCCGCAGCAGACTTTGAACGACACGATCAGATATATCCGCGAAGCATTTTTAGGCGAAGGCGTATTTACCTAAACGCCGCAACCCGCCTGAATTTGCTTGATCATCTCGAGCTTTCCGCTACGCAGTTCAAATGCTGCGCTTCCGGCACCCTCGTAATACTCAGCGTAAATTACGACCTCCATCTTTGTGTCGCCGTTCAGGTCGGCGATGCCGGTGATCTCATAACGCTGCGGCGGGCCGCTGTCATCCTGACCACGTTTGTAAATATTGCCATCGACCATGAAATACCGGACTCCGGCTTTTGTCACCGTTCCCAACAAAACAAGCGAATAATCACCGGGATTTAGTCTGGTAAAGAACTTGTCGCTTACGTGAGTTGCGCTGACCAAGACTTCATCCCGGCCATCGCCGTCCAGGTCGATCTTAAAGGCCTGAGTGATCTTTACTATCGGTTTCCTAACGCCCTGTTTTTTCAGGAACGCCGCGACTGCGCGTTTGTAAGCGGCATTCTGGGCTGAGATGGGTTTTGGGATGCGAGGCATCGGTTCCCATTTTGCATTTGACCCGATGGCGAGGCCAAGACGATCGCGTGTGCCTGTCTCGATTCGGACAAAATCCTGGCAGACATCGTCTATGGGGCCTTGTTTTGCGTTGCGGATCTTGGCTTTTTCGAGGCCACGAAACCCGAAAATGTTGAGATCCGTTGAACCGAGAAGGATCGACTCAGCTGCGATGCCAGGATCAACCCAGGCCTCGTTTTGCGAACCTCCGATCAGACCGCCGAGGCGTAGATCGACTATTGGGACAGGGTTATCTTGCGGCAACGCAAACGAATTGAACAGGAGACAGACGAGCAACGAGCTTCGAACGAGGCGAATTTTCATACATCCTAATTATCGGGTTTAAAGAAAAAGAAGAAAAACAGCGCCGCATGGCGACTATCCATATTTTTTGTGTGGCCGAGCGTGCGTCGCGACGCATTTTCCACCGTGCCGTTTGATTTCACGTAACCAAGGGGCGAACGGCTTGAATTTTCGACCGTTCCGTCAGACCTGATATACCCGAGCGTACGACGGCCCGAATCTTCGACCGTGCCATTCTCCTTGAGGAAACCTATTGTTCGCCGGCTGGGGTCCTCGATTGTGCCGTTCGTTTTGATGTAGCCAAGCGTGCGTCGGCTAGAGCCGACGACGGTTCCGCTTGAGGAGATGTAACCGAGCGTTCTTCGGCTCGAGTCTTCGATGGATTGCGAGAAACTGGAAATCGCGGCAATCGTGATTATTGCTGCTAAAAGGCCCATTGCTTCATATCTGTTGCATTTTCCTTAGCTTAGATAGCGCTTCATAACACGCAAACTTGCAAAAATCACGAGACCTAAAATGGCTGCGATCAAGATAGCGAGGCCTTCCTTTGCAAAATCGACCTGCGTGAGCAGCCAAACGATGAGAACGAGTGACATAACTGAGGCTGCAACGCCGAGCGGCGCTGCAAAAGGCGACGGCTGAGGCATGTTGGGGCGGCGGCGGAAAACCGGCAGAGCGAGGCAAGTAGTCGCATAAACGACCAAACGCGTAATTGTGGCAATTGCGACGGCTGTAAGGAACGAAGACTGAATAGTTAGAACCAAGATAACCACCGATGTGGCGATAATCGCGACGTAGGGCGTTTTGAATTTTTCGTGTGTTTTTTCGAATACGGCAGGGAGATCACGTTGTTCGCTCATTGCGAAAAGCATTCGCGTTGATGCGAGAACGCCGACATTTAGGTTCCCAAAAATCGAAATCAGCGCGCCGACGGTGATGAACGCGCCGCCGAGCGGACCCATAAACGCCGCCGCAGCGTCGGCTATCGGGCGTTCGGATTTTGCGAGGTCCGGAAGCGTCCCGATGCTCACCGTCTGGATCAAAATATAAAAGACCGCGACTATCAGCAGTCCGACGATCAAACCGAACGGAATTGTCTTGCTTGGTTCTTTTGTTTCGCCGGTGAGAACAACCGACGCTTCAAAACCGACGAACGCATAAATTAGCAGAAGCACTGCGCTTGAAAAACTCGAATATTCCGGCACGATGTCGAAGGAAAAATTTTGCGGCGAGACGAAGAACATTCCAACGACGACAAAGATCGCGAGAGGCACGAGCTTGCCGACGGTAAAGACGTTTGTCATCAGCGCCGACTCGCGGATGCCGACGAGATTAACGGCTGTAATTACGGCGACGATGAGGGTGACGAGTGCGATTCGCGAACCTCCTGCATTAGCACCTGGCACGAAATAGCCGAGATAAGTGACGAGCAGATTGCAGTTTGCGGCAAATGTCGCGACGCGGACGATCCAATAGAGCCACCCGACCTCGAAACCGACTGCCGAGCCAAATGCCTCTCTCGCATAGAGATACGGGCCGCCGGTTGTCGAAAAACGGCTCGCGACTTCGGCGTAACAAAGCACAACGAGAGCGATGATGACGGCACACGCAACGAACGCAAGCAGGCTGTATGAGCCTATTGCAGCATAAACTTTTGCAGGCAGCCCGAAGATACCGGCGCCAATGATGGTGTTGACGACGACCGCCATAAAATCCCAGCGACCGAGTCCGCGGATTAGTTTTTCGTCATTCATCTGTAATTCGAAATTTGAAATTTGGAATTTCGCACCGCCTTTCGTTTATACTCTTAAAACTGCAAGAGGTAAAGAATTTATGAACAGATTGCGAGAGTCTGCGGCTTGGTTGTTAACGATATGCTTGTTGGCTGTGAGTATTGGAGCGCAAAAAGACGGCGGGATCGCTGTTCCGAAAAGCTACAAAACGCCGATGATGAATCGCTCGGCCGAATTGCAGTCGATACTGGATGCAGCGATGAAAGACATGCTAGCGCAGTTTGCGGCGAAAGGCTTTAAGGCCGACGAAGTCGCGGCGACGGTCATCGATCTGCGAGACGCTGCAAGTTGGAACATCGCGGACGTTCGCGGCGAAGCCCGAATTTATCCGGCGAGCGTTTCTAAGATGTTCTACATGGCCGCGCTCGAGCGACAGCTTGAGGACAAGAAGGTGAAGCTGACGCCGGAACTCGAACGGGGCGAGCGTGACATGATCGTCGACTCGTCAAATGAAGCGACGCAATATGTTTTGGATGTAATTACGAACACATCCAGCGGGGCGGAAAAGCCGCAAAAGGAGTTCGATGCGTGGCAATTCAAACGCAATCGCGTCAATCGCTGGTTCACGGCGATGGGTTACACGAACATCAACATCAATCAAAAAACTTTTTGCGAGGACGCGTACGGTATTGAGCGACAGTCGCGCAATTTTCCGACCGAGGCGGCCAATCGCAATATGCTGACGACAAACGCGACTGCACGTTTGATGGCCGAGATCGTCACGGGCAACATCGCTACGCCCGAACGCGCTGCGAAGATGATGAATCTGATGAAACGCGATCCGTGGGGCAAGGCCATCGACGGAGACGATCAGAACAACGGTTTTACGGGCAAATACTTTATCGATAAGAACATTCGCGACATCAAACTTTGGTCAAAAGCCGGATGGACGTCGAAAACACGGCACGATGTGGCGTATGTTGAAACTGCGGACGGCCTTAAATTCGTAATAGCCGTGTTCACCGAAAATCATGCCGCCGAGCGGGATTTTATCCCGACGGTCGCGGGCAAAATCGTTGATAGTTTGAGGAGAAAGTGAGGAGATCATGAAAACAAAGTTCGTTCTACTAGTTACATTTTTATTAGCTGCGGTGAGCGCTTTTGCGCAGGGCAGTTACAAACAGCCGCCGAAGGAAATAATGGACGCGCTAAACGCGCCGGCGATACCGGCGACGTCGATCTCGCCATCTCGTGAAAAGATTGCGTTGCTGACACCGCTCAGGTATCCGCCGATCGCCGATCTCGCGCAGCCGATGCTCAGATTAGCGGGTACGCGAGTCAATCCGAACACAAACGCGCCGCATCTGCAGGGCTATGCCGTAAGCTTGACGCTCAAAAATGTTTCTGATGGAAAGGAAACGTTGGTGAACTTACCGGCAGGTGCAAAGATCTCAAATCCGCAATGGTCGCCGAACGGAGAGTATATTGCGTTCGGCAACATCACGGCAGTAGGAGTCGAACTTTGGTTCGTTGATACGGCGGCAGCGAAGGCGAGCAAGGTGAAAAATGTGATGCTCAACACGGCGTTTGGCGGTTACGGTTGGGAAGGCTCGACGCATCTCTCGGCAATGATCATTCCGTCGGGACGTGGCCCGGCTCCCGCGTACAGAGACGTCGTTCCGAACGAACCGAACATTCAAGAAACCAGCGGCCGCCGCGGCGTGATCGCGACTGTCCAGGATCTGCTCAAATCGCCGAATGACGAAAAGCTGTACGAATATTATGCGACTTCGCAGTTCGCGTTGATCGGTGTCGATGGCAAGGTTCGCAACATCGGTGCTCCGGCGATATTCGACAACGCGGTCATCTCGCCTGACGGCAGATACATTTACGTATCGATGATCCGCAAGCCGTTCTCGTATCTGTTTCCTTCGTCCCGGTTTCCAAAAGCGCAAGAAATCTGGGACTCGAGCGGTAAGCTTGTTCACAAACTGCCTGATGTACCTCTGCTTGACGCCATCCCGAGCCAGGGCGTGCCGACAGGGCCGCGTGGCTATCAATGGATACCGATCGAGGGTTCGACGCTGAGCTGGACCGAGGCGCTCGACGGCGGCGATCCGCGAAACAAGGCAACGCATCGCGACAAGCTGATGAAGCTCGCGGCGCCTTTCACAGGAGCTCCAAGCGAGATTCTAAAGACCGAACATCGCTTTCAAGGCCGCCAATTCGGCGAGCGCGACGGCGTGATGTTTTATTACGATTACAATCGCGACACGCAGCGGCGGCGGATGTTTACGACTGATTACGGCAATCCGTCGAACGCCAAACTCATCGCCGACCTCAACATCAACGACCGTTACAACGACATCGGAGCGCCGATCACTCGCATTCAGCCGAACGGCGTAACGCTCGTGCGACAGAATGGCGACGAGATATTTCTCACCGGACTCGGCGCATCGCCGCAGGGCGACAGGCCGTTCTTCCGTCGGATGAATCTTAAGACGCTTAAAACGGACGAGATATTTCGCTCTGGTACCGACGAATACGAGGCCTTTGCGGCGATGATCGACGACAACGGAATGAATTTTCTCACGCGTAAGGACTCATTGACCGATCCGCCGAATGTGTTTTTGCGGCAGGTTTGCCCCGCGGGACAGATCTGCACGGCGATGGCTTATCGGCAGATCACTGAATTTAAGGATCCGGCGCCGCAGCTTCGCGGAATTAAAAAGCAGCTCGTGCAGTACAAACGCGCAGACGGCGTCGATCTGTCGTTCACGCTTTATCTACCGCCCAATTATAAAGAAGGTACGCGGCTGCCGACGCTCGTCTGGGCTTATCCCGAGAGCTTTACCGACGCGGGGGTGGCGGGCCAGGTCACCGGCTCGACAAACCGCTTCACGCAGATCGGCGGCATCTCGCATCAGTTTTTGCTGCTTCAGGGTTACGCGATTCTCGACAACACATCGATGCCAATCGTCGGCCCGCCAGAGACAAAGAACGATACGTTCGTCAAGCAGGTCGTCGACGCAGCGCAGGCCGCTATCGACAAGGGCGTCGAAATGGGCGTCGTTGACCGCGACCGCGTGGGCGTCGGCGGTCACAGCTACGGTGCGTTTATGACGGCGAATCTGCTCGCGCACAGCGATATGTTTCGTGCCGGCATCGCCCGCAGCGGAGCGTATAACCGTACGCTGACGCCGTTCGGGTTTCAGGACGAAGTTCGCAACTTCTGGGAGGCGACCCGTATCTACACCGAAGTTTCGCCGTTCTTTTACGCAAACAAAATTAACGAGCCTGTTCTGCTCATCCACGGTGAAGCCGACAACAACCAGGGCACGTTCCCGATACAGTCCGAACGCCTTTTCGCCGCTATCAGTGGTAACGGTGGCACGGCAAGGCTTGTAATGCTGCCGCACGAATCGCACGGCTACGCCGCACGCGAATCGACGGAACACACTCTCTACGAGATGGTTGCGTGGATGGACAAATATGTGAAGAACGCCAAACCTCGCGGTGCGAAATAGGTCGCCGAGACTAAGTAGGTGTTCTTTTAGAGGTAAGTTTTATGAAAAAAATCATCGTCCTGATTATAGGACTCCAACTTTGTGTAGCTGCTTCCGCCCAGACGATGCCTGCGGGAGCCGATGCGAGACTATGGGAAAAGGCGCTGAAAATTCATCGCAAGGCGATCATCGTCGATGGGCATAACGACATCACAAGCCCGATGGTCGATGAAGACTTCGATCTTGCGACAAACTCGGTCGGTAAGTATCACCGCGACGGCGATCCGTTTCACACGGACCTCGACCGTTTGAAACGTAGCGGGATCACCGGCGAGTTCTTCTCGATCTACGTGTCCGGCTCGACGCTCGCGAGCGGCGGTGCGATGCGTCGTGCGATGGATCTGATCGATGCAACGTATCGCGAGGCCGAAAAACACAACGGTCAGCTGATGATGTGCACGACTGCGGCTGAGATTCGTAAAGCGAAAAAGCAAAAGAAAATTTGCGCGCTAATGGGCATCGAGGGCGGCTATGCGATCGAGAATTCGCTTTACGCACTTCGCAATTTTTATCGCCTTGGCATTCGCTACATGACGCTGACACACAACGTCACGCACGACTGGGCAGACTCGCACGTCATGGCCCCGAAGCACGGGGGGCTGAGCGATTTTGGCCGTGAGGTCGTTCGCGAAATGAACCGTTTGGGCATGCTCATAGATATTTCCCACGTGTCGGTAGATACGATGAATGACGTGCTTGACGTTTCGACGGCGCCGATCATTGCGTCGCATTCGTCGGCACGCGGCGTCAACGATCACACACGTAATGTGCCCGATGACGTGCTTCGTCGAGTTGCGAAGAACGGCGGGGTGATAATGATAAATTTCCTTCCGATGTTTCTTGATGCGCGCTCGGCAAAGGAGTCGACGGAGCGTTCGCGTAGGCTCGCACCGCAGATCGAGGCGCTCCGCAAACAATTTCCAAACGATCCCGTTGCATTCAACGACGCCGAACGCAAGCTGCTCGATGCAAACCCGATATACATTCCTGACTACACACGCATCGTCGATCACATCGACCATATGAAAAAAGTCGCCGGCATTGACATCGTCGGCATCGGTTCGGACTACGACGGCATTCCTTTCCTG
Source organism: Pyrinomonadaceae bacterium (assembly GCA_049679945.1). Classification (GTDB taxonomy): domain Bacteria; phylum Acidobacteriota; class Blastocatellia; order Pyrinomonadales; family Pyrinomonadaceae; genus OLB17. Next base: position 7,167 of record JBAUGW010000065.1, on the reverse strand, counting down.
CCGGCCGGGATGAACGGCGCCGAGGATTTGGTTCTCGTCACATACGAAATGCTGCGTCGCGGCTACACCGAAACCGAAATCCGCAAGGTGTTGGGCGAGAACTTTATGCGAGCTTTTGCGAGGGCTGAACAAGTCGCCGGCAACCGCCAGATCAGCGGCCAAGGCAGTTTGAAGAAGGTCAAATAACCTGCTCGGCTGCGTGATTGACTATTTGGGCAAGTGCGCGTATAAATACTCGCGTAATCCCTAGTTTTTAGTTTTTAAGTTATGAGCGGATGGTCGTCAACGGATGCGACGACTGTCAGATTTGCTCGAAGTTTCGCATCATTTTGTAAAAAGGAGATACGGATATGAAAAAACTAATTTTGATGATAATGACGCTGATCACTGCGTCGTTTCTTTTAATTTCATGTGGCGGACCTGCTGCTAACAACTCAGCTAATGCCGGCAACAAAGCTGCAAACACTGCAACTGCTCCTGCGGCTGATGCGGCGGCGATCGAGACCGAGATCAAGAAGCTCGCCAATGAAGGCGTCGCGGCAGTAACAAAAGGCGACACCACCGCGCTCGATAAGCTGTGGGGCGACAATTACGTGTTTGTTGGCCAAGACGGTGCGGTTTCTACAAAGGCCCAACGCATCGAATCGATGAAATCGGGCCAATCCAAGATCGAGTCGCTCGCCTACGACGAGATGAGCGTTCGGTCAAACCCCGATGGCACAGGAGCTGTCCTGATCGGCCGAGCGACCGTCAAGGGCACGAACATGGGCAAGTCTGTTGACGGCCAAATGCGATTTACGCAGGTCTGGTCAAAGACAAAAGACGGCTGGCGACTGGTAAGCGGACAGGTGACGCCGATCGCTGCGGCAGCGGCAAAAGCCGACGACAAAAAGGCTGACGAAAAGGCGGATGACAAAATGGCTGACGACAAAAAAGTCGCTCCACCTTTAGCAAACGCAAATAGGTAATTGAAATTGATTTTATAGAGGGGAGAAGTTACTCCCCTCTTTTTTTGTCGCGCACGGAAAATGAGTGTTTTCCGAGTGTTGAACACCAAACAGGAGGAATTATGAAAAGTATATTGACGATCTTTGTCGTTACGATGGCGATGACCGCTTCGGTCGTAGCGCAGTGCAGTGACGCTGACAAGAAGGCACTCGAGGCTCTCGATAAAGCGTGGAGCGTTGCCGGCCAGAATGGAGATAAAACCGCACTGATGAATATTTACGCTGATGACTATGTGGGCTTTCCCGGCATGGCCGGAAAGACAACGACCATCGACGGCACGATGGCGGCTTTCGAAAGAAGCAAAACTAATCCGTCAACGTCAACAACGACAGCGGATCATTATCTGGTCACCTGCTCGACTGTGTCGGCGACGATGACTCATCGCAATGTGACCGTTTCCGCAAGCGGCGCGACGACCTATTCGCGCAGTGTTCACATTCTCGAAAAACGCGGCGGCCGATGGCAGGTCGTGAGCAATGCAGGAAACGCTCTCGACGACAGCGCCATCATCTGGTATCTCGAGCAGGACTGGAATGATGCCGCACCAAAACGCGATAAGGCGTGGTTTGAGAAGAACTACGCTGCCGACTTTAGCAGTGTCAGCTCAACAACCGGAAAACTGGCTAATAAAGCAGAGGATATTGCGGATTTGATGAATGACAAAGGGACTTTGGAATTAACCGAGACAACGGATATGAATATTCGGATTGACGGCAATACGGCGATCGTTACCGGCATATATCGAACAAAAGGAAAAGACGACAAGGGCGTTGCATATGACCGCAGGAGCCGGTTTACGGATACCTGGATCAAACGCGACGGCCGATGGCAGGCGTGGGCAACCTCCGGGGCCATAATTCGATAGTAGTTAGAGCAGAATTAAAAAGGAAAAGGCAAGATCGGACACGCGTTCCGGTCTTGCCCTTTTCCTTTTGGCAGTTGGCGATAATTCAACTATTCCTCGCTATTGTCGATTCTGCTCAGGAATCTCGGCGAGTAGTTTACTCGGCGGGTTTCGCGGAGGCGGTTGTCGTCCAGGCGGCCTTCGATCAGTTCGTAGCCAAGGAGGGCGAAGATGCGTCCGCGCATAAATATCGGTCGCGCATTGCCGTACCAATCTACGCACGAAGCTCGGCAGCCGTCGTTTGTCGATGTATTTTGAGCTTCGAGTTCGCCGATTTGTTCGAAGTTCAGATCTTCGTTTTTTAGAAACAGAATCGCTGCAGAGTCCTCGATCAGATGACGATAACCGGCGCGGCCTTGCCGCGCGATCGGCAGACCGAGAAGTCCGCTATCGTCGCCATTGGGTTTGTAGAAAAAGCCGTGGCTGCGAAGCTCGCCCTGCGACGCTTTTTTCCGAATATAGCTTGGTCGAACACGCGGTCCGTCATCAAGTCTTATCGGCGAAAAGTAAAGATCGGCGCCGTTGGTGCCGACAACAACCGCCGCGTTGCCCATCTGTTCGATGCGGTCGACGCTGTGATCGAGATGAAGATTCGTGACGCGCGCCGATTTCCAGTTCACTGCAAAAAGATTTGCACCGTCACTCTTGATCTGGCGACCCCAGCCGTTGCCCGTGCCGTAAAGTAAGTAGTCGCCGACAAAACGATTTTGGAACGTGTAGCCTTCGACATTTGGCATGTCACGATAGCTGTCTTTCGCGGCCGAATCGCTGCCGTCGGAGAATTTATCGGCGGTCGTGCGAAACAATGCAACATCGCCGTTAGCGCGTTCCGAACCCCACATTTGCTCGCCTTGATTGTCAGAGCGGACGAGCACGTTTAGCTGTTCGTCGTCGCTTTCGAGAAACGAAAACTGATCGACCGGCGCTCCCGCGACACCAAGAGCACTCGGAGCCGAACCGTCGAGAGGCATCTTGTAGAGCATCGAATCCGTGCGAGCTTTGCCTTCACCGTAATTCCAATCTGTAGTCCACACGTAAACCGATTTTGGCGAAACATAAAAGACGCGTCCCGGCGACGCGAGCACTGCCGTGCCTTTGCACGTCATATCGCGCGAAGCAAGGTCGCAAACCGTGACAGTGTGTAATGCGGAGTACGTGTTTTGCTCGATCGGACGTTCGGCGCGATAAACCTCGGTTGCTGAGACGATCGGCGAAAATTCAGTATCCTTCGCACCTTTGTGCCAACGCCTGAGTGCGGGAAATTGCTGCTTGATGTTGTCGTAACCGTAAAAATACTGCGGCGTGTAAAAGATCAGCTTGTCTCCGATCAGACGGCTCGCGTAATTTCGCGACGAGTAATAATCATTCGATCGCAGATGATGCGTCGAGCGATATGCGAGCCGTCCGCCGTCACTAATGTCAAAAAGATTGATCTCCGTTCCGCCGCGACCGTAACTGTAACCGACGACGACGACGCGATCGCCCGAGATCAGCATCTCGTCGTACCAGTCGTTGCTAGGATTTATGCCGGGCGGATATGCGTTGACAGACGAGACCGACTTTAGCGAATTGTCGCTCGTCTTGATCGTGAACAAACGCCCGCGACGCAAAATCACAAGATGATCGCCGTGAACTTTTACAATGCCGCCTTCATCGACGCCGGCGTGCTGCGTGTTCGTGATCGAGTCGTCTTCGCTGTCTTTTTTCGATTTGCTCTCTGACTTGGCAGCGGGTGCGCCGGCCGTAGGCGACGCGGCGGCATTGTCCGAACTCGTCACGCCGTCAAGCATACCGCCTTGCGCTCGACGCCGTGTTTCCTGAATCTTCTTAAAATACTCTTTTAGCTCCGCCTCGGATTTAAACGCCCGCATCGTCTTTCGCGGCTTACCGCTCGCGATGGACAGCCCAATCGGAGGGACCTCGCCGACGCCGATAAAACCCAACAATTTCAAACTCGAAAACGAATACGCGGCGATCCCCGCCGTAAGAACCACCAAACCGACTAAACTCAACTTTTTCATATTTCCTCCGCTTCTAAACGCTAAGAATCTTCTTTCAGTGTTTTGAACGGGCGAAAGGAAAAGGTCTTGCAGAAAAGTTTTTTATGTAGGGAAAGGCGTGAGGTTCGATATTTCGATAACCTGAGGCGGCTTTTAGCCGTCTTTTCGCCATAGGCGGTCATTAGCCCCGTCGTTCACGGCGGGGTCAGATATTGTCGAAAGACAGGCAGGGCGTTTTAACGTCCTTCCCCGCCCGTGGCTCAAGCCGCTGACGGTAAGCCCGTTAAAACGGACTGCGGGGTTGATCAAGCACATTACCCCGCCCTAAAGGACGGGGCTATTGACCGCCTGCGGCGGAAAGCTCGCTTCGCGGGCTAGAAACCAAATGTCAATCAAACTAAATTTAACCACCGGCGCCGTGGCATTTTTTGAATTTTTTGCCTGAGCCGCAGTAGCACGGATCGTTGGGTTTCATCTTTGGAGTGTCGCGCACGTATGGCGTGTGACGGGCGGCCTCGGCACCGGCGACGTCGGCGGTTGCCATCGCGCCGGTGAACGCCATTCCGGCTGCTTGCCGTCGTGCTCGCTGCATCTCGAGACGCTCTAATCGTTCACGCTCTTCCTGCTCGTCGCGATTGACGATCTCGAGATTAAAGAGCGCTTTCGCCGTGTTCGTGTCGATGCGGTCGAGCATGTCCTGAAACATATCGAACGACTGTTTTTTGTATTCGACGAGCGGATCTTTTTGCCCGTAGCCGACGAGGCCGATGCCTTGTTTGACGTGATCGATCGAGAGCAAGTGATCTTTCCACTGGCTGTCGATGATGTTGAGCATGATGTAGCGTTCGTATGCGCGAAGGCTGTCGCCGCCCGCGAGTTTTTCTTTCTCGGCGTAATTCGCCGATGCTTTTTTCCAAATCGCTTCTTCGATCTCATCGGGCAGCATCGTTTTGAAATCGACGCCCGCGTCTTTCGCCGGATCGACGGCGTAAATGCTCTCGATCTCGGCCGCGTAAGTATCGACTTCCCAATTGTCGGGCGTGGTTTCTGCGTTCAGATAACTTCCCGTCAGATCGCCAAGCAGGTCGCGTGCAACGCCAGATTCGCCAAGCAGATATTCGCGATGCTCGGGTTCGAACATCAGCTGCCGACGCAGGCCGTAGATCGTTTCGCGCTGTCGGTTCATCACGTCGTCGTATTTGAGAACGTGTTTCCGCGTTTCAAAGTTACGGGCCTCCACCGCCTTTTGCGCACGCTCGATTTGTTTCGAGACGGTGCGCGATTCGATCGCGACGCCCTTTTCCATCCCCAGCCATTCCATCATCGAGCGAACTTTGTCGCCCGCGAAAATGCGCATCAGATCGTCTTCGAGCGAGAGAACGAACCGCGAACTTCCCGGATCACCCTGACGGCCCGCGCGTCCGCGAAGCTGATTATCGATACGCCGTGACTCGTGACGCTCGGTGCCGAGAATATGCAGGCCGCCCGCCCCGACGACTTCTTTGTGTTCCTCGGCGACGACGCGTTTTGCTTTTGCAAGTTCAGCCTCGAACTGCGCTTCGGATGCCTCGTCGGGATTGATCTCCTGGCGTTTTAGATAATCGCGTGCTAAGGATTCGGGATTGCCGCCGAGCAGAATGTCGGTACCGCGACCGGCCATGTTTGTGGCGATCGTGACGGCGCCTTTGCGACCCGCTTGGGCGATGATCTCAGCTTCCTGCTCGTGATATTTAGCGTTAAGAACCTTGTGCGGCACGCCGATCGTTTTGAGTTTCGCCGCGACAAGCTCGGAATTTTCGACCGACACCGTTCCGACGAGGACAGGCTGGCCGTTGGCGTGTAATTCCTTGATCTCATCGACGACGGCGTCCCATTTTTCGGGCAGCGTCCGATAGATCATGTCGGAATTGTCCGTGCGGACCATCGGCATGTTGGTCGGGATCTGCACAACATCGAGGCCGTAAACCGTGTTAAATTCCTCAGCCTCGGTCTCGGCCGTGCCGGTCATGCCGCCAAGCTTCTCGTACATTCGAAAATAATTTTGTAGCGTAATCGTCGCGAGCGTTTGGTTTTCGCGCTCGATCTTTACACCTTCTTTCGCCTCGACGGCCTGATGCAAACCGTCCGACCAGCGGCGTCCGTGCATGAGTCGACCAGTAAAGTCGTCAACGATGATGACTTCGCCGTCCTGAACGACGTAATGATGATCGGCCTTGTAAAGCGTGTGAGCCTTTAGCGCCGATTCGACGCAATGGAGCATATCCATGTTCGCCGGATCATAAAGATTCGAGACGCCGAGTAGCTTTTCAGCTTTTGTAACGCCTTGCTCGGTCAGCACGGAAGAGTGGTTTTTTTCATCGAGCAGATAGTCGCCGGTCGTAACCTTTGTTTCCTCGTCCTTGTGGCCGCGTTCGAGTTGGGGAATGATCTCGTTGGCGGTGAAATATTTATCAGTCGCTTCGTCGGACGCGCCGGAGATAATTAGCGGGGTGCGCGCTTCGTCGATAAGGATCGAATCGACTTCGTCAACGATCGCGAAGTAGTGATCGGGCTGCACGAGCGACTCGACATCGAACTTCATATTGTCGCGAAGATAGTCGAAGCCGAACTCGTTATTCGTGCCGTACGTGATGGCGCAGGCGTACGCGTCCTTACGCTCAACGTCGTCCATGTCGTTTTGGATGCAGCCGACGTTAAGGCCGAGGAACTTGTGAATGCGACCCATCCACTCAGAGTCACGCGAAGCGAGATAGTCGTTGACCGTAACGACATGAACGCCGCGTCCCGTCAGTCCGTTCAAATACGACGGCAAAGTCGCGACGAGAGTTTTGCCCTCGCCGGTGCGCATCTCGGCGATGCGGCCCTGGTGCAGCGCAATGCCGCCGATCATCTGCACGTCGAAGTGACGCATTCCCGTAACGCGTTTTGACGCTTCGCGAACCGTCGCAAACGCCTCTGGCAAAATTTCGTGTAAGATGTTTTGCTCGGCCTTGCGGCGTTCTTCTTTGTCGTCGATGCCGCTGAGCGCATTTGCAATTGTCTCTTTGAACTTCGGCGTTTGCGCCGCCAGCTCGCTGTCACTCATCGCCTGCATCCGCGGCTCTAGCGCGTTGATCTCAGCGACCGTCGATTTTACGTTCTTCAAAAATACGTCGCTCGACGACCCAAAAATTTTCTTTACTAACTTATCTGCAAACTTGTTCGTTGCCATTGTTCCTCTTGTGTCAGTAGCCCGCACGTAAGTAAGGGCTCCTG
>JBAUGW010000064.1:0-5075 GCA_049679945.1 Pyrinomonadaceae bacterium | reverse complement strand
CGTTTACTTTGGCCGAGACGGCTTGCAAAGTTCTTTCGATGCGGTCGTAATGAGCGCGCTGGCCGCCCGGCATGATCGAGGCTCCGCGACGCGCGCCTTCTTCGCCGCCACTGACGCCGACGCCCATAAAGCCGATATTTTTTGCCGACAATTCGGTCTCGCGGCGCTCCGTGTCGGTAAAGTGCGAGTTACCGCCATCGATGATCAAATCATCCGCGTCGAGGTGCGGGATGAGATCGGCGATCACACTGTCAACAATCGGCCCGGCCGGCACGAGCAGCATGATGTTTCGTGGCGACTCGAGTTTGGCGAGAAAATCTGGGAGATCGCTGCCCACATCGAGCGGCATCCCGGCGCCTTCCTTTAACAAAAGGTCGCGTTTCGCCGCATCGAGATCATAACCGACGCTCGCGATGCCGCCATCTGCGACGTTGAGCAAAAAATTGCGGCCCATGGTGCCGAGTCCGATCATTCCAAAATGTGCTTTCGTCATGTTTAGTGCCCCAACTGCTTAATGAAACCATTTTTCAGATTCTTTTCGATCACTGCGTGTAAGGGAGTATCGCTAGTCGCTCTGACAACCTTGTTTCCACATTTACCGCACAGCAAATAAATTATCAAAACGCCGTGATCGCGAAAAATAAACGAATTCAGCGACAGTGCGTCTTTGCCTTTGTACTTCATTGAGCCGATCTTTTTGCCACATCCGGGACAATCATCGCCGTCATAAAACCAACGACCTTTGATCAATGACCCAAAACGCATTTGCGCCTGAGCATAAAGCATGTCCATCATTTCTTTGATCTCGTTATCTGGCATCGTGACCTCTACTGGAACAAACTTGCCCCGCTCGAACAGGGATTATAAACTTTGTTAACGCAATATGTTATCACTCCATGACGCCATCCGCCCGACGACTTTTATCGAATCTGCAAAACTGCGCGACTATCTCGGACTGGACGTGACGATCGCGAGCGAAACATTTCAACATACGGGCAGTTTTAAAATTCGCGCGGCGTATAACGTCGTCGCGAACTTGCCGAACGACGAGTTTATCGGCGTGTCGTCGGGCAACTTTGGGCAGGCACTCGCCTATGCGTGCAAGCTTTTGGGGCGCAAATGCACGGTGATAATGCCGCACAATTCGGCGAAGGTTAAGATCGATGCCGTGCGTTCATACGGCGCCACGGCCGATCTGATCGATGTCAACGTGATTAGCAGAACCGGCCGGCTCGAACAACTCGCGGGCGAACGCCCCAACGCTTACCTCGCCAGCGCATTCGACGATCAACTTGTCATTGACGGCAACTCGACGCTCGGCGATGAGTTAGCTCAGCACAATTTTGATGTCGTCGTAATTCCGGTCGGCGGCGGCGGTCTGATCTCGGGTACGATTCAGAGCTTTGAACGGAACGGAACAACGACTGAGATCGTCGGCGCCGAGCCGTTACTTGCAAACGACGCTGCACGATCTTTGCGAGCCGGTGAATTGATCGCCAACGCAACCGAACCGCAAACCATCGCCGACGGCACACGCACTTTGTCGCTTGGTAACATTAACTGGCCGATCATTAAAAATGGATTGAAAGAGATCGTCGAAGTGCCCGAAGAAAAGATCGTCGAGGGGCTAAAACTTTACTTTGGTCTTGCAAATCTGAAATGCGAGCCGACGGGCGCGTTGAGCCTTGCCGCTGTCTTGCAAAATCATGAAAAGTTTGTCGACAAAAAGATTTGCCTCGTAGTCAGCGGTGGCAACGTCGATCTGACCGTTTATTCAAAATTGATAGGCGACTAAGGCGGAAACCCGAGCCGTTGCGAGGGTGCTCACCAATAGCTCTCCGCAACGTCGCGCACGCTCCCTACCAGTCGGGTTTTCGCCGTTTGGAACGCAGCCTTGTCTATCGTATTTCTTCCACAAACGTCACACGATTGATCTCGTGCAGCGTCGTCTGGCCGTTGAAAACTTTCTTCACGGCGGATTCGCGCAGAGAGGAGAGGCCTTCTTTTTCGGCTTGGCGGCGGATTTCGGAGCCTGGACGGCGGTCGATGATCATTTCGCGGATGGTGTTCGACATATCGAGAAGTTCGTGAATCGCCGTACGTCCTCGATAGCCGGTGTGATTGCATGCATCACAGCCGACGCTGCGATAGAACGCGGCTTCGCCAACTTCTTTTGCGGTTAAGCCGGATTCGGTGAGCTCTTCGGGCGTAGCTGTATAAGGGCGTTTGCAAATTGGGCAAAGCAGACGCACGAGGCGTTGAGCGAGCACACAGTTGAGTGACGAGACAAAGTTGTAAGGCTCGACGCCCATGTTCAAAAAGCGGCCGATGACGTCGATGACGTTGTTTGCGTGAACGGTCGTGAAAACTAAGTGACCGGTCAGCGCGGATTGGATGGCGATCTGCGCAGTTTCTTCGTCGCGAATTTCGCCGACCATTATTTTGTCCGGGTCGTGTCGAAGGATCGAACGCAGGCCGCGTGCAAACGTCAGACCTTTCTTCTCATTGACCGGAATTTGAACTATTCCATGGAGTTGGTATTCGACAGGATCTTCGATCGTAATGATCTTGTCTTCTTCGTTGCGAATTTCGTTGAGGCCAGCGTAGAGCGTCGTTGTCTTGCCAGAACCAGTCGGGCCGGTGACGAGCACCATTCCGTAGGGTTCCTTGATGTAAACGCGATAACGCGTGAGATCTTCGGGGTCAAAACCGACAACGTCGAGGTTCAAATTCTTAAATTCCTCTGAAATCTGCTCTTTGTCAAGGATACGAATCACCGCGTCCTCACCATAGATCGTCGGCATGATCGAGACGCGAAAATCGACCGTTCGGCCTTTGTAACGGACGCGAAAACGTCCGTCCTGCGGAATGCGGCGTTCGGCAATGTCGAGTTCGGACATGACCTTGATACGCGATATCAGCGTTTGGTGAAATGCGATATCGATCGGATCGACCTTTGCATAAAGAGCTCCGTCGATGCGGAACTTGACCTGCACGTCTCGCTCGCGCGTCTCGATGTGAATGTCCGACGCTCGCGATTCCATCGCGTTGTAGAGAATCGTGTCGACGAGTTTGATGATCGGCGACATATCGCTGTCGTTGGCGAGACGGTCGAGGTCGAGCACTTCTTCGCCGGTGTCGGTTTCTTTTACAAGCGAAATTTTGAAGGTCGATGCGGCCTCGGCGAGTACACGCTGCGTCGAATCGCCCTTGCGCAGCACGACGTCAATCGAACCGGCGGTCGCTACATACGGTACGATGCGGACATTCAAAACATTCTCCAGCTCGTCGAGTCGTTCCAGATTCGTCGGATCAGCCATTGCTGCATGAAGTTCGTGGCCGTCACGTTTGAGCGGAACGAACTGATTTCGCAGCATCAGATCGACGGGAATGTTTGCGATCTCTTCGACATCGACCGGCGAAGGCTGTTCGGGCGGCAGCAGATCGATGAACGGCAGACGATAACGCTTTGCCAGAGCTTTCGCCTCGGTCATCTCCGGCGGCTCGTTCTCAATAAAATCTGACAGCTCGATCTTTGGTGAGGAGGCATAGGTTGTTTCGGTTTGTGTTTCGCTCATTTCAAATTATCTCCTTCCACTCATCGGCCCGGCCGAGATCATCTGGATAATCGGCAGATAGATCGCGAGCAGGATCGACACGACGATACCGGCCATGAAGAGCAGAATCATCGGTTCGAGCAGAGTTGTGAATTGTTCGAGCCGCACTTCGGCTTCAGCGTCGTAGAATGTCGCGACCTCATCCAGCATCTCGCGCAAGCTGCCTGAGCCTTCGCCAATGCCGATCATGTCAAGCGCGAGTTCCGGAACCCAATTCGCTTGTTCGAGAGCCTCGGTAAAGCCGCGGCCTTCGCGGATCATCGGAAGCACGCCTTGGCTGCGGCGGCGGAGTTCGAGATTGTTTATCGCCTGCGAAGCGATGTCCCATGAATCCGGCACCGTGATTCCGCCCGAAAGCAGCGTAGAGAGCGAACGTGCGAGCTGAGCCGTCGTCATATTGCGGATCAACTGACCGGCTATCGGTATTTTCAGCAAAAACTTGTGCAATATCAGCTTACCGCTGTTTGTGCGCAGCCAAACGTAGATCGCCAAACCTGCAATAATAAGCACCGGCAAAAGCCAATAAATGTTGCTCGCGATCGCGTTCGAGAGCCATAAAACCACGAGTGTCACGGTCGGCAGCGTGCGATTAGCGCTCATTGATTTGAAGAGATCGGACATTCGCGGAACAATGTAGAGCGTCAGAAATGAAACCATCAGCAACGCCGCAAGCAGCAAAAATGCGGGGTAAGCGAGAGCTCCGCGAAGCTTTCGCGAGACGCCGACGCTGCGCTTTAAATATGTGACAAACCTGGCGAGGACATCGTCGAGAGCCCCGCTCTTTTCACCAGCGAGGATCGAAGCGGTGTAAATTCGCGGGAAAATGCCCTGAGCCTCGAACGCCTCGGACAGCGGCACGCCGTTTTTGATCTTCTCCTCGACATCGACAAGCACGATGCGCATATTTGCCGACGGCGAACGCGCCTTGAGCAGGCCGACCGCTTGCAAAACCGGTATTCCCGCACGCAGCAGCGCCGACAACTGCTGATTAAATAGCAAAAAGTCGGACTGCTTGACCTTGCCCTTTTTAGAGCCACCGGTCAGAACAGCCGAAAGGCCTTCGCTCGCAGACGACACGGCAAAGACACGAAAGCCCTCGCTTTCGAGCCGGATGCGAGCGTCCGATGCGGCGTTTGCCTCGACTACCCTAGTGATTACCTCGCCGGATGGCGTCCCAAGACGGCAGATAAATTCGTTCATACGCGTAAGTGAAAATTTGAGCGCGACCCATACTCTCGGGTGTTTACGCTCGGAGTATAACACGTTGCGCAGTCATTAAGGTTGCGTCGAAATTAGCTGTTTATTACCTGCCGGCGAAACAACCAACGCCTTTCGGCTCACATCAAAGAAACATCTTGCAGAACGTAACGTTATTCCATAAAATGCTGAATACACCGAGGTCAATGATGACGGCATTTCTTTCCTTGTGGTTTAGGGCTCTCGCGGCAAAGACACGCG
>JBAUGW010000063.1:0-64692 GCA_049679945.1 Pyrinomonadaceae bacterium | reverse complement strand
TGAAACCAAGACTATTTTACAAGCAAGTCCATTGCAAGACAGCTTTCAGGGGAGTACTTTAAGAAAAAGTGTGGGAGGAGAAACCATCATGAATCTCTCCAGCAAGAGTCCGCTGACAACATTATTGATTCTTATTGTCTTCACGATTGCCGCTCCGGTCGCCAGGGCCGATGCAGTCAATGACTGGAACGTTAAGGCCTGCGAAATAGTGATCGAGGCTGGGTTGGTAACCCCACCGGCAAACCGCGTGCTCGCGATTGTCCATACGGCGGTTTACGAAGCCGCGAACGCTATAACAGGGAAGTATCCAGCCAGTGCTCTGCGGATAGAAGCGGCTCAGGGTGCATCGGTCGATGCGGCCGTTGCGGCCGCTAACCACGTGACCTTGCTGAAACTTGTACCGTCGCAACAGGGAGCGATCGAATCCGCCTACCGGGCGGCCCTGGCTAAGATCGCTGACGGCCGGCCAAAGACGGACGGCATTGCCGTTGGCGAAAAGGCGGCGGAGGCGATCCTATCATTGCGTTTTGATGATGGAGCCGGCCTCGTCGAGACGTACCGGCCGCACGCGATCGCAGGTGTCTACGTACCGACGGTCGTACCTGCTGTTCCGCAGTGGCCGCAACGCAAGCCCTGGTTGATGACAGGCCCCGCACAGTTTCGCCCCGGGCCGCCACCCAAACTGACCAGTGATCTTTGGGCCCGCGACTACGATGAAGTCAAGATGCTCGGGAGCAAGGAAGGCTCTCGCCGCACTCAGGAGCAAACCTCGATCGCCCGGTTTTGGGAAGTTACCGGCCCCGCGATATATCACGGCGTCGTCCGCTCGGTCGCCGATGTTCCCGGTCGTGAAATAACGCAAAACGCGCGTTTGTTGATGGCAGTCACGCAAGCCATCGATGACGCAATGATCGCTGTCTTTGATGCAAAATATCATTACAATTTTTGGCGCCCTATAACCGCGATCCGCAACGCCGATATCGACGGCAACGACGCCACGACGCGCGATCCGGCATGGCGGCCGTTTATCGAAACCCCTATGCACCCCGAGTACCCTTGTGCGCACTGCATCGTATCGGGTGCTGTCGGCACTGTGCTGCAAGCTGAGGTCGGCGGTGGTCGAATGCCGAAATTGACCACTACAAGCCCCACGGCCGACGGCGCGACGCGAACGTGGTCAAACATTGAAGATTTTATGCAGGAGGTGGCAAACGGCCGCATTTACGATGGCGTTCATTACCGAAACTCCACCGAAGTCGGCACTGCCATGGGCAAACAGATCGGCGAGCTCGCGGCGGCGAAGTACCTGAGGCCGATTAGGTGACGACCTTTGCGGCAATATTCGCAAAACCGGCTTTATACCACAGCAACGCGACATTCTCTACAATTACATCAACCGCGACGGAGTCGACGACATCGACAAAAGCGACTCGATGAAACTAAAACAGCTCAGCGTTGTGTTTGCGGATTAATTTTTAGACCAACGGAGGAAATCAGTGTTGTTCAAGAAGAAAGTGCGCAAGTTTGTTTGGGCGGCATTGGTCGGCGTGATGATCGGTGCGGTTTCGCAAGTTCGCGCCGGTGACTGGGCTGACACGAAGCATGCGGTCGTCTACAACGGCAAGCTCTACACGATTGAGAAGAGCGGGGCGCTTTACGTCACGGAGCTTCCGAGCGGCAAATGGCTGCAGATTGGCAAGGTGGAGTTCGGCAACACGAAGTTTTTATTTGCCGGCGCCGAGAATCTGGTCACGATCGAATCGGATGGCAGTCTCTATCGCGTGAGCGCGGCTGACGGTTCGTGGGGCCGCGCTGGGAAAGCGGGCGATTGGAAGAACACGATGCTCGGCGCGATGATCGGCGACAAACTCTACACTGTCGAGTCGGAAGGCGCGTTGTATGAGACGAGCACTTTGAGCGGCAGGTGGCGACAGATCGGCAAAGCGGACTTCATTCGGACAAAATTTTTTTACGCCGGCGGCGATCGCCTTTACTCGATCGAGCACGACGGCAGTTTTTATTCGATCAGCCCGATCACAGGCTCGTGGCAGAGGATCGGCACGTCGAACGACTGGCTCAATACAAATCGCAGCACTATGCACAACGGCAAGCTGTACTCGACCGAGGGTGGCGCACTCTACGAAACAGATCCGCTGACGGGTGTCTGGAAACAGCTTGGGAAGAAAGAATTCGCTAGGATTGATTTTCTTTTCGGGGCGGGAACGTCACTCTACTCAATCGAATTCGACGGCAACCTCTATCGCATCAAGCCGACGGACGGCAGTTGGGTACAAATCGGCAAATAGATGGCGAGGATCGTTGCAGCTATCATCACGTGCGTGCTAAATCTCGCGATTAGCGTTGTCGTCTTGTCGATCCTTGTGATCTCGTTGAACGGCTTTAGCGCGAGACCCGGACAAGCCGCGCTGATCACGTATATCGTGCTCGCCGTCGTCGTCACGATATCGATGAGTCTTGGTGCTTTTTTGCTAACGGGTTATTTGATCAAACGGGAATTCAGCAGTGCGGCCGCCGCCTTGATCGCCGTGCCGGTGTTTTTTGTTGTTGGTGCCATACTCAAGGTCGTGTGCGTTTTCATCGGCATTGGGATCGCGGAGATTGTACGGGTAAACTTATAGCTTGTGATCGACAATTACTCAGAATTTTGGGACTTTTACGTGCGAGAGCACTCGAAGCCACTGACGCGCATCCTGCATTTTGTAGGAACGTCTGCGGCTTTGATCCTACTTGCATGGTTTATCGTGCGCGGCACGTGGTATTACTTCCCTTTGTGTTTTGTCGTCGGTTACTTTTTCGCGTGGGTATCGCATTTTGCGATCGAAAAAAACAAGCCGGCGACCTTCAAACATCCGCTTTGGTCGTTTATCTCCGACTACAAAATGATGTGGTATATGATCACGGGCCGCATGACGCGTGAGGTCGAACGTGTCAATGGCAATCAACAAGAGGCAAGAATATGAAAACGCAAACCTTGGTTCTGGCAACAATAATCGCTGCGGCGGCAACTTTAACTTTTGGCGACATCGTCCAAGCGGACAAACTCGGGCACAAGAAACAGACTTTTGTGAGGACCGAGAATTATCCTCGGCCGCCGTATTCGGGGGCGACATATTACATTTACGAACGCGACGGCAAGGTCATTTGCACAAAGCTCGAGGTTTGCAATAAGTTTGGCGACTGCGAAAAGACCTACAAAAAAGGCAGCTTCAAAGAGGACCTCGATATCGAGACCGGCGAGCCATACGGCAAGACAGATGCGGTTCTCATTCCCGCGTCCAAACTGCGTAAGCACGTTTGCCTCACAAAATTTAAGCTCATCAAATGATCTGAGTTTTTCGTCCTTTCGCGGTAAGATAGGGAACATGGCGAACGATCTCGTAAATCCTGACGCGCTTGGGTCGACGATTGAGTTTCTGACGGCGATGGTCACGCCGGCGTTGTTGATCTCGGCGACGGGTTCGCTGGTGCTCTCTACATCGACACGACTGGGGCGCGTTGTTGACCGTGTGCGACAGCTAGAAGACCGCCTCAGCGAACTCATTTATCTCGAAGACAAAAATGACGTGCCACTCTACGACAAACGTGTCGAAGTGATAGTCGATCTGCTCGACAAAGTTACGAGCCGCTCGCGCATTTTGCAGCGGGCGATGCAGGCATTTTATTACGGTCTCGGTTTTTTTGTGCTCACAAGCGTGACGATCGCGATTGCCGCGTTCTTTAGCACGTATCGCTGGGTGCCGATACCGATCGGCATTGTCGGCATTATGTTTTTGTTTTGGGGAAGCATGTTGATGCTGCTCGAGACGCGCATGGCGACCGCGACCGTCAACACCGAAATGGATTTCACGTGGCAGCTCGCACGCGAGGTCGCGCCAAAAGAAGTCGCAAGCAAATATTCGCCCAAAGGCAAAAGCAAAGGTATGAAGCCTGCAAAGATAAAATCCAAAGAGTGAGACTAACCACAGATGGACACAGATAAACTCAGATTTTGGTTGAATTAATATCTGTATTCATCTGTGTTAGGCTTTAGCACTGGCAAGTATTTTTTTGCCAGAATCTGGCTTGAATCTAGTTATGGCTATTTTTGGTGACAAATTTGAATGCACACGCTGCAGCGGCAAAGGCGACAAACTCGCGTTTGCGCCTATACCGACAGAGCTCGGCCAGCGTGTATTTGACGAGATCTGTCAGGGATGTTGGAAAGAGTGGCAGACAAAACAGATGCAGCTCATCAATCACTTCGGTCTCGATGTATCGAATCCCGACTCGCACGACTTTCTTTTCGACAACATGAAGATCTTTCTCTTTAACGAAGGCGTCGAGCTAACGCAGATCGACACCTCGCAAGAAGGAAAGGTTAACTGGTAAGTCGGAACGCAGGTAGCTTGCCAGCGTGTGACTTGCAGGCTGGCAGCCTGAGTTCCGTCATTTCTTCTCAAACTTCAGCGACGCCGAGTTCATACAGTATCGCAGTCCCGTCGGCTCCGGCCCGTCGTCAAAGACGTGGCCGAGATGCCCGCCGCAGCGGCTGCAGACGACCTCCGTTCGCACCATTCCGTAAGCTCGATCGGTAATTTCCGTGACGTTCGTTTTGTTCACTGGTGCGTAGAAACTCGGCCAACCGGTTCCCGATTCAAACTTTGTTTTTGAGCTGAAGAGTTTTAGGTGACAAGCTCGGCAGTAATAATCGCCGTCGTCGTGGTCGTCCGCGTACTCGCCCGTGCCGGCAATCTCGGTGCCTTTTTCGCGCAGGATGTGGAACTGCTCGGGCGTGAGTAGCGATTTCCACTCTGCCTCGGTTTTCACAACCTTTGCACCGTCGAACACTTCGTCTTTCGAGCTGACTGTCTTCGCCTCGCCTTCGGCAAGCAATGTTTTGATAATCTTCTCTTGCATGTCGTAATTGCCTTCGCCGAGTTGCTTGTAGCGGATTCGCCCTTGTTTATCGACTATGAAGATCGTCGGCCACGCGTTGACGCCGAAGGCGTTCCAGTTTTTCATGTCGTTGTCGATCAGGATCGGATATTTGATCTCGTGTTTATTGACGGCGGCGACGATGTTCTCAAATATTTTTTCGCGCTCGAATTCGGGTGACTGAATGCCGATGACCGTCAATCCTTTGTCGCGATACCTAGCGTCAAAACCTTTAACCGCGGGCAGCGTGTTAATGCAGTTGTAACAGCCGAACGTCCAAAACTCGACGAACACGACGCGGCCTCGCAAACCCTCAAGCGTCATTGCGTCGGAGTTTAACCACTTGCCTTCGATGAGCGAGGGCGCCGTTTTTGCTTTCGCCGCTGAGATAAACGCATCTTCGGCGTCGGCAGCGACCGTTTCATCAACCGCGAGCCCGGCGAAGGATGTTTCATCGGTCGAGACGACCGGCGACGTCGCAACAGACTCAGACGATGCGAGCCGCGAACAACTGGTCGCAAAAACAACGTGAAAGACTGTAAAAACCGCAACCAAACTTACGTACTTCATAATTATTACCTTATCAAACAAAATCAATACTCCGTGCATATATCCAGTTCGTCTGTCGCTTTATTCCGGTTTCGTTGCTTTTATCGTTCTGAAACTAAATAATCAGGGAATACGAAATGACTGACAAGGAATTACTGCTTGTAATGGCAAAACAGCTTGAGAGAAAACATTCGCTCGCGACCAGATGGATGCACTGGATCAACTTTCCTCTGCTGGTCGTTATGATCTGGAGCGGGCTGCTCATCTACTGGGCAAGTCCGGTTTACGGTATTTGGATCGGGAGCTATGAGTTGTTTCACTTTTTTCCAGCTTGGTTTAACGAGGCGCTTGGGTTGCCGTTTCGCCTTGCCGAGGGCCTGCAGTTTCACTTCTTTTTTATGTGGCTGTTCGCGGCGAACGGCGTCGCGTATGTTTTTTACACGATTTTCTCCGGCGAATGGCGCTCTATATTACCAATTCCATCGTCGCTAAAACGGGCCGCTCGCGTGGCTCTTTACGACGCGCATATTCTCAAAACCAAACCGCCACAAGGTAAATACAACGACGCTCAGCGAATCGCATATACAAGTGTGATCGCGATGGGCGCGCTGTCGTTGCTGACCGGTCTCGCGATCTACAAACCGCTGCAGCTCGCATGGCTAACCGCGATGTTCGGCGGCTATCAGTGGGCGAGATGGCTGCATTTTTGGCTGACGATAGTGTTTGTTACATTTTTTGTCGTGCATATTGTTCAGGTAATTCTCGCCGGGTGGAGCAATTTTCGCTCGATGATTACAGGCCACGAGATCGTCGACGCCGAACAGCCGATTGCGACTGAAACGGAGGTAAAAGCATGAGCGATAACAAAGACGAAATCCTCGTCGAACGCGTACGAGAACTCGACAATAAAACGATTGACGACGAAAACACAGCACAAATCCTGGGCGAAAAGCGACACTTGTCCGAACCTTTGAGTGCTGACGAAGCTCGTCGTCGGATGTCAGCGTCGTCACGCCGCGGGTTTATTGTGGGCGGCGCGGCTGCTCTGATCGGGGTGTTCGGCTGGCGCTGGATGCCGGATGAAACAAAGTACAAACTGCTGCGCAGCACGTTCGGGTTTAACGAACGCGTCAGTCAGATATTCTACAAACCGTCGCGTCTCGCACCCGAATTTGCACAATCGCAGGTCACAAAACCTAACCGCGTCAACGGCGATCTTGGAATGACTGGCGAATTCGACGCGACAAGCTGGCGGCTCACCGTCAGCGGTCTCGCAAACCGCTCGGACGACCTCATTCTCACGCTCGATGACATCAAACAACTGCCGCGAACCGAGATGACGACCGAATTTAAGTGCATTGAGGGCTGGAGTACGATCGTCAATTGGGCTGGCATCAGGTTTTCTGACCTTGTCGCAAAGGTCATGCCCGACATCTCGCTTGATAAGTTGCCGGCATACGTCTCGATGACAACGCCTGACAAAAACTATTTCGTCGGTTGGGACATCGAGTCGATCATGCACCCGCAGACGCTGCTCGCGTTTGAGATGAACGGCGAACCGCTCAGGCCCGAGCACGGCGCGCCGCTCAGACTTGCATCACCGACCAAATACGGCATAAAACAGATCAAGCGCATTGGCAGAATAGAATTCACCGCCGTCAGGCCGCGTGATTATTGGGCCGAGAGCGGTTACGACTGGTATGCGGGCCTCTAGTTGACGAGCCTTTCAAAAAATGGAGCAGAGAGAGTCTGAGCTAAATTTTATTAACGAATATTTCGACGCCGACGCGCCGATTCTTCCCCGTGTTTTCGACCACCTGCTCGCTGACGGCTGGCGACATTTTGGCACGTACTTCACACGCTACAATCTTGGTATTCACAGAGATGAAGTTCGTCAGGTGCTTCCGCTGAGAGTGCGGCTGCGAGATTTTCGCCTGTCGAAGAGCCAGACTCGTGTTCTGAATAAAAATCTCGATATCGATGTCGCGATCACCGCACCGGCAATAACGAAAAAAGTTGTCAATCTGTTTGAGCGTCACAAAGGGCGATTTACAGATCACGTGCCTGAGACGATCTACACGTTCATTTCGCGGCACTCAAAAATTCCGACGGATCTTTATCAACTGACTGCCAAGCTTGACGGCAAGATCATAGCGGTTAGCTTTTTTGATCGCGGTGTTGACAGTGTCTCAGCGATCTACGCCTGTTTTGACCCGAACGAGGAAAAACGCAGCCTCGGTGTTTTCACGATGTTAAAAGTTATCGAGTGGGCGACCTCGCATGGCATGCTCTACTACTATCCCGGCTACGCTTATGTCGGACCGTCGTTTTACGATTACAAAAAGCGATTTGCGGCACTCGAGTGTTACGACTGGCGCGGTGAATGGCAGCCGTACGGCGGTCAGTAACTTGCTGTTAAAGCGACTTTGTCCACGCAATATATTTTTTCGAATTGAACTTTTTACCCGTGCTATGGCTCGCCATATAGCGGATCTTGCCGAAAACGGGCCGCTCGAACCACGGACGATCGTGTTTGCCAAAGCACCACAAGATGCCGGCGTAGCTATTCGGATTGCGGCCGTCGAGACAGTATTTATTGTTGAGATGCACTAAGGTCTCAAAAGCAACCTCGTAACTCGGCGACCACGCGATCACGTTTTTGCCCCACAGCATCCGAACATAATTGTGCATCTCGCCGGTTTGAACCATCTCACGTTGCGCGGCGTTCCAAAGCTCGTCGTGCGTTTCGGCAGCCTCTAATTGTTCCAATGAATAGAGATACTGGCGTTCGTCGCCGGCGTGCTCGCGCATGGTTTTGTGCACCCAATCAGGCAAAGCCGTAAGCGAATCGTAATTCGCATTGAAGTGCGTCATGTTGTACGACAGCTCGCGGCGGACGATCAACTCTTCGAGATAGGCGGCCTTTGACTCTTGCGGAGCATCCGCGTTGCGCACGGCAAGCGCGATCTCAAGCGGCGACAAAAAACCAAAATGTAAGTAAGAGGATAGCCGTGACGAGCCGTCGCGGTCCGGCTTGCTGCGCGCCTTGTCGTAATCCCCCAAAACTTCATCGACGAATTTTTTCAAACGCGCACGTCCGTTCGTTGTGCCGCCGTGATAGATCTGTGACGGCACAACCGTGTGATCGATGTCGCACTCGGCGACAAGTTTCGTGATAGTTTCGGAAGTCACGATAGTTTCGAAGTCGCAATCGAGATCGATGCCGATGCTGGAACATTCCAGTGTTTCGTTGTCGACCGGCACCAGATAATGATCGAGCAGCTTATTGATCTTCGGACGGATCGCGTATGCGGCGTAATTTTCTTTGTCGAATTTCGACATCGGAATCACGCCGTTCGAATCGACTGCGTAAACCGCGATCTCTGCTCTCTCGGCGATGCGGCGATTGTGTTCGGGAATGATAAAGCACGGAAAGTCATCGGTGACGATCAACGCCGCGTCGCGTGCGAGCGTTGCAACGGTATTTTGGGGTGACGACTTATCTTTCTGTAAATAAAAGAGATATCGGATGCCTCGCGAAGCGAACTCACGCTGTTTTTCTTCGACGCCTTCGAGTATGAATGTGTGAATGCGATCGCTAGCCCACGGGTAGTAATATTTCAAACCTTCGTAAACGACGAGCGGCAGCTTGAGTTCATTCGCCTTGCGTATCGCCCAAACGAGCGCGTGGTTGTTGTCGACGCGCTTGAACATCTGCATCCAATAGAGCACGTAGCGCGCACGTTGATTCACCGGCTTGTCATTGAGAGCGACGACTCTTTCGTTGATCCGCATTTTCTTAGTTATTATAAAAGGAATTCACCACAGAGGCACAGAGATCACGGAGAAAGCCAAAAGAAACATGAAATTCTATTTAAATAAACCGTCAGTTCGACCAACCCGCCTGATTTTTACCCTCTGTGTTCTCTGTGCCTCTGTGGTGAATATCTTCGCTCAGGAGTGGAAAGCCGTCGCCGACGGCGTTGAGTATGCGCGAGTAGCGCGTGAATTCAGCGGTAAGCCCGTCAATATCAACCTTCTCCGCCTCGATCTAAAAAAAGTCCGTCTCGACGTCCACCACGCAATGGACATGGCCATCGGCACGGAAAAAACCTCGTCCATCGCCACGCGCCACAGTGCATTCGCGGCGATAAATGCGGGGTTTTTCAGACTCGACAACAGTATCTGGGCAGGCGATGCGGCAGGTGTCTTGATGATTGATCACAAGTTATTGAGCGAAAGCACCAACAATCGAGTCGCACTCGCTATCGCAAACGAAAAGGACAAGACAGAAGCAAAGTTTGGACACCTCCATTCCATTAGCGTCGTCGGGTTTGGCGTCGATACTGAATTCTGGTTTGCGGGTGTGAATCGTGAGCGGAAAATTGATGAGATTATTCTATACACGCCCGATTTCAACCGCACTACACTGACCGACGATAGCGGAACGGAATTGATTCTCAGAGATTGCGCGAATAACGGAATGCAGAAAAGGTGCTTTAAGGCTGAGATTTCCAATGGCAAAGGAAATTCGGTAATTCCGACAGGTGGCTATGTTATCTCGATTGGGAAGAACGCTCTAGAAAAGTCCAATAATATCCTTTACCACGTGAAGGAGAGGGTCGATCTAAGAGTTGTTATCGGTATCGGACCGCTTCCGGCCCCAAAGAACAGTTTCTTTCCTGAAGCAGAAGATATTGTTGCTGGCGTTCCGCAGCTTATCAAAAACGGCAAGATCGATATTACCTGGGAGCAGGAAAAGGCGTCGAAGTCGTTTGTCGAGACGCGGCATCCGCGCACGGCGGTGGCGAAGTTGAAAGACGGCAAATTTCTGATGATAACGGTCGATGGACGTACGGAGCAGAGTGCGGGGCTTGATCTTTACGATCTCGCAAAATACATGCTCGAGCTTGGTGCGATGGACGCGATGAATCTCGACGGCGGCGGCTCGACGACGATGTTTCTCGACGGCAAAGTGGTCAATCGTCCGTCAGACAAAGAAGGCGAGAGAAAGGTGGGCGATGCGATACTGGTTACATTAAGAAAGAAGAGGAATTAGCCACGGATGGACACGAATAACACGATTTGATCTTATTCGTGCTATTCGTGTTCATTCGTGGCCAACGGGTCTTGTCTTACGCGTCTGCGAGGATCTTTTGTTTGCCGATGTCGAGACTGAGGCTGTCGTTTTTGACCTCGATGCTAACGCTGCCGCCATCGGTGAGTTTGCCGAAAAGAATTTCGTTAGCGAGCGGTTGTTTGACTTGCACGTGAATCAGTCGCGACATCGGACGGGCGCCGTAACGTGCATCGAAGCCGTTTTTCGCGAGCCACTCGCGCGCATCGTCAGTGAGTTTTACAAGCACACGCTTCTCGGCAAGCTGGCCGTTAAGTTCGTTGATAAATTTATCGACGATCAATTTGATAACGTCGATGTCGAGCGCCTTGAACGGCACCCACGCGTCGAGCCTATTACGAAACTCCGGCATAAACGTCCGCTCGATCACGCCTTTTGCGTTGCCCTTTGTATCGGACGAGTTGCGAAATCCCATTCCGCCCGACGACAATTCACGAGCGCCGGCGTTTGTCGTCATGATTAGAATTACATTTCGAAAATCTGCCTTCTTGCCGTTGTTGTCGGTCAGCGTCGCTGAGTCCATCACTTGCAGCAGCAGGTTAAAAAGATTTGGATGAGCCTTCTCGATCTCGTCGAGCACGAGCACCGCGTGCGGCGTTCGCATGATCGCCTCGGTTAGCAAACCGCCCTGATCGAAACCGACATAACCCGGCGGAGCGCCGATGAGGCGCGAAACCGTGTGCGGCTCGGCATACTCGCTCATGTCAAAGCGTATGAACTCGATGCCAAGTTGTTCGGCGAGCTGTTTTGACACTTCAGTTTTACCGACACCGGTCGGGCCTGAGAACAAAAACGAACCGACAGGTTTTGTTTCGTGACCTAGTCCCGCACGCGAGATCTGTATCGCATCGACGATGGCATCGATGGCTTCGTCCTGGCCGAAAATAAATTTCTTTATGTCCTCGCGAAGAGTCTTGAGCCGCGTCCTTTCATCGGCAACGACGGTCTTTGGCGGAATCTTAGCCATGCGAGCGATCGTATTCTCCACCATCTGCACCGATACTTTTTTCGGGCGTCGGCTTGCGGGCAGCAGCTTGACCGACGCGCCGACCTCGTCGATGACGTCGATCGCCTTGTCCGGCAAAAAGCGGTCGTTAATGTATTTACCCGCGAGTTCCGACGCCGTTCTCAAACTCTCATCAGAGTATTTTACGCCGTGATGCTGCTCGTAAAATTTACGCAGGCCCTTGAGAATCTCATACGTCTCGTCAACGGTCGGTTCGTTGATCTCGATTCGCTGAAAGCGTCGTGCAAGCGCGCGGTCACGGTCGAACGCGGCTTTGTACTCGGCGTGCGTTGTCGAGCCGATACAACGCAGATCTCCCGCCGCTAACGCCGGTTTTAGAATATTTGACGCATCCATCGAGCCGCCGGAAACCGCACCGGCGCCAACTATCGTATGAATCTCGTCGATAAAAAGTATGGCGTTCTCTTGGCTTTTAAGTTCGGTGATGATCGCCTTGAACCGCTGTTCAAAATCGCCGCGATAACGCGTTCCCGCAAGCACCGCGCCCATGTCGAGTGCAAAAACTTTCGCGTCCTTCAAAACTTCGGGCACATTGCCTTCGCTGATTTTTAATGCGAGGCCTTCGGCCAGGGCAGTTTTTCCGACGCCCGGCTCGCCTACATAAAGCGGATTATTTTTCTTACGGCGGCACAGAACCTGTATCGTGCGCTCGATCTCAGCCAAGCGGCCGACAATCGGGTCAATGCCGCCTTCGCGTGCGAGCGCGACGAGTTCTGTCGTAAAACTCTCGAGTGGTTTTTTGCGTTGCGGAGTTCCTTCCGGATCGAGGTCCTCGTCATCGATTCCGTCTGGTAATGGCCCACCGCGATCGACCTTTGAGATGCCGTGCGCGATGTAATTCAAAATATCCAGCCGCGTAACACCTTGTTGATTGAGCAGATAAACTGCGTAAGACTGCTCGGCCTGATACAACGCAGCGAGTATATTACCGCCGTCAACAGCTGGCTGACCACTGCCCTCGGCCTGAAGGACGGCGTAACTAATAGTCGACTGGAACGTGGAAGTGAGTTCGGGCATCGTCTTAACATCCGAAGGAATTTTCTCGAGCACATTGTCAAAATACTCGGTGAGCGCGCGGGCGAGTTCGTCAATCTCGGCGCCGCAGTTGAACAATATCTCGCGCGCCGCTGCGTCCTCGAGCAGCGCAAATAGCAGGTGTTCGAGCGTCACGTACTCGTGTTTGTGCTTTACGGCCTCATCAACCGCATAGCTCAAAGTTTCTTCCAACTCACGCGTTAGCATTATGAAAATATCTTAGCAGTTTTTGCGAAGCGAGGTTATTTCTTTCTCGCGATCATTAATCCGTCGCGGATGGGCAGCAGGACATTCTCAACTCTCTCATCCGCCATAACCATCTTGCTGTAATCGTAGAGCGCCTGTGTCTCTTCATCTTTTGCGGCTAAGAGTACTTTGCCGCTCCACAGCACATTGTCGGCGACGATAAAACCACTTTGGCGGACGCGGTCGAAGACAAGGTTGTAATAGTTGGAATAATTAGGTTTATCGGCGTCGATGAACACGAGATCGAAAGTCTCGGGCAGCGTTGGGATGATGTCGATCGCGCTTCCGAGGTGAAAATCGATCTTGTCTTTGTAATCGGTTCGCTCGACAAAGAGACTCGCGACTCGGTTCGTCGCCTCGTTTACATCGAGCGTTATCACCTTGCCGCCGTCTGCTAAACCTTCGGCAAGGCAGAGTGCCGAATAGCCGAGATATGTGCCGATCTCAAGTACGACTTTGGGTTTGATCATGTGCGAGAGCATGGACAAAACTCGGCCTTGATAAAAACCGGACAACATCGCCCTGTCGTCGTAGTGAGCATTGCAATGTTCGCGAAGCTCGCGAAGTACCTCGCTCTCACCGGATGTAAGCGCCTCTGCATAGTCGGTCATCGCAGTTTGTAGTTCGTTCATGGTTCAAGTTTTACGAGGTTAAGCTTCGTGGCGATCTCGGTTGCCGATTTAGCATCAGACGCTCCTAATTTACAAAAAATATTTTCACTCGTCTCAATGACCGCGGACTGTTCGACATCGAGTGCGAACGCGATCTCACTCGCCGACATATTGCCTACGATCATTCTTAACACGTTGCGTTCAACGTCGGTGAATTGAATGTCCGTTCGATTGCTCGTCACGCTTTTGCCAAACTTGCAGCAAACTCGACGATCGGCCTAATTATGTCGGTGTCGTAATTCGTCTTAACGCCCTGCACGACGGCGGCCATTCGCTCAAGGCCCATGCCCGTATCGACCGACGGCGCGGGCAGCGGCGTCAAGGTAAACGTGCCGTCGTCCGCTTGCGTGCGGTTGTACTGCATAAAGACAAGATTCCATATCTCCATCGTCGTGTCGCCCGGACCATTAACAAAGTCTGGTGAATTTTTTTCCGCGTTGCTCGGCTCATCGCCCATGTAATAGTGAATCTCCGAGCACGGCCCGCACGGGCCAGTGTCGCCCATCTGCCAGAAATTATCTTTCCGGCCAAAGCCAAGAATGCGCTCGGGTTTTGCACCGACTTTTTCCCAAAGCGCGCGCGCTTCATCGTCAGGACCGACCTCATCGTCGCCCTCGAATACAGAAAACCACAGCCGCTGAGGATCGAGCTTGAACTCATTCACGAGCAGGTCCCACGCATACCCGATCGCCTCTGTCTTAAAATAATCGCCGAACGAAAAGTTGCCGAGCATCTCGAAAAAAGTATGATGACGCGCGGTTTTGCCGACCTCGTCGAGGTCGTTGTGCTTGCCGCCGGCACGGATACACTTTTGCGAGGAGACGGCGCGCGTATAGTCGCGTTTCTCGAGGCCTAAGAATACATCCTTAAACTGATTCATTCCCGCATTTACAAACAAGAGCGTCGGGTCGTTTGCCGGCAAAAGTGGCGATGAATGCACGACCTTGTGGCCTTTGCTCTCAAAATAGCTGAGGAATTTTGCCCTGATTTCGTCACCCGTCATAAGACAAATCTAACATAACGTACAGTTGAACTGCATTCATGCGGCTTGCCGCTCTATTTGCGGTGAAGCTGTGCTTCACCGAAAGATTGACTAAAAACAAATGCGGCTGCGCCGCCTATCAGCGGAGGCACAGCCTCAATAAATGATTTGAATTTGGCGGAAAAGCAGAGCTTTTCCGCAAATAGACGGCAAGCCTGAAAGGGTAACTACTTTGATTCTTTGAATCTCAGAGCGGGAGAGTTAATACAATATCGCAAGCCGGTCGGCTGCGGGCCGTCGTCGAATACGTGGCCGATGTGTGCGCCGCAGCGTGCGCATTCGACCTCGGTGCGAACTTCGTCGAGAGCGCGATCCTCTTTTTCAGCGACGTTCTTTTTGAATGCCACGTCGTAAAAGCTCGGCCAGCCGGTTTGAGAATCGTACTTCGCGTCTGACTTGAAAAGTATCAGACCGCACGCCGCGCAATGATAAGTGCCCGCCCTTTTATTGTCGGTCAACGCGCCGGTGTAAGGCTGCTCGGTGCCTTCCTGCCGCATGATGTAAAACTCGGTTGGCGTAAGTATCTTCTTCCATTCGGCGTCGGTTGTGGTTAAACTCACCCCGTCGAATTCGCTGTCGATAAAAGTGATCTCGCGAACGGTCTTTACGCTTTTCTGTTTTGGCTTTGGCGTCGCGGTCGCTGCGATCGATGTCTCGGTCGCGGCCGAGGCAAAACCGATCGGGCTGACGATGAAAGCAAAACCCGCATATAAAACGAATGCAATCGACGTAAAAATGATTTTGTAATTCATAACTTTAAGTTTAAACATAAATTCGCCCGATGATCGAAGGTCTTACCCTTTTGGTTGCTGCGGCATCCCCCCTCCAGAAAATGCTGCGTCAACCAAAACCTTGATAGATTGCCCTCGATCGTCGGGCGAAAGTTAAAACAACGTGTTAGTTGGGCAACACGACCGTGTCGATGACGTGGATCACGCCGTTCGACTGGCGAACATCCGCGATCGTGACCATCGATTTGCCGCCTTTTTCGTCGGTCAGGATCAGGTTCTTACCGTCCATCGAGCCCGTGAGCTTGCCGCCCGCGACTGTCGTGAATTCAGCTTTGCCGCCGCCCATCTTGATCGCCTTTGCAATCGATTTTGAATCGTAGTTGCCGGCGATGACGTGATAAGTCAAGACCTTTGTGAGCACCGCCTTGTTCTCCGGCTTGAGAAGAGTCTCGACCGTGCCCGCGGGCAGTTTGTCGAACGCACTATTGACCGGTGCAAACACGGTGAACGGCCCTGCGCTCTGCAGCGTTTCGACCAAGCCAGCAGCCTTAACCGCAGCAACGAGCGTCGTGTGATCTTTTGAATTAACAGCGTTCTCGACGATGTTCTTTGTCTTGTACATCGCCGCTCCGCCGACCATAGGATTGACGTCCGACTTCATGCCCATGTCCTGAGCCGTAACTCCGACCGCCAAACCAAGCGTCAACGCAAATAAAGTAACTAATGATTTCATTTCAAATTTCTCCCCTTGTTTTATCTAAGAAAAGGTTTTCTTTGCCTTTGGAGTAGTTTTCGAGGGTGGTGTGAAAATGGATTCAAAAAAAATCGTGGCGGCAATATGCCACCACGATAGAGCCAGTGGGGTCGGTATATTTTTTAGCTTTTATCGCCGTGTATCGGATCACCGGCCGGCGGCTTACCGTTTTTCAGCTGGTCCTTGAAAAGGTTTAGCAGCAACAGCGTGCCGATGCCGCCGCCATCACCCGAGCCGTTGCCGCCGGATGCCAGAATGTCCGGCGTGATACGCACGCCCTTTTCGCCGATTACCTTTAGCGTCTCGATCATTGCGATATTGCTGCCGCCGAGAGCCTTGACCTGCTCGTTGTAAGCGACGCCCTGAGCTTCACCGATAAGCCGCATCTTTTCGGCCTCAGCCTTGCCGGTTTCGCTTAT
Organism: Pyrinomonadaceae bacterium; assembly: GCA_049679945.1. Lineage (GTDB taxonomy): Bacteria > Acidobacteriota > Blastocatellia > Pyrinomonadales > Pyrinomonadaceae > OLB17. Next base: position 48,146 of record JBAUGW010000063.1, on the reverse strand, counting down.
ATAGTAAGCTTCGCCCTCAGCTTCCTTCTTGCGTTGTTCCGAACGCTTGCCGGCGATGTCCACGCCGACGGTTGCTTCCATCAGGCTCTTCTGATTGTCCGCCTGCGAGCTTGTCCGTTCGAGTTCGATGCGTTTGACCTCGGCTTCGCGTTGCGCGTTGTACATATTCTGCCGCTGCTCGGCAAGAATTTTCTCGGTCTGGGTTTTCATTAGTTCTTCGGGTAAATGAATGTGACAGATCAGCACGTTCACGACATCAACGTGATACTTCAAAAGGTGCATGCGTACGCGTGCTTCGGCGCGTTCCTGTTCTTCGTGGCGGTTCTGTAAATATGCCATCGCCGAGCTTTCCGATGCCTGATTTCTAAAGATTGAGTCGATCAGCGGGTGCATTACGTTCTGGATCAAGCGGGTTACGTCGCCGATCTTCGCGACCATAAACGGCGCATCTTCCGGCTTAACGCGAAAGACGACACGCACTTCGAGTTGCATCGTAAAACCGTCTTTCGAAATGACCTCAAACGGGTCGAACGTGTTAGCAACTTCGCCCGCCGTCCACTCGACCGTCTGATTTGTCGTCGGGATAACGATCGGGGACACGGCCAAGGTGTTGACGTAATAGCGACCGGGACCGACGACAGTTTCCTGAATACCGCGATAGCCTTCGGGCACGACATATGCCTCGTGAGCACCGCTGTCGAGGCGTTTATCAGCCGGATCGCCCGACAAAAGTTCGGCCTTGATATCCTCAAGCGTAGCTTTTTCGCCATCGACCTGATCGAGCTTTTCGGCCGCAATCTCCATCTGTTCGTTCTCTTCCTGCTCAAGCCGCTCACGAATCTTGCGGGCCATCGCCTGACGGATTTCTTCGGACGGATCTTTGCCTGTATTCGAAACTATGACCGCGACCTCGCCCGGTTTGACCTCTTTCGCTGATTCGAGGATGACCTTAAACAGCAGCGGATTGATGTAATAAGTTCCGGGGAGAAGTATATCTTTCTGCGGCCCACGCTGACCGCCGGCGGTGATAAAGGTGTTTGAGTCCTGAAAATTGTCGTGTCCCGTGACCGGTGACGCCACGTAATCTTTTGGGTCGAGCGGCGCGCCGTCGAGAGCTTCGACAAGGCCGATCTGATTTTCAGTTATCATCGTCGCGTCGAACATGCGGACATTGAACAGACCAGCTTGCGCAGAACTATCTTCGGCCGAGATTGATTCTGTATGAATCCGGTATGTTCCGGGCGTGAGTATCTCAACCTGCGGGCCTTTTTGCCCGTCGTTGCAGATAAACGCCTCGGCATCCTGAAAATTCTTATGATCGGCAATCGCCTTACCGTGCAAACGTCCGGCGTCGAGCGGTTCGCCGTCAGCGGCAGTAATAATGCCTACTTTTCCAGGCGGAATTACCGTTGTCTGAGCTATCGAAACACGAAAAAGATATGGGTGAATCGCCCATTTTCCCGGCGGCAGCGTGCGAAGCTGTATGCCCTTTACCCCGCCCTGTTTTATAAACGCGATCGGGTCTTGAAAGTTATTGTGAGCATTTTGCGCGCGGTCAGGGGCAAATATACTGCCCATAGGCATCGGTTCGCCGTCGATGGCCTCTATCACGCCGAGTTCATCTGCTCCGATCTCAACCAGCGGCACCTTTTGCACGACACGCTCGACCGGATACATGACGAAATGAAGTCCCGGCTTTAGAACATCGGCCTGCAAACCGACCTCGCCGTCAGTTGCGACGACGCGGCCCTGCGGCATTCTACGTCCTAAGTAGCGACGCTCCTTAATACCGACTTCTTTAGCACCGATATTGACCAGAAATCGGGTCACGATATACCAAAGCAAAAACAAACCGACGACTGCGATAACGCCAACTATGATCAACGGCACAGAAGTTTCCATATCAATTTCCTCGGGGTAAACAATAGTTTATCCCATAATTCAAACGTTTACTTGCGCGAGTTTGGCTATTTCTTCCCTCAGCCAAAAAAGCTCGCCCGAAGCTTGCTCTCCCGATGGAAGCAGCCTGTAATGGCTGTCCAACAATGCAGCTAAATCGCCGCGCGTCAGACCATCGATACCGGATTTCCGAAACACTTCGATGATCTCGTTCGCGGCTCGCGAAAAATCGCCAATCTGTCCGGCTTCGGCCGATACTCGCAGCAATTCCGACGTATTTTTTAGGTCGCTAACACTGCGCCAATTGGACAAAGCCTCATCAATGGTTGCACGAGCCGCCGCTTTTGCACGATACTCTCGCCGAGCAATCTTACGTGCCAGCGTTCTAGTTTCCTCGCGGCGAAGTTCATCTTCCGATGGAGCAAACAACGGCCGAGCATTTAACGGCGGTTCGAGCGGGATCGTATTTTGAGCGGAAAATCCGGGATCGTGCCGTCTCGTGAAGCGAAACAGCAGAAACGCAGCCGACAGAAAAGCCAAAACTGCAATTAGCAGAAGCATCTTTACGGATCGCAAATCAGCCGCCAACGGCCCAAATTTGCGTCACCCACATAAAAAAATATACGAGACGAATCTATATCAGTTTCTGAAATTCTTCAAGCCCGGATTTGCCGTCTATTCATCATGTTCGAATCGACCGCTCGCTATTGCAGACAGCTTTTCGCGTATCAAGTCGTAAGAGAATCCCTGCCGTAGAAGATGGTCGTAGAATTTTTTTGTGTCTTCGCGTGTTGTTGGCTCGCCCTTGAGACGTAGGCGTTTTTCGATAGCGCTATTTATCAAATCGGCCTCGGGCATCTTTTCAAAAGCTTCTGTGATCGCGTCGTCAACGACTGATTTATCAAGCTTTTTCTGCGACATCGTTTGCTGCAACTTTCGTTTCCCTTGCGGCTTTTGACGCAGTTTTGAGAGCGCAAGATCGCGTGCAAACTGCTCGTCGTCGAGGTATTTGTATTCTTTTAGCTTTTCGATGACAGCGTCAACAATTTGCTCGTTTGTCCATAGCTTTTCAAGAAGGCGTTCGCGCAGCTCTGTGACCGAACGCGGCTTTGCGGCGAGCAACTTAACTGCGCGGTTCATGGTGCGCTCGCGTGAACGAACTTCGTCGTTCACAACCCGATCACTTTCTTCGATCTTTCTGACTCGTTTTTGCCACGCCACGTTTCAATTGTGCATTATGCACCAGCCCATTCTAAAATTAGTCGATGGACGGCATACTCATAATCGATAAGCCCGCGGGAATAACATCGCACGATGTTGTAAATCGCGTACGGCGAATCTTGCAAACCCGCCGTGTCGGCCACACCGGAACGCTCGATCCGTTTGCGACCGGCGTGATGGTCGTGGTTGTTGGTAAGGCAACTCGACTCGCGCAGTTTCTCGACAAAGACGAAAAAGAGTATGAAGCTGTTGTGCGGTTTGGTTTTGAGACAGATACCGGTGATCGCACCGGAAGCCAAAAGGAAAAAGTAAAAAGGCAAAGTCAGATAACGGAGGATGATGTAGTTGGCGTTTTGCCGCAGTTTCTCGGAGTGATCGAGCAGGTTCCGCCGATGTTTTCGGCGAAAAAGGTCGCGGGGAAAAAGCTGTATGAACATGCCCGCAAAGGTATCGAGATCGAACGTAAAGCTGTGACAGTCACGATTTCTAAACTTGAGATCACAAGTGAATTAACTGAAACCTTGGAACTCGGGACTTTGGACATGGGGCTTCGAGTGGCGTGTTCTGCGGGAACATACATCCGCACGCTCGCTGAAAATATTGGCCGAGCTATCGGTGTCGGCGCCCATCTCGCAGAACTGCGTCGCACGCGAGCGGGATGTTTCGATTTATCACAAAGCGCGACGCTCGACGAATTAGAGCAGCACGCCGATCCGTCAACCGCTCTTTTACCAAAAGAAATCGCCGTCGGGCATCTGCCGTCGATAATTTTAGACGCGACGCGAGTTGAGAAAACAAAGAGCGGGCTTTCTACGCGGGTGCACGAAGCGCAGTTTGCTGACAATGAAGCGGTGAGTATGGTGGACGAAAAGCAAAATCTGATCGCCGTCGGATTCTACGACGCGGAGGAAAAATCTATTCGTCCGAAGATCGTTTTGGTATAAAATCAGGAACGCGGGCACTCTTGTCCGCAATGAGGGCGAAGCCCGGACCGTTTATGAAAAAGCGCAACCTCGCCATCGCATTTGTCGGTGCAGCCGGTGCGGCGGTAGCCGTCAAGATGCTAACGCGCGCCGCGACGGTGAATTTCGACGACGTCGCCGATCGTGTCATTCACGCCAATCGCTCGCGATTTATCAGCGTCGACGGCATTCGCGTTCATTATCAGGAGTTTGGCAATGCCGCGGATCCGCCGATGATCCTGATCCACGGCTACACGGCGTCCGTTTATGTTTGGAAAACGGCGGCGCCGCTGCTCGCAAAGGCGGGGTTTCGCGTGCTCGCGGTCGATCTCGTCGGTTTTGGTTATACGGATAAACCGCGTTGGTTTGAATATTCGATAACTGCTCAGACGCGCATGATCGAGCGATTTATGGATCGCCTCGGTTTGGGGCGCGCCATCGTTGTCGGCAGTTCGTATGGCGGCGCGATTGCGGCAACGCTCACGCTCGATTATCCCGAACGAGTCGAGAAGCTCGTTCTCGTCGATGCAGTTATTAATGACGATCTGCAATCGCATCCAATACTCAAACTCGCTTCGATCCCCGGCGTCGGCGAAGTCATCACGCCATTTCTCTCAGACTCAAAAACATTCATGCGTTACCGCATGAACGGCACATTTGCTCGGGCAAATCGTCACATGGTAACCGAGGAACGTATCGATTCGATCCGCCGTCCTCTACACGCGGCCGACGGTCATCACAGTCTGCTCGCCACGTCGCGCAACTGGAACGCAAATCGCATCGAGCACGACGCGCATCTCATCAATCATCCAACTCTAGTCATCTGGGGCGAAGACGATGCCGTAATTCCCGCATCGGACGGTCACAAGCTTCACGACGCGATCTTGCACGCTCGTCTCGTCGTTCTAAAAAATTGCGGCCATGTTCCGCATGAAGAGTGCAGCAAATTGTTTTGCGAGATCGTCAGCGAGTTTTGTCACGATAAGAAAAGCAAATTGAGCAAACGCGACGCCGATTTCGCAAAAATCGAGGCATGATGCAAACATCGAACGCCTCGTTATACGGTAAAGGTATCTTTTCCACGATTGCTTTTAGCAGCGGCAAAGCGTTTCTGTGGGAAAAACATTGGCGGCGGCTGACAGACAATGCCACGAGGGTCGGCGTAGATCTCGCCGGGCATACCGAACGATCAACACGTGACGCTCTCGAAAGATCGATTGCGACGAGCGGCATCGCAGACGGACGCGCTCGAATAACTTTTCTCGATGATAGCCCAAGCAAAATGTGGCCGGGCGATGTTGAGAGTAAAACAGAATTGTCGATCATCGTCGCCGAACGCCGCGTTGTGCCGCAGCCGTTCAGGCTAACCGTCTCGCCTTATCAGGTAAATTCAAGCTCGCCGCTCGCCGGCGTGAAGTCGTGCAACTATCTCGAAAACATCTTGGCGCTCGACGAAGCCAAGAGTCGCGGCTTTCACGAGGCCGTTCGTTTAAACGAGCGAAGTCACATCACAAGCGCGTCGATGGCAAATATTTTCTGGCTTAAAGGCGATAAACTTATCACGCCGGCTTTATCGACTGGCTGTCTCGCGGGAACGACACGTGAGTTTGTTTTGGAAAACATCGACTGCGAAGAGGTCGAAGTTGCGATCAATGAGCTCGACAGCGCCGCTGCGATATTCCTAACGTCTGCTGGTATCGGGATCGTCGAAGCGTCACGTTTTGACGGTCGCGATCTCCTCGAATCATCGCATGAGATATTGAAATACTTGCGAAACTAAAAAACACGAACACTCACGAACTTCATTCGTGAACATTCGTGTCGATTCGTGGCTAAATCTTTTCTTAACCCGCGGTTTCGAAAAGAGCGAGTATCTGTTTGCCCTCGGCCGAACGCGGGTCGATGGTGCGAATGTGCTTTTGGCCCTGCATTTCCCAGATCGCCGTTACGACGCCTTCTTTTTCGACCGCCTGATAATGCATGTCCTCATTGCTCGCGCTCTGCTCGGGCGTGGCCTCAGCGGCCGGTGCTGTTTCTTCTGACATCTAAAACAATAATCTCCTAAACAAAATTGCAGAAACGAAATTCTGACACAACAACTCACATTTTGTCTATTTCACTCGATGCAGATCAAGCTCGTAGAACCAAAAGTCGTTGTTTGGCTGATCAACTTTTAGCACGTCGGTCTTACCGTCTTTGTCGATGGTGAACGTAACAAAACCTCGGGGAAAGTTGTACGCGACCGACGGTCGCCATTTGATGACGAACGTGTCGTAATGCCAGTGTTCGAGATCGGCGACGAAATTTGGCGAGGGAGAAAAGCGCATCACGGGCTTGCCGTTTTCTTCTGCGACGGTAACGTCGCCGTACATTTTGTCCGAGTACGTTCCCGCGTAGCTGCTCAGAACGAGTGACGGCTTCGTGTTCACAACGCGCGCGTCGTCGACCTTTTTTGCCGCGTCGGCGTCCGATTTTTTATTATCGGCGATGCGTTTGACTGCTTCGTCGTTGTAGTCGCGTTTGGGCGCGCCGACGAGCACATCGCGAATCTTGCTCGTCATAACCGCAAACGACGGCGACTCGTTATTCGTGAGCACAACAAAACCCGCGTTCTCCTCAGGAATCAGCACCGTGTAGGACAACATACCGTCGAGGCCGCCGCTGTGATTTATAATCTTGCGCCCCATATAATCGTAAACAAACCAGCCCATACCGACGCCGCTAAAATGCCGCGGTTGTATGCCCGGCGTGTTTGACGGGCCAACTTGTTGCGCTAGCCATTGCTGGTGCATTTGCCAGCTTTGCGCCTCGCTAAAAATCTGTTTGCCCTCAAATTTACCGCGTCCCAATTGCGTTCTCACCCACTTTGAAAGATCGGCGACGGATGAATTGAGGGCCGCGGCGGACGACGAACCATCGACGTTGCCGCGATGAAGACGCCGCAGCGCGCCGCCCGACTCGTTATGCGGCCACGCGGCGTTGCCGTCGGGCAGATTGTTTACGCTGCAGGTTGTTCGCGTCATTGCGAGCGGTGTTAGGATTCGCGCCGTCACAAATTCGCACCACGACTTACCTGAAATCTTCTCAACGACCTTGCCGGCTGCAATGAACATCAGATTTTGATAACCGTACCGAGTGCGAAAACTCGAAACCGGCTTGAGATGCCGCGTGCGTCGCAAAATCTCATCCGCGGAATACGTCGTCTCATACCACAGCAGGTCGCCGCTGAACGTATCGAGCCCAACTCGATGCGTCACGAGATCGCGAACCGTCAACTCGCTCGTCACCCACGGATCGTACATCTGAAAATCGGGCAGATACTTCGACACTTTGTCGTCCCACGCCAGCTTTTTTTCGTCGACGAGAATCGCGAGGCTCGCGGTTGTGAACGCTTTTGAGTTCGATGCAATAGCGAAAAGTGTGTCTTTGTCGACCGGCGCCTCTTTGCCAAGCTCGCGTGTGCCATAGCCTTTCTGAAACACGACCTTGTCGTCTTTGATGACCGCGATTGCCATGCCCGGGCCTTTCCACGTCTGCATGACCGTGTTTCCGTAATCGTCGATCTCTTTGAGCTTTTCGTCGAACGTCTGCGCTTGAAGAAAAGTAGGAACAATTAATAGAAAAAATACTAGTTTTCGAAGCCTGTTCATATTGTTTTATTTATTTTTAGTCTATCACGCAAAATAGCTGCTATCGAGGCATGATTTGTGAGTTTCTAATTGAGTTGCTATCTATGCATCGAAGGCGGCGGAAATTTCTTTTATCGAAAGGCCGCGCTTGATAATTAGGATCACGCCGATCGCGGTCCAGAACAGAATTCGCCCTTTGCGTATTATCGCGAGCGTGACGGCGACACCGGCGCCGATGACGAACGGCACGAGTTTGAAGAGAATTGTGATGATACGCCAACTGCAGTGGGCGGTTGAAGATGGGCATCTGCGACTCTGTATAGTTGATAGGCTGCGTTAAACTATCACGTAGGCGCTGGTTCTTCATTGCGCCATAAACTCTTAGCCGCGTTTGGGAGCGTCACAACTACTAAAGAAGTATAAAAACAAAAAAGAATCGAGAATAAAACTATGAAGAACTTTAATGTTAGAACTATCAGAAACGTTGCCTCCACGTTAGTGGCGATTTTGTTTATCACGAACATCGCACCGGCCGCGCCAGTTGTCAGACAAGGGTCAGGCGCAAACGCGGCGGCACTTCAGGCAATCGTTGACCAGTTCCGCGCAGATTTGGGCGGCGCAAATAACGGTGTCGGCGGTTCGTTCATCTCGGGCAGACGCGAAATCAACTGGGACGGCGTGCCGGACGGCTTTTCCGAACCGAACAATTTGCCCGAGGACTTTTTTAATGTCAATAGTCCGCGCGGAGTTATCTTTAATGCTATCGAAGACGAAACGGGTGCGGCTTTGAACGATTTTGCCGTCAGTTCAACTACGGCTTCGGGTGTGCCGGTGCGTTTCGGTAGTATCAATGCGAGTTATTCGACGATTTTTACAACCTTCAGCGCACAACGTCTGTTTACGGTGCGAAACGCACACATTTTGGAAGTAAATTTCCTCGTTCCCGGCACGAATATTCCGGCAACCGTCAGCGGTTTCGGCGTCGTCTTTTGCGATGTTGATTCCTCTACAGGCGGCGGTCGCTCACTAATTCGCGTTTATGGCGTTGACGGCAGGCAGCTTTCCGCCGCCTCCGCGCCGGTTCTTGACAACGGATTGTCGTTTGTCGGCATTTCCTTTAACGCGGGCGAACGCATTGCACGGGTCGTGATCGAAAGCGGCAATGCCGCGCTTTCATCAACTAATAATGACGGTGTGAGCGGCGTTGATGTCGTCGCAATGGATGACTTTATCTACGGCGAGCCGCGTGCCGCACAATTTCACGAAGGTGATTTCGATGGTGATGGGTTCAAAGACCCCGCAGTTTTTCGTCCCTCCGCCGGAGTTTTCTTTGTTTTGAACACGGGCAGCAATACCGTAGATAGCGTTCCCTTCGGAATCGCCGGAGATGTTCCTGTCGAAGGTGATTTTGATGGCGACAAACGAGCGGATGTAGCTATTTTCCGACCGAGTGTAGGTGAGTGGTGGATACAAAAGAGTTCCAACGGCTCAATTAGTGCTTCACAGTTTGGACAAACAGGTGACAAACCGCAACCCGGGGACTTCGACAAAGACGGCAAGACCGACATCGCGTTCTGGCGGCCTGCCAACGGCAATTACTTTGTGCTGCGAAGCAGCAATAACTCTTTCTTCTCGTTCCCTTGGGGCGCCAACGGCGATATTCCAATCGGGAGTCCCGATGTTCCGTAACATTTGATTAGATGTTTTCGACGGTAACGTCCCCTTTGGCGGCTCGGATTTTGAGCCGCCTTTTTTTATTCATCGAGCGCGGCGGAAATTTCTTTTATTGAGAAACCACGCTTGATAATTAGCACGACACCGATCGCGGTCCAGAACAGGATCCGCCCTTTGCGGATGATCGCGAGCGTGACGGCGACACCGGCACCAAGTGCGACCGTTTCGCCAACGAACTGCGCGCCCGCCTCGTCAACGCCGATCACAAAAGGCACGAGTTTGAAAATTATTGTTACGAGCCGGCTGACTGATTCGAGTAAAAATGCGGTGAGCAAACTGGGCGAGCCGTCAGTGATGCGGCTGAGGATGTACCAAACTTCGGCGATGCCGAGCACGTGATAAATAAACTCGAAAAAACAAATCGGCAAAAAGCGTCGCGGATACTTTCGATAAAAGCCGTAAATAAAATCCTCGAATCGACGCACTTCGCCACGCCCGTTTTCGAGCAGCCGCGTCAGAAAACCTTTTTCGAAAAGCCAGTTGCAGGTCACGCTCGCAAAATGCCACTGACGCACGACCATGAAAATTCCCAGCAGCAGCAGGAGCGCGACGGAGACGATGAGAATATTTACCGTCACGATCAAACTCTCGTCAACCGCGTAAGTTCGCAGCATCACCGCCGCACCTGCGATCAAAAACAAACTCGTGATTAAGCTGTAAAAAAGATTTTCGGTGGCGACGGACGAAAGGCCCGCGACGAGCGAAATTTTTTTTCTCACAGCGATCGCCTTCGACGTGCCGCTTACAAGGATGCCGAGCGGTATTGTGCTGCTCAATGCCTCGCCGATGATGACGGCGGGAACAGTATCTCGCAATCGCAATTCGTCGGGCTCGTGAACGCACATCTTCCACGTCTGCGCTCGCGTGATGAGTCGCAGAAAGTAAAGCACAAGAATTACTGCAAAACCCGCGACACCAAATCGCACAACGCCATCGACGATCTCACTAAAACCGACGGCGTAGATAAAATACCCGAACAACCCAATCCCCAAAAGCGTCAGCAAAACGGCCAGCAACTTCAGCCTGCTGTATTTTCGAGAATGCGTGTCTGCGGGGTCGATTGGTGGATTCACTTTACGTTGCCTTATGCCGATATGCTGTCTAAAATGTAGTGTCTGTAGCCCGCACGTAAGTAAGGGCTCCTGTGGAGCCACGATAGCCCTTACTTACGTGGGGGCTACGGACACGATACTACTGACACTCAGTTTACTTTATGACAACAGCAACAGGAACCGTTATGACAAACGCCGGTCTGACCGTTTTATCCGAAGATGAAGAAATGTTTCGCGCGTCCGTGCGCGAGTTTGCCGAGGGCGAGGTTCGCCCAAAGGTCGAGCAGATGGAGCACGCCTCGAAACTCGACCCTGACCTTATCAAACAGTGCTTTGATCTGGGTTTGATGGCGATCGAGTCGCCTGAGGAATATGGCGGCGCAGGCTCGACGATCTTCAACGCTATTCTCGCAATCGAAGAGCTGGCCCGCGTCGATGCCTCAGTTTCCGTCTTTGTCGATGTTCACAACACACTCGTGACAAACGCGTTTATGCGTTGGGCAAACGACGATCAGAAGAAAAAGTATCTGACACAAATGGCGAGCGGTAAGGTCGGTGCGTATGCGCTGAGCGAAGCCGGTTCGGGCTCGGATGCTTTTGCGTTAAAAACACGCGCGGTCGATAAGGGCGACACTTGGGAACTCACCGGTCAAAAGCTCTGGATCACAAACGGGAACGAGGCCGAGATCTTTTTGGTCTTTGCGACCATCGATCCCGAAGCCGGTTACAAAGGCATCACAGCGTTCATCGTGGAAAAAAGTTTCGAAGGATTTAGCGTCGGCAAAAAAGAAGACAAGCTCGGAATACGAGCTTCTTCAACAACTGAACTCATTCTCGATAACTGCAAAGTCCCGAAAGAAAACGTCCTCGGTGACATCGGTAAAGGCTACAAGGTCTCGATCGAAACTCTCAACGAAGGCCGTATCGGTATCGCGGCACAAATGCTCGGCATCGCGCAAGGCGCGTACGAAGCCGCTCTGAAATACACGGCTGAGCGTGAGCAGTTTGGCTCGGCGCTCAACGGTTTTCAGGCCGTACAATTCCAACTCGCCGAGATGGCCGTCGAGATCGAGGCGACGCGACTGCTCGTATACAACGCCGCTCGTCTAAAAGACGCGGGAAAATCGTTTTTGAAAGAAGCCGCCATCGCAAAACTCTTTTCGTCTCGCTGCGCCGAACGCGTTTCGTCAACAGCAATCGAACTCTACGGCGGTTACGGCTACGTCAAAGATTATCCGGTCGAAAAATACTGGCGCGATTCGAAGATCGGCTCCATCTACGAAGGCACGTCGAACATGCAGCTGCAAACTATTGCAAAGCTGATTACGAGCGGCAAATAGTCAATTTGACTAAATAACTTGTGATAAAATCGCTTCTATGTTGACGTACGAAGTCGAAATTTTAGAACCAAAAGCCGAGCAGATGCTTGACGAGATGGCCAATGATAAGTTGATCAAGATCTCAAAGCCGGCCAACAGTAACGGCAGTAAGAAACAGCCTCTGCAGCGCGGCTGCATGAAAGGTTTGGTGCTTTACATCGCCGATGATTTTGATGCGCCGCTCGACGACTTTAATGAATACATGTAATGCGATTCCTTATTGATACGCACGTTCTAATTTGGCATTTTGAGGACGATGCACAACTTACCTTGGAACGAAGCGCATTTATTGACGACCCCGATAATGAACCTCTCGTCAGCTTTGCCAGTCTCTGGGAAATCGCCATCAAGCAAAGCCTCGATAAATTAAAATTATCCTCATCTTTAGATAATATTGTTGGGGCAATAGAAGAATCAACAACCTCGCTCTTGCCAATCGATTCAAGACATTTGATTCGGGTCGCCGAACTTCAATTTCATCGCAAAGACCCATTCGACCGACTGATAATTGCACAAGCGCTGGCTGAGAATATACCGATTATTACATCGGATCCACATTTCGCCGCTTACGGAGTCGCTTTGTTATGAACGCGATCCGCCAAGCAACCGTTGACGATGCGAAACTGCTGACCGATCTTTCGTACACGACGTTTTGGGACGCTTTTGCACACCATCCTAAAAATGCGCCCGACGATCTTGCTCACTATATGCGGCAGGCGTTTAGTCTCGAACAGATCGAGGCCGAGCTTGCCGATGAGAAGAACATCTTTCTGATCGGTGAGATCGACGCAAAGGCGGCGGGCTACGCAAAAATTGTAATCGACAACATCGAGCCCGGCATCACCGCGGAACGGCCGGTCGAGTTAGCGCGGCTTTATTCGCACCAGGAATATATCGGCAAAGGCGTCGGGCAGGATTTGATGGATGCGTGTTTCGAGCGCGCACGCGTCGAGAATCGCGATGTCATGTGGCTTGGAGTGTGGGAATACAACCCGCGGGCACACCGGTTTTATGAAAAAAATGGCTTCCGTGTCGTCGGCAAGCACACTTTTCAACTCGGTTCTGATCCCCAAACCGATCTGCTCATGCAGAAAGAAATTTAGCCGCGAATAGCACGAATGTCACGAATTAGAAGTGCATTTATTAGTGCTATTCGTGTCATTAGTGGCTAATCTTGCACTTTGCCCGACGATGGACTATCGTTTCATCTGTGCGACACATCAAAAACCCGCCAAATCCCTACAACAAATATTCAGCCGAGTACATCGGCGAGCCGCCGCCGACAAAGCTCGAGATCTTTGAAGAGACCGCGACAAAAAAAATTATTACTAAAGCATTCTCGTCCGACTGGGAAGGTGGCTGGCGTTACACGGTTAACTGCTATCGCGGCTGCGTTCACGGCTGTACATATTGTTTTGCTCGGCAGTATCACGAATATCTCGGCTACGGCGCCGGAACCGATTTTGAGACAAAGATCGTGGTAAAACCAAACGCTCCGCAATTGTTGCGCGCTGAGTTAAAAAAGTGCCGTGACAAAATGCCGCATCTCGATTTTTCTTTCGCGACCGACCCGTACATCGCGCTCGAAGCCGAATACAAACTCACGCGCCAATGCCTCGAAGTCTGCGCCGAGTTTCGCGTGCCGGTTGCCGTCATCACAAAATCGCCGCTTGTGACGCGCGACATCGATATTCTAAAAAAGCTGAACAAGGTCACCGTATTTTTCTCGCTGCCGTTTCTCACAAAGGAAAAATCAAATCCCTTCGAACCATACACACCTGTCCCCGAAGCGCGTTTTCGCGCCATGAAAGCGGTTGCCGATGCCGGTATTCCCGTCGGCATCGGTGTTGCGCCCGTAATTCCCGGATATAACGAATCAGACATTCCGGGTCTGTTAGAGAGGGCAAAAGATTGCGGGGCGACGCGTGCGTTTATGTCGATGCTGCATCTCGATACCGATTCGATCGAGGAGTATTTTGTCCAAAAAATGCACGAACGCCTGCCGCCGACACGCGTGGCGAAGATCATCAACACGATAAAACGCGAGCGCAACGGTACGCTTCGTCATCGCACGTACAAGGAACGAGGGCTTGGCAAAACCGAGCAGTGGGACATGACAGTAAAACTCTTTAATTTTCACGCCGAGCGGCTTGGTTTTAATCAGCGCGAAAAATCGGTCGAGATCGAAACTGCACCGGTTGCACTTCAGCAAAGACTTTTTTAACGCAAAGTCGCAAAGATGCATAAGCCGCAAAGATTTGTTATTTAGGTTTCTTTGCGTCTTGGCGACTTTGCGACTTTGCGTTTAAACTCCTAACAATATGCAAAATCGCATCGAAGTTTTTGAACAAATGCTCTCTGCCGAGCCCGACAATACGATGGTGATGTTCGGCCTCGCAAAGGAATACGAGAAGACCGGCAACCACGCGAAAGTCATCGACTTGCTCGAAAGTTATCTTTTAAAATTTGATGATGAGGGCAACGCATACGGCGTGCTTGCAAACGCATACGCGCAAAACGGCGATCGCGAAAAAGCTACCGCGACCTACAAACGCGGCATTGAAGTCTCTATAGCGCACGGTCATCCATCGATGGCAAATGAATATCAAATTACGCTCGATCTGGATTTCAGCGAATAAAACACTGATGAAATCATATTTTATTCTTTACGTTTCCGACCAACAGGCTGTGACCGATTTTTATGCTGCCGTGCTCGGCGTCGGGCCTCGTTTGAATGTTCCCGGGATGACGGAATTTGAGCTAAATGACGGCGCGGTGCTCGGTCTAATGCCTGAACAAAGCGCCTCGCGGCTACTCGAAAGCAAAATCGACACGTCAAATCTTCAGCAAAACCCATGTGCTGAAATTTATCTTATCGTTGATGAACCGTCGGCTTATCATGCGAGGGCAATCGCAGCCGGAGCAAAAGAAGTAAGCCCGCTTTCGACGCGCGATTGGGGACATGAAGCAGCCTATTCAATAGATATTTCGGGCCACGTGCTTGCTTTTGCGAGGGAACTGTAAGCTTCGACTACTGATTTTGCGTAGTGCAGGTTACGACCGACGCCTTTTTGACACGCACAGGTTTTTCGGGTTTTTCATCCGTGACCGGCGCTTTATTTATCGCATCGGCGACTTCTATGCCGCGAGTTACGCGGCCAAACGCAGCGAATTTGCCGTCGAGATGCTCGCCTTGGCCGACGAGAATGAAAAAGCTGGTTTTCGCGCTGTTCGCTTCGTCACCGCGGGCCATCGAGACGATGCCGCGTTCGTGAAGGATCTTGTTCGGCTCGTCTTGCAATGCCCGCCGGGCACGCGCCGCTTGTGCTTGAGTTAAACCGCCGTCTCGCGTCCACAGACTGCCACCCTGAATCACAAAGCCGGGAACGACGCGCTGAAACGTAGTCGCATCAAACAGTCCTAAAGCCGTTAGATTCAGGAAGTTGCGCACAGATTCCGGCGCGCTTTCGGGAAAGAGTTCGATCTCGATGATGCCGGCTTCGGTTTCAAGCGTAACGCATTTCGACGCCATTGTTTTGACATCCGCCCGGTCAAAGGGCTCGGCGCTTGCGACCGGGGCTTCCGCTGGCCGTGCGTTTGCTTTTTTCACTACCGGCGTCGCCGACACATCCTGTCCGAGCGACACCGCCGTAAACAGCGCAAGGCAAATTACCGTATAAGTCACACTACACCGCATTGACGATATTTTCGGCTAACTCGAATCGAGTGTAAAGTAGAACCAATATGAACAAGATCATCGCAATTGCTTTTGTCGTTTTCAGCAGCTTAAATTTACTCGCACAACGTGAACATCCCGCGCGTCCGACCGAGACCGGCGGCCCGTTGATGTTCGAGCAAGCCGCGTTCGACGTACAGTCTTACGAGGTAAATCTAAATGTTTTTCCGCAGTCAAAGACGATCTCGGGTGCGACGACGATGATCGCCCGCACCGTGATTCCGACTAACGTGATCGTGCTCGATCTCGACACGCCGTACAACATCGAGTACGTCGGCGACGGTAAAAGCGCCCTTAAATACGAGCGGCGAGGCGGCAAAATCTGGATTTGGTTCCCGATGACAAAGCAAGTCGGCGACGAAATAAAGGCGATGATTCGTTACGCGGGCACGCCTCGCGTTGCGCCGAATCCGCCGTGGATCGGCGGTTTTATGTGGGCGAAAACACCAAGCGGGGCGGATTGGGTTTCGGTCGCGTTGCAAAATGACGGCGCCGACCTGCTCTTCCCGTGCAAAGATCATCCATCTGACAAACCGGCGACGGCGACAATGAATATCTCTGTGCCAAACGGCCTCGTAGCCGTCGGCCCTGGCAAATTTGCGGGTACAAAAAAGCCGAATAACGAATACACAACGTATTCGTGGCACATGACAAATCCGATCGCAAACTACTCGCTCGTCTTTAACGCCGCGCCGTACAAACTGATCGAGGACAAAGTTAAAAGTGTGACCGGCGAAATGATCCCGATAAAGTTTTACATCTTGCCTGAAAACTTTGATAAAGGTGCAAAGCTCATCGCCGAGACGAAAAAATACAACGCTTTCTTTGAAAAATATCTCGGCCCGTATCCATTCCGTGCGATCAAGCTCGGCATTGTCGAGACGCCGCATCTGGGGATGGAACATTCGACAAACATTGCCTATGGCAACAAATATCGCTTTGCCCCGGACGGTTTTGACTGGCTGATGTTTCACGAATACGGCCACGAATGGTGGGCAAATCTCGTCACGGCCTCAGACTGGCGCGACTTCTGGATTCACGAGGGTTTTCAGTCGTTCATGGACACTCTCTATGTCGAAGAGACAAAAGGCAAAGAGGCGTACTTTACCGCCATGAAAACCCGCGCTAAGGCTACTCGCGATATGCAGCCTGTCGCACCGCGCGAAGCGAAGATCGCGTATCAGGTCTATATGGCCGAGCCAGATTACCTAAAATCAGACGGTGATATCTACGGCAAAGGCGCGGTCGTCCTGCACACGCTGCGATATTTGATCGGCGACGACGCGTTCTTTCGCGCGCTGCGCCGCATGGCCTATCCGACAAAAGAAATGGAACGCCTCACCGACGGCCGCCAGGAACGCCTCGTGAATACAGACGATTTTCTCACAATCGCGGAGACCGAATGCAAATGCGAGCTTGATTGGTTTTTTGAGATGTATCTGCGTCAACCAAAATTACCAAGACTCACTGTGATGGCCTCGGGACCCGCCGATGGAAGTGCGACTACATTACCCCGGCAGATGATTCTCCGATGGGAAACGCCCGATAATATGCCGTTCCCAATGCCGATCGAGGTCGTCGTCAACGGCAAGGCTCAGAGAATCGAGATGAAGAACGGGACGGGCGGCCTTACATTTACGGGAGCCATACCGGCCGTTGACCCAAACGGCTGGGTTTTAAAAGCGCAATGATCGATGGTTTAGTCGCCAACGGCGACAAACATTAAAGCCTAGGGTGCAAAGAGCGACGCGATTGGAACCCTAGGAAAATGCCCGACCAAATTGCCTTCCCTGAAGGGGAAGAACAACCACGCCGCAAATTGTTCGACGCCTTCAGCGTCGGAATCAATCTTCCAACCAGTCCTAGGGTGCCGTTCGCGATGCTCACTCTACCCTAGGCTTTAATGTCCGTCGCCGTTGGCGACATTCCGTGCTTGTTCGTTGTCTCACCTCTTCAAAATTGCCGCCTTTCCTGCGATTTGCTATCTTTAAAACTTGCGATTCAACTAAGTTAGCTGATTCGAAAAGGGCTAAGGTATGTCCACAACTGTAAGAAAACTTGTGCCGAAGGGCGAAGCGAGGTCGGTGGTTGCCGAGCGTGAGAAAACCATGGAGGCCGACGGCTACTCGGCGGACGAAAAGGTACACTCGACGGCGAAAGCTGCGGCTGACGGTGCCGAGACGCCAAAGGTTTCGACACCATTTGACTCAAAGGTCACGCAAGATCGACACGGATTAGACGAAAAAACGCTGATCGGTATCTACCACACGATGTATTTGTCGCGGCGCGTTGACGACAAGGAGATTCAGCTCAAGGGGCAGAATAAGATCTACTTTCAGATCTCGGGCGCCGGTCACGAAGCTGTTTTGGTCGGCGCGGCGCTCGCGATGAAACCCGCATACGACTGGTTTTTCCCTTACTATCGCGACCGCGCGTTGATGCTCGCTCTTGGCATGACGGCGCAAGAGATGTTGTATTCGGCGGTCGGGGCCGAGATCGACCCGAACTCGCACGGGCGTCAGATGCCGTCGCATTGGGGTCACAAAGATCTGAATGTTCCTTCGCAATCGTCGTGCACTGGCACGCAGGCTTTGCACGCGGTGGGCGCCGCCGAGGCGAGCTATCGCGCTTCGCTGGTCAAGGAATTGCGCGATAAAGTTACCGGATTCAAGGGCGACGAGGTCGTCTATATGTCGGTCGGCGACGGCACAACGAGCGAGGGCGAATGGTGGGAAGCTCTCAACACCGCGTGTAATCTCAAGCTGCCGGTTATCTTCTGCGTCGAGGACAATGGCTACGCGATCAGCGTTCCGGTCGAGGTCGGTACGGCCGGCGGCGACATTTCGAAACTGATCTCGGGATTTCCAAATCTATTTGTGCAAAAGGTTGACGGCACCGACCCGCTTGCGTCGTACGCCGCGTTCAAAAAAGCTGTCGAGCGTTGCCGCAAACGTAAAGGCCCGGCGTTCATACACGCAAAGGTTATTCGTCCGTATTCGCACTCGCTCTCGGACGATGAAAAACTCTATCGCCCCGACGAAGAGCGTGAACGCGACGCGGCGATTGACCCGATAAAGACTTACGCCGAGTTTTTGATGAACGAGGGGATCGCGTCGAGCGAGCAGCTTGAGGCTTTGCGAAAAGAGGTCGATGCGGAGATAAACAAAGCCGCCGACATCGCGATAGAAACGCCGCAGCCTGCACCGGAGACTGCATTGCGCAACGTCTTTTCGCCGGACGTCGATCCGACCGATCGCAATTTGTTCGACACCGAGGACGGCGCCGAGTTGAGCGGCAACGCCGGCACGATGGTCGATCTCATCAACCGCTGCATGCACGAAGAGATGGAACGCGACCCGCGCATCGTCGTCTTTGGCGAGGACGTGGCCGACTGTTCGCGTGAGCAGTATCTCGAAACCGTCAAAGGCAAAGGTGGTGTGTTCAAGGTGACTGCAAATCTACAGCGAAAGTTTGGCGGCGCGCGCGTATTTAACACACCGCTTGCCGAGGCGAATATCGTCGGCCGAGCAGTCGGCATGGCGATCCGCAATTTAAAACCGGTCGTCGAGATTCAGTTCTTCGATTACATCTTTCCGGCGATGATGCAGATTCGCAACGAGGTCGCGCTGACCAGATGGAGAAGCGACGGCGATACAAAATGCCCGATGGTCATGCGTGTTCCGGTCGGCGGTTATCTGAAAGGCGGCGCCGTTTATCACTCGCAATCTGGTACGACACTTTTTTCGCACACGCCGGGTTTGATGATCGTTTATCCGTCAACGGCGCTCGATGCAAGCGGTTTATTGCGAACGGCGATTCGTTGCGACGATCCTGTTTTATTTTTAGAGCACAAACATCTATATCGCCAGATCTACAACAAGTCGCAATATCCGTCGAGTGAATTTCTGATACCGTTCGGCAAAGCAAAAACCGTTCGCGCTGGGCAAGATGTAACCATCGTCACCTACGGCGCGCTTGTTGAGCGTTCAAATCAGGCCGCCAAACGTCTCGAACAGCAGGGAATCTCGGTCGAGATTATCGATCTTCGCACGCTCGTCCCTTACGATTGGGAAGCCGTCGCTGAGTCCGTCAAGAAAACTTCCCGCGTCATCGTCGCTCACGAGGACCCGATCTCATACGGCTACGGCGCCGAGATCGCCGCCCGCATCTCGGACGAACTCTTCGAATACCTCGACGCTCCCGTCCGCCGCGTCGGCGCCACCGACACATTCGTCGGCTACGCCCCGCAATTGGAAGATTTCATCCTGCCGCAATCGGAAGATGTTGAGGTTGCTGTGCAGGCATTGATGAAGTATTGATATGCCGTATGTATCTTTCTTCTTCGGGATTATTATTCGGATGTTTCACAATGATCACAATCCGCCACACTTTCATGCGGAATATCAGGGACAGAAGGCAAAGTTTGACCTTGATGGTAATATGGTCGAAGGCAGAATGAAATCGCGAACGGCCAAGTCGCTTATTAAGAAATGGGCCAAATTACACAAAAACGAACTAACGGCAAACTGGCAACGAGCGCAAAAACTCAGCGAGGTTCGCAAAATCGATCCGCTCGACTAGTTGCCAGAAATAAGAATTATATGCCGGTGGTCATTGACGCGAAATATGTCTCTGACTACAAGATTCACGTTGTATTCAATAACGGCGAAGAACGGATCGCCGACTTTTCTAAGTGGGGCCTCGGTCGGGGTGTGTATAAACCGCTCAAGGACAAAAAATATTTCAAGACATTTTTTGTCGACGGGTGGACGATCTCATGGCCAAACGGCGCCGATATTGCACCGGAGACTCTTTACGAAGAAGGTGAGACTGTCGAATAATTTTATGCACCTGTTTCGCCGATCCTCGCTTATTCTGGTTTTGGTTCTTCTTCTTTCGCCGGTTTGTTCTAGTCAAAACACCGTTTCAAAACTCGTTCGCGAATACCGCACCGCCAACGAGCACCAACTCCTAAGCGAGTTTGTTGAGATCCTCGCCATCCCGAATGTTGCCGCCGATACTCCGAGCATCAAGCGAAATGCCGATTATCTTGTCGGATTTATGAAACGGCGCGGTTTGAACCCGCGGCTACTTGAAGCACAAGACAACAAAGTTCCGCCCGTGGTTTATGGTGAATGGATAACGCCGGGTGCAACGAAGACGGTCATCTTTTACGCTCATTATGATGGCCAGCCGACAAATGCGGCAGATTGGACGGGAAGCGAGCCGTGGGTGCCGGTTTTGCGTAGCGCGTCGCTGGAGAATGGCGGGAAGATGATTCCTTTTCCGGCAGCGGGTGAAAAGATCGACCCGGAATGGCGGCTTTACGGACGCTCGACGTCGGACGATAAGGCCGGAGTGTTTGCGATCCTCACCGCGTTCGACGCGCTGATCGCCAAAGGCATCAAGCCAACGGTCAATATCAAATTCTTTTTCGAGGGCGAAGAAGAAGCGGGTTCGCCGAACCTGAGAGAGATACTCACAAAGCACAAAGACCTGCTCAAAGCCGATGCATTTATCGTCTGCGACGGGCCGGTGCATCAGTCGTGGCGGAAGCAAGTTGTCTTTGGCGTTCGGGGTGACGTGAATGTCGATCTCACCGTTTACGGGGCAAACCGGCCGCTGCACAGCGGGCATTACGGCAATTGGTCGCCTAACCCGGCCCTGACGCTTGCCCGGCTATTGTCGTCGATGAAGGACGACCGCGGCAATATCACTGTCAAAGGTTGGGCGGACGATGTCGAACCGCTTGGGGCCGTGGAGCTTCAGGCGATCAAGGATGCGCCGCAGTATGACGAAGAGATAAAACGGCAGCTTGGGATCGCTTACACGGAAGGCGGCGGAAAAAGTCTTCTCGATCTGATCAACCAACCGTCGCTAAATATCAACGGATTCAAAAGCGGCGACGTCGGAGAATTGGCACGAAATGTGATCCCGTCATCGGCGAGCGCTGTGCTCGATCTGCGGCTCGTCAAAGGCAACGACCACGTGCGACAGGTCGAGAAACTAAGACGGCACATCGAGTCGCAAGGTTTTCATATTATTGACCATGAACCGACCGCCGCCGAGCGTCTCAAGCATCCCTTCATTGCAAAACTCACCGCGCGATCCGGCGGCTACAACGCGCAGCGAACAAGAATGGACCTTCCCATCTCGCTGGCCGTCATCGACGCAGTGCAGGCAACGTCAACCGACCCGATCGTCCGAATGCCTACGCTAGGCGGCAGCCTTCCATTGTCCATCGTCGTCGAGGTGCTAAACCAGCCGACGATCACCGTTCCCATCGCAAACTACGACAACAACCAGCACGCAGAAAACGAGAACATTCGTTTGCAGAATCTCTGGGACGGCATTGAGATTTTTGCGAGTCTAATGACAATGAAGAATTAGCCACCGAGCCCACAGAGAACATCGAAGAATTGCTTTGTTTTTTTCAGTGGTCTCTGCACTCTCTGTGGCTCTGTGGTGAGTTATCTTAACTTATAAACACCGGTTGTCAGACGCTCCGCAAAACCTTCATCCACAAGCTCGTGATTTGCCTTACCAGATTCCCAACGATAGAAACCGAATGTGCGCGAAAGATCGCCTAGCAGCGTCATTCCGCACATTTGCAAGTATGTTCGTGCGAGTTCGCGAACGGCCGTCTCGCGTTTCATTTTTATTTTTAGCTCTTCAGGAAAACGCGCTTCGGCGAGCGTCCAGATGTATGTGAACTTGGGCGAGTATAGAACTTCCTGCGGCAGGACCTTCATCGTCTTCTGCAGTTTGTCCATCGCTTTTGTGAATCGCGGCCGGGTCGTGATCTGCGCCGCGGCGCGAAGGTCGGCCGAGCCCATTTCCCATTCTTTGCGCAGCACTTTTAGTATCTTGTTGGCGCTGCCTGAAAGGTCTTTTGCCTCGCGGGTTTTCGGCACGCCCCAGATGGTATTGAAGACAGGGATCATTCGCGGGGCGAGGAACATCGAATGTCCTTTTACCAGTTTTGCGTAATAAACTTTTCCGCGTGCAATAACCTCGTCCTTCAAAACCCACGCGCGGCTCGCCTCGAAATCTTTCTGCACATTTCGCGGCATGTGCGCGTCGCGGCGACCGCAGACGGCAATGTAAACCGAAGGCATCATTTTGCGCGCATCCGTTAAGCCGAGACAAAAACCCAATTCCTCGACCATGGCCTCGACTTCTTCGGCGGAATCGATCTTCAAAGAATCATCACGCCGCCATTTGCGGTCGCGGTACTGTTCGAACTTCTCAGGAAGTGTTTTGAAAGAAATGGCCACAGATCACACAGATAAAAACAGATAAGGCATGATAACAAGAAGAAAATCTGCCGTCATCTGGCAGATTTTCAGAGAAGTCCGACAAGTAATTTAAGTTAGAAAAAGGCTCCCCTCCTTACAAAGGAGGGGTGGCATCCGACGTCTTTGTCGGGATGACGGGGTGGTTCTTTTGTTAGCAGACATAGAATCTTGCTGACCAAAGAACCACCTCCCGGCTAAAGCCGGACTCCTCCTTCGTAAGGAGGAGAGCTTGGTTTATCTTGGCCCGGTGTTTGCCGGTGACGAAGATTGCACTGTGATCATCGAGCCCTGCATCAAGCGAATGTCTTCTTTGCCGGTAACAACCACAGAGCCTGCACCTGCACCGCCGCCGATAACGGCGCCGATCGCAGCGCCTTTCGCACCGCCGATGATCGCACCGAGAATTGCTCCGGCACCGGCGCCGATGCCGCCGCGTTTTGCGGTTTCCTTGGTTTGGCTGTCGCCTTTAACCGTGCCTTCGTTGTCGATCTTTACGACTTTGCCGTTTGTGTCCTGAACTGCTTGCAAATTGCCGGCGAAATCATACGTCTGTCCGTTACGCAGAGTTATTCGCTCAAAATTTAGCGTAAGTTTTGACTGTCCCGTAACTTTGCCCGAGCGATTGATGCCCGAAATGTAACCCTCGACTGTCGCGCCGCGAAACTCATCCGGCGACTGCACCGTCATTCGAAAGCGGTCGTTGTTCTGCGAGATCTTTGTGTTGATCTCGTTGTCGAGACGACCGGTTATTACAACGCCGTTCGGCACGACGTAATTGCCCGGCTTTGTCGTCACGATGCTCGGAGCGCCGCCGTTATTGACGTTGCCCGATTGATCGTTGTCGGAGTAACCGCCGTTTGGATCGGTCGGCGCATTGCCGCCTGCCGGAATGCCAAGCCGCGCGACCGAGTCGCTCTTGTTATAAACGCTCTCGGCGAAAACGGTTTGATTGAGATAGTCAGTCGTTATGCGTCGCGAGACCTTCATCCCGCGACCATTGCTCACCGATGTGAACGTAATTGTGTAATCTGTTTCGCCGCCGAGCGACGCGACGGTCAGAGCATTGCCGCTCAGCGTCGCACGCAGTCGAATCGTCGCGCCGTTTGGACTCTTTTCGACTTTGTCACGACCGTCTGCGATAAAAGTCACCGGCGAAGCGTTCGTCGTCGCGAGCGTAACTTGGTTTCCGCGAATGTCGATCGCGATCTGCTCGGGCGCCTCGAGTTTGCTCTTGAGATCCTGCTGCTGGTCGTTGCCGAGGTTTGTGTCAGAAACAACGTCGTCGATGTTTTCGCTGCGGCCTCGGTCGAGATCATATGTGCCGGACAAACCAACATTAAAAGTTCCACTCGTCGAAACCGGTGGCGAATACTGCGGTGAACTCGATCCGTCCCACTTATTGACTACGCCGTAATTCGCGCTCAAGCGGTCAATCTGCGCTCGCGCCGCTTTCCAGTCGTCTTCGACGCGGCGATTGAGCTGGGCGCGTCCGACGCCGTCGTTGATCGTCTGTGCGGCCTGCACAATCTTACTAACGTCGTCGCGATTTTCGCGTTTGCGGTCGTAATTTTCTTGAAAGTCGAAGATCGCGTTACGCAGCGCGCGAATCTCATCGTCGACCGTCGCGAGCTCATCCTTCGAATCAGAATTATTCTGCATCTGATTACGAAGGTTATATTCAAAATCGTCAAGCTTCGAATTGAGACTGCGAACTGCGTCGCGAATGTCGCGCTCATTCCGCTTTTGCGCGTCAGCCGTGTCTGCAAAACCTAAAATAAATGCTGTGAAGAGAGCAACATAAACAACTGTATTGGTCAGCTTTTTCATAATGGCCATCCTTATTATTTAGAGAATCGGGCACAATTACCCGTCGTGCGCGTTATGAAGCATATTCCGTGCCAAGGGTTGTTCGCGGGTTCGGCTATCCCAGCCAAGATTATGTTAAAATCGCGTCATAACAGACAATAAAATTATGGCGGCAAATGAATACAAAGCCTCGATCCATTACGCAGGCGACGAATTTTTTATCGGCACGACATCGAGCGGTTATTCGCAAGCTATTGACGTAAAAGGAGATAGACACTCGGCGCCGACGCCGGTCGAAATGCTGCTCGTCTCTGTCGCGGGCTGCACGGCGGCGGATGTGATCTCGATCTTGCTCAAAAAACGACAGGACGTGACTGATTATCGAGTCGATATCACGGGCACGCGCGCCGACGATCATCCGCGTAAATTCGTCACCTTTCACGTCCACCATATCGTGCATGGCCGCAACGTTTCCGACAAAGCCGTCGCGGACGCCGTCGAACTCTCCGACACAAAATACTGCTCCGTCGCCGCCACCGTTAGACCAACCGCGACGATCACGACGAGCTATGAGATTATCGAAACTTCTTAGCTGCGGAGCAGCGACGGAATTTAGCCCCATGCGAAGCGTGGGGGAAAACGCAATAATTTACCAGAGCCCGCTTAGCGGGCGACAGAACAGACGCTTAACATGAAGTACTTTGCATCACTCATCGCTCTAATTTGTTTCGCCGTTGCGATTCCTGCGCAGATTCCCTTAAACATCGGCATCCAAATCCTAAAAGCCGAAGACGCGCGACGCTACGACAAAACGCTCGAAGATTTGATGAAATCGCCCAACGCCGAAGTGCGCGAGCGAGCCGCGCTCGCCGCCGGGCGCATTGGCCGCGACGAAGCGATTCCAGCACTCGCCAACCTGCTAGCAAACGACGCATCGGAGAAAGTTCGCGTCATGGCCGCCTTCGCTCTGGGCGAGATCGAATCGGTGAAAAGCGCCGATGTGATCGTTGACGCGTTAAGACCTGGTTCGGGAACGGAGTTGCTGAACGAGAATGACGCGGGGATGAAACCGGCGAGTGTCGTTGCGCGGCTTGTCGAGGCAGCCGGCAAGATTGCCGCTGTAAACGCTAAAAACGAGAGATCAAAAGAGCTCGGTGCCGCGATTCTAAAAGCCGTTGATTTTGACAGCGCAAAACGCTCTGTTCCATCGACTGAGATCATCCGACTCGGCATGACTGCCATCCTCAGAGCGAAACCACAGGGCGGTGAAGATGTCGCTCGTAAGTTTTTGCGTTACTCCGACCCGGCTGTCGTTGCCGACGCGCTAAACACACTGGCCCGCCTGCGAGCAAAAAATGCCAACGTCGAAGCACGCGAACTGCTGAAAACTCACGGCGACGCCGTCGTCCGTGCCAACGCCGCCCGCGTCCTCGGCGCCGCCGAAGATAACGAAGCGGTTGACCTTCTTATTAAAGCAGCAACCAGCGACAGTGACTCGCGCGTGCGCGTTTCGGCGGTCAGGGCATTGGGCAATTTGAGGGATGAACGTGCTGTGCGACCCTTAGAAGATTACCAAGCCGCGACGATCACGCAGGTCATACGGCGTGATGGGAAAAGTCTTGCCGCGACAAAATATTATGCATCGCCCCCGGAACTGAGCGAGTGGCTTGAGATCGGAACCGCATTAGGAAATATTTTGGCCGGGAAAAAAAATATTCCGCCAAGCAGTGCGGGCGGAACGCTCTATGAGTCTGCTCCTCCACGTCTGTTGCAGTTGATAATGAACGCGCCCGAAACGTCGATAGCTAGGGCAAAAGTTGATCCGCAGCTTTTGATGCTCGGCATGCTGGGGCGTTTTACATCGGCTCCTTCGCCGATATTCAAGGATTGGCGCAGCGCATCGAGCATCGCGCAGGGGCTTGGCACTCTAGCAACTTTGCCAAAGGAGAAATATCCGGAAAACCTTGAAAGATATAAGACTGAGGCTCAGCAGATCTTGCGTTTGTTAATGGCCGACAAAGGACTTTCGCCTATGGCGGTGCCGGATGTGCTGACCGCCTATGCTGCCTTCAAGCCAATTGATCTGGGCGAGGTTTTGCGGCGACACTTACAACATAGCGACGTTCAGATACGCGCAACGGCCGCGAATCTGCTGGCGGATCTCCCGGCATCAAAAGAAAATGTGAACGAATTGAAAGCCGCATTCACAAAAGCACTTCTGACCGATAAGACCGAAAACGACGCGCAGCTTTCGATCCTTGACGCACTTTTCAAGGTCGACAAGATGGGATCCGTTCGAATGTTTCTTCTCGCCCTGAACGCCCCCGATTACCTTGTCCGCAAAAAGGCGTTCGAATCGCTCGATGAGACGCAGAAACAAGAGAACCCTGTAGGTACCCAAACGGCGGTCAATAATGCCCGCGGACTGCACAGGGATCAGGTTTTACCGTATGTAGCGGCTCTACGCACAAAGCTTGGGCAGGTTTTGAATACTGACTCGGATTATCGACGTGCGTTGTCGCGCAAAAACGGCTCGGTTAAGGCGATGCTGACGACAGAGAAAGGCACGTTCACCATCGATTTTTATCCTGAACAGGCGCCGCTGACGGTCGATAATTTTGTAAAGCTTGCACGAAGCAAGTATTTCAACGGCCTCGAAGTCCATCGCGTCGTGCCGAACTTTGTGATGCAGGACGGCGATCCGCGTGGCGACGGCAACGGCGGTCCGGGTTGGTCGATCCGCTGTGAAGTAAACATGCTGCCATACGAACGCGGCGCGGTCGGCATGGCCCTGAGCGGAAAAGACACCGGCGGTTCGCAGTGGTTTGTGACGCATAGCCCTCAGCCGCACCTCGACGGCGGCTACACGGTATTCGGCCGCGTCAGCGAAAAAGATATGAAGATCGTAGATAAAATCGTGCGCGGCGATAAAATCTTATCCGTGAAGATAGTCGGAAGATAGTTCGCCACAGAGAACTCAGAGAAGGAAAACGATGTACTTACGCAGAAGATCATTGGTGCAGCTATCGAAGTTCACTGAACACTCGGTCCGGGTTTGCTCGAGTCGATTTATGAAGAAGCTCTTTGTCATGAATTCGATTTGCGAGGTATTCGTTATTCGAGACAGCTTGAGATAGATGTCATTTACAAAGACAAAGTTATTAAAGGCCAGCGGATCGATATACTCGTTGAAGAAGAAGTGATAGTTGAGATCAAATCACTCAGTAAACTCCCCGACGTCTCAACCGCCCAGATTCTGTCTTATCTAAAAGCAACCGGTCTTAAACGTGGGCTCTTAATCAACTTTGGCGCAAAGATGCTCCGCGAAGGAGTTAAGCGCATTTCTCTGTGACCTCTGTGTTCTCTGTGGCGAGTTCTTATGAAGGAAATTCAAACTAAACGTCAGATCGAGATCGAAGAAGGCCTTGAAGATCTGTCGCATTATCTCGACGGACTGTTTCGCATTCCGGGCACGGGATGGCGGTTTGGGCTTGATTCGCTGATCGGGCTCGTGCCGAATGTAGGCGACACGCTTACGTCATTCGCGTCGTTTTATATTTTGTTCGCAGGCGTTCGCTACGGCGTGCCAAAGATCACGCTGCTACGAATGGCGTTTAATATCGGGCTCGATTACGTAGTCGGAATGGTGCCATTCGTCGGCGACGCGTTCGATTTTGTCTGGAAGGCCAACAAACAGAACATGAACCTCATCCGCACACGCGCCGCGGGCCACGGCAAAGGCAAGACGAGTGATTACATTTTTGTATTTGGGTTGATCGGGCTGCTGGTCTTGCTGCTCATCAGTTCGATCATTGCGAGCGGGTTTATTTTGTATTGGGTTTTCACGAGCCGACCGCTAATCTAAGAATATTTGCCACAGATAAACACAGATGGAAACAGATAAGATCAATAACTTGATCTGAGTTTATCCGTGTTCATCTGTGGCTAATTCTTCTTTTCTGCCTGAATAAGCAGCTTGCGTCGAGACTGCACGATGAGGCCGGGGCGTTTTGAGGTGACCTCGATGTTACGCTCGGCTAGCCCTCGGGTTTCGGCGACGGAAATTTTTGGCATATAGGTGACGACGTATGACGAGTCGATCATGCGTGCGACAAGCGAGGCTTTCTCGACCATTTCGTCAACGGTTTCGGGCAGGATGAATTCGCCGTTCGTGTTCTCGGCGAGCTTTTCGAGCTGTTCTTGTGCGGCTTCGAGTTCGGCCTTGCGAGCTTTCATGCGTTTGATCAGCGTGCGGTCCATGTTGATGGTCGGGCCGATCTTTGGGCGTTTGGCAGCGATCTTAACGTCGTTAGGCAATTGATCGACGACCTCCGGCGGAAGAGCTTTAGGCGGCGGAGTCGTCGAAGTCCGTTTGGTTCGCGGCTCAATCGCAACCGCTTCCATCGAGGTGTAACTGATCACATGAACGCTGACGTCTGTCGCCATCAGCCGCTGCAACGCGTCGAATTTCTGCGACGAGCGTCCGAGACTGTCGGTGCCGTCGGTTATTAAGACAAGGTGTTTGTTATCGAGCCCTGAGCGTTCCAAAAAAACGGTCGCGAGTTTCAGTGCATCGACAAAGACCGAGCGGCGGCCAAAATTCGTCCGCTTTATCGCGGCGAGCGCTTGCTGTTTGTCGCTTGTCCACTCGCCGACGACCTCAGCCTTGTCGGCGTAACTAATGAGGGAAAACGAGTCGCCCGGACGTAAACTCTCAACTACGCCGCGTGCTACCTTTCGTGTTTGGTCCAGAGTTTTTACGCTGCGGAGTTCGCCGCCCGTGTCCATCACTATCAAAACATTTGCAGCAATGCGACGCACACTCGTCGGCGGATGCAGAATATTGTTCTCTGAAATGACGAGGTCGTTTGCAGTCACGTCGCGAAAAAATTCGCCGCGTTCGTCAAATGCGAGGACATTTAATTTGATCTCCTCGGTGTCGATTCGCAGAGTTTCGTCCGGCGGCGTCGCGGTCGGCGTCGCAGTAATGCGACCACTCTGCGCACTAGCAAGAATCGCTGAGGTGGCCATTAAACCGAGACAAAATAATGTCTTTATAGATACAGACTTAAATAACATTCGGCAGTATGATGCTCGAAACTTGAATTCATTTGCTTTGCGGTCTTTGCGTCTTTGCGGGAAATCTCACGCAAAGCTGCGATTAACGCAATGAAATCAAAGCTTCGGAAACTCATCGACAAAATCGAGCAAGTTGCCGGCATAGTCTTGAAATCGCGGACAGATTACGTCGTGTTTTTTCAGAAGCTCGTCGGCGATGCTCGTATCGTAATTTTGCGAGAGAAAAAAGTACGGCACGCCGTGATTTGGCAGGCCGGTGAGCGCGGGCGAGATCGATAAGTTGAGAAACCACTCGACAATTTTTGTCGGCGGCGTGTACTCGGATTTGCGGCCAGTTAGTTCTTTTGCAAGCACGTCAAAAAGTTCAGCGGTCGTCAGCGGCGCGGCGTCGGCGATCGCAAGCGTCTTGCCGAGCGCCGCTTCATCGAATGCCAAAGTTGCAATCGCATCGACGACAAAATCGACGGGCACGAGATTGAGTCGCACGTCGTTGTTGCCGACGTTTACGACGCGCAGCAGGAAAGGCGCCATTCGCAAATAGTGGATCAAATGATATATGCCGTCGTACTTTGCGGTTTCGCCGGTCTGCGAATCCCCGACGACGACCGACGGACGATATATCGTCACCGGCAAGTGGCTTTTTAATTTTTCAACTTCTTGCTCGGCGAGATATTTTGTTTCCTCGTAAAAGTTGCGAAAACCGGCGCTGTGTTCCAGTTCTGTTTCGAGAATCTGTCCCGTCCGTTTTCCGGCGACGTAACAAGTCGAGACATAATGATATCGCCGCAGATTTTTTATCGAACAAGCAAGATCGTTCACGTGCCGCGTACCGAGAAGATTTACATCAAACGCGATGTCCTTCGCCACTGCGAGATCGTACGCTGCAGCAAGATGGAAGATATCGGTAGTCTCGATTTGAATCACCTCGAGATCGGCGTCCGAGATTCCGAGCTTAGGCAGCGTGATGTCGCCCTCGACGATCACAAAATTATCGAGCGGGGTTGCGGTGGCTTCGGCGATCTGCTCAACCTCTTCCATCGCTAGCTCGACGAACCTCTGCTCGACGAGCAGAAACATCTGCCGCTCTGGCCCGACTAGCTGCTCGGCAAGCCGGCTTGCGATAAAGCCCGGAAAGCCTGTGATAAAAAACGATTCGCGGTAAAGCATAAACGGAATTTTATTTTACCAAGTCGCTAAAGAAATTTGCCACGAATGCACGAATAAAAAGCAGAGCATGTGGCGTTAATGCTGTTCGAGACTTTGCGATCTTAGCGTCTTTGCGTGAAACCACATTGTTATCACGCGAAGCCGCAAAGCACGCAAAGCACCACAAAATTTGAACTGACTCCGATTCATTCGTGCATTCGTGGCTAAATCTGTCGAAACAAAAAAGTATTTACATCACTTTTGGGGCTATGATAAAGTTTGGCTGCGCTCGACGTTTGTATGAGAATTCAGGAAATGAGGTCCGGGCTGCCGCATCTTCGTAAAAGACGGGCGGTCGCCGGACAGAATAATGTTTTTGGCGATAGAATCGCAAAAGAGGCTTTTATCGAGTCGCTGTCGAAGTTTATCGAGTCGGATGAACCTGAAGTGATCGGTTGCGATATCGAACGACCTATGTGGTCTGTTGTTTCTTTCGACAAGCTCGAGGCCGGCGGCCTGACTTATGCGCAAGCCGCCAAATTAATCGGTGAACTCGATGTGAACGGTGTCTCCGGACTTTGCATCGTCACCGACGCGGCCGCGGCGCACATTGCAATCTAAAACTCCAACACGACCTTTCCAAAACTCTCGTTAGACTCAAGATATTTGTGAGCATCGACCACGGTTGCGGCTGCGAAAACACGATCGAGGTTTGGACGAATGATGCCGGCTGCGATCAGCGGAACGATTTCGTCGGCAAATCTGCGCGTCGCCGTAGCTTTTTCTTCCGTCGATCTAGAACGGAAGACAGTGCCGATGATGTGAGCGCGTTTTTGCAGAGCGATGCCGAGGTTGAATTCAGCGGTGCGACCCGATGTCAGACCAACCAACATCAATCTTCCTTTTTGTGCGAGACTCGCAACATTTTGTTCAAAGTGTGCCGCACCGACAAGGTCGAGTATAACGTCTGCACCTTTGCCGTCGGTGATGTCGGCGATCTGTTCTGCAAACTGAATTTCTTTATCAGTTAAAATTCCGACATCAAGTCCAAACTCGTCACAGCGCGCTAACTTGTCCGCGGTTCGCGATGTGCCGACGACGGTTACGTCTTTTGATTTTGCTATCTGCAATGCTGCAAGACCGACGCCAGAACCGACGGCATGTATCAGTAATGTCTCGCCGCTTTTCAGATCACCTTGCGTAATTATCGCGTCGTGCGCCGTGATGAACGCCTCGGGAATTGCAGCAGCTTGTGCGAAAGACAAATTGTCGGGAATCTTGGCGCACAAACTTGCATCGATCAACAAATACTCAGCCTGCGCCTCGCCCGCAGTTATTCCGAATACACGCTCACCTGCCTGTAAATTTTTTACATCGTCGCCAACAGCCGCGATCTCGCCCGCGAACTCGAGACCGGGAACGTTCGGCGAGTAACCGGCCGGCGGCGGATAGAGCCCACGAGCTTGCAGCAGATCAGCGCGATTCAAACCAGCAACCTGAACGCGGACCAGTACTTGCTCAACCGTCGGTTTCGCAAGATCGGGAACGTCGCGCAGCTCTATGCTCGTGCCGTCAAATTCGGTTATGTAAACCGCTTTCATTTCTTTACCTTTGGCTCGATGTTGTTTGCTTTTAACGTGTTGCCGGTCGCACGCGTCAGCTCAGTGACGGCTTTGTTCAATTCGATTCGTGCGCGGAGTTCGTTGCTGCGCGCGATGGTGAGCGCGGTTTGGCGCTCAAGCACGCGGTAAACGTCCGACTGGCCTTCGTCGAGTTTGCGTTGTTCGGACTCGTATTGCTTTATTGAATTTTCGCGAACGATCGCGGCGGCGCGAAGCCGCGCTTCGGCGGTGCGTATCGATTGCAGCGCATTGCGAACCTCGACCTGAATCCCTTGCTCGATCTGCTCACGTTGAGCATCGAGCCGCTCGGCCTCGACAAGGGACTTGCCATATTGCGCCGAAGCAGTTTTGTCGCCAAACAGCGGCAGATTGAAATTAACACCAAAACGGAATACGGGATACTTTCTCACAAAAATATCGGCTACGGCCGTAGTGCTACCTCCGATTTGAGACAGAAATGTCTGTAGTTGAGTCTGCACACCAGCTTGGCAAAGCGCTGGCGTGGGACTGTTCGCGCAAAACGGGCTGCTGAAATTCGGATTAAGACTGCCGCCGATTCCCGCTGAGGAGTAGCTCGCAAAAAAATCAATCTGCGGCCGCTGTTGATCGCGATAGAAACGTCGGTCAATTGAGTTGATGTCTTTTTGCTTTTTGTTGAGTTCAAGCTCGGGGCGATTGTCGAGCGCAAGTTCGACGGCTTCGCCCAATGTCGAATTCGGGATCGCGACCTCGACAGGTTCGACCGGCATGAGCGCGACGTTCCAAATTTCGTTTGAGCGATTTGGCGAGATCAGATTTTTCAGAACATTCTCAGCGAGATTGACCGTGTTGAGCGCGTCGTAAACCGACTGCTCGAAGTTTGCAACTTGCGTCTCGGCCGCGACGATGTCGATCGGGGCGAGTTGGCCTTCGTTAACCAATCGCCGATTGTGTTCGAGCTGCCGCCGCGCGTCGCGAACAGCGTCACGCTGGACCTGTAAATTGCGCAGCGCGTATGTCAGATCCCAATAAGCTTTCTCGACAGTCGCAACAGTTTCGATTGTTCGCTGACGAAATTGTGTTTCGGTAAGCTCGATATTTTTCTTCGCGATCTCGATCGTGCGTCGTGGCTGATCGATTCGTCGACCCCGAAACAACGGCTGCGTCACAGAAAAGCTAAGACTCGAATTTAGTTGCGGACTAAGTATCGAGATTGGATTATCGGTCGTCACGCGTTGGTTGTTAAATCCGCCGGACAGCACGGTTCCGTTGTTCGTCAGCGGCGCATTAAGCGCGACGTTACCGAGCAGCGTGCCGACTGTCGTCTTTTGATTGCTGCTGAAGATGCTGACGTTCGGCGTCGTCGAGCGGTCATAGTAAGTTTGTCCCGAAAGCCGTGGCTGATAAAAGCCGCGCGCCGCGCGCAGATCGAACTCGGCGATCGTCGCCGTCTTTCGCGTGACTTCGATGTCGCGGTTGTTCTCAAGCGCGAGCGTTATCGCGTCATTCAGGGTCAAGGCTTTTTGCTGCGTTACATCGACGCCGACGCGCATTAATTCAGGCAAACCGCGTTCGTCGGATCTATAATTCGGCGCGATATCGGGCACACCCGGCACATTTTCCGGCGAGGGCATCGGCGTTTGCGCCCGCATGCCTGCCGCCAAAGCGAGCACAGTGAGAGCGATGATAGAAAAAAAGCGAAACATATAAAACGCGATTATTGTTTACTGAATATTGAGTTTGTCGCCGTTGCCACGCGTCGCTTTAACCCGCCAAAGAGCGAGGTTGCAAAACGGTTGACGTATCTAAACAAACGCAGCTCGGCGAGATCGTCGAATATCGAATAGAAAACCGGCACGGCCAGCAGTGTGAGGAGTAAACACAAAGTTTGTCCGCCGACGACAAGCGTTCCGATCGAACGGTTTGTTCCGGCTCCGGCGCCCGAGCCTACGACGAGCGGTATCATTCCGGCGACGAGAGCGATCGTAGTCATAAGGATGGGGCGCAGACGGTCGCGATTTGCCTGGATGATCGCGTCGTAACGCGACATTCCGCGTGATCGAAGCGTGTTCGTATGATCGATCTGCAAGATCGCGTTTTTCTTAACGACGCCGAAGAGCAGCAGCAGGCCGAGACCGGAAAAGATGTTCACGGTTTGTCCCGCAACCAAAAGGCTCAAAATCCCAAACGGCACCGACAGCGGCAGCGTCAGCAAGATCGTCACCGGGTGAATGAACGACTCGAATTGCGCGGCGAGCACGATGTACATAAAGATGAATGACAGCGCGAACGCGAGCAGAAAATAAAATCCAGCCTTGCCCATCTCCTTCGACTGGCCGACGTAACCGGTGCGATAACCTGTGGGAAGATTTAGCTCTTTGATGTAACTGTCGATCGCGGCCGTAATGCTCGCCGCCGAACCGCCGGGACGCGTGTTGGCAAGCAGCGTGACTTGGCGTTGGCGATTTGTGCGGTCGATGGCGCTCGGGCCGGTGCCGCTCTTTGCTTTTACGACACGGTCGAGCGTCACCCAACCGAGTTTTGTCGATGGAACAATCACGCGTTTCAATCCCTCGATACTCGTGCGATATGTATTGATCGCGCGAACTCGCACTTCGTATTGGTCGGTTCCCTGGTTGAATGTCGTAGCTTGCTGGCCCGCGATCAGAGTGTTGAGCGCCTGTGAAACATCGCCGACACGAACGCCGAGATCGGCCGCCGTGTCACGATCGACTTCGAGCTGCACCTCGGGCTTGCCGCCGATGAGTGTTGAATCGACATCGACGGCGTCGGGAACCGTCTTCATTTTCGCGGCGATCTTTTCCGAGTATTCCGTTAACTTTGCAATGTCAGGTCCGGCAATCAGGAACTGCACGTTCGCGTTGCGAAAACCGCCGCCCGAGAACGCCTGCACCTGCTGAACGCCGGTTCGCAGCTCCGGTGGAAACTGTTTTAACAGCTCACGCGCATCATCCATCATTAGCTCCTGCGATTTTGGGCGCGTCTTTATGTCGGACAATTTGACGTAAATCGTGCCGGCGTTGACGACTTGCTGCTGGCCGCCGCCGACCGTTGCGAGCGTGTCGGTTACGCCGCGAATCTTGCGAATCTCGGACGCGATCTGCTCAAAGATCTGCGAAGTTTGTCCGAGACTCGAACCCTCGGGCGCTCGAACCGATATCTCGAATTGCGATTGGTCATCGACCGGCAAAAAGTTTTTGCCGACGAACATAAACAGCGGCACAATGCTCAAAAAGACAAGAGCACAAAGCGTGACGATCACCCAGCGATGCGACATTGAAAAGCGCAGCAGCCACGCGTAAACACCGTCGACACGTCTAAACCAGCCGGTATAATGCGAGTCCGAAGTCTCATGGCCAATGTCCAAAGTCCTGGGTTTCTCGTCCTCCGATAACATTCCGTCTCCGTGGATTTCGTCGTTAACGGCTTTGGACTTTGGACCTTGGACTTTGGACTTCTTAATAAGCCTCGCGGCGAGCATCGGCGTCAGCGTGAACGAAACGATCAGCGAAACCGCGACCGCGAACGACGCCGTCAGCCCGAACGACGACATAAATCTGCCGACGATGCCCTGCATAAAACCAATCGGAACGAACACCGCCATCAGCGAAAGCGTTGTCGCCAGCACGGCAAGGCCGATCTCACGCGTGCCTTCGATCGCGGCTTGAAACGGGTTCATGCCCTTCTCTTCGACAAAGCGGTAGATGTTCTCGAGTACGACGATCGCGTCGTCGATCACGATGCCGACCATCAGCGTGAGCGACAACATCGTGATCGAGTTGAGCGTGTAACCCATCGCATACATCAGGGCAAATGTTGAAATAATTGAGGTTGGGATCGCTATTGCGGCGATGAACGTTGCCCGGAAATTCCACAGGAAGAAAAAAACCACTATCGCCGCAAGGATTGAGCCGACGATCAAGTGCTCCTCGATATTGCGCAAACTGTTCTCGATAAAGATCGAGTTGTCGCCGATAATGCGCATCTGAAAATCTTTTGGCATAGTCGGCTCGATCTCTTTGAGTCGCTCTTTTATCTCGCGTGCGACGGCGACGGTATTTTGTCCCGATTGTTTTGAGACGATTAGCGTCACGGCCGGCTGTCCGTTCAAACGAGCTTCAGAACGCGCCTCTTCGGCTCCGTCCTCGACATAGCCGAGATCTTTTACTTTTACTTGATAACCGCCGCGATTTGCGACGATGAGGTCGTTAAATTCCTCAGCCTTTTGAATTTTCCCGATGGTGCGAACGCTCGTTTCTTTTTGGCCTTCATCGAGTCTTCCGCTCGGAAACTCCATGTTCTGCACGGCAAGCGCGCCCGAGATCTCAGCCGGCGTCACGTTATAGGAGCGCATCTTGTCGGGATCGACCCACACATTTATCTGCCGGTCGACGCCGCCGATGATCGTGATCTGGCCGACGCCGTTTACCGACTCGATGCGTTCCTTGACTTTATTTTTTGCGGTCTCAGTGACTTCGCGAAGCGAGCGTGGCGCCGAAATCGAAACACGCAAGATCGGCGCGACATCGGTGTCGAGTTTTTGAACAGTCGGCTGTTTAGCGGTCTGCGGCAAGGTTGGAATTACGGTCTGAACGCGATTCTCGACCTCTTGTGCGGCGACATTAACATCCTTCTCAAGCACGAACTGCACAAACACTTGCGAGATGCCTTCGATCGATGTCGAACGCAATTCGTCGATGCCGCTGATCGTGTTGACGGCCTCCTCGATCTTTTCGGTGATCTCGGTCTCGATCTCCTGCGGCGACGCTCCGGGATTCACGACCGTGACTGTGATCGTCGGAAAGTCGATCTTTGGAAACAGATCGACGCCGAGACTCAGAAACGAAAACGCGCCGACTACGACCAGCGACAAGATCAGCATCGTCGCAAACACAGGACGCTTTACACAAACTTCGGCTAACCACTGCATAACTATCTAGTTCCAGGTTTCAAGTTCCATGTTTCAAGTTATTTGAATTTTCGCCCTCGTTCTTCAGACTGTTTCAGATATTTCATTAGACCTGAGAGCACTTTTGATGTTTCGATCAATAACGAGCTGACCGAATGAAATCGTCTATCGTCTAAGTATTTTCTGTCGAGTGCAACGTATAGCTGGGAACGCACTTCTCCGCACGAACCCTTTGCTATCGAAAGAAATTGAAGAAATTCTTTGTTGCCATCTCGTTCGAAACCTTCGGCAATATTCGACATAATTGAAACTGATGCACGGCGCATTTGATTTACGAGCGCAAAATCTCGGCTGAATTCAGGAGCAGAACTGAGCTCGTACACTTGGTTCGTCACTTGCCGCGCCAGTTTCCACCCTTCTATCTCTTCAAATCGTTCAAATCTCGCCATAAACCCATGCCTTGGAACTTGGAACTTGCAACTTGGAACTTAGTTTGCAACGCGAACTAGTACGCCGTCGTACAGCTCCGCAAGATTATTCGTCGCTATCAGCTCGCCCTCGTTTAGCCCTTGTTTTACTTGGATACTTTCACCCTCGAGCAAACCGAGTTGGACGAGTCGCTCGCGCGCAGCGCCGTCTTTAACTACGTAAACCTTGCTGACATCGCCCTCGGCTTTTACGGCCGACGCCGGTATCATCACTGCATTCTCAGGTTTTGATTGCGTAATGCGAACCGTCGCAAATTGTCCTGGTTTTAGCAAACCGTCGCCGTTTGGAACTTCGGCTTCGACTGTTAATGTGCGTGCCTGTTGATTGAGGCTCGGCAAAATGCGGACGACGGTTCCGGTAAAATTGCGGTCGGGATATGCGCTCGTTTGCAAACTTATGCTTTGACCGGTCGCGACCTTGCCGATCGAAGCTTCTGGAACATCGATCTTCAAACGCAGGCTTGAAGTGCGAATTATGGTCGCGATCTTTGCATTTGGCACGCTTGGGCTTATGAACTCACCGAGATCTGCCGTGCGTTCCGAGATATAACCACTGATGGGCGCGAGCACCGCCGTGTCATTCAATGATTTGCGTGCCTGATCGACTTGCGTTTGAGCAGTTGTGATTGCGGCTCGCGCAGATGCAACCTGCGCCTCGGCAGAGTTGATTGCTTTTATGGCAACGGCGGCGTTAGAACGAGCCTCGTCCAGTTGTCCGAGTAGTGCATCCCGCTGCGCACGTCGCTGATCGAGAGCAGATTTTGAAACATCGCCCGTGTTGTAAAGCCGCTCGGTTCGAATAAGCTCCTTCTCCGCAAGTTCGAGATTTGCTCTCACCGATTTCACCTGCGAGAACTTGTCGATATCAAACGTCTCGCCGTCGCGAACGCCGAGCCTCGCCTGCGCCTGTCGCAAAGCCGCGACTGCCTGGCCAAGCGCTTTTTGCTGCTGCTGAACTTGTGCCTGAGCCGTCTCTAATCTAATCTGTGCGTCGCGGGAATCGAGTCGCAAAAGCACGCTGCCCTTGTTCACATAGCTGCCGACGTCAAAATTTACCTCAACGATCTTTCCGCCGATTGCCGGAGCAACATCGGTCGCGGCGTCGCTCGCCAGATTACCCGTCGCCTCAAAATATGTAGGTATCTGCCTGACCACGGCTTGCGTCGTCGCGACATCGACAATCGTCGGCTGATTATTTGCGTTCGCATTCGCACTCTCGGCCTTTGAACCGCAGGCCGACAAAACGATCGATGCGGTCGCAACCGAAACTGCAATTAACGCGTTTGTTAAGTCTCTCTTTGTCATCGTTATGCCCTGATGCCTCGAAGCAAAATTCCGGCAAAATTCTCCGCAGCCTCTTCGTTCGTAATGTTAAGAAGAGAGCGCTTTTTGTCCCACAAGATCACATTCAGCGAGTGGTGAATCAGCATGCCCAAAAACGCTCGAACGGCAATTCGCGGGTCCATCACCCTCATCGCCCCGTCGCGTTGCCGTTCCTCGATATATCCGCCGATAAAACCGTAGATGCGGGCGACAAACTCGCTAAAAAACCGCTCGGCAAGCTCATGCTCCTCAAGCGCCGAATACATCAACAGTCGCAGAAAACCGACATCAGATTGCTGTTTGTTCAATGCGTTGATCGCCAGTCTGTAAAAAACGGCTTTATCATCTTTTCGGCGAATCGCGTCGAGAAGCTCGGCGTCCTCTTCCCATGGAAACTTCATCCCGTCGTGACGAGCCTTGTCGTCCAGAATTGCGTGATAAATGTCACTCTTCTTTGAGAAATGCCGGAAAATGATCGCCTCGGACACGCCCGCCGCGCGGGCGATCTCTTTTGTCGTCGTCCCGCTAAAACCTTTCTGAGAAAACAATTCGATCGCTGTGTGCAGGATTTGCTCACGACGCTCGTCCGCCTTCATACGGCCTGTCGGGTCGCATTTTAGAATGTCGCTGATCAATTTTTTGCCAACCATTTAAGTAAGTGCTTACTAACTTTAACAATAGACTCTGCCGTTTGGAGCTTTATTTGTCAAGATCAATTTTACTAGCGAGCTATTTACTTATATTATTAGGTTTATTAATGTAAGTGTTCACTTAGCAAAAAGTATGAACTAAAAGAATGTTGATTCGTTACAACCATTCAGCGGCGGGTCATCATCAGAAGCGTCGCACAAGTGGGCGGGCCAAAATTCGCCTAGGCAATTAAATTACATATTCGGAGGAAGTGTCATAATGTCGGAATTTGAAGCAGAAGTTAAAAAAGCGGAAAAGGAATTGGAACAGAGCCTCGTGCCGGTCGGAGACGGTTTTTCGGACAAGGTTACGGACGATGAGTTTTTAGGAAATTTGAAGATGCAAGCACAGGAATACGCGGGCAAGGTACAAGACGCGGCAAAGCGCGCGAGCGATTTTGCAAATGATAAATTCACGCAGGCTGGCGATAAATTCAAAGAGCTGTCGAATAAGGACCCGAAAGAGCTCGTCGACGACGCAAAAGAGTTTGCACGTCAAAAGCCCGGTCAAACGATCCTGATCTCAGCCGCAGTCGGCTTGGTGCTGGGATTGATCCTCCGCGGCGGTCGAAAATAAATCGACAATCGGAGATTTCAGATAATAGTTACGGGTGGGCGGCTCGCACTTACGGGCCGCCTTTCTCGCGCCAATTTTACGTTAAGTTAAACCTGCTCGTGTATCAGACGCCTGACCTGATCGCCGAAGAGCACGTTGATCTTTCGCGGCTCGATGACCTCGGTGACCTCGCCACGGCCAAATTTGTCGTGGGTCATTGCCTGGCCTTTTTTATATTTGCGCATGCGGTCATATGGCGCGGCGTTTTTGCCGGTGCCCATTGAAACGGCGGTTTTTACGCCGCGTGTAAACGTGCTGACCGTCTCGCACGCCTCGCAAACGGCTTTTGTTACAACGCCTTGTTTGGTAACCGTGTCGATGCGGTGCATTTGCTCAGTGTCGCATGCGGCACACATCATTTCGAGGGTGTCCCCGACTGCAAAAACTGGTTTTTTCTTGATCATTTTTTTTACCTCTACCGTCCACGCCGCGAGCGGAACGAGCGAAAGTTGCGTTTCGTCGCGGGCGTTTGTTTTTTAAACGAATTGTTATCAGAAAATGCCTGTCCGCCAAATTCAGGATGCACGACGCGCTCGACCTTTTCGCCCGTGAGGCGTTCGATCGCACGCATCGAGTGTTCCTCGGCGAGTGTGAAGATTGTAATCGCCTTGCCCTTATTGCCGGCGCGACCCGTTCGGCCGATGCGGTGAACGTAATCCTCCGGAGCCTCAGGAATGTCGTAATTGATGACATGCTGGACCGAATCGATGTCGATACCGCGTGCGGCGACATCGGTCGCGACCAGCACATTTGTCTTGCCGGCCTTAAACGCATTGAGCGCCGCGTCGCGCTGTGCCTGCGAACGGTCGCCGTGAATCCGGTTGCTGCTGTGCTCGCGTTTCTCGAGCACGTGTGCGAGACGGTCGGCACCGCGTTTTGTGCGTGTGAAGACGAGAACGCGCTTGAGCGCATCTTTTTCGAGCAGATCGAGCAGCAAAACCATCTTCGAGTTCGGTGCAACCGAGTACGCCGTTTGCTCAACGAGCCG
The DNA here is from genome assembly GCA_049679945.1 of Pyrinomonadaceae bacterium. Taxonomy (GTDB): domain Bacteria; phylum Acidobacteriota; class Blastocatellia; order Pyrinomonadales; family Pyrinomonadaceae; genus OLB17. The sequence continues at coordinate 6,570 of JBAUGW010000063.1, read as the reverse complement.
TGCGGCCTTACCGCGGGGACTGACCTCGATCATCTCAGGATTGGTCAGCATTTTGTGTGCTATCCCTTCGATCTGGGCCGACATTGTCGCCGAGAAAAGGAGCGTCTGACGTTTTTCCGGAATCGATCTGGCGATACGCCTTATCGACGGCAAAAAGCCCATATCGAGCATTCTGTCGGCTTCGTCCAAAACGAGTGTCGTCAGGCCTCGAAAGTCGATCAGCCCCTGATCCATAAAGTCGATCAGCCGGCCGGGCGTCGCAATGATAATATTCGCACCGCGCCGCAGGCTGTCCATCTGTCGCTTGTAGCCCGAGCCGCCGATGATCGCCGTGCAGGTAATTCCCTTCGGCGAAAACTGGCGACAAAACTCCTCGGTTTGATTTGCAAGCTCACGCGTCGGCGAAAGCACGAGCACGCGTGTGCCGGGACCTTTTGGCCCTTCGATAAGTTTGTTTAGTATTGGCAGCAAAAATGCTGCAGTTTTGCCCGTGCCGGTCTCGGCACAAGCGATCATGTCGCGGCCGCTCATGAGAAGCGGAATAGCCTGCTTTTGAATGGGTGTAGGCTCTGTGTAACCCATGGAGGCGCATTTGTCCGTAAGTACGGACGCAAGGCCTAAGTCTTTAAAATTCATTTATCTAAGATCAATCTCGTGTCACGGAAGATTTCATTTCAAAACCGCTGCGCGTGAACGCAACTCTAGTTCTGACAAATTCTTCTGGATGTAATAAGAAGTTACTAACGCGGAGTGATCTTCAGTGTAACGGTAGCAAGGAAGGACCTACGTTCGAGGGTAGCGCATTTACATGCGAACCGCTTCTAACAGTATTAAACGAACCGTGCCTCGAACTATCCTTGGGCGCCGCTCACATTGAGTGCGCCTTTACCGTCGACGAAGAGATACGGAATTGTCAAACCTTTACCCTACAGGGTTTTTCGATTATTAGCAAGCTAATTATTCGCAACCCAGTCTGCCGCGACTTCTTTCGGGGTTCGTTTGTTGCCGTCAACCTCGTAGTTCAGCCGTCGCATCTCGTCGGTTGAGATCGCGTTGTTGAGAGCTGCAAAGACCTCTGCAAGATCCGCTGCGATCCCATTTCGGGCAATAAAGACGGCCTGATACGGCGGAAAGTAGCGCCGGTCATCCTCTAATTGGAACAGATCGAGAGCGCTGATAAGACCATCGGTCGAGTTGCCGGCGATGATGTCGAGCTCGCCGGATTGCAAGGCACGGTATGTCAGCGAGAGGTCCATCTCACGCGGGTTTTTGGCAAAACTAAGGCCGTACGCCCTTACAAACCCTGTGTAACCATCGGCCCGCGACATAAAATCCTGGCCAAATCCGGCTTGCCAGTCTTTTGCAAACTGGACCGCTTCGGAGATCGTCTTTAGATTATTTTTGCGGGCCACATCGCCGCGAACGAGAATCGCAAAATCGTTTGAAAAGCCAACCGGAGGACTGACCGAGAGATTAAATCGGTCTGAATACTCGGCTTTTGTCTGTTCATAAACTTGTTTCGGATCGGTCACGGGCGCGTGTTTGAGAATCGCGGTGAAGGCCGTGCCCGTATATTCAGGGTAAACGTCGACTGCCCGCGACAGCAAACTCTCGTGCGCGAGATTGCCGCCAAGCTCGAATTGTCGCGTTACCGCCACGCCTCGCTTTTCGAGCATCTGCGAGAGTATCTCAGCGAGAATCACCGACTCGGTGAAATCTTTTGAACCTACGATTATCGTTTTCGCATTTGGTCCTACAACTGCTCGATCTGAGTCAGGCGTTTTGTTGCTGGGCAGGTAACTAAAACCAATCACGCCCGCGAATACTGCTATGACAAATGCTGCAAGCATTTTTCGACGTCCGGCGAAGGCTTTCTGACCGATCTTGTAAGATTTTTCAAATTGTCCGAGCGCGAAATCGCACAGCAGCGCCAAAATTGCAGCGGCAAGAGCTCCTGCAATTAGCAAGTTGTTGTCGTTTTGCCGAAGCCCGCGAAAGATATATGTACCGAGACCGCCCGCGCCAACCGCCGCTGCCACTGTGGCAACGCCGACCGATATCACGACCGCAACTCTAATGCCTGTCAGAATTACGGGCATCGCAAGCGGCAATTCGACCATCTTCAAACGCTGCAAACCGGTCATGCCAAGCGCATCCGCCGCCTCGATCAGTTTTGGGTCAATGCCCAAGATTCCTGTGACCGTGTTGCGAATGACGGGCAGCAGGGCATAAAGCGCGAGCGCGATGATGGCCGTTCGGGCGCCGATGCCGCCGATAAACGGAATCGGTATCAGCAGGCCAAAGAGCGCAAGGCTCGGCACCGTTTGCATTACATTTGCAAAGCCGAGCACCGGCGTGCGCAATGATTTGATACGTGTCAGCAAAACGCCAAGCGGCACGCCGATCAGGATCGCGGCGCTGGTCGATACGAGAACGAGAAAGATGTGCTCGCGGGTCAACACGAGCAGATCTTGTCCATTATTTTGTAAGAAATGAATGAATTTCCACATCTGCGTCTTAAAGGAACATCTTGGCGCAATGCAACTTTCACGTAAACACGACGCATCCGAAAAATCGGTACGGTATCTTTATCACAATGGACAAACAGAAATTTAATGTAAATAGTATGCGTGTGGCTTCTCCTTGCTCAGTCGGTTGGGAAAGCATGAGTGGCGACGAGCGTATGCGTCATTGTCATTCATGCCGATTAGATATTTACAACACGGCAGAGATGACACAAAAGGAAGTCGAAACGCTTATACGAAATCGTGAAGGTAGACTCTGCATTCGTCTTTACCGACGCTATGACGGAACCGTATTGACGAAAGACTGTCCGGTCGGTCTCCGAGCAGTTCGAAAACGAGCCAGCAAGTTTGTCAGTGCTGTCTTCGCTGCATTACTTAGCCTTGTATCAATTTCATACAGCCAAAGTAAGGACTCAAAAACAAACCCTGTCCCGTCAACGAATATTGAGCTAACCGACCTCGAGAGTGATGAAAATGAACTCAGCGGAACGATTTTGGATCCACACGGTGCGATTATTGCAGGTGCGACTATTAAACTTTACAAGAATAATGACAAAAAGCCCCTTAAAACTAAATCGGACGACAACGGAGTATTTAGTTTTAGAAATCTCGCTGAAGGAACTTACAAAACTGAAGTGACTTTCCTCGGATTCAAAAAAGCGGTTTACAAAAATGTAAAAATCCTCAATGGAAAAAGAACTGAACTCAAAATCACTTTAGATATTGCAGGAGAATCTGTCGTGGTTGGAATTTTCGCAGAGGAATCGTTAATCGAAACATCTTCGAGTGAGATCAAAAAAGTGTTTACACGCCGAATGATTGAAAACCTTCCATACTAAACCGTTGCCAGATATTCACGTGCAAGCGGCAAGTCGGACGCGCGAAAATTCTCGGGCGTGTCATTCAAAATAATTTTGCCGTTATCCATCAGCGCGATGCGCGTTGCGAGAATCATCGCTTCGTGCAGGTCGTGCGTGACAAACACGGCCGTTTTGCCGAGCTCGCGCACGAGCCGGGCGAATTCTTTTTGTAGATTATTGCGTGTAATTGCGTCGAGCGCACCGAAAGGTTCGTCGAGCAATAACAAGTCGGGATCGGCGCAAAGCGCCCGTGCCACGCCGACACGCTGGCGTTGACCGCCTGAAAGCTCGTGCGGATAACGCGCCGCAAACTTCGCCGGATCGAGACCGACGAGCGAGAGCATTTCATCACAACGATTTTTTGACAGCGATGAGTTTGTATCTGTGAGGGTGAGCGGCAAGCCGACATTCGCCGCTGCGCTCAAATGCGGAAACAGCCCGCCGTCCTGCAGCACGTAACCGATGCGTCGACGCAGTTCGATCGCGTCCCAACTGATTGTCGATCTGCCCTCGACAATGACTTCGCCTGCGGTCGGTTCGATAAGGCGGTTAATGAGCTTCAGAGTTGTCGTCTTTCCACAGCCGGACTCGCCGAGAAGAACTAGAACATCGCCGGATGCGATCTTAAAATTTAAATCATCGAGTATTCGCGCGCCGTCGATCTGGTACGACACATCTTGAAATTCGACAATCGATTCTAATCCAGCCATCATTCCCATTCGATTGTGCTCGGCGGTTTGGACGAAATGTCATAAACGACGCGGTTGACGCCGCGGACTTCTGAGGTGATGCGCGACGAAACTCGTGCGAGAAAATCATGCGGCAGACGAGCCCAGTCGGCGGTCATCCCGTCGGTCGAGGTCACGGCGCGAAGCGCAACGGTTTTCTCGTACGTGCGAAAATCGCCCATCACGCCTACGCTCTGTATCGGCAGCAGTACGGCGAACGCCTGCCACACATCTTTGTAGAGATCGTGCGATTGGAGTTCTTCGATAAAAATGCGGTCGGCTTTTTGAAGCAGTTCGACCTTTTCGGGCGTTATGTCTCCGAGGATGCGCACGCCGAGGCCGGGGCCGGGAAATGGATGGCGTTGCAGAATTTCGTCCGGAATGTTGAGGTCGCGGCCGATCAATCGCACTTCGTCCTTAAAGAGTTCCCGCAGCGGCTCGATTAGCTTCAACTTCATCTTTTCCGGCAAACCGCCGACGTTGTGGTGAGTTTTTATTGTCACCGAGCTCCCGCGCAAACTGACGGATTCGATCACGTCCGGGTAAAGCGTGCCCTGCACGAGCCATTTTACGTCCCCGATCTTGTGCGCCTCGGCGTCGAAGACGTCGACAAATTTTGCACCGATCGCTTTGCGTTTGGCTTCCGGATCCGCGACGCCGGCGAGCACCGGGTAAAATTCTGCTGTCGCATCGACGCCGCGCACATTCAGCTGCAGGTTGTCTTTGTAAGCACGAAGCGTGTCCTCGAATTCGCGATAACGCAGCAGGCCGTTGTTGACGAAAACGCACGTCTGCCTGTCGCCGATCGCTTCGTGCACAAGCACCGCCGCGACGGTCGAATCGACGCCGCCCGACAGACCGCAAACAACTTTGTCCGTGTCGCCGACAATCGAGCGAATCTTCTCGATCTCTTCTTTGATAAAGCTCGCCGGCGTCCAGTCGCCCTGGCAGCCGCAAATTTTGAATATGAAATTTCGAAGTATCTCTTTGCCGAGCGGCGTATGCGATACCTCAGGGTGAAACTGCACGCAGTAGATGCCGCGGCTCTCGTTCTCCATCGCCGTCACGACATCGCCGGTTGTCGCCGTCGTCGTAAAGCCGTCGGGCAGCCGCGTCACGTGATCGCCGTGGCTCATCCACACGTCGAGTTCAAACGGAAGCTCGTCAAATAATGCCGTCTTGCCGCTCAACACCTTGAGCTTTGCGTGCCCGTATTCGCGTCGTGCCGCAGGTTCGCTTGCTCCGCCAAGATGATGCGCCGCGAGCTGCATGCCGTAGCAAATGCCGAGTATCGGCACATCGACCTTGTCGAAAAAATTACTCGTCACCCGTGGCGCGTCTTCGTCAGTCACGCTCGACGGACCGCCCGACAAGATCACGCCTTTTGGCCGCCTTTTCACTATTTCATCAACCGATAGATGAAACGGATGGATTTCGCAGTAAACACCTTGCTCACGTACGCGCCGTGCAATGAGTTGTGTGTACTGCGAGCCAAAATCGAGGATTATTATAATTTCGTGCTGCAATCAAACTCTCCGCTTTGGTAAAAATCTACCTGAGAATATTACGAATATTTTGTTCAATTTTTAGGATATACGAGGTCGCGGACATCCGAAAACCGGCAATCACAATCACTGGAGATTCTTTTAAGCGTGAACCGTGCGTGAAAAGAATTTTAGGTCTTGAATCCACTGGGGCGAGGTTGGCGAAATAGGTTTCGTTGGTAAAAAAGCTGTAAGAAATGATCTGGCCTTGTAAGGTTTAACGCCAGATCGACAAATTACAACTATTCAACAAATTTCGGAGCATCTTATGTTTAGTAAAGGTACATATTTAATTTTTGCGGCAGCGTTTTTGTCTTTTCTTTTTTCGATTGCGCTTTGGTTTGGTGTATTCGGTCCCGGTAATGAGGACGCGGGTATTTTTGTCGGGCTGTGGGTGCCCTCAATTTTGAGTTTAGGCTCTTACATGACGAGAACAGCGGAGGCGTCCCGAAAATAATGAAAAACTTCGTGTTTTTGGTGGGAATCGCAGTAATGCTCCTCGTCATTGCTGGCTGCTTCTTGACGATGATGTCTCCATTCGCGTCTGAAGGCCGAACGGATGACTAACAGATCGTCGTCCACACGATTTCCGCACTGAATTTGTTAACCGAAATGGCGAGTGATGGGGATTTCCTTTTCCTTCTCCTAATCGCTTGCCGAGCGAACAGCAACTCGAACTGCTAGGCAACGACAACGTTTTGGTTTCATTTGATCTGCTATTCTCGATTAAGAGTCTCAACATCCAAGTCCTGCCCTCTTTACCTTTTTCTTCAATTCTCTATCCGGCCTGCCCCGCAACAATTACTTGACAACACGGAACGAAGTTTTTAATCTTGTGGTTCGCCTCGCTAAACGAGGCGTGCCATATTCCGCAGTAGCTCAATGGCAGAGCATTCGGCTGTTAACCGAAGGG
>JBAUGW010000062.1:0-9465 GCA_049679945.1 Pyrinomonadaceae bacterium | reverse complement strand
ACTCGCTACCGCTCGTGTTTCTGCCTTTTTGCTTAGAAAGCTTCGCTGAAACTAACCTCACCGGCGACGGCGACCTGATAAGCAGACACGCGGCGTTCGAAGAAGTTGGCGAGTTCCTGCACGTCCTGCAGATCCATGAACGAGAACGGATTCTTTGCGCCGTAAACTTTTTGCAAGCCCAACATCGCGAGCCGCTGGTCGGCGATGAACTCGAGATATTGCCGCATATCGGCGACCGAGAGGCCCGCGACGCCGCCGCTCAAGATGTCCTCGGCAAACTGCATCTCGCACTCGACGGCTTCGTCGAGCATCGTGACGATGTCGCGTTCAAGAGATTCGTCGAAAAGCGTCGGCTCCTCGTGACGCACTTTGCTCACGACGGCGAGAGCGAATTGCATGTGCGCAGATTCGTCGCGAAAAACCCAGTTCGTGCCCGCCGCAAGGCCGTGCAACAGACCTTTTGAACGCAAAAAATAAACGTAAGCAAACGCCGCGAAGAAAAACAGCCCTTCGATACACGCCGCGAAGCAGATCAGATTCAGCAAAAACTTTCGACGATCTTCGATAGTTTGGAGCGAGTCGAGATTCTGGATCGAGTCGATCCACTTCATGCAAAACTCGCCCTTCTTGCGGATCGACGGAATATTCTCGACCGCCGCAAATGCCGCAGCGCGTTCGTCGTGATTTGGAATATACGTGTCGAGCAGCGTCAGGTAAAACTGCACGTGGACGGCTTCTTCATAAAGCTGCCGCGAGAGATACATCCGGGCCTCGGGCGAGTTGATATGCTTATAGAGATTGAGTACGAGGTTGTTTGACACGATCGAGTCGCCCGTCGCAAAGAACGCGACCAGCCGGTTGATCATGTGCCGCTCGCTCGCCGTCATCTTATTGCGAAGATCGTTGACGTCGGTCGAAAAATCGACCTCCTCGACGGTCCACGTGTTCTTGATCGCGTTGCGATACATCTCGTAAAACGCCGGATACTTCATCGGGCGAAGGGTTAGGTTGAATCCTGGGGCTAGTAACATAATTTTTGTAATCAGTGCGTGTCAGTAGCCCGCACGTAAGTAAGGGCTCAAGTTAAATAACAATCACCTCAATCAAACGTCGGCAGCTCATCACCTTGTCCGTTAACCACATAATCAACAGCAGTCGCGATGTGTTCATCAGTCCAAAGGTAACGTGTGCTTCCGTGACGGCTCCACGGCTTTTGGTTTGTGTCGATCAGCCTAGCCTTTCTCAAGGCTCTAGTTGCGTAGGCTTTAAAACTATCCATCATTCTCTCAGGTTTTGCTGCATTACCCACAACAATGTGCGCGTGGTTTGTTCGCACATGCAGACCAAACAAAACATAACTCCGGACTTGGCAAACTCCCCTTATTGCGGCGTCAACAACCTTTCTACATTCCGCATTGAGAACGAAAGCATCAGCTTTAAGCTGTCCTGCCTTTCGCTGTTCGTTCTCGGCGTCGGCCTCCATTTTTGGTGAGCCGTATTTGTTGTAATATCGCCGATCTACTGAGCCTCTTTCATCGCCGTGCAACCAAGTCCCATAGCAACGGAACGTGATGAGATATGCTTTAGCAACTGATTGATCTTGGAATTCGATAGTCGCGTTTTGGCATTCCTAAGCTGACCAATCGCTGCGTTTGAACCCTTACTTACGTGCGGGCTACTGACACAAGCCTACTGACACGCCTCGCAAGCTTCGGGGTTTTCGAGCGAGCAGACGAGCGCTTCCTCGTCCGAATAAACTTTCTTAGGTTCTTCGATAACGGCATTCATATTTTCACCGGCCGCGACTTGCGCGATCCGCGTTGCGGGCCGCGAGCGAAGGTAATATGTCGTCTTCAAACCTTTTTGCCACGCGTGCATGTACATCGACGAGAGTTTGCCGATCGTCGGGCTTTCCATAAACAGATTTAGCGACGCCGACTGGTCGATAAATGCGCCGCGCATCGCCGCCATGTCGATCAGGGAACGCATCGGGACTTCCCACGCGGTGCGGTAGATCGCTTTTAGCTCGTCGTTGAATTCATTTATGTCCTGCACCGAGCCTTCGGCGAGTTTGATCTTATTGCGAATCTCATCCGTCCATAGGCCGAGGGCCTTAAGTTCCTGAACAAGATACTTATTCACCTGGACGAAATCGCCCGACAACGTCTCGCGTTTGAAAAGATTCGATACCTGCGGTTCGATACACTCGTAACAGCCGGCTATCGACGCGATCGTCGCGGTCGGTGCGATGGCGATCATCAACGAATTTCGCAAACCTGTTCGCTTGATCTTTTCACGCAGAGCATCCCAACGCGGCATGTCATCGGGCGTTACGCCCCAAAAGTCGAATTGCAGATCACCCTGCGCCGCACGTGTTTCTAAAAACGCAGGATGCGCTCCGCGCGTCACGGCCAAGTCTGACGACGCATCGAGTGCGGCGTAGTAAATTTCTTCCTGAATTTTTGCCGACATTTGTCGCGCTTCGTCCGAGTCGAACGCGAGTCGCAGCTGAAAGAACACGTCCTGCAACCCCATCAGCCCGAGCCCGATGTTTCGCCAGCGGTTGTTCGACTGCGCGGTCTCGGGAATCGCGTAGTAATTCAGATCGATCACACGGTCGAGCTGACGAACGGCGAGACGAACATTGCGACGGAGTTTTTCAAAATCGAACCGTCCATCTCGAACATATCGAGCAGCATTTATCGAGCCGAGATTGCAAACGGCGGTTTCATTCTCGTTCGTGACCTCAATGATCTCCGTGCAAAGATTCGAGAGGTGAACGACGTTTTCGGGCCGAGCGGTTTGGTTCGATTTGCGGTTCGCCGCGTCTTTAAACGTCATCCAGCCGTTGCCGGTTTGCGCCATCGTGCGCATCATTTTTGCATAGAGATCGCGTGCCGGTATCTGTCGCATAAACAGACCTTCTTCTTCGGCCATTATGTACGCCGCCTCAAATTCCTCGCCGTAAAGATCGGGGAAATGCGGGACGACTTTCGGGTCAAACAGCGACCAAACGCTGTCCGTCTGGACGCGTTTCATAAACAGATCGGGAATCCAGTTGGCGATATTGAGGTTGTGCGTGCGACGGGCTTCGTCGCCGGTGTTATCGCGAAGCTCAAGAAAATCTTCGATGTCGGCGTGCCACGTTTCGAGATAGACGCAGCAGGCGCCTTTGCGTTTGCCGCCCTGATTTACAGCCGATACGGACGAATCGAGCGTCTTCAGCCACGGCACGATGCCATTCGAATGGCCGTTAGTGCCGCGAATGAGGGAACCTTGAGAGCGGACGCGGTGGTAGGCGATGCCGATGCCGCCAGAAAACTTCGAGAGCATGGCGACATCGGAGTACTTGCGGTAAATACTATCGAGGCTGTCTTGAGGCGAATCGAGCAAAAAACACGATGACAATTGCTCGTGCTTTGTGCCCGAATTGAAGAGAGTTGGAGTCGACGGAACGTATTCCAGCGACGAAAAGAGATTGTAAAGATCGATGGCTTCGTGCGGCGTCTCGGCCAAACCGCACGCGACACGCATCCAGAAAAACTGCGGCGACTCGATCACGTCACGGGTCACGGGATTTTTTAGAAGATAGCGATCATATAGGGTACGAAGACCAAAAAACTCAAACAGATCGGTGCGGGTTTGATCGATCGCATCGTTCAGCTTGCGGCTGTTCTCGGTAACGAACTGCAAAACGCGGTCGTTGACGAGACCCTCTTTGTGGCCGAACGCAATGCTTTGAGAAAACGAATGAATCTCCTGATTGCGAATTTCCTTTTCTATATATTGATTCAACAACCGCGCGGCGACACGTGAATATTCCGGCTCCTCGAAGATCAAACTCGCCGCCGTTTGTATCGACAGCTTATCGAGCTCCTTCGTCGTCGCGCCGTCATACAGACCGCTGATCGTCTTCGTCGCGATCCGCATCACATCGACCGAGGGCAGATTCACCGTGCACCGCGAGATCGCTCGAACGATCTTATTTATATCGACGGGCTCGAGCGCGCCGTTGCGCTTGCGAACCTGCATCGATGTCTGCGTAGCGTCGTCCTTTTGTCGCGTTGCGGCGGTGGCGCTCGTTGAGATGAATGTGTCCATATCGATTTCGTTGTCGTTCGTCGGCAAAAAAAGAGAGAGAAACTCCCGCACGCCCTACTTGTGTTTTTGCCAAAGCAAGGCCGCTTTTAACCTAAATATTTGGTGTCTTACAGGCGGGTTTTAGGCTTAAATATCAAAGTCTTTTCCGCGTCGTGTTATAGAATATATGGTAGTCGTAACACTTTGTCAACACTAAATGTAGTGGTTTTGAAAAAAGTCTGTAAGCCGTGTTATTTCACCACTTAGCGCGCGCCGCCTAAAGTTAAGCGTTAAACCTATTTAGGTGTGCTCAACAACCAGTTCATCGTGCGCGAACTTAACATTTTCAGGCAGCAGTTTTGAATCACGTTCGTGCAAAATGTCGTGGTTCAGGTGCGTGAGAAACGCCCGTCGCGGCCGCAAATCTTCGATGATAGCGAGCGCTTCGTCAAGGCAAAGGTGCGTCGAGTGCGGCTTAATACGAACGCAATCGAGCACCAGCACGTCGAGGTCGCGAAGGCCGGCAAGCGAGTCGGGCGGAATTATTTTGAGATCGGTCGCGTACGCAAAATCGTTAAAGCGAAATGCGACGACCGGCAGCTCTCCGTGAATAACCTCGAGCGGCGTGATCTCGAGATCGTCGCCGATGCAGAACGGCGAATTATGCACGACGGTGTGCGGGACGAGCTTTGGCAGACCGCCGCCGAAATGTGTCGGACTAAAAATGTATTGAAAGATCCTTCGCAGATCGACCCACGCCGGTTGGTTCGCATAAACGCCCATCGCGCCGTGGCGAAAATTCAGCGGCCGTATGTCATCCAGCCCAAAAACATGATCGACGTGACAATGCGTTATCAGAATTGCATCGAGATGCCGAATGCCGGCCCGTAATGCCTGCTGACGAAAATCGATTGACGTATCAACAAGTATCTTCTTATCGCGATGCTCGATTAGAACCGAAACCCGCAGCCGCTTGTCACGCGGATCGTCGGACAAACACGTCTCGCAATCGCACGCAATCGATGGCACGCCAGTCGATGTTCCAGTTCCGAGAAATGTGAGCTTCATAAACAATTTGCCGCAGAGTTCACAGAGCACATTGAGAAACCAGGTTCTTTACCTCAGTGACCTCTGTGTTCTCTGTGGCTACTTCTTGCCTAAAATATCTTCGCCTGAGAATTTTGCTGCTGCTTGCGCCTTTAGTTTTTCTTCGGTTGCACGGACGAGCTGAACGTACTGCAACCTGAGATCACCGAGCAAGCCGTCGAGCAGCCGCGCTTCCTGCGGGTGAAGATTACCGGCGGTCTTGTCTTTTATCATACCGAGAACGTCGAGCCAGTATTTACCGGTTTCGAGATCAAGAACACGCTTGCCGGTCGCTGGATTTGGAACCGCACCAAGGGCCGTTGCCGCGTTTGTGGCGAGCATAGATAGAAAATTTACAAAACTCGCCGGGTCGTCAGCACCGGGAATCTCGCTTCCATCTTCGTGCGTTTCATCGTCGAGTGTAATGTCGTCGAGATTAACATCGGCGACTTTGTCCACCGCACCGGCAGCGTCCGTGTTCGGCTGTGCGGCGGCAACCGGCTCTTGTTTTACCGGTTCCGCTTCGAGCGTTACGCCTTCTTTGACCGAGCCGTCGGCGTTGAATTTTCGCCGGTCGGCGACCTTAAAACTGATTTCTTCCTCTGGGTTTTCGTTGCCGATCATAATTTTAAGGTGATTTTAGCATTTGCGGCGGTTGCTGGCGAAAGAGTGCGTTTGACTACGAAACGCCGCTTGTTTCTAATTGTCCTATGTCACAAAGTTTCGATGAACTCGTCGCCGTAATGGCAAAGCTTCGTGCCCCGGGCGGCTGCCCGTGGGATCACGAGCAGACTTATGCATCACTTGCGCAGTACCTGCTCGAAGAAGCTTACGAAACTTTTGACGCGATTCAAGAGGCAGATCAGACCGGCGACACGACAAATCTAAAAGAGGAACTTGGCGACCTGTTGCTGCAGGTCGTTTTTCACTCGACTATCGGCGGCGAACGTGGTGATTTTACGATCGGGGAAGTTTGCGCAGGCGTTACACAAAAATTGATCCTGCGCCATCCGCACGTGTTTGGCGACAAAAAACTTGCCCGGGCGCAGGATGTACTCGACAACTGGGACAAGCTAAAGTCGGACGAACGTGCAGCATCGGGTAAGGTCGACAAACCGCAAGATTCGATTCTCGACGAAGTTCCAATTCACTTTCCGGCTTTGCTAGAAGGGTTGAAGCTCACGAAAAAGGCAGCAAAAACGGGCTTTGACTGGGAGAACGCCGATCAGGTCTTCGACAAGCTTGATGAAGAGATTGGTGAGCTCCGCAGCGCAATTGTAAACGGCGATGCCGAAAATATCAGCGAGGAAATCGGTGACCTCCTTTTTGTTGTCGTAAATCTCGCCCGCCATCTCGACATCGAGCCCGAGACCGCCCTGAAGAAAACCAACCGCAAATTCCGGCAGCGGTTCAAATTTATTGAGGATCGGTTAAAGCTCGACAGGAAAAGTCTGCAAGACGCGAGCCTGAAGGAGATGGACGATCTCTGGAACAAGGCTAAGGCAAGAAAGGCGTGGTAGGAACCGAACGACTTAATCTGATCGCAGCGACGGCCGAGCACTTTGAAGCGGCGCTCGAAAGCCATGAGAAACTTGCGATATTGCTTGACGTAAGTCTTGCCGATGATTGGCTCGTTTTTCCGGAAGGGCTGGCTGGCGGGTACGCCATACTGAAAGCAGATCCCGCAAATCTGGATTGGGGAACGTATATGTTTATTCACCGGGATGACAACAAACTGTGCGGAATAGGCGGGTATCGTGGGGCAGTTGATAAAAATGGAATGGTTGAAATTGGCTATGCGTTGTCGCCCGAATATCGCGGCCAGGGCCTTGCGACCGAAGCATCAATTGGCCTGATCGCATATGCATTTTCAGATCCGACGGTACGTATGGTCGAGGCTCATACGCTTGCTGAGTTCAATGATTCGACACGCGTGCTTCAGAAATGCGGAATGCGGAAAATAGGTGAACTGCACGATCCCGAGGATGGCGACGTTTGGCATTGGCGATTATTGCGTATGGAATATAGTAAGGACCCCCTAATCGGCAAACAGTTCCTGTAATCGCTCCAGGATTTGTTTCTGTACATCCTTTTCGATCTCGCCGATCTTTTTGACCAGCCGATGTTTATCGACGGTCCGAATCTGGTCCAGGATTATTGAGCGTTTATTTTTGAGAAGCTCAACTGGAACGCGCGTTGGGTAATTACTTTGTGATGCCGAAATTGGAGCAATCATGACGTAGCTGACGTTTGCGTTCATCTCATTGGGCGATATCACAACGCACGGACGGGTGTTTTTTGCGTCTTTTGAGGACTCGGCATCTAAATTGACAAGATAAACCTCGAATCTGCCTACCATTGCCACTCCTTTTTCTCGAACTCGGTTGTACCCTCGTTGCTTAGGAGTTCTTCATCGTTCTCCGCCAGTGTCTTAAACGCCTCGTCCCAACCGGCCCGTGGTTTTTGGGCGTTGCGGATCAGGATGCCGTCAGCGTGCAATTCGACATCAACTTCGCCCGAAATACCGCTTTCTTCGAGCATAACCTTTGGAATTCGTATGCCCTGTGAGTTACCGATCTGTATTATCTGCGCTTTCATAATTACATCGTAATTACAATCAACCGTGCCGTTAAAGGTATTGAATAGTCTCTACGGCAACTTACCGCAGATGACGCGGATGACACAGATTTAATTAAAGACTGTCTTGATCTGCGTTATCCGCTTCATCTGCGGTTAAATTAGCTAAGTGACATTCAACTTAATCGTATCCACTCCATTCATATACGGGACCAAAATTTCAGGTATCTTTATTGAGCCATCCCTTTGCTGGTAGTTTTCCAGGATCGCGATCCACGTGCGGCCAACCGCGAGGCCGCTGCCGTTTAACGTATGGACAAACTCAGGCTTGGCAGTTCCACGACGAAATCGCATATTCATTCGCCGCGACTGAAAGTCTCCGCAATTAGAACAGCTTGAGATTTCGCGGTGCGTTTGCTGGCTTGGCAGCCAAACCTCGATGTCGTACGTTTTTCTCGCACCAAAGCCCATGTCGCCGGTCGAAAGAACAACGGTTCGATACGGCAACCCGAGAAGCTGCAAAATTTTCTCTGCGTCGGCCGTCAATTTTTCGTGCTCCGCTTCCGAAGTTTCTGGTGTCGTTAATTTTACAAGCTCGACCTTTTCGAACTGATGTTGACGTATCAGCCCGCGAGTATCTTTGCCGTAGCTTCCAGCCTCACTGCGAAAACATGGCGTGTATGCAGTATATTTTATCGGCAATTCTTTGGCGTCGAGAATTTCCTCTGCGTGGTAATTCGTAACCGGAACTTCAGCCGTAGGTATCAACGCAAAGCCACGATCGTCCTTTATGTGAAACAGATCCTCCTCAAATTTAGGCAGTTGATTCGTGCCAAACAACGCCGTGCGGTTTACCAAGAACGGCGGAAGCGTCTCGGTGTAGCCGTGCTCGCGGGTATGAACCTCGAGCATAAAATTGATGAGCGCGCGGCTCAGACGCGCGCCGGCACCGTTCAGGATTGCAAAGCGCGAGCCCGCGATCTTTGTCGCGCGTTCGAGGTCGAGGATCCCGAGCGCTGTACCGAGATCGACGTGATCCTTTGGCTCAAAATCGAATTCACGCGGCTCGCCCCAGCGTCGAATTTCCTTGTTTGCAGACTCGTCCGCACCAACCGGAACGTCCGTTGAGGGGACATTCGGCAGTCCTGAAAGCAGGTCGCGCATCGCAGCATCGGCCTCGTCGCGTTGGTGTTCGAGTTCCGTCTGCTTGTCTTTGAGGCCGGCGACTTCTGCTTTTATTGCTTCAGCTTCGTCGCGTTTTCCGGCCTGCATCAGAGTGCCGATCTCTTTGCTTGCGACGTTTCGCTGTTGGTTTATGGCGTCTGCCTCGCCGTTAATGCGGCGACGCTCGGCGTCCATCTCGACGAACTTATCGAGCGAATCCGCCGGAAAATTGCGGTTTGCGAGTGCCGTTCGGACCGTTTCGAGGTTATCTCTGACAAAATTAAGATCAAGCATGACTGAATGTAGCTACAATGTTATCACACGAGCTAAAACTATTGTAAAATCGAGGCAAAAGGTTTGTATCAGTTGCCGTTTTGACCTAGAATCTATCAGAGTTTGGTATGACTAACAAAATTCGCAAGGCTGTTTTTCCAGCCGCAGGACTCGGCACGAGATTCCTGCCCGCCACAAAAGCTTCACCCAAAGAGATGCTGCCGCTCGTGGATAAGCCGCTTATCCAATACGCGGTCGAAGAGGCCGTTGCGAGTGGCATCGAGT
>JBAUGW010000061.1:0-6817 GCA_049679945.1 Pyrinomonadaceae bacterium | reverse complement strand
CTTCACGCCGAGGACGTTAACGGTCAACGACGCGATGACCGATGTTGACTTCATTGCCCAAGGCTCGGAATAACATCCACCTTCGGCATCTAAACTCAAAGGCGGTTCTTAACGAGCCGCCTTTTTTTCGCGCGTTTTTTATGATTGCGCTAGAAAGTTATTAACAAATAGTTGTATGCTGGTACATTGTCTTCTTGGGGACATTTTGTGACGACGGCTACGTCTGCTCCGGCATCCGTTCTACACGGTTTCCTTAATACAAATTTTAGGTAGAATTTTATAATTTCAAATGGCATTTAAGTCTTTATTTAGTCTATTTTCCAGCGATCTCGCGATCGATCTCGGAACGGCCAACACGCTCGTCTATGCAAAAGGTCGCGGCATTGTCGTCAGCGAGCCCTCGATAGTCGCGATCAACAAAATTACAAATCAGGTCGAGGCCGTCGGGCGCGATGCAAAAGAGATGCTCGGCCGCACGCCCGGCAACATTGTCGCAATTCGTCCGATGAAGGATGGCGTGATCGCCAACTTCGAAGTCACGGAAAAGATGCTGCAGCATTTTATCCGCAAGGCGCACAACGGCAAGTCGTGGGTGCGTCCGCGAGTCGTAATCGGCATCCCGTCCGAGATCACGCAGGTCGAACGCCGGGCGGTCGAGGACAGCGCATATCGCGCTAAAGCGAGCGAAGTTTATCTCGTCGAAGAAGCGATGGCCGCCGCGATAGGCGCCGGCTTACCGATCACCGAGCCGCACGGCAACATGATCGTCGATATCGGGGGCGGCACAACGGACATCGCGGTTATCTCGCTCTCAGGCATCGTTTATTCGCGAGCCGTTCGCGTCGCCGGCAACGAGATGGACGAGGCCATCACGCAATATATCAAGCGTAAATACAACCTGCTGATCGGCGAGCGCACCGCCGAAGCCATCAAGATCGCACTCGGCAGCGCGTTTCCCTTAGAGGAGCCGCTCTCGATGGATGTGCGCGGCCGTAACCTCATCGAGGGAATTCCAAAAACCGTTACAATGACCGACGAAGAGGTCCGCGAAGCACTATCGGATGCCGTTTCGACGATCATCAACGCCGTTCGCGTCGCATTGGAACGCACACCGCCCGAACTCTCGGCCGACATCATCGAACGCGGCATCGTTCTCACGGGCGGCGGCGCGCTGCTCAAAAATCTTGACAAGCGTTTGATGATCGAGACGGGCCTTCCGGTCGTTCTCGCCGACGATCCGCTCTCGTCCGTAGTGCTCGGCACCGGCAAGATGCTCTCCGATTTTGAACTCTTAAAACGCGTCAAGTGGGACAATTCATTAATGACAGGCAGTTAGTTTCAAGTTTGAGGTTTCAAGTTTCTAGTTTGTGGATTAATAACTTGAAACACGAAACTTGAAACTCGTAACTTATAGCGATGGTTGAGCGCAGTCAAAAAGACGTATGGCGATTGGCACCGTGGCTGATGATCGCTTTGCTTTTGGCGAATTTTGTCATGATGGCGTTCGACGCACGCAACATAACTTCGGGAGAGCGAATCGTGCGTGTCTGGACGCAGACAATGGCTGATTTTGTTCAGTCGCCCGTATCCACCGTCACCGAAGGCGTAACCAACTACCTAACGTCAATCTCAAATCTCCGTTCTGCACAAGACGAGAACAGCCTGCTCAAACAGCGCGTGCAGGAACAGGAAGTCGAGCTAAAGCAAAAAGAAGACCTTGCGGCGGAGAATGCCCGGCTGCGTACGCTGCTCGAACTGCAAGAGCAGAGCAAATACGATGTTCTGCCTGCAAAGATCATCGGGCGTGATCCTTCGGCGTGGTTCGATTCGTTCCAAGTCAATCGCGGCAGCCTCAACGGCGTAAAGCTAAATATGCCCGTTGTCACGAACGGCGGCCTCGTCGGCCGCGTCACGGCCGTTAGCCCGCTCGCCGCGCAGGTCGATCTCGTAACACGCGACAAATCGGGCGTCGGCGCCGTCGTCGGTCAGATCGGCGAATCGAATGTGCTCGGCGTCGTAACCGGAACAAGTAAAAAGGAACTGCTCGAAATGAAGTATGTAACCGGCAGCAATCCGGTCGAAGTCGGTCAGTCGGTTTTCACAACAGGGCAGGACGGCATATTTCCCGCAGGTTTGAAGATCGGCGAGATCGTAAACGTCGTCAGCGGTTCGGCGACAACAACGCATCAGATACAGATTCAGCCGGCTGCGAGGCTGAGTTCGATGCAGGAGGTCGGCATCCTTTTTTACGAACCGGCGGAAAAACCGCAATTCAACCAAACGGTACCGAATGCGGTGAAGAAAAATTGAGTTCAAAGTTCAAGGTTCAAAGTTATGAACTTAGAGCTTGGAACTTTGAACTAAGAAGTATGGAAGGCGTCAGACTGACAATTTTATTGGTGATCGCGATACTGCTGCAGTGGACATTGCGTAATGTCTGGGAGCCGTTTACGTTTATCGACTTTCCGCTGATCGTCGTCGTCTATGCGGCGTTGCAGCGAAACTCAATTCGCGCTCTGCTCTTCGGCAGTATCTCAGGCGTCGCGGTCGATGCTTTGAGTGGCGGTTTGCTCGGTGCGAACGGCTTTGCTAAAACGCTCGTCGCTTACGCCATTTCGGAGATCGCGAGACGTGTCTACATGGACAACCTCATCTTGCGCATACCCGTCATAGCAGGCGCGTGTTTGGCAAATCAGCTTGTTTACTATGGACTGCATCGGCTCTTTAGCCAGGCGCCCTCGGGCGATCCGTTGCTGACCATAGCGTACTCGGTGATAGGGACGACAATTGTTGGAACGCTTATTTATCTCTCGTTGCAGAGCATGGAAATAGATCGCGGACGCGGGAAGAAAAAACGAGAGATGTTCGCGCCGCGCAGACAGACGCGTCGGCGAAACCCGATACGTCTCAACAAGTAGGCTTTAGTTTATGATCGGCAGTCACACTCAAAACCGGGCAGCGAGAATCGGCACGATACAGGTGCTCGCATTCGCGCTGCTGACGCTGCTGGGTGTGCGGCTCTATTATTTGCAGATCGTTCGCGGCGATTATTACAGCGACCGGGCGGAGAGCCAACGTGTGCGCTTTATTCCAATACCGGCGCCGCGCGGCGCGATTCTCGACCGCAGCGGTAAGCTGCTAGTCGATTCGCGACCAACTTACAACGTTGTTCTCTCAAACGAACCGTTAAAGAAACTCAACGTCAACGATCGCGTCGACGACTATGCAAACGGCCTCAATATCGACCGCCAGTATGTCGTCGAGCGGCTGAATCTTATAAAAAAGCAAAACGAATTCGAAGCGATGGTACTCAAGGAAAACGTCGATATGGCCGACATCACTTGGGTCGAATCGCACTCGCTCGAATTTCCCGAACTTCGTGTCGAGCTACAGCCGCAGCGTTTTTATCCGCTCGTCGAAACGCTCGCTCACGTGCTCGGCTATGTCGGCGAGATCAGCCCGAAGCAGTTAGAGAGCTCCGAGTATAAAGATAAAGGCTTTCGTCCCGGCGATATTATTGGCAAAGGCGGGCTTGAGCAGTATTACGACGAATACCTTCGTGGTCGTCCCGGTTATCGCAAGGTGCTCGTCGACAGCCGAGGCCGCGTGCAGAGCGAACTCGAGGTCGTCCAACCGCAGTCGGGACAAGATCTCGTGACGACGATTGATCTCGATCTTCAACTCGCCGCTGAGGAGAAGCTTGCAAATTCCGCCACAAAACGCGGCACGATAATCGCGATGGACCCGAACAACGGCGAGATGCTCGCGATGGCGTCGGCGCCGTCGTTCGACCCGAACATATTTGTCCGCGCAAGCTCCTCGCCCGAGGGCCGCCGGGCGATCGCGGACTATTGGCAGAACGAAAGCCGTCCGCTTTATAACCGCGCTATTCAGGGCCGCTATCCGCCGGGCTCGACGTGGAAGCTTCCCGAATCGGTCGCCGGCTTGAAGCAAGGCGTGATCACGGTCGAACATTCCAATGTCTCGTGCGGTGGCGGAATTCGATTCGGTAGCACGTTTATGCGATGCATGGGTAGCCACGGTTCGCCACCGCTCAGCTACGCGATCACAAAATCGTGCGACGGTTATTATTACCGACTGGCACTAAAACTTGGCGTCGAAGGCGTCATTAAAATGGTTGAGGATTTCGGCTACGACAAACGCTCAGGCATTGACCTGCCCAATGAAAAGGTTCCGCAGACGCCAAAATCCTGGATGCCGTACGTTGTAAAGAATGAAGGCAAATGGAGCGATGTCAGAACTGCAATGTCCGGCATTGGCCAGGATACGGTCGTCGTTACGCCGATCTCGATGTTACGTGCTGTTTCGGCGATTGGAATGCGTGGCAGTATGTACACCCCGCATTTTTTGAAAGAATTTCGTCCGATCACCGCGGTCGGCGAAGAAGGCTCGAACAACTACTTCCCCGCTCGCGACGGCTTCGGCTTTCAACACCCCGAACCGAAACTTATTGAACTTAAAGAAGATCAATGGGACGTAGTCCTCAAGGGCATGTGGGGCGTAGTAAATGGTGGCGGAACGGCGGCGGCGATTCGCATTCCAAATTTTGAAATTGCAGGCAAGACCGGCACCGCTCAGGTTGCTGCGCTAGGTAAAGACGTCGGCGCAAAGAAGGACCATGCGTGGTTTGTGAGCTTCGCACCGGCGTATAAGCCCGAGATCGCAGTTCTCGCGCTGATCGAGAATGTCGGTTTTGGCGGCAGCCATGCGGCACCGGCAGCCAAAGGCATATACGAAGCGTATCTCGTGAAACGTGCCCCACAGCCGGTTACTGGTCAGGAGGTCGCTAAGAGATAGGATGGTTGCAATTTTTGAAAAACGCGATCTGCGCGATTTTGATTGGCTGACGGCTCTGCTCGCCATCGCAATCGCTTCGTTTGGTGTGTGGCAGATACACAACGCATTGCCAACCGAAGGTTACTGGTCGAAACAGATAATCGGCATCGTCATTGCACTGGTCGCGTTTGTCGCGGTTTGTCTGACTGATTATCGACGCATCATCGATGCCGCTCCGATTTTCTACGTGATCGGAATTGTGCTTTTGCTGCTCGTGCTGACGCCGCTCGGCGTAACGGTCAACGGGCAAAAGGCATGGGTGAGATTACCGTTGATCGGACAGTTTCAGCCGTCGGAGTTTGCAAAGATACCTACCGTGTTGATGCTCGCGAAGTATTTCGGTTCGAAGAAGGGCAACGTCCTTCACATAAAGGAAATGCTCATCGGCGTGGCGATCTTCGCAGTGCCGGTGGCGCTTATCATGCTTGAGCCTGACGCCGGACAGACTATCACCTACTTGCCGATACTCGCCGCGATGTTCTTTTTGTCGGGCATTAAAGTTCGTTACGTAATAATCGCGCTAGTCGCTGCAGCGATCATGATTCCAGCCGCGTGGTTTGTCGGCGTGAAAACGGGCAAAATAAAGCGATATCAGCAGGAGCGGATCCTCGCGATCACAAACCCAGATCAGGTCGATCCGCGGGGTTACGGCTATCACACGATCCAATCGACGATCACCGTCGGTAAAGGCGGTCTCGCCGGAAATCAGGGCGACACCGAAACTTCGCAAAGTGTCCTGAAATTTTTACCCGAACCGCAAACGGATTTTATCTTCGCTGTAACTGCTGAAAATACAGGCTTTATAGGCTGCGTCTCGCTGCTGCTGGCTTACGCTCTCCTGCTCTCGCGCATGATAGCCGGCGCACGCGAAGCTACGGATCGTGCCGGAATGCTTGTTATAATGTCAATTGTATGCGGCATGGCGTTTCAGATTTTTATGAATGTCGGCATGGCTCTTGGGCTGCTGCCGGTGATCGGCGTTCCGCTGCCGCTAATGAGCGCCGGTCTGTCGGCACTGCTGTCGACATTTGTAGCGATAGGTTTTGTTGTAAGTGTGAAATTGCGTCGTTTTGTTAACTAGGAGGTTGTAAAAAGTGGCTGTAGAAGTTGAAAGATTGCGTGTGTTGCCGATCGCTGATGCGAGAGGCAAGTCGGATTTTATGTTTTGGGTGGCGGCCTTGTGTCTTGCGTTGTCGGCCGGCGCGCTGACCGGCGTGCTCGCGTCATATTATCTCAATAACTCGCGCTACTCGACAGAGGTCTCCGCACTTGCGACATATCGCCCGCCGCAAGTAACGACGATTTACGCCGACGATGGCGAAACCGTTCTTGCCGAGTTCGCCATCGAAAAGCGAATTCCGCTAAAAATTCACGATGTTCCTGACAAAGTCACGGACGCGCTGCTTGCAGTCGAGGACGCACGGTTTCGCAGCCACGTCGGCATCGATCCATATCGCATCATCGGCGCTCTCTTTAAAAACGTCACCACCGGCACGACCGAAGGTGCATCAACGATAACGCAGCAGCTCGCCCGCAACCTTTTTCTCTACAGGGACCAAACTTACACCCGCAAGGTCAACGAGTGGGCCATCGCATTGCAGATCGAGCGGCTTTATACAAAAGATCAGATCCTTGAGATGTATATGAATTATGTCTTTTTGGGTGCCGGTGCGTATGGTTTTGAGGCTGGGTCGAGAACCTATTTCGGTAAATCGGTAAAAGAGCTCAATCTCGAGGAAGCGGCATTGCTCGCCGCGATTCCAAAATCGCCCGAGTATTCGCCGACGCGCAGTATGGAGAAGGCAAAGATGCGCCGCGATATCGTCCTCGACCAGATGGCGAAGTATTTTCCGGATAAATATTCGCAAGCCGACGTCGATGCTGCAAAAGCAAAACCGATCCAGCTTGCATCGACTGCTTACTATCAAAATCAGCCAAAATCGACGGCGTGGGATTATCC
>JBAUGW010000060.1:0-18257 GCA_049679945.1 Pyrinomonadaceae bacterium | reverse complement strand
GCTAAGCACCAAGTAAGAGGTTTTGTAAGAAACCTCGCTGACGGCCGTGTCGAAGTGCTGGCCGAAGGCGCCGCAACAGCCGTCGAGGCGTTTAAGCAGGATCTCGCCGCCGGCCCTGCGTTTGCACGAGTCAGAGGCGTCGAGGAGATCGTGCTCGATCCGAACGGCCAGTATTCGACTTTTAGAATAGAACGTTGAAGTTGAGAAAAGTGAAAAGGAAGAATCTCGCTCTATTCTTGGTAGTCTGTTTCTCTACTGCCATTTTGCTCACCGTAGGTTGGGCCATCGGTTACTTAGTAGGGGGAATAGCAGCGTTCATCGGAGCGATGATTGGTGGAATTGTAGGATCAATTATCGGAGCTGAAGTTAGTTTCAAAAAAGGATTGGTTGAAGCCAATTGGGATGTGCTCTTGTGGAAAATGACACAAATCGGTTTGGGTATTGGGAGCATGGTGGCTTTCATGAATACTTTCTCGGGAATCACCGCCGCTGTAATGGCTATATTGGGTGCGGGATTTGGCGCTCTACTAGCTAAATATTTGCTTAGATTTTTTATTCATGAGGAGCCGCCTAAAATTTTTTAGAAATTATGGAAAACTTAAAAAAACTTATTCGCGAGGTGCCCGATTTCCCGAAACCGGGCATAAATTTTTACGACATTACGACGCTGTTGCTCGACGCGGCTGGTCACGAACAAACCATCGACGCACTGACCGAGCAATGCCGCGGCATGGACATCGACACCGTAATCGGCATCGAATCACGCGGGTTTATATTCGGTTCACCGCTTGCGTATCAGCTTGGCGCAGGCTTTATTCCCGTCAGAAAGCCAAATAAGTTGCCCGCCGATAAAGTCTCGGTGTCCTACGATCTCGAATACGGCACTGACACGCTCGAAATGCACAAAGACGCAGTCGGTGACGGCCATAAAGTGTTGATCGTGGATGATCTGTTGGCGACAGGCGGCACGGCACGTGCGGTCGTCGATCTCGTCGAAAGCGTCAGCGGCAAGGTCGCTGGCTTGCTGTTCGTAGTAGAATTGGACTTTTTGAACGGCCGCAGCAAGTTCGACGGATATAATGTCAAATCCTTAGTACATTATGATTCTTGAGAAAGTGAAAAAGTGAATAAGGGGAAAAAGCACTTGTATGATGTGCTTCGCACTCTTTCGCCCTATCACTTTTTGACTTTTTCCCCTTCTTGGTCCCGTAGCTCAGTTGGATAGAGCGTCCGCCTCCTAAGTGGAAGGTCGCTGGTTCGAATCCAGCCGGGATCACCAATTTATGGAAGTTACAGCCAAATAGCCGTTTTTATTAGGTGAACGGAAGAAAAAAGTAAAGAGCACAGTGGCAAACATTTATAGCCGCAAATGCACGCGAGAGGTCTGTTTTACGGCCTCATAACGATTTTGAGCCGCATTGCTTAGCGAGGGCAATGCGGTTTTTACTTTTAGCCACGAATCACACGAATGTCACTGATAAATAACTAGTTATTAGTGTAATTCGTGCTATTCGTGGCTAATTTTCTTATGATTGTAAGCGATGCAAAAAGTGCTCACTGCCGCCCAAATGCGTGAGGTCGATCGCCTCACGACCGAGCGATACGGCATTCCGTCGATCATCTTGATGGAAAACGCCGCTCACGCCGTCGCTCGCGTCATCACCGAAAAACTCGGCGGCTCAGTCCAAGGCAAATCGATTCTCATTCTCTGCGGCAAAGGCAACAACGGCGGCGACGGCGCCGCGTTAGCTAGGATTCTTGGCATGCAAGGAGCCATTGTCGATGTGCTTTTGTTCGCGAAGATCAAAGAGACCAAAGGCGACGCACGAATAAACTTCGGCGTGCTATGCCGCGAAGATTTTGAGTTCGAAGATGTTTGCATGAGTAACTTTGGAGAACTCAGGGAGATCCAGTCCCAGGACGAGTGTTACGAGTTTTACCTTCACAAGGGCCAATATTGCGATGTTTTTGTTGATGCCATCTTTGGAATCGGTCTGACACGACCACTAGATGTCTGGCTCTACAACATAATCCACGACATCAATTTTGCGAACGAAGGTCCAACGCTCAAGCCTCGCCTGACTGTGTCTGTCGACATTCCAACAGGTCTGAACGCAGATTCGGGCGAAAGGTTCGCTGAGCCGGTTCGGGCGGATGTGACTGTTACTTTTACAGCTCCAAAACCGGGAAATATTTTGCCTGATGTCGCCATGTTTAATGGAGAACTCATAGTTGCCGATATAGGTTCGCCGGAAGAACTTATTGATGCCCAGCCTTCGCAGCTCTATCTCGCGGAACCAAGCGATGCCGAAAATTGGCTGGAAGAGACAGAGTTCTCGGACGATTCCTACAAAAACACGCGCGGACATGTGCTCATAATCGCAGGGTCGGAGAGTTATTCCGGGGCGGCGGTTTTGGCGGGGAATGCGGCCGTAAGGTCGGGGGTCGGATTGGTCACGCTTGCGGCGCCGAAGGAATGCAAAGCCGAGATCGCTTCACGGTTGCTTCCGGACGTAATTCTTACCGGCATCGATACTGATTCGGATTCACCGGAGCTCTTAGCGAAGACGGATGCGATCGCGGTTGGCTGTGGTTTGTCAGCAACCGATCCCGCTATCGAAAGACTTGTCAGAACGATCATCAACACCCGTAAAGTTCCCGTGGTGATTGACGCCGGAGCGTTGTGGTTCTATTCGCCGTTTGAGGCCAATAAGCCAAACGATAGCGAACACCCGTTGATCCTAACTCCGCACGAAGGCGAATTTATGCGGTTGCTGGGAACAGACGACAAAGCTGCAATCAAAGACCGCGTCGTAGCTGTTCGTGAGTTTGCGACGAAACACGGCGTAATTTTAGTTTTAAAAGGCGAGCGCGTTCTGATCGGCGCTCCTGACGGCCGCGTCGTGGTTAATCCAACCGGCAACAGCGGCCTCGGCAAAGCCGGCAACGGCGATACGTTGACCGGCATTCTCGCGGGCTTTGTCGCGCAGGCTGCGAAAATGAATATCGATATTTTCGAGACAGTTGTCGCAGCGGTTTACATTGCCGGAATGGCTGGTGATGTTGCCGAGAAAAAATTTGGTAAACGCGTAATGACGGCGTCGGATGTCCGCGAATGTCTGGTCGAAGTCTTCGCGCAGTTTGAGGAGAATTAGAACTGGATGAACAGTATAGACAATATGAATTTCGGGGAAACATATCCTGTCTATTCTGTTTGAAAAAACCATGAAATCAATCGGATTACTGCAAAACTGGATTGACGCGTTTCAGGCGTGCGATGTCGAACGAGTGGCGGCGTGTTACGCGGACGACGCGGTAAATTTTCAGGTCGCGACGTGTGAGCCTGCCGGCGGAAAAATGCAGATCAAGGATGATACCGCGAGCTTTTTCACGGCGTTTCCAGACGCGTGGTCGCGGGTCGAGAACTTGATCGGCGACGGCGACTGGGCCGCTTGGGAATGGATTGGCGGCGGCACTTTTCTCGGCGAGTTTGCCGGTCATAAACCAACAGGGAAGAGCTTTGAAATTCGCGGCTGCGGCTTTTTCAAATTTAGTGACGGCTTGATCGTTTATCAACGCGGATATTGGGACAAGCACTCGTGGTTCTCGCAGATTGGGATTCCGATTGAATGATGAGCGAAGTTATTTGCAACACGCCGGAAGAAACTTACAACATCGGCGAACAGATCGGCGGCGAGCTTCAGGGCGGCGAGGTTGTTCTACTTTACGGCGGACTTGGCGTCGGTAAGACGCTGCTGACAAAAGGTATTTTGGATGCGCTCGATTACGACATTGACGAAGTTACGAGCCCGAGCTTTACGCTCGTGAACCTATACAAAACTGCGAAGTTCGACGTTTATCACATCGATCTGTGGCGGCTCGACAGTAACACGGACGCTGCCGAGGCCGTTGGTTTGAGCGAAATTTTGGAGAAAGAAAACATTGTGACTATCATTGAGTGGGCCGACCGGCTGGGCGAGATTTCGCTCGCAGGCAATGTTTTGCGAGTGTTTATCGAGGGCGACGGTGATGAGCCGCGTCATGTTACGATTCGGCCCGAGACGCACGAAAAGATTTAACATCAAAATTCTTTGCCGAGGCGGCTCATTTGTCTATAATCGAGTCCGCCTCATATGTCACACGAGGAAATGAAATCGTCAAAAACCTCTGCAAGTCAGCAAGCGAATGAACCGTCGCCGCCTATCGAGGTCGTCGAAAAGCGGCCGTTCAACCGTGAATTAAGCTGGCTCGAATTCAATCGTCGCGTGCTCGATGAGGCGACGGACGGCTCGCTGCCGCTCCTTGAGCGGCTGAAGTTTCTGTCTATCTTTTCGACTAACTTGGACGAGTTCTTTATGATCCGCGTCTCGGGTTTAAAGGAGCAGATAGCTGAGCGAATCGGCGAGCTTTCGCCTGACGGAATGACCGCGTCGGAGCAGCTACTCGAAATTTACAAACGTCTGCGGCCAATGCTCGAACGTCAGGTTGAGTACCTCAACGAAAACATCTTTCCCGCGCTCAAAAAAGAAGGAATAACGATCGAGCCATATGCCGAACTGACGCGCAAAGAACAAAAACGCCTCGACAAATATTTTCGCGATTACCTGTTTCCTATTCTGACGCCACAGTCGGTCGATGCGAGCCACCCGTTTCCGTACATTTCGAATTTGAGTCTGAATCTCGGCCTTTACATCGAGCCAAACCGCGCGTTCACGCAGACGAATCTTAAACATCTTTTCCGGCAGAAGCGCTTTACTCGCATAAAACTGCCGCCGTCGGTGCCGCGTCTTATCGCGATCGATAAGGACAGCGATCGCTTTGCGTTGCTCGAAGAGATCGTTGCGGCAAACGTTCGCGACCTTTTTCCGAATATGAAAACGAGCGAGGCGTTTTTGTTTCGTGTGACGCGGGACGCGGACATCGAACTACGCGAGGACGAGGCCGGGGACCTTCTGCGTTCACTCGAACTCGAGTTGCAGCGGCGTCGCGACCGCTTTCCGGTTCGTCTCGAAGTCGAAGCTGCAATGCCCGAAAAGATGTTGAAGCTACTCGCCGGTGGCATCGGTCTCGATGACGAAGAGACCGAACGCGTCGATGGTTTTCTCGATATTCCCGATCTGATGCAGCTGTGTTCACTCGACAGGCCAAAACTGAAAGAGCGGCCGATCACGCCGATCATTCCGTCGCCGCTGCGCAAAAACACGAACATCTTCGAGGTCGTGAAGAAGCAGGACGTTTTGCTTCATCATCCTTACACTTCGTTTGGCGTAGTGAGCGATTTTGTCGCGGCGGCGGCGGATGATGATGATGTACAGGCGATAAAGATTTGTTTATATCGCACCGGAAAACATTCGCCGATAGTCAATTCGCTGATCCACGCAAGCCGCATGGGCAAACAGGTAACGGCGCTTGTTGAGCTGAAGGCCCGCTTTGACGAGGAGAATAATATCGAGTGGGCACGGCGTCTCGAAGACGAAGGCGTGCATGTCGTTTACGGGATCCACACTCTAAAAACGCATTGCAAAGTTCTGCTCGTCGTTCGCCGAGAAAAGCAAAAGCTTGTCCGCTACGTGCATCTTGGGACTGGCAATTACAATCCGCTGACGGCGCGCGTTTACACCGATCTCGGCGTGCTCACCTGCGACGAAGAGATCGGCGAAGACGCGTCGAGCTTGTTCAATTTTCTTACAGGTTACTCACAGCATGATGAATACAAACGCCTGCTTGTCGCGCCGCTCAATCTGCGTGAACGGCTGATAGCGCTGATTCGTCGCGAGCAAAAAAGTCAAAAGTCGGGTAAGCTCGCACGCATCATTATAAAAGCAAACGCGTTGACCGACACCGAAGTTATCAATGAACTTTACGCTGCGTCGAAAGCCGGCGTTGAGGTCGATCTGATCATTCGCGGCATTTGCAGTTTGCGACCTCAAGTTAAAGGTTTGTCAGAGAATATTCGCGTGCGTTCGATCGTCGGCCGCTTTCTCGAACACAGCCGCATTTACTGTTTCGCAAATGGTGGCGGCGAAGCGACAGAAGTTTACATTGGCAGCTCCGATCTGATGCACCGCAGTTTCGATCGTCGCATCGAAGTTGTTGTTCCTGTGCTCGACGCCGATATAAAAAAATATTTAAAGGATGTTGTGCTCGACGCTTACTTAAAAGACGATTTCAACTCCCGCACGTTGCAGAGCGACGGCACCTATAAAAAAGTGACGTCTCGGTCGTCCAAGGTATTCGATTCGCAGATGTTTTTCGTCGGTCGCGACGAATATGCTTAGAGTCTGACTTCTTCCTTTGTGGTCTTTATGTCTGCTCTTTGTGATCTTTGTGTTCAAAACAAACTTTTATCACAAAGGTCGCAAAGGAAAGACACTAAGTTCACAAAGAACAGAGCTTAGGAAGATTTCTTCTCAAACCGCGCTTCGAACACGCCGTTTATTTCTTTGCCAAATTTTAGAGTTAGACGCGGGTAACCGCGGGCCTCGGGCGTGAGGTCGGTTGCGCCGAGCAGCTTTTCGGTCTTGAGAATGTCCTTAACCTCGCCCTCGATCTCCATATAATAACCGAACGGCAACTCATCGAGCACGACCTCGACCTTGCCGAGATGCCAAGCTTTGCGGTGTTTTTCGTAAACGACCGAAAGGTGATAGCCGAGCTTCTCAATGATGTTCTCCATCGCGTCAACGTCCGAAACGTCGGTCTCGAATTCGATCTGGTGTTTGATGTCGTTGTCGCTCGCGAGCTTTTCTTTGAACGTCAGCAGCGTGCGTTCGGGCGTTTTACGCAGACGAAGCACGGCATTGAGGTTATCGAGGATGCCGCCGCGGTGAAGATAGTTCTCCTCAAACGTCTCATATGCAAACTCAGCTCCAAGGTCGCCGAGCTTTGCGGCCAGCTCGACGATCAGCTTTTTGTGCAGAACGTATTTTTTCTCGATCTCAACGGCCATTGCGAAGTGTGTTGTTTCAATTCTATTTGAACTAACTTCGCTCGTGCAAAGCGCGTTTGCTATAATCGAGGTCGAGGTAATTATATTTATGCCATATCCGGAAATGATGATCCACGGAATGCGAGCCGAACTCGCGCAGCTTGGGATCGAAGAAACAAAAACAACAGAAGAAGTAGCAAATGCTGTAAAAAACACCGACGGCACATTGATGGTCATCGTCAATTCGGTCTGCGGATGTGCCGCAGGCGGCGTGCGGCCGGGAATTGCAATGGCGCTTGCAAACAGCGAGGCCAAACCCGACCGAGCGATCACGGTCTTTGCCGGCGCAGATATCGACGCGACCGACACGGCTCGCGAATACTTCACTGGCTACATGCCTTCATCGCCGTCGATCGGACTGCTCAAGAACGGCGAACTCGTGCAAATGTTCGAACGCCGCGACCTCGAAGGCCGTCCGCCACAAATGATCGCCCAAACGCTTATCGACGCCTTCAATGTGCATTGCATAAAGACGGACGTTGCAAAAAACTAATTGAATCCTGTGAAAACACGTGTTGGCGTTATTTTTGGCGGGCGTTCGGGCGAGCATGAGATTTCGGTGCGTTCTGCATGCAGGGTGATCGAGCAGATCGACCATGAAAAGTATGATGTCGTTCCCATAGCGATCTCTAACGACGGAATATGGCTCGGCGCAGCTGATTCGTTGGCGATGTTTCCGCAAGAGACACGTGCGAAATTTTTTCAGAAGTTCGGTGAACTAGTCAGCGATCAGCAGTCATTGGTCAGCAATCCTGAAAAGATCGTCACAAGCGTAATTGCGAGCGATGAGATCCACAACGTTGACGTTGTTTTCCCAGTGCTGCACGGGACGTTTGGGGAGGACGGGACGATTCAGGGTTTGTTCGAGATGGCGGACGTCGCCTACGTCGGCTGTGGGGTGCTTGCGTCTTCAACCGGCATGGACAAGGCGTTTATGAAGACGCTTTTTCGCGACGCCGAGCTGCCGATCTGCAATTACGTGTGGTTTTTGCGCGACGAGTGGGCCGCGAGCAACGACGCGACGCTCGCGTTGGTCGAATCGAAGCTCGGCTTTCCGTGTTTTGTGAAGCCCGCTAATCTCGGATCGTCCGTTGGCGTCTCGAAGGCGACGGAGCGCATTTCGTTGGCTGCCGCAATTTCGCTCGCCGCAGAGTACGACCGCAAAATTATCGTCGAAGAAGGGTTAGAGATGCGCGAGATCGAGTGCGCCGTCATCGGCAACGATGTTCCGCAGGCGAGTTTGCCGGGCGAGTACATCATTCGCGACTCGACTAAAGCATTTCTCGATTACACGGAGAAATATTCCGGCACGGGCAACAACGAGTTCGTCGTGCCCGCGCCCGTTTCTGATGAGCTATCCAATAAGATTCGAAAAATGGCGGTTACTGCGTTCAAGGCAATCGACGGTTCAGGGCTCGCACGGGTCGATTTTTTCTTACGCAGCGACAATGGAGCGTTGTTGGTGAACGAGATCAACACGATGCCCGGCCTCACCGACGCCAGCGGCTTCCCGAAAATGTGGCAGGGCAGCGGGAAGACTTTTACACAAGTGATCGACGAACTCATCCAGCTCGCCATCGAACGACACGAAGATAGGAAAAAAAATAAAACTTCTAAGTGAGAAGTGGCAATTGAGAAGTCGGAAGTCTTTACTTTTCACTTCTCATCTCTCACTTTTCATTTTTTGGGTGCGTGATAGCCTTTGCGTGTTCGGATCGTAATATTGGGGCGCGAGATTCTGAGTTCAATGGCTCGCCACTTACCGTCCTTTGTGGTGTTCGACGGTTGATAAGTGATCGTATATTGCTGGCCTAATTCCTCGACAATGCGTTTGAACGCATCGCGCATCGCAACGCCGCCGGGCGTCGCGACAAACTTGCCACCGGTCTTCTCTGCAAAATTCTTTAGCACGCCTTGATTCTGAATTCTATCTCGTCCGCCTGTGTTCATTGCCGACATATCCACCGTGTAGACGCTCGCGTTTGCGAGCATGGCCGCTTTTAGGGCAGCGTCACTGCTCCTGCCGCTTTGGGTGTCTGCACCATCGGAGAGCACGATTATCGCTCGTCGCTTTTCGGCACGCGTGGAGAGCAATTGAGCGGCTTTGTAGATCGCGTCGTTGAGCACAGTCATTCCGTCTGCCTTGAGATCAAATGCCTGCTCACGCAAGTTGCGACTGTTTGAGAAATCCTGAACGAGTTTGATCTTTGAATGAAAATTGTAGATCGCGACGTTGTCTTCGTTTCGAAGTCCGTCGATAAATCGTATCGCCGCCGCACGTGCAAGTGTTACCCGCTCTTCCATGCTGCCCGATGTGTCGAGCAAGATCACTGCGGCGAACGGAGTTTCTTCCGTGCCGAACGAAACAATCTCCTGCTCGACGCCATCCTCGAACACGCGAAACTGCTTTTGCAGAAGTCCGCTCACGGCTTTGCTGGCAGAGTCTGTGACCGCGGCATTCAAAACTACGATCGACGAATCGAGTTTGATCGGGTCGTCGTCATTTTGTGCGTAGGTAATCTGAAAAGTAAGTAAAGTGAGAAGAGCGATGGGCAGTATGTGGCTTGTCATCATTGACCCAAATTACTTTGTGATGCGAAAGAAACGCGCGATCTTCAGCACTGCGTTTGTGCCCTCGATCGCCGCTGCCGAGATACTGAAACGCGAAGTCTTTTTCAGCGCATCATAAAGATTTACGACACGCTCGCGAAGAGTTTTTACGGCATCGGCCTCAGAGATGGTCGGCTGATCGGACCGATCGTCGTCATCGTCTCCGCCGAGCTCGTTGCGGATTTTTTTCGTTAGCTTCTCGATCGATGCAATTTGATCGTAGTTCTGTTTTGTGAGCCTGCCATTTTGAGAAAACGACTTTTCAAGCTGTTCCGATAGCCGCAGAGCCTGCTCGCTGCGACCCATCATCTCTTTGTACTCTTTCTTTTCCTGCTCGATGCGCATCTTTTGCATCGTTTCGAGAAAGCCCTTCGGTTTGTTGATTTCTTCAGATTTTGCCAACGCGGCTGGCGTGTTGTCCGGCGGCTGCCCAAACGATGTCACGCTTGCAAAAACAAGTACCGCAAAAACTAAAATGATAACGTTAAGACGCATGCAATGTTAATTATCGGTGTCCTGAGTTGGATCGGGCGAAGTGCCGGTGACAGACTCAATCAATTTTGCCAGGAACTCGTCCTCCGCAACGCCCGAGCTGCGAACGGTGAGCCACTCGCTTATCAACCCACTGCCGGCACGACCCTCGACTTTTGCATTCACAGTAATATTATTCTGAACGCCGTCGATCGATTGCACCTCGATCATCAACGTGTATTGTGCGCGGGTCCAGGCCGTGTCGGGCGCGTCGAGTATCGCGTAACGGCTGAGCTCGCTCTGGGTGATGACCGAGCCTTTGGCAAAAACAAACGGCTGCGTGATAATGACGCCGTCTTTTACCCTTGAAGAACCTTCATCGACGACGATCTTCTTTTCACGCAGCGTTTCGATAATGGTTTCGATCAAAACGTCGCGGCGGCCTGCGAGCTTGTAAGGATTCGGCAGACGTTCGCGAACCCTTGTTTTGCCCTTGCCCCAATCGAACGATCGTCCGACGTCGTTTGTTCGTGAATTTACTTTATCGCCGTTATCTTTGATGGTCTTCGTCTGGGCATCGACGCCTTTTTGCTGAGCGGTAATCGCGGCTGCGCTTGCGAGAAAGATAAACGGCAGTGTGAACAACTTTTTCATCTACTTGAGAATAGCGCATTCAGCGACGCTTTTGAAGGTTTTGATGTGCAGGCGAACTACGAAGTTGCATAATGCGGCCGGTCAGTTTGAACGATTAATCTCCCACACCTTAGCGTATTTAAGAAACACGCCATATGCCGTAAACATCGAAATCATAAGACCTGGAACACCATCGCGAAAGCCTTGTTTGAGTATGTAAGTGCGGATAAAGGCGGCGACTGCACTCGTGAAGATGCCAAACGCCCCAACGGTTTTTCCCTCTGCGGCGAGATATTCCGCAGCCAGCGTCGCGTACGAATTTGTGACGCGGTGATACTCGCTCAAATCGCTTTTTGTGTAATGCAGAAGCTTACCGTCGAGCGTTTCGACACGGCCATCGACACGTGCGGTCTGATGCGGAGCGACGCCGTCCCAGTAACTTTTATTTTTTCGATAGAGACGCATCTGATAATCCGGTGACCATCCGCAGTGACGAATCCAGCGATCCATAAAGAAAGTCTTACGCGATATCTTGTAACCGTCAGCAAGTTTGCTGTCGTCATACTCACGTAAGTTTGCGATCGACGCTCTTAGTTCGTCGCTGACACGTTCGTCAGCGTCAATCCAAAATATCCAATCGCCGGTAGTTTGCGCGTCGGCAAACTCGTGCTTGTCCTTGAAACCCTTGAACTCCCGGTTAAGAATTTTATCGGTGTATTGTTTTGCGATCTCGACCGTGCGATCCGTCGAGTCCGAATCGACGATGATAATCTCGTCAGCCCATGCGACCGATTCGCAGACCTCGGCGATGTTGTCCTCTTCATTGTGAACAATGACTGTGGCCGAGATTTTCATTGGTTAGATTTTCGCAAACTTGAAAGAAAAGCAGAAGCGGTCATGTGACAGAAGCCCGCACGAAGTAAGGGCGCTGTTTAGGAATGAGTAAGATGACCTGAACTCGAAATGTAGCTGCGGGTGCCCTTGGTCCGTGCGGGCTTCTGCAACTTATCTGAGCGGGGAAGCGAGCTGGATATTGTTAGCTCTAAACGCCGTCGAGGTTACTCGTTGCAGGTCGGCGACGGCCTTGTTGTAGTCGGTCTCGGCGCGAATCTCAGCGTTGCGGGCATTGGTCAGGCCATTTTCACGCTGGAAAAGAATGAACGTCGTCGATTTGCCGGCTTCGTAGAGTTTGCGCTCGCCTTCGAGTTGAATCTCGGCGTTCTCTCGTGCCCGACGAGCGGTCAATACGCGTTGCCGCGTGGTCTCGACGGCCTGAACCGCATTGCGAACATCAACGATAATCGTCTGTTCTTGTCCGCGAGTTTGAGCATCGAGTTGATTGCGTTGAATTTCGGCTCCGGCGAGATTTGCCTTCGCGGTTCGATTGCGAAAAGGGAACGAGAAGGTCACACCAATCGAATAATTAGGCGCATCGCTGCGGAAGATATTTGCTAGCGAGCGGTTGAAACCGCCGATTAAAAATGCCGGACTGCCCGGAATTAAGACGTTTGGAACCGGGCTTACATTTCCAGGATTTAGTCTGCGGAGCTCAGATAGCAGAAACGCGCTTGCACTTGTCTGTACGGACAGCGGATCACTCGATATCAAAGGGACCAATGTGTCGGCGGTGGTACCCGTTCCGCGCGATAAACCATCAAGCGAAAACGTCGTGTTCAGGTCGATCTGCGGTTTTATCAAATTTTTGTAAAGCTTTATGTCTGCGTCGTTGATCTCTTTTTGTAGTTTCAGTCGGCGAAGCTCGAAGCGATTGTCCATCGCGTCTTTCATGGCGTCGTCGAGGTTCACAGTATCAAGACTGAACGCCGGGCGGTCGGTCGGGACGAAAGTCTGTTGCCATTCGAACGAAAGCGGATCTTTCAGAACGAGTTGTTTGAGGGTGTTTTCTGCAATTCCCACTTGTTGCGTGGCGAGCAGCAGATCGCCTTCGCGGTTCGCAAGCTCGGTTGCGACTTCGGCTTTTTCAAGCGGGGCGGCGGCGCCGGCGTCAATCTTCGCTTCGATCTGACGAAGATTCTCTCTAGCGAGATTTACGTTTGCGACCTGATTTTGCTGGTTTCTAAGTGTAAAAACAAAATCCCAATAAGCTCTTGCAACGGCTGTGATGGTATCGGTCGCTCGCAGCCGAAAGTCCGAATCTGTCTGTTCGAGACGCTTTTTGGCGACGATTATCGAATGCCGACGGCTGTCGATGCGAAGATTCCTCGCGAGCGGCTGCGTGTAATTAAAACCGAGACTCGACGAAAAGATCGCGCTGCTGCCGGTGCTGACATTGCCTGACGTGACCTGTGCCTGCGCAAATTGGTTCTCTGTCCGCGTATTATTGAAAAACGCCTGATAGCTGCCGCCGCCTTTGCGCAGAAACTGGCTGAAGTTTGAGTTGACGCGAAAGTCGTTTGTCGCGGTCGAACCGGTTGTTGAATTTCGCGTAAAATTTGGCGACAGCGTTAATACAGGATCGTAAACGCCTTCGAGCCCTCGCACCTGCGTGTCCTGAAACCGCAAATCGTCGCGCGAAACTTCGATATCATTATTATTCTCAAGCGCACGGCGAATCGCCTCGTTTAGCGTCATCGGCAGCGGCTGCGCCTGCTGAACGCCGACACGGTTGAGATTCGACGGCGCATAAACTGCTTTCGCATCCCTATCGACAGCCTTGTCGAGTGGCGAAACAATCCGTGCAGTTGTTTTGTCATCGGTTTGTGGCGGCTTCTGCGATTCGGTTTGAGCAACCGAACCGGCCACTCCCAAAACAACAAAAACTGAACTTAAAAAGAATTTACGAATCTGCGAAGGGGTCATCAATAACTCCGGCTTACAACCTGATTTTATTAGTTATCGCTAAAAACTCAAACGGTTACTACGACTTAGCAAATTTGTTTGTTTCAACATTCTGGCTTTTGGTTCTTTCCTTGCGCTTTTTGCGTCTCTGCGGGAAACATCTGATTTTGCCAGCAAAGTCGCAAAGCACGCAAAGAAAGCAACTTTGAAATCGCATCAGATTTGCGTTATTGTCTAAGTTTTTAATACACGCACTTTTGGAGGGTTATAACACTATGGGAATAAAAGTTGGCATCAACGGGTTTGGCCGCATCGGGCGAAATGTAATGCGTACATGCTTGGGCGATAAGGACATCGATTTCGTCGCGGTAAACGATCTAACCGACACAAAAACACTGGCCCATCTGCTCAAATACGATTCCGTGATGGGCAATCTCGATCATAAGATCACCGCGGGCGATGGCGAGATCACGGTCGAAAGCGATACATTTAAGGTCTTTAGCGAGAAAGATCCGGCGGCGATCGACTGGTCATCCGTCGGCGCTGAGATCGTCATCGAATCGACCGGTCGCTTTACAAATGCCGAAGACGCCGGTAAACATCTTCGCGGTTCAGTAAAAAAGGTCATCATCTCGGCTCCGGCAAAGGGCGAGGATGTCACGATCGTGCTCGGCGTCAATGAAAGCATGTATGACGCGGCCAAGCACAACATTATTTCCAATGCTTCGTGTACGACGAACTGTCTAGCGCCGGTCGCGAAGGTAATTCACGAGAAATTCGGCATCAAAAACGCGTTGATGAATACGATCCACAGCTACACGAACGACCAGCAGCTGCTCGATCTGCCGCACAAAGACCTACGTCGAGCTCGCGCCGCCGCTTTGTCGATGATCCCAACCTCGACCGGAGCCGCAAAGGCTGTCGCGCTGGTGATTCCCGAACTCAAGGGCAAATTCGACGGCATTTCGGTTCGCGTCCCGACTCCGAACGTCTCCCTTGTCGATGTCGTTATGATCGTCGAAAAAGAGACCTCAACGGAAGAAGTAAATCGTGTTCTCAAGGACGCCGCCAATGAAGAATTGCAGGGAATTCTAGCTTTTAGCGAAGAACCGCTCGTTTCCATAGACTTCAAAGGAAACCCTAACTCATCCATCGTAGATGCTGAAAACACAAAGGTTATCGGCGGCACGACAATCAAGATTTTGTCGTGGTACGACAACGAATGGGGCTACTCGTGCCGCGTTCGCGACCTCGTCAAATTCATCGCGGCAAAAGGACTGTAATTCAGGAGCGATCATGAAAAACTCGTTAAATTTGTCGCTGATCATTCTGTTGTTCGTGGTCTTGGGCTGCTCATGTCCAAAATTGAGCGAACTTGCCAACAAAGGCAATCAGCCGCCGCCGCGAGCAGCTTCGCCGGAGACCACTGACACCGATACGCCCTCAAAAAGAGGCGATTACGAAGTGACGATGGCAAAGTATGAGCAGGTCAAGATCGGCATGAAAAAGGCCGATGTCGAGAAGATCTTCGGCGGCAAAGGCGAGGAATATTACAGCGGCAAAGGCGGCGGCGTTTCGTTTACGTCGGTAAAATGGGTGGGCGACAACTTCAAGACGGTTTTGGTGAGTTTTCGCAACGACAAGGTCACGTCGAAGTCGCAAGTTGGCCTCGATAAATAGCTCTCATGAACAAAAAGACCATAAAAGAGGTCGATATCGCCGGTAAGCGTGTATTCGTCCGCGTTGATTTTAATGTCCCGATCAAGAACGGCGTTGTGACCGACGACACGCGGATTCTCGGAGCCTTGCCTACAATCAGATACGCCGTCGAAAAAGGAGCAAAGGTCATTCTCGCCTCGCATCTTGGGCGTCCGCTAAAGGATAAAAAGAAGGCTGAAGAGAAGGGAATGCCGTATGACGCGACTAAATATTCATTGAAACCGGTCTTTGAGTATTTATCGAAGTTAGGCGACTTAAGTGTTGCATTTGCAGATGATTGCATCGGCAATGATGTTTCGGCACAAGTCACTGCAATGAACAGCGGCGATGTTTTGCTGCTCGAAAATCTACGTCTTCACGCCGAAGAAGAAAAGAACGATCCCGCGTTTGCCAAACAGCTCGCTACACTTTGCGATGTTTATGTTAACGATGCGTTCGGCACGGCGCATCGCGCACACGCATCGACTGAGGGAGTTACGCATTATGTCGATAATTGTGTTGCGGGTTTGTTGATGGAGAAAGAGCTCGAGTTCCTCGGCAAAGCGCTGAATGATCCCGAACGGCCGTTTGTCGCGATTCTCGGCGGTGCAAAGGTCTCGGACAAGATACCGGTCATCGAATCGCTGATCGAGCGTAAGGTGGACAAGCTACTGATCGGCGGTGCGATGGCTTACACTTTTTTCAAAGCTCAAGGCTTTACGGTCGGCAAGTCGCTTGTTGAGGACGAAATGATGCCGACTGCGCTCGAGGTTGAACAAAAGGCTAAGGACGCGGGCGTTGAGCTGATACTGCCAACGGATCATCAGGTTGTTGACAGTTTCGACCCGCTAAATTCCCGCAAGACGATTCCGATCG
The DNA here is from genome assembly GCA_049679945.1 of Pyrinomonadaceae bacterium. GTDB lineage: Bacteria > Acidobacteriota > Blastocatellia > Pyrinomonadales > Pyrinomonadaceae > OLB17. The sequence continues at coordinate 2,182 of JBAUGW010000060.1, read as the reverse complement.
ACTTTACAAACGCAGGTCTCGTCGGCCTCGATATCGGCGTAGAAACGCAAGCCGTTTTTGCCAAAGCTCTTGAAGGAGCAAAGACAATTGTCTGGAACGGGCCGATGGGAATGTTCGAAGAAAAACCTTTTGACGAAGGCACGATCGCCATCGCAAAGGCCGTTGCCGATGCAACTAAAAAAGGAGCGACATCGATAGTCGGCGGCGGAGATTCGGTCGCCGCGGTCAATCAAGCCGGCCTCGACGCGCAGATCTCGCACATCTCGACCGGCGGCGGTGCAACGCTCGAATTCCTCGCCGGCGACACGCTGCCTGGCGTCGCGGCACTAGACGACCGTTAAATGTATAGTTGTGTTTGTAGGAGTAATGAATATGTTTTTAAGAAAAAGCCTATCGATAGTTCTGCTGTTCACGATGTCCGGGGTTTTTGGCAGCATCAATTTGTCAGCGCAAACCAAGCAGGAGAAAAAGGCTGTAAAGGTTGAAGCAAAACTGAAGAAGCTCGGCACGGGCGAAAAGGCAAAGGTCAAGGTCAAGCTTTACAATGCCACCACGTATCAGGGCTATTTGAGCGAGGCGAACGACGAGGATTTTGTCGTTGTCGATAAAGGCGGCAATCCGAACCGACTGCGCTATTCCGATGTAGATAAGATAGGCGGGAGAAATCTCTCGACCGGTGCCAAGATCGCGATCGGTGTCGGAATTGGCGTTGGGGCTACTATACTTACCATACTGGCCATTATTGCCTCGCTAGACGACTAGATCTATGAGAAAACCCGTAATTGCAGGGAATTGGAAGATGTATAAGCTGCTTGCCGAGGCGGTCGATACCGCGATTGAGCTGAAGCCGCTGGTCGCGAACGCAAATCATTGCGAAGTCGTCATCGCGCCGGTTTTCACAGCCTTAAAAAACGTCGCCAGCCGTCTCGAAGGCTCGAATATTCGCGTCGCGGCGCAAGATTGTGCTGTGCAAAACGAATTCGGCGCGCACACGGGCGAAATCGCTCCGTCGATGATAAAGGACGTCGGCTGCACACATGTGATCATCGGCCACAGCGAGCGGCGGCAGTTTTACGGCGAGACTGACGATTCGGTAAATAAGAAGACAAAGGCTGCTCTCGCGGCGGGTCTGACCGCGATAGTTTGCGTAGGCGAGACGCTCGACCAGAGGGAATCCGGTAACGCAGATTCAGTCGTCGAAACGCAGCTAACTGGCGGTCTCAGTGGTTTGACAGTCGCCGATATGGAACGTATTATTATCGCTTACGAGCCTGTCTGGGCGATCGGAACGGGTAAAACCGCGACGCCTGAACAGGCTCAAGACATGCACGCCGTGATACGGAATGTGCTCGCCAAAACTAATGGCGAACAAGTTGCACACGCAACGCGAATCCTCTACGGAGGTTCGGTAAAGCCCGATAATATCGCGATGCTCATGTCACAGCCTGATGTCGACGGCGCACTCGTCGGCGGTGCAAGCCTCGAAGCCGAGAGCTTTTCGCAGATCGTGAACTACGAAAGGCGATGAAAAGTGAAAAAGGGAAAAAGTGAGAGAGTGAAAAAGTAAATCGCTCGCGGGTAACTCTTTACTGACCACTGGCCACTGACTACTGTTTTTATGTTGGTTTACATTTTATACGGATTATTTTTTCTCTCGTGCCTCGTCCTTGTAGCAGCTGTTTTGCTGCAGCCGGGCAAGACCGACGCCGGAGCTCTTTTTACAAGCAGCGTCGCAAGTTCGGCACTCGCGCCGCGCGGCACGGCCACTGTGTTGTCAAAGGTGACGATCAGCGCCGCCGTCGTGTTTATGCTTTCGGCGTTGCTGCTGGCAATGCCCGCACTTACCGGCAACGTTTCGGTTCTCTCGGCAAATCCCGAAACGGCAACCGAAACCCCGGCTTCGGCCGAAGCCAACACTGCACCGGCTAACACGGAAGTTCCTGTGGCAAATACGGACTCACAGCCTGCGAACGCGACGAATATAGAAGTCCCTGCTTCAAACGTTCCGGCAGCTAACACCGAAACACCGGCAAACAAATAGCTCTTTGTAAACTATTTTTTCGTGACGGATCCCGACGAATGCCGCTCTTCATTCCGCATTCATCATTCCGAATTCGTCATTCTTTTCGCTCAGGTGGCGTAATTGGTAGCCGCGCACGTTTGAGGGGCGTGTGGAGTAATC
>JBAUGW010000059.1:0-20950 GCA_049679945.1 Pyrinomonadaceae bacterium | reverse complement strand
CTCTCCAACGATCCTTATCTAAACTCCCTACCAACTCTTTCCAGTAAGGATATTCCTGCACGCAATACTCACACGAAGTATTGAAAACTAACAAAAGCGTCATTGGACTTACATCTGAAAAGCCAATCGTTTCTTCGTTTCCATCTAGTGCTTTAATTTTCAGATCAGAAAACTTAAAACCCTCCTCAGTAACAAGTTGTTTCGATTGTTCAACTGCCTGTCTAAGTTGGATATTTTGAACGATCAAAAATATATTCGAAGCAAGTAGAATGATCGCAACAACAGCTAAGATAATTTGACTCCGATCCTGAATGATTGACATTAAGATAAATCGACTATGGAAAAATACGGCAAGCCATAACAGTCATGCAAAGTGCCAAAATCTATTGTGACCAAACGCAAGAAATGGTCGCGCCTATTCAAGCTCCAAGTCGCCCTTGCAAGCCTTTGTCGACGGTGATTGACTACCGCACGTGCATGTAACAGTCGTTTCCGTGCTGTTACACATTCCTTGCCCATGACACTCACATTCCACAGACGTTCCATTTGGACATATAGCGGTTGCCCAACAAGCGGCAAACGCGGTCGTCGAGAAGAGCAGAATCAAAGAAAAACAAGCACTTAACCCCCCAAAAGAAGCAAGTACCAAATTCGTAGGTTTGTTGATAGCCATAGAATCCTCCAAATAGCTTATTCAAATTCCATATCACCCTTGCAACAATGTTGCTGGGTCGCCTGACCGACACAAGTACAAGTAACACACGTAGCACTTTCCCCACAGGTTCCTGCTCCCGCGCACGAACAAAGCAACGGCGTTCCGTTTGGGCAGACTTTATCTGCCCCACAAGCGGCATAAACCGTTGTCGTAAACAAAAAAACTACTGAAACCATCGCGCTCGTTAACCCCAATGCAGCTAGAATCCAATTGGCTGATTTCTTGATTGTCATTTTTATTTCTCCACTTAGTTCTCTGATTTTGCAAATTGAATAGCAAAGCGCTTCTTTTTTGCAATGAAGTATTTTTACTACTATTATTTTTTCTTAACTGTGTGCGAGTCAACAATTATTTCCTAGGTAAAACTGTTATTTCCTAGCCAAAAACATTATTTCTATTCATCCTGCGAAATTGACTTCCAATTTTCCCAGTGAAGTTGGCGGTACTGTGTCGGTGGCATGCCAAACTTTCGCTTGAAATCGCGAGCAAAATTACTATTGTCACCCAAACCAACCTGATGTCCGATTTCTTTGACTTGTAGAAAACATTGATCGTCCTCAAGGAGTTCTCGTGCTTTTTCCAAACGCAATTCGTTTAGAAAGGCCATCGGTGTTGAACCGGTTTCTTGTTTGAATCTTTTTTGAAAATGAGGAGCCGACATTTTAACTTCGTCGGCCATGTCGGAGATAGTCCAACATCTGCCCAGCGACTGGGAAATTAGATTTGTAATGTGGAAAATTCGTCGTCCCATGTGTAGAGCAAAACAGTGACGTTTATTTATTGTCTAACAATATTGCCCCCCCCCCTGAATTTGTCAAGTAATTTGTTGGAAAAATTTCTACGCGTTTGATAGTCACGATGATTTCTGTTTAACTCTTTGCTTTGCTTTTGTAAGTTATGAGTAATGCATTAACAGATCATTTAAATAAATTTAGTGAGGCCGACTGGCTGGCGGCTATCGACGAGTTGCTTCCTTGCATTCACGAAGTTGACCGCAACGCCGTGCAGATCTGGTTTCGCTTCTTTCCGTTGAGCCTAAAAGGTTTTATCGACAAGGCTGAGAATAGGGAAGAAACGCTTCGCGGGCTGGCGATGCAGGGTGATTATGAGTTGAAGGATCGTATCGACACTTCGCACAAGTTTCTTTACGGACATCGGTATTGGAAGGCCGTTAAGTGCGCGATAAAGACCGAGACCGAAGATAAACTCGAAGAACCTGAAAAACTGGTCGATCTAATCAAAAACATCGGAATGCACGTCGCCGAAAAAGTGCAAGCCGATCGATCGCTGACCAATGCAATTGCTGCCGTCGGACTGATGACTTTAAGTCAGGTTGGCGCTGGTAAGTTTTTTGAAAACATGGAACGCACCGTCGAGCCCACGGGCTTGATGGCAAAATCCCCAGACAAGATTGTCGCCGAGCGCGCAAAGGACGATTCGCAAGGGCTGTTTGGTTTTTTGAAAACGATTGATAAAAAGTACTCGGTCAATTATTCCGCTCTTACGCACGGCGGTAAATTCCCAATCATCGCCGACGAAGAGATCGTCACCGCTTCGCAAAAAGATCATTCAGAGGACTGGCAGTCCGCAGACAGCCGCTGCTGGGAAGGCCCCGTGCCGATCGAATGCACATCTGCTAGCTGCGGCACTTGTTGGATCGGCGTGCTCGGCGGACAAGAGAAACTCACGCCTGTCGCTCGTCGCGAACGCCGTCAGATGAAGGTTTTCGGCTACAATCAACCTGACGACGAACAACCATTTCTGCGACTCGCGTGTCAGGCTCGTGCAACCGGAAATGTGACCATCGTTATTCCGCCTTGGAACGGCGTGTTTGGTAAAAAGGTTTACGGCAATGTCGAGGACGTCGAGCTTGAACCAGTCACGACATCTGCCAAGCACCTTCGCGAAGTTGTCAAAGAAGCAGCCGCAACCGGCGAATAAGAATTTTTAACGCAGGGAACGCTGAGACCGCTGAGAAAGAAAACAAATAATCTCTGCGTTCTTTGCGATCTCTGCGTTTAATTTGCTTTCTTGCGTTAATATATCTTCGTGTCTAAAGATAAGCAATCCTTTCCACCTGTCGCATTGGTCATCGTTTTTCTCACGCTGGCCAGCTTTGTCTTTCTGCCGGCTGCGCTAAATGCTCAAAAGAAAAAGCCGTCAACGACTCCAATCCTCTGGGAAAACGTCACAATCGCGCAGCAGGATTTGTTACTCGGCCCGGGCGCCTCCGAAATGCAGCCCGATCTTTCGCAAATTACATTTATAAAACAAGAGACCGGCGGCTTTTCGACAAAATATCGAATAAAAGATGGCGCCGGAAATATCTGGGTCGCGAAGGTTGGGCTCGAAGCTCAGCCTGAGACAGTCGCTGTCAGGCTTTTATCGGCGATCGGTTACGTCACCGAAATTAACTATCTCGTTCCAAGTCTCACAATTCCCGGCAAAGGCACATTCGAGAATGTTCGTCTCGAAGCTCGACCGAAGAATCTCGAGCGCGGAAAAAAGTGGAAATGGGGCTCGACGCCGTTCGAGCGCACTAGACAAATGCGCGGTTTAAAGTTGATGATGGCGTTGATCAACAACTGGGATATGAAGACCGACAACAACGTCATCATCAAAGACGGCAAACTGCGCAAATATGTCGTCAGCGATCTCGGCGCCAGCTTTGGCTCGACCGGCACCAATCCTTTACCGATCGTCTGGCGCATCGGCCGCAGCCGCAACAATCCGCTCGATTACAGCCGTTCAAAATTTATCAGCAGTGTGCGTGGCGGCAATGTCGATGTTATCTACTACGGCAAGAGCAAGTTGCGAATGCGCAACTTTACGACCGGCGACGCGCGCTGGCTCGCCGATCTGCTAAAGCAGCTCAGCGACGAACAGATCGATGACGCTTTTCGCGCGGCAAACTATTCGCAAAGTGACATCGATCTGCTGGCTGCAACTGTAAAGAAGCGTATCGCAGAGCTTGACCGCGCCGGTACGCGAAACTAAACAACAATGAAACGTTCGCGTTCGATATTCGTCTTTGGCTTGCTGCTCTGCGGTGTGTTGGTGATCGCCTCGATGGCGGTTTTTGCTCCGCAGTATTTTCGCCTTCAGCCGCCGATGAGTGCGCCGGTGACGCAGCCTGCTGACGAACGGTTTTTCCTCGCAAAGATCTTTGAAGACAGCGGCTCGGGCGCTTCGACATTCGTCACCACCGTCGAAGTTATCCAACGTCTTCTGCTCGCGGTCGTGCTGTCGGGAATACTTGCATTCAGGCCGCGCAAAAATGTTCCGCTCTTTCGCCGCAGTTTGTTTGTCTCGCAAACGCAAATTTTGTTATCTGTCGTCGCCGCCGCGTTGATGATGGTCGTCGGCGATAACGCCGCACGTGCGTTTGCGATATTCGCTGCGGTTTCGCTTGTGCGTTTTCGCACGAACATCCGCGACCCGAAGGAGATCACGGTATTGCTGATAAGTTTGGCGCTCGGTCTAGCGGCAGGCGTCGGACGTTGGGATCTCGGCATCGCGCTTTGTCTGTTTGCGCTTGTGCTGTTGTGGCTGCTGGAATTCAAAGAACCTGAGCAAATTGTCCGCTCTATGGAGCTGACCGTAAAAACGCGCGACCCTGAGAAGACACAAGCGACGTTAAAGAAGATATTCGAGCATTCAAGAGTTGATGCCGAAGTTCGCGAGATCGAACCTGCCGACAAGCGGCAGATCGCGTCCATCACCTACTATCTAAATCTGCGGCTAAACCTCACCACAGACAAACTCAGCGACCTCATTCTCGAGGCCGATACCGCTAACATCGAAGGCATCCAGTGGTCGCGGTCAAAAAGCGCCGGCGACATCTTTCAATAATTCGACGATGGACGTGGAGAACGACAAACGCGGTCTGTCGCCGGTCTGGCTCGTTGTTGTAGCCGTGCTTTTGTGGAGCACCGGCGGGCTGTTTATTAAGCTCACGTCGCTCGATGCGTATCAGGTCACGTTCTTTCGCTCTCTGCTTGCCGCCATCACGGTCCTTATCATCACTTGGCGAAACGGCCTGCGAATAAACGCTTTTGGCGTCCTCGCAACGCTGATCTACTCGACGCTGCTGTTTCTTTTCGTGTGGGCGACAAAGCATACGACAGCCGCGAACGCGATCTTTCTGCAGTACACGGCGCCGATTTACATACTCATACTCGCGCCGTTCGTCATCGGCGAAAAATTTCACCTGCGAGATCTTGCTACGGTAATTTTCTGCATCGCCGGAATGTCGCTGTTTTTCGTCGGTGACTTGAGCCTAGGCGATTACCAAGGCAACATCTCGGCGCTCGGCAGCGGCATCTTTCTCGGCCTATACATAATGCTGCTGCGACATCCGCGTGCGACCGGGAATCCAAAAAGCTCCCCTCCTTACGAAGGAGGGGTGGCAGCGGCTTCCGCTGACGGGGTGGTTCTCTCTTCTAAACCCATCAACCCGGTCATAACCGTAATCTACGGCAACTTTCTGCTCGCAATAGTTACGCTGCCGAGCGGCATCGCCGCGATTCCGACCATTACGCTCAAAGATATCTTGGCCGTCGGTTTTCTCGGCGTTTTCCAAATCGGAATCTCGTACATCCTCTTTATCAAAGGCGTTCGCGAGGGCACAAGACCGCTCGACGCGTCGATAATCGGCTTTATCGAACCGCTGCTAAATCCCGTTTGGGTCTTTTTGATAATTGGTGAGAGACCATCGAATTGGGCAGTATTGGGAGGCACCATAATAGTCGCGACAGTGGTACTACATACCCTCAATCAATATCGCATCCAAACCCGGACTGATTCGGGATGAGCCGTCTTAAATCCGCAATCCGCAATCCGCATTCCGCATTCGGATTGCTGGGCCATCCTCGGCGGAACAATTATTGTCGCGACTGTCCTGGTTCACACGTTGATCCAGTATCGGACAAAACCGTCGGTCTCAGTCCCGTAGGGGCGAAGGAATTTAGCCCAGGGCATCAGCGCTGGGAAAGGTCAAATTCAAACAACAAAGCCCGCTTTAGCGGGCGGCTGAGTGTCGGAGGCACAACCTCCTCCGAGATTTTGGGTTATGTCAGCCAGTCAGGCCGGTTGCGACGTTCTCGCTGGCGCTGGCACGAGTTTTGTGCCAGAACCCTGACCGCACTGCGACGGGCAAGCTCTGAACGTTGGGTTCGCGAAAACGCTCCCTGCGCCTAGAAAAATGCTCTGTGCGCCGGCGCGAAAACTCCGTACGCCGTCGAGAAAACTCCGTGCGCCCTCGATAACGCTCTTGACCGACGCAATAACGCTACTTGCGCCCTCAATAACGCTACTTGCGCCCTCGATAACGCTCTTGACCGACGCAATAACACGACTGACAGGAGCAATAACACAACTGACAGGAGCAACAACGCAACTGACCGGAGCAACAACGCAACTGACCGGAGCAATAACACGACTGACAGGAGCAATATCACAACTGACAGGAGCAATAACGCAACTGACAGGAGCAATAACGCAACTGACGGAAGCAAAAAAGCAACTGACGGAAGCAATAACGCAACTGACAGGAGCAATAACGCAAAGTGACGAACCAAGAACACAAAAATACGGCCCGGGAAAGCCATCTTCCCGAGCCGTAATGCGATTGACAGATGCTAGTTTACCTTTCGTAACAGCGAAATCTCAGCCCGCGTTGTCAGGTCAGCCGCCGCATAAGAACTTTCGCCACAAATTTGCACGAATAATCACGAATGGATAGCTTCCTGATTCGTCGCCATTTGTGTTAATTCGTGGCTGAGTCTTTTCTTTGCTTCCGCTTTCATCGGCGGCATCGCACGCGGGTCGAATACGACTTCAGCCGTCCCCGACGGGACTCATGGTTTGTCTCGCCATCATCTCCCGCCGATAAATCGGCGGGCTATTTACAGCAAGTCCGTTTCACGGACATCTAAACAAAATAGCCAACGGTTGCACAGGCCGCGGAGTTGCAGCTCGGGAGGTATATTCACTGTTCACTGTTCACTATTCACTACTTACTGTTCACTGTTCACTGTTCACTGTGCCCCGTTCACCACCCACGGTTCTTTGAGTGTTATCGATGTAACTGTGTTATTTTTTCACATATGAGTTTGATCGAGCTTTGGCATTCGTCACCCGCGCAATTTGAGAATAAGCAAGTGCAGCAAATTATCGGATTTGCCGGGGACGGTGTTCTCCGAAATCAAAGCGATGCCTCGTTTGAATTTCGCGAATTCCTTGCGGCGATCCCATCAGAACTTTTGGGTGAATTCGGAAGAAGTTGCCTCGAAAAGCCGTTTACCAATTCGGGATTCGCCCTTCAAGACATCGTAAATGAAGTTGGAAAGAGGCTTGGCTTTAATGTTGAAAGTGGATTGTATCAGGGGAATCGGAGTGATATTGGGTTCGACGGCCTCTGGCAACTTCCGAGTAATCATCACGTTGTTGTTGAGGTCAAAACAACGGACGCATATCGTATCGATACCGCGACAACCGCCGAATATCGTCGTAGATTAATTGAGGATGATCGAATTTATGAGGAGGCTTCTTCGATTCTTTTCGTTGTGGGACGAGAAGATACCGGTGACCTAGAGGCACAAATTCGAGGTTCCCGCCATGCCTGGGACGTCAGATTAATCAGCTTTGATTCATTGCTACGCCTGATACTGCTTAAGGAAGGTGCCGATGATCCACGAATCGTTAAACGCATTTGCGAAATTCTTATACCCAAGGAATTTACCCGCTTGGATCACATTGTGGACATTGTATTTTTCACGACCGAGGACGCGAAGGATGAATCAGAAGCTCTCGACGACACCGTTGAATCCGAAACACCAGATGACACGGAAAAAAAGGGTTTTAAGCGGTTGGGAGAAGCGGTCAAATTTAACGAGGCATGCGCAAAGCGCTTCGGCGAACTTCATAACGTCGCACTTAATAGGATTTCCAAAACTACTTACGAAGCGGCGGATCAACGTATACGGATTGTTTCCCTAGTATCGCGCGACTATGAAAAGCTATCGGAGACGCCGGACCCAAAGAAAGGATCTTTCTGGTATGGACTTCGCGATTACCACAAAGAGTTTATTGAGAAACCTCACGATGGTTACTTAATTCTGGGATGTGGAATTCCGGATGAAATGCTCGTGATACCTTCCCAAAATGTTGAAAGCTGGTTGGAGCAGTTAAATACAACTGCCAAGGCGTCCGGCATTACTCACTGGCATTTCCACCTTTATCGGGAAGGGGAAACCTTTTACATTGAACCCAAAAAAGGTTTTGACCGGATCGATGTCAGTCGATTTCGGGTTTAGCGGCCTCAATTGCAGCCGAGATCTTCGATAGGACCCTACTTGGATCCTTCTTTAGAACACATTCCCAAATTCGAATCACACGGTATCCCTGCCGTTTTAGTTCTCTCGAATAGCGGCGGTCGCGCAATTTATTTCGGCCAATTTTTGCCGTCCAGTACTCTCTATTGGTTTTTGGAATATGCCCGCACTTTGGACAGCCGTGCCAGTAGCACCCATCGATAAAGAGAATCAGACGCTGTGAAGGGAAAACGATGTCTGGCTTTCCTAGGATAAGACGGTCCTGGAGTTTCCATCCCCGAATGCCCTCTCTAATTAAGATTGATCGCAAACGCCACTCAGTAGAGCGATTTCCTGTTGAGCGAATTGCCCGCATATTGGCGGACCGGGAAGATGTTGGCTTCTCGAAGGTTGGGAATAGCATTTGCCAGGCTAAAGAATATCCACGGTCGTCGTCGGGTCCGAGGGTGACGCGAGATCACTCAATCCGAGCGGTACAAACGGATATTTCTTATTGAAAGTAAGTTTGGATTCAACATAGTCATTGAAGACGACGCAGATCGTATGAACACAGGGCAGCAGACCGACGTGGTTCCCTAATGACATCTCGGTCCTGACGTTCGACGCTCCAGCGTTTTCTACGTCAAAACTACCATTCTTACACTGAAACGAGATGATAGGGCGATGTGGAACCGCTCCGATGAGAGGCAGCCAGAGAATATCAAACCCGCCATCTTTTTCGGCACCGTAGGAAACCTGCGAAAACCCCAACCCCTTCATGTAGGCATTGTAAGGCTTTTGTTTGCCGTCAGTTCGTTTCCAGCCGACACGATGGAAAGATCCTAGGCCGCGAAGAGCTAGTCGTCTCGTCACCAGAATCTCAAACCGGCTGCTATCATTCAGCGTCGGACTTCCCCTCATGGCGACGCAGTCTGCGAGGAAATCAATGTAGGGCTGATCACGCGGTGTATACGTTCGAGTGAGTAGGTCAACCGTAAACGGCAGGGCAGATCCGCGCGCCGAAAAATGATTTTCCAAATCTTCTAACGCCCTGGGAACCGCGAGGGTCGGGTTCATTTCACCGTACTCGTTCTGCAGTTCTTCAATCCGCTCTGGAGGTAGAAAGGAGTCATCAGGAAGGACAACTTCCGCGCCGAAGTTCAATTCCAGGCAAATATCTTCAAAAAGTTGGAATGCCGGAGCAAAGGACATTTAATTACTTTTGGATAGACGCGAGAAAATCACCAAAAATCTGTTGAATCTCATCAATATCCTCGGCCTTTGGTTTTAATGTCTTGATGCGCTTCAACACCGACCGAATGACAAGAATCTGAATTTTGAGGGTCTCTTCTGGAGTTTCAAGAAAGAACTCGGCCTCCTCCAAGGAACTGCCGCCTTCAAGTTTCTTTCTTGCTCTTGTATTTGTTAGAACCTTGGCCAATCTCGATAACTGACGAGTTTCTACAATCCGCTTTCCAGTCCTCCCTCCTTTGCCGTCAGGAACGCCATACAGAAATTTCATCAAGCTACGAAACCGTTCGGGGTTTAATGAGACCACATTCACGGTTTTAGGCTTTACTTTTAGCTCGATATATTCCTTGATTCCAGCTCGGCTCAATGCTTCACCCAGAATCCAGAAAGAAGCCTCGTCGGTGAGCTTAAATTCTTTGACAACCTTCTTCGCGCTCTTGCGAACCCGATACGGGATTAAGAACCGGCTTATGTCATTTCGTTCTATCCCAAACTCGCTCTTAAGTTTCTTGATGTCTGTGTCCGGCCCAATATTTTGATCGAGGAAAATTGCTTTGCTCTCGGCTGGCCACTGTCTGTAGCCTTGCAAGTGCCGAACACCGAGATACACACGCATGTCTTTTAAGTGAGAGGCATCGGCGCTGTAATGGAAAATTAGGACTGGTACATTTTGCAGTTCTGCGACGAGATCCGCAGGGTACTTGTCCTTATTGGCAACGATGTGCTTTACGGCCGCCAAACGACGATTGCCTTCAATCACGACATATCGGGCACCTTCCTCCCGTACGATCAAAGGTTCGTATTCGATGAACCCATTCTCGACAAAAGATTCCACAAGATCCATCGCGTAATGTGGCTCAGCAAGCAAGATCTTTTGAAGCTTATCTTGCGTCGCCACTTCGATATCTCCCAATCGCGGGTTCTTCGGATCTAGATCGACCATACTTGTCGGAATCCGTGTAAAAGTGGGTTTTGAATTTCCTGCGCTGTCTTTAGTTGTCATCGAGTTCACCAGATTGCTGCCAAAGGCTTTATCACCGCCGAGAAGAGTGGCGGTGGAACCGCATTACCTATTGCTTGAAATCGATCACGAATGGTTCCCGCACTCCAATTCCAGTAGGGACCAAAACCCTGAAGAGCAGCACATTCGCGAAACGACATTCGACGTGCGCGGCCAGGACGAGTGAATTCCCATCTGTCCGTATGGATTCTTTTTAGCGGTGGACTGGACGGGTGCAACGGCACATGTCGCCAATTGCCAACTATGCACGCGCTGGGTTCGCTCCAAGCATTTCTTCTTTTCCGAGAAAGATAATACCAATGAAACGGCTCATCATTAAATTCGCCTTCAGGCCACGCGGGCATATTCCCAATCACATCTCGCTGACTGACGTACTTGTTTTCGGTTCCCGGTCCATGCGTTGGCTTTGGAAATTTATAATTGAAGTCAATGTCGCTCCGGATGCCGACTAGAAAAATCCTCCTCCGGTTTTGCGCGACACCAAAGTCTTTCGCGTTAAGAACGGACCATTTTACCCGGTAGCCCGCTAAACGGTAGCGATAGACCTGATTCATCAGAAGGTTATAATTCTCGCCGAACGCCATGCCGTTCACATTTTCTACGACGAAAGCTTTTGGTTTTACCTTGCGAAGGACACGGTCAAATTGACGATAGAGGTAATTCGTATTCGAATTCCAATTACGGCTGCCGGCTTGACTGTAGCTTTGGCACGGATAACACCCAACCAAAAGTTCCGCAGACGGGAAAGTGTTGAAACCAGAAATGTCACCTACGGTCATCCGGCAACTCTTCATGTTCAGGTCATAAATGTCGCCGGCAACGCTCCAAATATCGTTTGCCCAGACAATATCGTATCCTGCCTTTTCGAGAGCGGAATCCGTGCCGCCACAGCCGCTGAACAAGGATATCGTTGGAACACTTGGAACGTCCATTTAAATGTGTCTTAGACGAAGATAGTTTGTAATAAAACGTTTCGTGTGTAAAGGAATGTCGATAATTCCCGATTAGTGAATTTCACCGAGAGTATATCAAATTCCTGTAAACCAAAAAGCACGAATCGAATTGCTTGTCATTTTTTTAATAAATCGTCGATGGCGTAATCAGAGATCAGCGGTTGTTTGATGGTCAGCAGGCCGTAAGCGCTTTGGGGCGTCAGACGTCGCTTTCGCGCCTGCGCCACGCGTACCTGCGCCACGCGCATCTAATACTTCCGATTCTCTTCAGGGTAGCGTTGTTCGAGCTTTTCGGAGAGTTGGTCGGACTCGAGTTCACCTTCGTAGGTTTCGTCGCTTAGTTTCCATCATCCCAAAGAAAGCAACTAAGTTTACAGTCTCTACATTTTGTTTTTGTGTCATCTAGATGTCCGTCCTCACCGCAAACATTGCAGGTTCTTATGTATTCTGGCGTGGGAGGTAAGATACTCAACCCTGAAGCCCACGACGCATCCAAGACTTCTTGTCCCATTGAATCCGAGATTTCTATGACAAGTTCCTTTGCCTTTTTCGGCGCCAGACTGCCCTCTTGCCGCAAGATTCTAATTTTATCAATGACGCGCTTAATATTCGCATAAAACGCATACTCCTTTAGCTTCTTTCCTAAATGAACACCCACGAAAATCGGCACAACCATAAACAGCCCGCCAACCACGACTTCGATCAAGACATTGTCGAAATAGTAGTTTGCTTGCCATCCTCCACGGGCATAGCCGTTCAGATCGAACATCAAATATCCTGTGGCGATAACAAAGACTATCAGAGAAGCGGCCAAGGCCCAGGTAAGATTTTTGTTCAGCCAACTCATAGGTTTATCTTTATTCACTCGATCTTGCTGCTACCGACACATCATCACCGACGAACAACGAACAGTGAACAATGAATAGTGAACGGAAAAACGGACGGCGCGCGAAGCGCTTTGCCGATTGGGCAGGCGTCGTCATTACTGGGTTTTACAACGAACACTCGGTGTTCTCCTGTTTATAAGTGCGTGGGAAGATGTTAAATCGAAACCAACGAATCGTCAATTCGGTACGCGAATTTCAATATTGAAAAAATAGTCTCTCCGCGGAGGTTTGGTCACCAGCGAGCATTTGGCTCAGGGCCCGAAGCTTGAGAAGTTGAGTAGCGTATTCTTCCTCCGACAGTATCCATTTCTCCGACGACCTTGCTTGGGCACCCTGACCGACATTCGTTACATTTTCATGACCAATGTTACGAAGGAAGTGCTTGGCCATAGGACGCTGACGCGAATGCCTGGGGAGACACGTTTTCAGTTGAGTTGGTTTCGCCTAATAATCGAATCGCTTTCGTGATTGCCATGCTTATTACTCGATTGAGTACAAATGCTTTTGCGCCGAAGAGGCTCTTAACCTTTGGACCTTCGAGTTCAAAAATGATGGTCTGCAAATACAAATCACGATTTGAGGATGTAAGACAGTTTAGATGATTCGCTTCGCGATCCTCTTCTAGATCGATAACGTCGTCGACTATTTGAAGCAATCGGCCCAGATTATCTAAATCACCCCACACTTGCTCCCGCCTTTGTTCGCATCCCATCCATTTTAAGACTAATCGGAGCGACACGGAACCCCGCGAAAGACCGTCATGGTCTAGGTTTTGCGCTTTATCGCACTCGTAAAGGTCGAGAGCGATTGAAGGTATATCCGAAAACCGACTTTCGCTCCTGAGTATCGCTTCAAAAACTTGCCTGGAAGCTGAATCAAATAGTCGCCAATCGGTCACAATATCATAAGCACAGCAAAAAAAAGCCGCCTCGCCTGCGCGCCAAGCTTGAAGAGGCCTCCAAGATTCAGCAAAGCCGACATAGCAAAGGGAAAGATTCATTGACTTAACATAATATTTCATTCTCTCACCGCCGCGAATTTTCAACCGGCGTTGATATTGAAAACTCTTAAACAGGGCGCCAAGCAAAGCGATGGAATGCTGAAAGATCATTTCTCTCTACCGATACCACAATAGTACGACCAGAAACGGAATGAGAGCCATAGCCCATCTGGATCTCGTAACATAAGTTAGAATCTCAGGACGAGTTGGAGCCAGCAATACTGTTCGGAGAACAGAGGGAACAAGGAGATAGAGAATCGACAACGCGACCGCAAAGCTCGCGATGAGAACTGCCAGCCCGGTCTCGGCGGCACTCGTAATAATGCAAAGTACTAACGGGACGCACGCACTTAAGGTAATAATTACACCCACAAAAGACGCGATTCGTTCGTTAAATAGCGTAGCTACCGTGTCCCTACCACCGATTGTGTCGCCGACTATATCCCGCGTATCCATCAGGATTTCGCGAGCGGTTATTATCGCGATGATCGCGACGAGGAACATTAGCTTCGAAGAATCTGGCGACTCTTTGGACCAAAGCATAATCGGGCTCCACAACGGCGAAGAAGCGAGTACCGCCGCAAGCACATTTGGCAAAAGTAGAAACCTGCGCAATAAAACAGTGTAAGCAATCAAACCAAGTCCTATCAAAATTGCCACGCCGAATTCGGCCCAACCGATGAAGAACGATAAAACGATGGGAGCGCAACCGAAAGCGATGCACGTCCAACGAGCTTTCCACAGCTCCGAGAAGTGAAGATCTTCGAAATGTTGAGGTCGGTTCACTCTATCAATCTCAACGTCCCATATATCATTCAAAATAAAACCAAATGATGACAAGCTCGACAGTACGACTGAGAATAACAGTGCGCGTGAAAAACTCGTGCCAACAACCAATCCCATCGCCACTGCATTCGCTGAAATAATAGGGTAGAAATAAAATTTGGCGCTACGAATTATTAACTTCATATTAAACCGTCGCCACGACCCACGCCTTGATTATACATAGATTATACATAACGCATGACCTATCCAATTTGTTGCGCGTTCGCCCCTTGTCTACTCCCTGAGGCCGCTTCTTTCAACCACAACCCTCCTAAACATGCAATAGACGCGTCATAATCCTTTTTGAACTGGCTCGGGTTTGCTGAACTCTGCTCACTCGTTGACTTTTTTGCGGCCACCTTCGTACTCCAGTAATCCTTAAGGTCCGCGAGAAGTGTGGCAAATTCACAATTCATGTCTATCGCACTTGGGATGTCCCTCTTGTAAAGAAACATAGCCCGGTCCTTGAGGATGCGGCGCACCTTAATAAATATCGGTATCGAAACAAGAACGCTTGATGCGGCAGTAAGAATCAGCGTTAGAGGTATTAACCGGTTGGTGCTGGTAATCAGGATATTCAAATCATAGAGTCCGTTAAAATACCAAATTGATAATCCCAAACTAATCGCGATAAAAAGTCCGGCGGCGAATAAGACCCTCTCCCCCATCGGTTTCCATACCGACAACTCGGTTTTTGTTTCAACCAGTGTTACGAATTTTTTACGAAAGGCCGTATAAGCGGCTTGCTCAAGTTTTTCCTTCTGCTTCGCAATCTTCTTCGCGGCCCTCTTTTCCCTTTTTTCTTCTAAAGAAATATTCCGTCTCTCCGACTTTTTGGCCGTAGTTTGATCCGGCGGGGGCCCGCCAGCTGAAAGTTGCCCTTTTAGACATCCCTTAAGATCTTCGAAGAAATCTTTCGTATGTCGCCGGTGTTCACGGACTTGCCGAAGATATGCTAGAAGCAAAATTAGGCCTACTACTATCGGGAAAAGGATCGGGGCGAGCATCGAGATGCCGAAAGACAATGCCTGAAGGAGGGCAAGTAAGAAATCCGACCGAAGGTTCTCCAACGGCATGTGATGCATCGTCAAAATTCCAGCATGATAAGTAAGATAAAACCCTGCGGTTAGATATGCAAAGGCGATAGATATCGCGACATACTGTACTGCGTAGAGCACCAAGATGTAGAATCCGCTCGGGTCTGACGGGCTCGGATCAATAAGGCCTACTCGCGACAGAATTAATCCGATGAAGCCTAATATATAAGACGCAAGAAGACTGCCGAACATTAGCTCGGATGGTCTATAGACTGCTGAATCGGTTGCGAGTTTGTACGCCACGGATGGAAGCATGTATTCCTCGACGTCACTTACCTTAAGGGAAAAATTAGAATTATTCATACCGGTTTAGCGTCAGCAAATTCGAAGAAAATCTGAGTTGTTCCTGACCCGTAGGCAGTCCTTCAATCGAATCCGAGATTGTGACGGCCTCGGCCAGAAGACTTGCGGCATTCCGCTGCTCGCGTTCCCCGCAAAAAGTTCCCATTAGAACATCGCCGAGCGGAATCAACAGGTTTAAATTGTTCGTTGAATTAAGGTGGTGCAGACGATGACGTTCAAATATCGCATAGAACCATCTAATTCCAAACGCTGAAATCTGGTGCGTTCCGTGAGCAATTTCGTGCATGACGCTCGTTAGCGCTGAGAGAGTGACGACGGTGAAGATGATGCCGGCAATGTAAAAAGGATTACGTGCGATGAGCCCAGCCGGCAAACAGATTAGGACACCGCCGAAAAACCCATAAAAACATGTTCGCCCAAGGTGTTCCCAAAGTTTCCGCGATGCCAAATAGCTCGTCGAGGAGTCAAAAATAGCGCCGTCCGCCGATTGTCGTTCGTTAAGACGAAGGCTTTGTAAATGATGTTCATTATGCATCGCATGAATGCTTTGAAGAACTGGGTAGCGACTGTGACAAACATAACGGTGAATCGCCCATTCGATAGGTGAAGCCAAGACGACGGTGATCAAGACCCCGGCTATGAACTCAGCCCTCGAAGGAATGTTCGCCTCAGCCACTAAAATGGTCGTTGCAATGAGAAGCGCCGCGAGTAAGCTTGCTACCAGAGTGAAGCGTTGATTCTCCGAACTCATAATCATAGAAGAGGATCGATCGAGAAGCGGAACGATCAAATAAAAAAAGTTATAGACGATACTCGCCTTTATTGCAAGCGGCTAAAGAGGGCTGTGCGATCAAAAACGCTACCTGCGGGAAGTCACGACGGCCGCAGGTGGTTCTGACTAAACAGCTGTGATAAGCTATCCGAATAACTGCTGAAACGCGCGCTTATTACTCGTTTCTACCGGTAATTAAGGGTTATTTAGTAAAATTCTTGCTGGAGAAATTTTATGACCGATCTGAAAATACCTTCCTCGATCACGAATGAAGAGCTGATCAAGTTCGTAACCGAGGCTGTGCAGCTTTGCAAGCCGAACGACGTCGTCTGGTGCACGGGCGCGCAGGCTGAATATGACAAGATGTGTGCCGGGATGGTCGAAAGCGGCACGTTTATTAAATTGAACCCCGAAAAGCGGCCGAACAGCTTTTTGGCGCGCTCGCACCCCAGCGATGTTGCGCGGGTCGAGGATCGCACTTACATATGTTCGCGTGCAAAAGGCGACGCGGGGCCGACGAACAACTGGATGGCGCCGACTGAGATGAAGGCGATCTTGAAGAAGAAATTTGACGGCTGTATGGCCGGGCGCACGATGTACGTCGTGCCGTTTTGCATGGGGCCGATCGGGTCGCCGATCTCGCAGTTTGGCGTGCAGATCACCGATTCTGCTTATGCCGCCGTCAACATGCGTTTAATGACGCGTATGGGCACGCTGGCTCTCGAAGCTTTAGGTGACGGCGAGTTTACAAAATGTCTGCACTCGGTCGGAATGCCGCTCGCAGATGGTCAAGCCGATGTTGCCTGGCCGTGCTCGCCCGACCCGAAAGATAAATACATAGTTCACTTTCCCGAGGAAAATTCGATTGTCAGTTACGGTTCAGGTTACGGCGGCAACGCGCTGTTGGGCAAAAAATGTCTCGCATTGCGTATCGCTTCGACGCTTGGGCGCGCACAGGGCTGGCTCGCCGAGCACATGTTGATCGTCGGCGTCGAGTCACCCGATGGCCGCAAAGATTATGTCTGCGCGGCATTTCCGTCCGCGTGCGGCAAGACAAATTTCGCGATGCTCATCCCGCCGAAACCGTTTCAGGAAGAAGGCTGGAAGATCACGACCGTCGGCGACGACATTGCTTGGATCAAACCCGACGAAACCGGCAAGCTTCGTGCGATAAACCCAGAGAACGGCTTTTTTGGCGTCGCACCGGGCACAAACTATTCGACAAACCCCAACGCGATGGAGTCGATCAAGGAGAACACGATCTTCACAAACGTCGCGCTCACCGACGACGGCGACATCTGGTGGGAAGGCATGGACGGCGACGCACCGGCGCATGCAATCGACTGGCAGGGCAATGACTGGACTCCGTCGAGTGAAGCAAAAGCCGCACATCCGAATTCGCGCTTCACGGCGCCGATCACACAATGTCCGGTGGCCGACGAAAACTTTAACGATCCCATGGGCGTGCCCGTCTCGGCGTTCATATTCGGTGGCCGCCGCAACTCGGTTGTGCCGCTGATTCAGCAGAGTTTTAACTGGGCGTTCGGTGTTTACATGGCCGCGACGATGGGCAGCGAGATGACGGCCGCCGCGTTTGGCAACATCGGCGAAGTCCGCCGCGATCCGTTTGCCATGCTGCCGTTCGCCGGTTATCACATGGGCGATTACTTTTCGCACTGGCTCAATTTTGGCCGCCAGATTCCGGAACCGCCGCGAATCTTTTCGGTGAATTGGTTCTTGAAAGACGAGAACGGCAAATTCGCGTGGCCCGGCTACGGCGAAAACATGCGGGTGCTCAAATGGGTCGTTGAGCGTGCCCGCGGCAAATCTATCGGCGTCGAAACTCCACTCGGCTGGATGCCTCGATACAGCGATATGGATTGGCGCGGCCTCGACTTTACCGAAGAGCAGTTTAACGCCGTCATGAACCTCGACCGCGATATGTGGCTCAAGGAGATAGCGATGCACGACGAGCTTTTCTTCAAACTCTATGACCGTCTGCCAAAAGAGATGACCTACATGCGCGAAATGCTCGTCTCAAATCTCTGGCGAGCACCCGAACTCGGCCTCGCCGCTTCGCGGCCTGAGTCGCCCGAGCCCACAAAAGCAGTCGGCAAAGGCGAGTAACTCTAAACCAGTAAATATTGTGAAAAGGGCTGTCTGAAACGACGGCCTTTTGTTTTATCGTTTGTTCAAACGACGTGGTAAAATCTCAATCAATTACTTAGCTCTTTTGTGTTCGTCATCGGAGGTTTGCAGTGAAAAGCTATTTTATTAATTTACGTTTTGTTGTTTCTGTCATGACGGTGTTAGCGATTTTCGCAGCCGTCATTTTTGTTTTCTCGCCGACGCAGGAAGCTCAAGTTTCTGTTACGCAAAACCCAAAAGCTACGTATCAAAAGTTTGCGAACGAAGATGAGATCACGCGCGCCATTCGCAGCAAGGATATTGAGCTTGTACGAGTCGAGATTCGCACACCTGCTGATCACAAAGCTGTCGCCAAATACGGCCGCATCGTCAATGACTACGGTTCTTTTGTGATAATCGCTAAAAAACGAGGAGCGAATATTAACCGCAGCGGCCTTCGCACTCAGCCGATCGAACGAACGGTTAATTTGCCCGGCGCAAAGTTCGATCCGTTGAACGAGCCGCCAACCGGAACCGTCCGTCCGAACACAGCCGAAGCGACTGGAGAGAAGGGTTATTACATTGTGCAGTTCGGCGGCATCGTCAACGACGAGTGGCTCGACAGCCTTCGCGACGTCGGCGTCGAATTTTTGCAGTATGTTCCGCACAATGCATTTTTTGTTTACGCCGACGGTAATGCGATCTCCAAAGCAGCCGCGCATTCGCGCGTGCGATGGACGGGAGCATTTCTGCCAGAACACAAAGTTAACTCTGTGCTGACCGATCAATTGAATGCGGCAAAATCCGCCAAACTTCCGCCGAGTGGCATCTCGCCGCTTGAGATGACCGGTGAGAACACCTCAATCTTCGACATCGCGGTTTTCAAACGCGGCGATCTCGAACGCATCTCGAACTTAGTTCAGTCAAACTACGGCGGACGTGTGAAAGCCGTCATCGATCTGCCGGGCAATTATTTTAATGTTGTGCGCGCCGAATTAACGCTCGACGAGGTTCTTCGGATTGCCGAAATTCCCGATGCCATCACGATCGACTTTTATAGTAGGCCAAGGATCGAAGATGAACGTGCCGCACACATCGTCGCCGGTAATTACACCGGCCCGACGACAATCTCCGGCCCTGGCTATAATCCGCTGACCCAATTTGGCGTCAATGGACTAAACGTCACAATTTCCATGGTCGATGACGGCGTGAGTATTCCCGGCAATGGTGGATTTTACGTGACCTCGGCAAACACTGTCGATGGCCCGCTTCGCGGCGCTGCTGCCGGAGCAACCGGCGGACACGGCCACATTAACGCAAGCATCATTTCCGGCGATGCTCCGTTCGGAATTCTGGATCCGACCGGTCACAACTATGGAATTGGTGTCGCTCCAAAGTCACATATCATTAATATTCCGATGCTAACCGGTGGATATTCCGGTCTCGAAGCCGACGCGTATAACGACACCGTTGTTACGAACGGACCGAACGGCGTTCGCGGTTCGATAAGCAATAACAGCTGGGGCAACGGCACAAACGCTAACGTCTATGATTCCTATACGGCACAGTTTGACGGTTATGTGCGCGACGCTTCGGCTGGCGGCACGATCGATCCAATTTCACTGATATTTTCGGCCGGTAATTCGGGTCCGGGGGCCAACACACTCACGAGACCAAAAGCCGCAAAAAACATAATCGCAACCGGCAATTCCGAAAATGTAAGGAGCGAACTCGGCAGCACACAGGCAGACAACCTCGAGGATCTGAGATCTTCATCGAGTCGCGGGCCTGCGGCCGATGGTCGTGTAAAACCGGACATTACCGCGCCTGGAACAGTCATTACTGGTAGCCGTGCCGGAACGTGCGCCAGCGTGTCGAGCTGCTTCGACGCGAATCACGCTTACAGCACCGGAACATCGCACGCCGCGCCACAGATCGCGGGCGTTGCGGCACTGTTCACGGAATTCTGGAAAAACAATAGCGGCGGTAACAACCCGAGCCCTGCGTTGGTCAAAGCGGCGATTATCAATACCGCTCAGGAAATGACCGGCGTCAACGTGACGGCAGCTCTTCCAAACGGAGCCGAGGGCTGGGGACGCGTCAACACAAAATTTATGCTCAACACGGGCGTCGCGATGAAGCATGTGAATCAGACGACAGCATTCAGCGATCCGGGCAATAATATTACTTACGCGGGAACCGTCGCCGACGCGAGTAAACCGATTCGCATCAGCTTGGTTTGGACCGATCCGCCCGGCGCAGCAAACGCCAATCCAGCGCTTGTAAACAATCTCGATCTGACTGTCATCCTCGGGGCAAACACATATCGCGGTAACGTATTTACCGGCGGCGTCTCGACAACCGGCGGCTCGGCGGACACGCTCAATAATGTCGAAAATATCTTTCTTCCGGCCGGGGCCGCTGCCGGAACACCGTTCTCAATTCAGATCTCGGCGACGGCCATCAATGGCGACGGCATTCTCGGTAACGCCGACACGACCGATCAACATTTCGCCCTCGTAACTTACAATTTCAGTGAAAGCCTTTTGGTGACTCGGCGGGCGCCGTTTGATTATGATGGTGATGACAGGACGGATTTGTCGATATTTCGTCCGGCGGCGGGTGAGTGGTGGTATCAGCGTTCGTCGACGGGCATCGTCTCGGCGGGAGCATTCGGCACGTCGAC
>JBAUGW010000058.1:0-19015 GCA_049679945.1 Pyrinomonadaceae bacterium | reverse complement strand
GAAATAAGGCCCTTAACGGCGTTGCCACGGGCGAAAACGCACTCGACCCAACAACCAACAACTCCTTGACGACAAATGGGACCGAGGAGAATCGCAGCAACATCTTCGTTGTAAATCTCACAAGCTCCATCACATCGAATTTGAGCAATGAGTTTCGAGCACAATTTGCTCGCGAGTCACGCCCACGCACGCCTAATGCCATCGTTGCCAATATAAATACTACGAATGGTATTTATGGAACCCGCAACTTCCTGCCGACAACGCAGTTCGATCGTAGAATTCAATTCGGCAACAACATAACCTATGTTAAAGGTTCGCACATTGCTAAATTTGGTGGCGAATACAGCAACATCCTCGCCGATCAGAAATTTGGTTTTAATCAAACCGGTGTTTTTTCGTTTACTGGTACAGGAGCGAATACAGGATCGAATTTCAATTCAACTGTTGCCAGCGGTCCTAATGCGGGTTCAAACAGCGTGATTGGACAACCAGGTGTTCTTCAAGCATTGGGAACAACTCGTTATTTATACGTTGCAAATACTACTACGGCAACGACGGGCACTGTCCCATTTCTTGGACGATTTGACACAACAACTGCACGATTGACACAGCAAGTCGGAAACTTGTTAGCAGCCTTCACAATAAAAGAGCTTTCGTTCTTTGGAACGGATTCGTGGCGCATTCGGCCGAATTTCACACTTACATATGGACTTCGTTATGAACGACAGTATAATCCGTCTGCAGAGACGAACAACACAACCGTTTTAAATTTAGTAAAAGCCACCACCTTCCCGCTTTTAGGCAAAACTATCGATCCGGCTGTGATCCCCGACAGCCAACATGAATGGGGACCAAGACTCGGTTTTGCATGGGATCCGCGTAATGATGGCAAAACTGTCATCCGTGCTTATGCCGGTCGATATTTTGCCAGAACACCTGGTCTCGTTTTTGCAGGACCATACAACAACTTCCGCAATCCTGCTGGCGACCTTTCAGTGACACTTGGATTGCAGCCTTTTATTCCAACTGGTGCAACGTTTAATCAAGCGGCTTTCGACGCGGCTAATCCACAGTATGTCGCAATCGTCGGAGGCACAGGTTTTGCCCCAAATACTGTTTACAGGCAGTTAGCGATTGTCGGAATTAACTTAAACACTATTCCGCTTACAGCGTTGCCGACGCTCACAAACGCACAATTGACGACAATTACGAGTGCAATTTCTGCCGCCACGTCGGGAGCTCCGGCGAATCTCGGCATTTTTCAGAATGCAAACTTTACGGGAATGACCTCGGATTTCAAAAACCCGCAATCGTTCCAGTGGGGAGGCGGTGCCGAGCATGAAATGTGGAAAGATATTGTTCTGGGTATAGACTTTTCTTACGTCAACACCGTTTATCTGCAACGCAACCGCGATGTCAACCTTCCGGGTCAGACCGGTGTTAACGCGGCCACCGGAAGGCCAACTATCAACCGAGGAGTCCGTCCGTTAACAAATCTCGGCACAATACAGATTCGTGATTCGTCAGCACGTTCGCTTTATCGGGCACTCACCTTCCGAATGAACGTAAGCAAGAAATGGGGACGCGTAAATGCCTTCTACACGCTTGCACGCTCAACATCGGATGACGATAACGAGCGCGACGCGGGTGGCGTTTTGTACTCAAATCCTTACAATCTGACTGGTGAATATTACAATTCACGAATTGACCGACGTCACCAATTTGTCGCTAGTCCGTTGTTCTTTTTGCCTTACGGCGTAGAGCTGACAAGTGCGATCAGATTGCGCTCAGGGCAACCAGTCAATACATTGGTAGGTTCTGATCTAAATCAGGATGGAAACACGACAGATCGTCCATACATCGTTCCTGGCATAGAGCTGCCGCGCAACTATTACACAAATCGGGCGTTGTTCGATGTTGATGTGCGTGCACAGAAAGGGTTTAAGTTTGGCGAAACGAGACGTTTAGTTGTTTCGGCTGAATTTTTCAACGTGTTCAATAAGTCGAACGTCCAATTTGCCGGAGCTGCTACGACTAATTACTGTGCGAGCAGCAATGATGCAAGCTGTGGCCTTAGCGGAATTGGTAATATCAACTTCCTGAACACGATCCAACAGACTACGACGGCAACGAACTTTGGTCGTCTAAATCTCGCCGGGTTGAATCCGGGAAGTCAGGTGTTTCAAATGCAGCTTGGAGCACGTCTTCAGTTCTAGATTTCTATTAACTTAGAAAATTCGGGCACGGCTTGTAAGGGTCGTGCCTTTTTTTGTGTCTTAAATTCGGTATAAACTTGGAGAAGTGCGGATTCTTTACATTTCATCGGCGAGGACGTTTGGCGGGGGCGAGCGGCACGTTGTCGATTTGGCGCGCGAGATGACAGAACGTGGACATGAGATATTCGTCGCATTAAGGCCAACGAACGAGTGGCAATCGCGATTCGATTTCCTGCCGCCGGAAAAATTTATGCACGTGTCGATCCGCAATTCGTTCGGTATGTTCAGCGCAAATCGTATTGGCAAGTTTATCGAGCGTCATGGCATCGACATTCTTCACGCGCACGTCGCTCGCGATTACATTGCAGCGAGCGTGGCCGCCCGCTCGGCAAAGAAAACGCGGCTCGTGCTGACGAGGCACGTTATGTTTCCGATGAAAGCGTATCATCGCTTCGCGCTCCGCAATGTCGATGCGGCGATCGCAGTTTCGCCGCCGGTGGCAACGCAGCTCGAGCGTATCTTTCCCCTAGAGAAAATTCGAATCATCCCGAACGGGATATTCATCTCGGAAAAGGGTCGAGATACAACCGCCGCGACCGAGTTTCGCGAGTTTCATAATGTTCCCCTAGATGCTCCGCTCATCGCCACACTCGGTGAACTAAAGCCGCTAAAAGGCCAGCGCGACTTCGTGCTGGCTGCAAACGAAATCGCAAAAACTCATCCACAAGCGCACTTTATCATCGCCGGACGCGACAACACCCTCGATAAAAAGTTTCGCCGCGAGTTAAAACGCCTCGTTCACGTGTTCGGGCTCGACGAAAAATTCACATGGCTTGACTGGCTCGATTGCCTAGACCCACTGCTCGCCGCAACTGATATTTTCGTTTCTCCGTCGCATAGTGAGAGTTTTGGTCTCGCAATCCTCGACGCGATGGCTGCCGGGATACCGGTTGTTGCTACAGCAACGGACGGAGCAAAAGCATTGATCGACGACGCAGACGCTCTCGTCTCCGTAAAAGATCCCCTCGCGCTCGCTGATGCGATTCGGAAGTTTCTCGATGACGGCACAAGGCAGAAACGACTGGGTGAAAATTTACGGGCCACCGCTCGAGAAAAATTCAGCCTGGCGCGCATGATCGAAGCAACAGAGTGCCTTTATCGCGAAATTATCGGGCGTTGACCCGCTGCCCTTGCGAGTAACGGCAAAATCGGTTTATCTTATTTACATGCGTCATTTAGGTCTTGTTTTCCTGACGGCTATCGTCGCGTCAATGAACGTTTATTCACAAACACCTGAGAAGTTCGCCGCCGCGTGGGACGGTGAGCATGTAAGTAAACTTTTTCCGTCGGATGTGCGTCACGCCGATCTGAGAAAGTATCTCGCCCAACTAAAAACAATGGGAATCAAGGTCGATCAAGTCGGTTTTTCAAACGCGAGCCGCGAGATCTACAACATCGAATGGGGACGCGGGCCGCTGAAAATTTTTATGTGGTCGCAGATGCACGGCGACGAACCGACCGCGACGTCGGCGCTGATCGACATATTCGCGTTTTTGCAGAATAACCGTGAGACCGATTGGGTCAGGAAGATCGACGAGACGATGACGATCCGAGCCGTGCCGATGCTCAACCCCGATGGCGCAGAGATGTTTGTGCGACGCAACCTTCAGGGCATCGACATCAATCGCGACGCGCTCGATCTAAAGACGCCCGAGGCCCGTCTGCTAAAACAGCTTCGCGACAACTGGAATCCTGCGATCGGCTTTAACTTACACAATCAAAACGCTCTTACGACCGTCGGTCGCGACGCCCGTCAAGCCGCGATCTCTTTTTTAGTGGTTTATGGTGACGAAGCGAAAACGACAAGCTACGGCCATGAACGCAACACGCGAGTCGCGTCGGCGATGACGCTCGCTCTCCAAAAATTTATCCCCGGTCACATCGGGCGATACGGTGACGAGTGGACACCCACCGCTTTCGGCGATAATTTTAGTGCGTGGGGCACGCCGACGATACTTATAGAGACGGGAGCTCTGCATGGCAAGGACGAGATGTTTCTCGTTAAGATGAATTTCGTCGCTATGATGACGGCATTGCACGTCCTCGCAACCGGTAGCGAACGGGGTGTGTCGACGATGTCTTATTTGTCGCTTTTAGAAAACGGCTCGGGCAATCTGGTAAATTTTATCTTTCGTCATGCGAATATTATATCGGTCACTCATTCGTCGGCCGTCACGACACAGATCACGATAGCCGACATAGCCGCCGTGACCGAGCGCCGTCGGGCGAGTTTCGTCGCGCCTGTGATGATTCGTAGTATCGGTAATTTTGTAGGGCTTCGCGGCTTGGACGAATACGATGCGAGCGGCTTTAACGTCGTGCAGAGATTTGGTGCGACACGGCCGGGCGAACTCGCCGAGCTGCTCTTTTACAAACGGCTGCGCACCATCGACTGGACCGCCCCAGATCTCGAGAAACGCTTTCCACCCGACGCTATCTTCTCAACCGGAAAGTGGTTCAAAGGCGAAGGAGTCGTGCCAAAAAAATAATTGTGTTGTCGCACTTACGAATAAAAAATATTGCGTTGATAGACGAGCTCGAGATTGAGTTCGGCGACGGGCTGAATCTGCTGACCGGCGAAACCGGTTCGGGTAAATCGATCATCGTCGACAGTTTGTCAGCACTCACGGGCGAACGCATTTCGAACGATCTGATAAAGCAAGGCGAAGATTCCGCGCGCATCGAAGGTGTTTTTGGTTTTGAGACTAACGCGGAGTTAACAATTGTTCTGAACGATAGCGGCATCGAGTTTGACAGCGGTGATTCCGACCTCATCGTTCGGCGCGACTTGTCGTTGTCGGGCAAAAATCGCGTCTTTGTAAATAACCAACTTGTTACACAAACCTTTTTGAAAAAGCTCGGCCCAATGCTCGCCGACATTCACGGCCAAGGCGAGCAGGCGGCCCTTTACGACATCGAAACGCATATCGATATGCTCGATGATTTCGCGAAAGTTGATGAATTGAAATCTGCGGTCGCCGGCAGTTTTCAAAAATGGTCGTCAGTCAAAGCCGAACTCAACTCTCTCGAAAAGGACGAGGCAGAAAAATTGCAACTCGTCGATATCCTGCGATTTCAGACAAATGAAATTCGCAACACTAATTTGCAATCCGGC
This sequence comes from Pyrinomonadaceae bacterium, assembly GCA_049679945.1. Taxonomy (GTDB): domain Bacteria; phylum Acidobacteriota; class Blastocatellia; order Pyrinomonadales; family Pyrinomonadaceae; genus OLB17. The sequence continues at coordinate 13,624 of JBAUGW010000058.1, read as the reverse complement.
GAGGATGCCGAGCTCAATGCCGAAAAGCGCCGGCTCAATAACGTCGAGAAATTATCATCCTTGTCTGCTGAAGCTCACACGTTGCTTTACGAGAACGAACGCTCGACGCTCGCGACACTTGATCGCGCAACAAAGGTCGTCGTCGAGCTCGCCGAATACGATGAACGTTTTCGCGGATTTGATGACCAGCTTAACTCGGCGCGCGCCGTCATTGATGAACTCGGAACGACGGCAAGGGATTTTAATTCGACGCTCGAATTTTCGCCCGAACGGCTCGATGAGATCGAAAATCGCCTTGCCGAGATCGCGCGGCTTAAACGCAAATACGGTGAGACGATCGACGTTGTGCTCGAACATCTGCACTCATCCGAAGAGCGACTGGCAAATATCGAGACTGCTGAATTTCGTGAGGAAGAACTGAAAAAGCAACTTGCTCTCACAGAACAAAACTATCTGATGGCTGCGAGCAAACTTCGCGAGGCTCGCGTCAAGGCCGCAACGAAATTCGCAAAAACCGTTGAAAACGACTTGCAAGGCGTTGCTCTCGAAAAAGCTAAGTTCGAAGTAAAGATCGAACAAAGCGATAGCTTTGCTGCAAACGGCAACGACCGCGTGGAGTTTCACTTTTCCGCAAATCCAGGCGAGCCTGTCAGACCGCTCGCGCGCGTTGCGTCCGGCGGCGAAGCGTCGCGTCTGATGTTGATACTAAAAACCGCGGCTCGCTCGCGCGATGTTGGCAAGACCGCCGTCTTTGATGAGATCGATGTCGGTATTGGCGGCCGTGTCGCCGAAGCTGTCGGCCGTAAACTAAAAGCTCTAGCCGCCGTTAGCCAAGTTTTCTGCGTGACACACCAGCCGCAGATCGCGAGCTTGGCCGACCGTCATTTTGTTGTTGAAAAGGAAATTACCGGCGGCAAAACAAAGGTAAGCGTCCGTGAACTAAATTCCGCCGAACGCGTGGACGAGATTGCACGCATGCTTGCCGGCGAACAAGTTACCGACGCCGCACGTGACAACGCACGCGCGATGCTCGCCGCTACGAATTAAATTCAAATAGGATGGACAGGATAAACAGGATGCTTTACCAAAATCTAAATTGTCTTAATCCTGTCTATCCTGTATATCCTGTTAGAATCATTTTGTAATGAGTGCTCAAGTCTTAGCTCATGTCATTCGCGGTGAGACGGTCGAGTCCGTACATTGCGGACATCTGTGCATCGTCGACGGCGAAGGCAAGACAATCGCGACACTCGGCGAGCCGGAGACAACTACTTATTTTCGCTCGGCGGCGAAACCGTTTCAAGCCGTTCCGTTTATCACGAGCGGAGCGGCTGATGCGTTTGAGTTTACTGAGGAGGAGATTGCGCTTGCGTGCGCTTCGCACTCGGGCGAGCCGCAGCATCTTCGGATAGTGGGACAGATGCTCGATAAAATTGGTTTGTCGGTTGACGATCTCAAGTGCGGCGCGCACGCGCCGTTCAATGAGACCGAGTCACATCGCCTCATCCGAGCAGGTTACAAAGCGACGCCGCTTCACAATAACTGTAGCGGCAAACATGCAGCGATGCTCGCGTTTGCAAAGCACATCGGAGCGTCGCTGCACGATTACGATTCGCTGGACAATCGCATTCAAAAACGCATTTTGAAATGCATCGCGGACTTTACCGAAGTGCCGGAAGATGAGATCAAGCTCGGCATTGACGGCTGCGCCGCTCCGAATTTTGCTCTGCCCGTTGCAGCGATGGCAAAGAGTTTTATTAACTTAATCTCACCAACGAACTTTCCCGAACCGACGCAAGCAGCGTGCAAACGCATCGTCACTGCCATGATGAACCACCCCGAACTCATCGGCGGCAGCGAACGTCTAGACACAATGCTGATGCAAGCTGCGCCCGGCAAATTGATCTCAAAAGTAGGCGCCGACGGCGTCTGGCTCTGCGGCGTCCTGCCATGTGAAAAATATCCGACAGGCCTCGGCATCGCTCTAAAAATCGCCGACGGCGACGACTATCGCGGCCGACCGGTGATCGCGGTTGAGATATTGCGTTGGTTAGGGATATTGAATCACAATGATTTGCCGCTACTCTCACCGATGCCCATTAGAAATAGACGCGGAGACATCGTTGGGAAAGTAGCATCTGTTACCAGGCCACTGATCTTAGCCTGAACTGGAGGAAATGTATTATGTTGATGCGGAAATTTGTTGGTGTAATCCTTACGATTATCGGTTTCGCAGTTTCTTTGGCAGTTGCACAGGATCTCGAACCACAGTCAGAGTTCTGGGCATCTCGCGATGTTGTTGTGGAGGTGAAAAAGAATGCTCCGAAGGTTCGAATTGGGATATGGGACAGTGGCGTGGACGTCTCGTTGTTCACCGGGCAACTGGCGCTAGATAAAGACCGAAAGGTGCTTTTGCGAGGCTATAACTCGTTCAAACTTCGCGAGGATACCGCCATGGAGGTGCTGCCATCTGCGTTAACCGAACGGCGCGACGAACTTAACCGTGCAGTCAAAGCCGGCGATGATATGGCAGATTTGATAGCGAGCCCGAATTTGAAGGAATTCAACGACAAGCGCAGTAAGATGTCGGCGGAAGAGCGTCGCGACCTGGATGCGGCGGTCGGTCGCTGGCAGGGCTATGCACACGGGACAGTCGTCGCGGACATCGCCGTTCAGGGAAACAGGCAAGCTGAAATCGTAATTGCGAGAATGGAATGGTGGCACGGCTCGCCGCCCGTCCCATGTTGGACTAAGGAACTTGCCGACCGCGAAGCCGCATCCATTGGTGATCTGTTGTCTTTCCTGGTGAAAAACGGCGTGCGCGTGGTGAACATGTCGTGGGGTCGTTTCGAAGCAAGTTACCTGAGTAACCTGAGGCAATGTGCGCCAGAAATGGCGTTGGAAGACAGACAAAAACTGGCGCGTTATACCGTCGAAAAGATTCGCGAAGTTCTTCAGGCGGGCATGAAGGCATCACCGAATGTGCTGTTCGTCGGCATCGCGGGAAATAGTGGAACATCAGTCGCTGCGGCCAATCCCGCTACACGCTTTTCACTGCCAAATTTCATCCTCGCCGGAGCAGTCGACCGGTCCGGCAAGATAGCGAGTTGGACGAACAAGGGCCCGGAAGTTACCCTCTATGCAAATGGCGAGCGTGTTCCAGGCCGGATGCCAGGCGGCGAAATCTCGTACCCGTCTGGAACCTCGATGGCGGCACCAAACATCGCGAACGCGGCGGCCAAGATGCTTACCGTGAACCCTCGTCTGACCGGGGCTGAGATGCGTTCCTTATTGGAGAATTCTGGTGACAAGAATTCAACGGGCCAGCTTTTGCTGCATACCGCGAAGGCGGTCGAGGCTGCTCGTTTATCCTTGCAATCGAAGGCTCGCGTTCCGTCCTCCAAATAGCACCGTTCTGGGGTTGAGCCCACATTATCCGACGTTGGAGCGGCCGCGGTCAATTGATTTGAACGCCCGATCCAGCCACAGATTTGTCAGTTTTTCCTGAATGCTGTTTGCTTTGAGGCGGTCGTTCAGGTTTTTGAAATCGACAAAGTCGAGATGCTGGTCCTGGTTAAAGCATGAGAAGACAAAGAACTCTTCGCCGGTGTGCGGGTTGACGTGACGCTGCAGACATTGAGCGCAGACCTCTTTCATCATGCACTGCATGGGCGAATTGATCGAGCCGATAGCGACGTGATTTTCGTTTAAGTATGGGCTGAGCGTCGTGTGGCGCGCTTCGCGGACGGCGTTCATCATGCGATCCGAGCCGATGGCGATGATGCGGTTAATATCTTTGAGATCAACGGTTTGCGAGCCGAGTTTGCCCGTCGCATATGCAATCATCGCCTGCACAATATTGCCGCGAAAGCCCGCGTCTTGAGCTCGATTTGGCGCGATCTCGGTTCCCCAATCCGTCGCCCAGACGACCTCGTCGGTCGCGGCCTCGATCTCCTCACGTTTGAAAAGGTCGTCGCCATTTTTGTAACCGGCGAAATAGATGACGTGGTTGTTGCGCGCCTTTAACGCCTTTGCAATCGAGAAGAGAACGGCGTTGCCAAGACCGCCGCCCGCGAGCAGGACGTTTTCGTTTTCGGGAATCTCAGTCGGCGAACCGGTCGGGCCCATGACCAGAACCTCTTCGCCTTCTTTGAGCAGTGAACACAAACGCGACGACGTGCCCATCTCAAGGACGATCATCGATAGCAGCCCTTTTTCTTCATCGACCCAAGCGCCGGTGAGCGCGAGGCCTTCCATCATCAAACGCACGCCGTCAACGACGGGCGCCGATGTTTCAAAATTTTGCAAACGATAAAACTGGCCCGGTTCGAATTTGCGTGCCTGCAACGGAGCTTTCACGATCACATCGACAATTGTCGGCGTGAGGCGATCTACTTTAACGACGTATGCGCGAAGTTGTTCGTCGAGGGTGGCGACAAGATTCTCAAAAACTTCGGCGGTGCGGACAGGGGTGTCCGCGTTCCGCTCGTCTGCAAACAACTCGACGACGCGTTGGTAACCGTCCTTGGCAGACGCCATTGCCTTGACGACGTTGCCGGCGTATTGCGGGTGGTTGTCGCCGTAGTAACTGATGAATTTGCCCTCGTGCTCGTAACTTGTAAAAAAGCCCGTCTCACCTTTTTGCGCTTCAACGGTGTGTAGTTTGCCGTCGCCGTTTCGCTCGACGAAGTGCGGCTGAAAGAACTGTCGCCATTCGTCCATCTTGAACGTGCCGGGCTTTTCTCTTTCGTAAATGACGTTTGGGCTTGTGCCGGCGGCGACGCAAACCGTACGTGCCGGAAATTCGTGTATGTCGTTTGTTTGCTCAAACTTACCGGTATCGGCAATGTACTCAAGCCTCTCGAATTTTACGGCTTTTACGGCGCCGAATTCGTCCGGCACGGCTTCGGTCGGCGTCATGCATTCGACAAAATCGATGCCCTCCTCAAGCGCCTTTTGAACTTCTTCGTGGTTGAGACGATATGCGGGCGAGTCTTGTAATCTTTTTCTGTAGATCAATGACACGCCGCCCCAGCCGCGCACAAGGGACACGAAATTAGGTTCTTCACCGGCCGCGACGGCACGTATCCGTTCAGCTCGGATCGCCCGCGCGTGGTCGAGAAATTCAGGCAGCACCGTCATCTCTTCGGGGTCGAACGCTTTCATCACGTGCTCTTCGCCAAACTCCTCGACGACCTGCTCGTATTTGTGGAGCATCTTTTCGACCTGCACCGGATAGTAGGCAAAAAGCTCGGTCGCAGTGTCGATACCTGTCAGGCCGCCGCCGATCACAACAGCAGGTAATCGAACTTGAAGATTCGAGAGCGTGTCTTTTTTGAACGCTCCTGTGAGCTGCAACGCCATCAAAAAGTCGCTCGCCTGACGAATCCCGCGAATAAGGTTATTTTTCATCGGCACGATCGTCGGCCGACCGGCGCCGGTTGCGATCGCGATGTGGTCGAAGCCAAAATCCCAAGCGTCCTCGATCGTCAGCGTTCCGCCAAAACGCACTCCGCCGTATGCTCTGAAATGCTCGCGCCGCGAGAGCATCAACTGCACCAAAGTCAGAAAGTTTTTGTCCCAGCGGACAGTGATACCGTACTCGGACACGCCACCGAAGCCGGATAAGATGCGCTCGTCGAGTTCCTCGGTGATGTCGGAAATATTCTTTATGGGTTTCGGGCACGTTCTTCCGACAGACTGGCCGCCCGCTGACGCAGGCGGTTCTGACCCGGTCCACGTCGCAGGTAGCGGCTCGATCTTTAGCCCGTCAATGCCGACGACACCGAAACCTTCGTTCAAGAGGTAATGCGCGAGCGTGTAACCCGCCGGGCCGAGGCCGACAATCATTACGTTTTTGCCGTTATAGCCAAGCGAATACGGGCGTTTTGCATTTAGCGGGTTCCAACGCGTGAGCAGGCTGTAGATCTCGAAACCGTAAGGCAAATTTAGAACGTCCGTGAGCACAGACGTTTCTGCGAGCGGAATATTGACCGGTTCCTGCTTCTGGAAAATGCAGCCCTTCATGCAGTCGTTGCAGATGCGGTGGCCGGTGCCCGCGCACATCGGGTTGTCGATCGCGACGAGCGCAAGCGCGCCGATGGAGTCGCCATGCTTTTTGAGCAGGTGCATCTCTGAAATTTTTTCGTCGAGCGGACAGCCCTCGGTCTTGATGCCAAGCGGATTTCGTTTAACCGAGCCGTCTTTCTCAAACAGGCCGGTCGAGCACGAATCTTTTTCACGCTCGTGGCAGATCAAACAATAATCGATCTCGGCGAGCGCGTCGCGCATCGTGCCGCGATCATCCGTGAGTTTAAAGCCGTCGCGTTTGCGCAAGATTTCGTCGCCGCCACGCATGATGTTGTGGAGTTGTGGTTCGGGATGAATTAGGTGAACGAGATTCTGATAATCCAGCGGATGAGCGACTTTAAAACTATGCCACTTCCGCGCCTTTGTATGAAAAGCGACTGCCGACCAAGCTTCGATCAGGTGAAGAGCCGCCCTGACAGTGAGGAGATCGCCGGTTCCATCCTCTTGTAAAACATACTCGGAAAAGAGCTTGCCGAATTCGTTGTCTTTGAGTTTCTCGTAAGCAGTCTGCACGCGAGTGACCGTATCGTGGGTCGCCGGAGCAACCTCGGTATCAGAAACCCGGTCGCTATCCCGACGAGTCGGGATTCTCACAAGAGTTTCTTCTGCGTCAAGCAGGCGAACGGTCATCTCGGCGATCGCGAGTTCATCATCATGAATGATAGTTTCGTCGAAAGCCGTGTTGCGTAGTTGTGTTAATGCAAGCCAGAGTTTACCTTCGTGCAAATCGGGGAGTTGTTCGGCCGGAAATTTTTTTGCGGCGCGGCGTTGGACGAAGAATTTGTATTTCCAAACCGGATTTTGGACAAGTATATCTTTCTCGAGTTCGCTATTCTCGGTAGTGACCTTAAAAAGTCGCGCTATAAAATCCGAAAGATGCGGTGCCGCATCGGTCAGTATCTTTGATTCGACACGTTTCTCGTACCCGATCCCGCGAGCACCGATGTATTTATTCAGAGCATCGCCGAGCAATGGATCACTTTTTTTGACATCGTCGTAAAACTTTTCGGCCAGCTCTTTTAGCTTACCCGCGTCGAAAAGCTCGGCAAACATAAAGCCATCGATGCCGAGTTCGAAGTTCGTTGCCTGATTTTCGGAGAATTCCGTCATACTTACTCTTTTACTATTCAATATTCACCCGTTTGGGTAAACAAACAATATAGCATTCCGCCAGCGTTGCTTACAAAAATGCCGATAAAATGGGCATTTGATAAGCAACCGGTAAGAATTTTGGTGAAAATTCGCCGTGAATATGGTATAAAGCAAGTTCGCAATATTTTGTATTTGGGCCGTGTGTCCCAGTGATTTAAGCAGTATGGAAAATGATCAGCGGTTGACTCCTTTGCCGATAACAAACGAATTGGCGCCGAGCAGCATCGATCTGTCGCTGCCCTATTCTGCCGGATATGACGACAGCCTTCAAAGTAAGCGCTCGATTCGGCAGTACATAAATGTTGTCTATAAACGTCTGCCGATAATCATCGCGATCACAATACTCGTAACGGCCGTAGCGGCGCTTTATTCATATCGTCAACCGTCGATTTACATGGGTCAGACCGAGATGATCATCGGCCCGCGCAAGGCTCCGCAGACGCAAAAAGACTCGATCAACATCAACTTTGGAGAAGATCAAAAATACTACAACACGCAGTTACAGCTTTTGCAGAATCAGGATCTTATGAAGCGCGTCGTCATCGCACTCGGACTGCAACGCGATGCGAATCTCATGAATGATCAGAATCGCGGCATTATCGCTGGCATCAAATCACTTTTTACCGGCGGACAGAAATCGACAGGTGCGGAAAATTCATTGCCGATTGTCAGCGACGAAACGGCCGACGCTAGTGAAAAAGAGAAAATACAGCTTTCGCCTGAGGAAAATGCGCGTGCCGAGTTGTATGCCGGAATGCTCGTCAATGGCCTAAAGGTCGAGCAAGTTACTAGCACGAACATCGTTCACATCAGCGTTCAAAACCAAAATCCCGTCCTCGCTGCAAAAGTCGCAGACAAAGTCGTTGATCTGTTTATTAAAGAAAATATTGATCGGGAAACTTTCGGAGCGCAACAAGCATTCGACGACTTGAACAAATCGATAACCGATCTAAACGCCACCATCAGACAGCAAGAAAATGAGTACATTGCTGCAATGCAAAACTCGGGTCTTCCGCTACAAGAGAAAGGCGCCGATCTGCGAGCTAGCAATCTTTCGGGCTTACTCAATCAATGGCGCGAGGCGCAAAACGAAGCCAGCAAGTTGCAGACGCAGTATTCTGCGGCATTATCCGCGCGCGGTAAAGGCGATATTCTTTCGGTCGTTGGCGATAACAAAGCTATTCAAGATGCCCGCAGCCAAAATCTCAAACGACAAGCCGATCTCGAAAAACGTATCGAGGAAATAGATGACAAGATTAACGCTGCGAAAGAAGAGCGCGAAAAACTACTCGTCCGCTATACGCCCGAATATAAGGATGTCGCTGCGAGAGACGCTCAAATAAAAGAGCTCGAAGCTCAAAAAGCTGGCATCAACCGCGAAGTCACTGAAAAGATCAAGTCCGAAGGCGTAAAGCTTGAGAAAGGCGCGGAACGCGAGGTTCTCGCCAGCCTTGGCGCCCAGATGTCGGCCGCTCTCGCCCGCGAGTCTCGCCAACGAGCGCTCTTTGAACAGGCGGCCAATCAGGCAAATTTCGAGGGCCAGGCCGAAACGAAGATCATCGGTCTCAAACGCGAGATCGAATCGAACCGCGGCCTGTTGGATACCTATATTCAGCGGCAAAAAGAGCAGGAACTTGCTCTTGCGAGCGACCGGCCAAACAACATCACGGTTCAAAATAAAGCAGTTACACCCGGCTCGCCGATCGGGCCGCAGCGAATGCGCAATATTCTTGTGGCGATGCTGCTCTCGTTTTTTGCGGGAATCGGTCTCGCGTTTTTGCTTGATTACCTCGATGACTCGGTTCGGACCTCGGACGATGTCAGCCGACATCTCGGATTGCCGACACTCGCGCTCATTCCGCATTACCTGAACACCGATAAGCGAAAACTGCTCTCGGCAAAAAATGGAGCGAGCCTGACGGCTGCGCCGACCGCCCTCATCGCGATAGAGGATCGCCACTCGGCGATGGCCGAGGCGTATCGGCATTTGCGCACAAGCTTACTGTTCTCGAGCGCCGGCAAGCCGCCGCAGACAATTCTCGTCACCTCATCACAGCCGTCGGAAGGCAAAACGACGACCGCGATAAATACCGCGATCACGCTCGCCCAAAGCGACGTCGATGTCGTCATCATCGACTGCGATCTTCGCCGTCCGCGAATTCACTCGCACTTCGGTCTTGACAACTCGCGAGGCCTCACAAATTATTTGTCGGGTGATAAAAACACCGAAAGTCTGCTGCGGACGTATCAGGATTTACCAAAGCTCAAGGTCGTCACGAGCGGCCCGATACCGCCGAACCCAGCCGAGCTGCTTAGCTCGAACGAAATGCGCAGTCTGCTGCGATTTTTGTCGGGTAAATTCAAACACGTGATCATCGATTCGCCGCCGGCAATCTCGTTCACAGACGCTGCGATCCTCTCGACTCAGGTTGACGGTGTCGTACTCGTTGCGATGGCGAATAAAAGTTCGATTCACCTTATGCGACAGTTCAAGCAGCGAATCCACAACCTCGGCGCACGTATCTACGGCGTTGTCCTCAACGGCATCAAGTCGAGCTCGGTCGAATATGATTATTACGGCGGTTCGAGTTATTACAAGTATTACTCGAATGCCGACGACGAAACGACGCCGATGTTGGGGGACACAAAAGTGCAATAGTGGAAATGTGAAAGAGTGAAAAAGTTTGCGGCGTAGAATTTCGCCTTTAACTTTTTCACTCTTTCACTTTTAAACTTTTTCACCTTTCTAAATGTCGCATCTGTTTCATCACGTCGTCGCCGCGTTCTTTCGGATTGTTGATATTTTTTAGTATTACCTTGCCGGCCTCCTCGCTTGCGTTGTCGATCATCAGATCGCCAAACCCGAGCAGCCGTTGCATTACGCTCGCCGAAACGGTCACATCCTGAATTCGCCTTAGCGGCACGCTCCGCGTCGTTCGCGAGATCAAACCGGCGTCGATCTCGAGCTTCGAATCGGTCAGCGTGTAACGAACCAGCTTCTGCTTTAGGTGATAAAACGCCGGAATTAAGAACAACAGCAACCCCATCAGCACAGCCCAAATCGTCGCAATCGGCGTGAACGCCGCCACCGCCGCAACGAATAACAACGCCCCGACCGCCGCCAGAACATAACCAAACTTCACAAACATTAACGTCGGCGTTATCGAGAATATCTCGGCCTCTTGTTCCCCTCCTTGATTAGGATGGGTGCCGCTTCCAGCGGCGGCATGGTTGACTTCCGCAGCCTCGTTCTCTCTCACCGCAACGCGAGTCTCCTGCTCCTCGATCGTCACTCCGCACTCACGACAAAACGCCGCCGTATCCTTGTTATCAGCTCCACATTTATCGCAAAACATATGTATTAAGCCGCTTTTCTAAGTTCTATATTAATTGGCATGTCGTCCCAGGTTCTGCCGTCTAAAGTGCGGCCAGTTTTTTTCTTATGTACACCGCCCCATTGCTTAAAGAAGAAGGCTACTTTTGCAGCTTCACATTGATTGCGAATATTTGTCACCCAATCAACGAGCATTGGCCGAGCACCAAATCCACTTTCACCACCTACAATCGCCCAATCAATGCCATTTAAATTGAGATCGATTAATGGACCAAGCAAAGGTTCTAAAGACAGAAATTTTGTCATCGCTCCGATTCGCCGCAAATGGTCAATTCTATAAACATATTTTTGACTTTCGACTGATACACCCATCCAAATATTCGGTGACCATTCTAAGAACGGAGAGAGCATTTCAAGCCTGTCGGCACGTTTTGTTAAAACCTGGAATCGATGCCAGTGAGCACGCTTCATGACATCAAAAGCTTGTTCAATATACTCTAAAGGCACATCCTTATGAAAAAGATCACTCATCGAATTTACAAAGATTGTTTGAGGCTTTTTCCATCGAAGAGGCAGTTCAAGCATATGCTGCTGCAACGTCAGTTTGAATCCGTTCCTGTAATTCTTTTGGCGCATAGCCTTTAGCCTTTTTGCCATACGTTCAGCGTAACAATTCTTACATCCTGGGCTAATCTTGTTGCAACCGGTCACAGGATTCCATGTCGATTCTGTCCATTCAATCTTGCTTTGGCTCATTTTATTTAATCGTATAACTAATTATCTTCTTGAGTTTGAAGACATTCTCGTAGGTTATGAGCGGAGAGTTTCCCTCATATGAGATTAGATTACTCATTTTCAATGAGCGAAGTACCGCGTCGGCTTGTGCTCCTAGATGTCCTTTAGAATAAGCAAATAACAAAGCCTCCGAATTATTTCTTATTCTGCCATCTAAGACTCTTTTCTTCAGACCCTCTTCAAAAACTTCAAGTTTCGTCAGTTTTTCTGGCCCCACAAATCGGGCTGAGCTTTCGAGAAGTCTTCGTCTATGTCAAAATTGGCCTCGCCATTAGTATCATTTTTCTTCCACGCTATCCTCAAAAATTTATCGACTGCTAAGGGATGAGAAGCTCCGAAAATAATTCCATGTATATTTGCTCCTTTCTTAATGGAATAAGGATATAGTTGCAATTTAGTGTCATCAGGCAGGCCCTTTTTTATCTGTTCAAGAATATACCGGTGTATGAATTTGTATGGATTCTCCCTCGCTTTCGCGGCGTCAAAATCGAGATAGGTTTTGAACTCCTCGCTGTCACCGAAACGCCAAAAATAAGACGACGATAGAAAGTACAAAAAATCCGTTTGGACTTTCTTTTCCAATTCCTGAAAAAACTTAGGAGCGATGGCCTTAATTCCATTTTGATCCAAATAAACTAAAGATGGAATTTCACCAATTCTAGTCTGTAGCCGTAAGAAAGATTCTTCGAAATCATCTTGAGAATAATGAATTTCAACTACCTTCGCAATGTCAGGCGTTGTTCTAATAAACGATTCACAAGCAGTGTGGAGTAAATCCAATTTGTTCTTTTTGAATTCGTTCAGATAGAGGTCGATGGTGGTGTTATGAAGTTTGATGTTGTCAATTTGTCCTTTTATCTTTTCGAGAATTCGTATAGCACTTCCTAGAACGTTACTTAAATCGTATCCTTGTCCAGCAAAGAAATCGAAAATCGCGATTCGGGGAACATCGGATATGATAAAGGTCGGAAGCCACGCCTCTGCATAATCTTCAAAAATCTCCAATTTTGCTTTCGTGCCATCGTCAAAAGCTTTCTTGTGAAGGTCTTTTCCCGACATCGTTCTAGTTTCCGATTTTCATCTCAGCAATTGCCTTCATAAACTTTTCGCTGTCGAGAAATTTTTCAAACGAACTGTCGGTTTCCGGGTTTGGGAAACGTTCGCCTTCGATCATGTTAGCTTTGTATTTATAAGCGAGACGCAGGTATTTGATCGCATTGTCTTCGTCGTCGATCTCGCCGTAGCCGCATGCCATGTTGTAGTAAAACATCGGGTAGGTTGGCTCTTTCTCGATACCGTAGTTAAGCACGGCCATCGACTTTTTTATATCACCTGTTATGCCGTATGCTATCGCCAAATTATCGACCAAAACAAACCATAATGTCTTTGGCAGCCTGCGCTCCTTTTTTTCAAGGTCAAGCGCTTTCTGATACGGCGTAATAGCTTTTTTGTATTCGCCTTCGAGGTAATATCTGCTGCCCTCAGCCGCATAATCCATCGAAGTTTTCTGTGCCGCAACACACGAGGCAAAAATAAACGAGCAAGTAATTAAGATAAGTAGTTTTTCCATATATTTCCGAGACCTCCGATTTGAACGATTATGTTATAGCATTGAACGGCTGGCAAACAAAAACGCGGCCGGACAACGCATCCGACCGCATGTCTTTCGACTAATTGGAGAAGAGTGTTACTCTCTGTGGGATCTTTTTATGAAACGCAAAGCAATCTGATTGCTACGTCGCGTTTTCCATATCTCGTTGAAAAAACTATTCACTATTCACTGCTCGCTATTTACTGATTTACCAGCCTCATCCGTCCGTCAGCGAGGCGAATTGCAACGGCGTTCGGCTCATAGACGGCCAGCGGACGAGATTCTTTTTTCTCGAGCTTTGCTGCCTGCGCGTTTGTGACGCGACGATAATTACTTGCGAATGTGCCGTCCGAGATCGAAGCGTAACGAGCTGAGATTCGGCGGACGTATTCGCGCGTTTCGTTATACGGCGGAATGTTGTTGCCGTATTTCATCACGGCGCCCTCGCCGGCGTTGTAACCTGCAAGAGCGAGGCTTACGTCGCCACCGAACATATCGAGCAGCATACGCATATATTTCACGCCGCCCTCGATGTTTTGTTTTGGGTCATAGATATTTGTGACGCCCAGCCGTCGTGCCGTCGCCGGCATCAGCTGCATCAGACCGCTGGCCCCCTTATGTGACAGAGCCTTGAGCTTAAACGACGATTCCTGGTGCATCTG
>JBAUGW010000057.1:0-26241 GCA_049679945.1 Pyrinomonadaceae bacterium | reverse complement strand
CTCCCAAAGGAGCGCTTTGCTCAGTTTGCGCAGACAAAACCTGCCACAAACACGCGATTGCCAAAATAATTAAAACTGCCTTTCTTTTCATAACGTTTCTCCTCAAAGTTCGTAAGATTTTCCTCTTACTCCACTACGCGAGAAAGGCGTTGAAATCGGCTCAAAAAAAGTCAAAAAAAAGACCCGCGAATTGCGCTTGTAACGGCGCGAATCGCGGGGCGAGGTCTCAAGAGCTGCGGAGCAGCGAAAGCAATTAGCCACAGGTGGAGCGGAAGCGGAGCCTGTGGAAAACATGGCAACACAAATTCAAAGCCCGCGTAACGGGCGACAGCGATCCGCCTCACACAATATGACTGAGATTCAATCAAATCTCTGTCGCCCACTTCGGGGGCTGCGAGAACTTTTTCGCGGTTTACCCCAAGCTTCGCTTCGCTGTACTTGGGGCTACACGCTGGCGCTGCTTCCGCAGCTGTTTTGGCCACGGATAGTGAATGCGGATTTACTTCAATTTTGGCAAAACGGACGCAAGCGCCTTGTCGATAGCCGCCCGAACGGCGGCGTCCGATTTGCCATCGACTTTTTCTTTTGCAGTGCCCGTTGCCACGACAGTCGTGCCGCTTTTGTCGTAGAGCGTTATGACGATCTCGGCTTCGGATTTGCCGAGTTTGGAGGCATCGGTGCCAGTGACCTTGCCAAAGAGGCCGCCGATCTTTGCTGCGCCCGACTCTTTTGCAGATTTGATCTCGACGCCGATGACGTTTGCATAAGCACCCGAGTCTGTATCCGCGGGCGAGGTGATGACAACGCCGTTTGCACCGGCGGCTGAGATCTGCTGTGCGAGGTATTGCCGGAAGGCGGGCTGATCGATCTTTGAGACCTGACCCGAGAAGAAATTAACCGCAACCGACTTTCTGTTTGTTTGCGTCGTCGTTGGGGTTGTCGGTGTGCCGGTTGGCTGTTTAGGGTAAGCGCCGGTCATGTCGCCGTAATTGATCGACATCAAACTCTGCTCCGAATCCGCCAGCGCGTAGCCCGCCGGAATCTCGAACAGAGACATTTCGAGCGCCGCCTTTGACAGATCGAGCGTCTTTACGGATGTCGTGACTTCGGTTTTGCGAATGAGGTCGGCGATGGTTGTCGTGCCCTCGAGCATCATGCCGGGGTTTTGCGGCGTGCCTCTTGTGACATAACGATCGCGGCAGGATGGTTTGATATCCCGGCGCTCGGTCCGCTCGTTGCGGGGCAGATCGACGGGACATTTCGCGGTCTCGGGCTGCAGATAAACATACCAGCCGTCCTCGGTAATTCGCGTCGCGCTCTCGCCGCCGCACGAATCTTTTGTGGATTCCATCGTTTGCTTGATGATCAGATGCCGTGCGTTTAACCCGAACATCTGTCGCCGCTCGCCGGTATCGGTCAGCGTGTAGGTCGAGGTGAGCGTCCCGCCCGTTCGCGTTTCTGTCGTTGTACTCGGCCTGACGGATGGCAGCGGCTTGTCCTCGAAATCGGCAAACGGCACGATAAAGTATTTTTTTGCACGGTCGTTTATCTTTAGCGTCTGCCTGAGATCGCACTGACGAACCTCGGCGATGACGGGCATCATCGCGGCCATCTGCGGGTTGTCGGTGACGATCTTGTTCTCCGAACGTTCGCGCGCACCCTTAACCCAAACGGAGCGCTCATGGGTAAAAGTGTCCTTTCCCGTGCCGGACGTCACCTGCTGACGAAGCTTAAAATCAGCAAAAATCGGTATTGTAGCCATTACGATAGCTAAAAATGCGCTTGTAGTCTTTTTCATAATCCAAAACTCCTTGCAGATAGTTCTCTGTCCAAGAAAATGATCCTTCGCGTCCGTCGGATTTACAACTTCATTGCGGCATCGCAGTAAAGTCTACGTCCGTCAACTTGTCTTGCAGGCTGAAAACGCGCGTCGCATTTTCGAACGTGTAGCGTTTAGAAGCGATCTCCAAAACATAAGTCTGCCCGACCTCGACACCGTCGAACGCGTAGTAGCCAAACGTTGATGTGATTGCCGTCCGCCGCGTGCCGTCCGGGGCGGTAAGCGTCAGCCGCGCGTTGCGGATGCCTTGTCCGTTCGATGTCGTCACGCGTCCCGTGATCGAAACCGCGGCGGCGGTCGGAGCCAGTACAAATGCTTCCCAGACGTCCTGCTCTGCGAGACCCGAACTACCGGAGTAAGCGCTGGCGCGAATAAGGAAATTCTGGCCAACGGGCAGATTCAAACCGGTCAATTGGTATTCAACTTCTTCCGGCGGCAGCCCGAGCTCGGCTTTGCCAGGAGTCTTGTCCGAAGTCAACCCGCTTAGCGGACTGGATGGCACATAGCCGCAGCCGAGTGATGTCCAGGTAACTCCGTCGTCAATTGACTGCTCGAAACATACGTAGGTGTATAGAGGCGCAGATTCTCCGATCTTTTTGAAAACTGCGAGGAAAGACCACCCGACGCGGCGCACTGCTAATGTGTCGAGGTATGACAAACGGGCAAAGCTATTTCGCGTCTGTCCGCCAATCTGGGTAAAACGCCCACCGACCAGGGCTTTTCCGTCCGATTGTATTGCAAGTGAAAGAACTTCGTCGTTAGCATTCGCATCGTATGGATCGGCCGTCCCGTCAGGCCTTATCCTTGCAATACGGTTGCGCGGCTGCCCGCCGATCGAGGTAAAACGCCCGCCGGCTAATATTCTCCCATTGGCCTGCGCGGCAATGGAAAAGACCGTGTCATTAGCATTAGGATCAAGAAACGCGGCATCAACCGTACCGTCAGCGTTAAGTCGGGCCATCCTTCGCCGGGTTATTGTGGCGCCGCCGTTTGGGGTTAGCGTGGTAAAGCTGCCGGCGATCATTACCTTGCCGCTACCTACAATCGCGATGTCCTCCACAACGCCATTTGAGCTTGGATCAAATGAATCGGCGGTTCCGTCCGTGTTGAGACGCGCAATACTCAAACGGTCCTGCCCACCGATAAACGAGAAGTTGCCGCCGACGAGTATCTTGTCGTCCGCCGGCTGAACCGCTATCGCAGATACGCCGCCAGAACCGCCGGTGTCAGGATCAAAGGAATCAACCGTTCCATCTGGATTGAGCCGGGCGATGCCTCTGCGAGTCACCCCGCCGATAGTGAAAAAGTTTCCTCCGACCAGAATGCTGTCGTCCGTTTGAAGTGCAAGCGCAAATACGGTATCGTCCGCGCCCGAGTTTAAACAGCTATCGAACGTTCCGGTCGAGTTGAGTCTCGCAATTCGGTTGCAGCTCTGACTGTTGACCATTGTAAAATCGCCGCCGATTATGATCTTTCCGTCAGCCGGTTGGATCACAATCGCTTCGATATTCCCGTTCACGATGGGATCGAATGGAAAATCCCCATTACCGTCGGTATTTAGTCGGACAAGATTATTTTGGCCGAAAAACGTAGAGAATGTTCCGCCGATCAATACCTTGCCGTCAGGTTGGGTTGCAATAGCCCGGACAGCGCCGGGGGTGTTCATGAAATTGGGAATCGTCTGATCGAGAGCACCGTTCCGTTCTAACCGAGCACCGTTTAGACGCGACACTGCGTTAACGGTAAAAAAGTCGCCGGTGATCACGGCCTTGCCGTCCGGCTGCAAAGCTATCCCGTAGACTTGGGTCCTGAAATTGCCGCCCGCCAAAACCGGGTTGTATGTGGCGTCGTGCGAACCATCACGGCTGAGGCGCGCGATGCTGCGCTGGGGGACGCCGCCGACGGTTAGAAAATCTCCACCCACGATCACCCGTCCGTCGCCCTGTACGACTAGTGAGAAAATGCCGGTGTTGGAGATATCGCCCGCGATGCTCGGCGGCGTGAAACTAGGGTCAACCGTCCCGATCGACGGCCCGCTCGAGAAAAGGCGTGCAACTTTGTCGCGCGGTGTACTACCCACGGTTGTGAAGTCGCCGCCGATCACGATATCGCTGCTTGCCAGAGTTTCAATCGCGGTAACGCTGCCGTTCGCGTTTGGGTTAAATGTCGTGTCGGCGTTCCCGTTAATTTCGAGACGCGCGATATTGTTTCGCGACTGCCCGCCGATGTTTGTAAACGATCCGCCAACGAGGATCTGACTGTTCTTTTGCAACTTGATCGCTTTTACGGAGCCCGTGGGATTTGGGTCAAACGCCGTGTCCACCGAGCCGTTTGGGTTTAGCCGCGCAATACCGTTACGTGGAAGTCCTTCTACTGACGTGAACAGGCCGCAGATCAATATCTTGCCGTCCGCCGGCTGCACGACAATATCAGTGACCGGCCCGCCTGTTATGAATGGGCTGAATAATGTGTCAAGCGAGCCGTCCAAATTGAGGCGAGCCATCCAGCTACGCGGATTGCTAAAGTTGCCGCCGATCAATATTTTATCGTCCGCGGGCGTTGCTCCGGGCTGTATCGCGACGGCGTAAACGGCCGCAGCATTGCCGACGCCCGCGACATTTGCATTGAAAGGCGGATCCAAGAATCCATCCGGCAGCAGGCGCGTCAACCCGCGGCGCGAGGTGGCCGACTCGACAAATCCGCCGCCAAACAGCACTTTGCCATCTCGCTGTACCGCGACCGCAAACCCTGCGCCACCTTCGCTCGAACCGGGCATAATTGGTGCGAATCCGTCAATCGCGGATTGCCCGACAGCGTGGCCAACAAAGCACAAGGATGTCACTGCCAAAAATAAGCTATTAAGTATTAATGCGACTAGTTTCTTCATAATTACTCCTGCATCTGGGGATTGTCCCTTTTGAACCACTACGCGAGATTTGTGGTAAAATCGGCTCAAATTGTTTTATGGATGGCGAAGTAACGCTCCTTTTGCTGGAACTGTCGAAGGGCGGCGACGGTCTCTCGAATCGCGACGCTCTGGATAGACTTTTGCCTATTGTTTACAACGAGTTGCGGCGGCTGGCGTCGAGTTTTTTGAATCGTGAGCACGCTGTTTCGCTGCAGACGACCGAGCTTGTCCACGAGGCGTATTTCAAACTTACAAATCAGCGCGCCGTCGATTGGGAAAATCGTGGACAGTTCTTTGCTATAGCGGCCCAGGCGATGCGGCGGATATTGATCGATGCTGCCCGGACACGAAAATCGCTGAAACGCGGCGTGGAAAAAATTTCGTTCGACGACGCGCCGACGATCTCGGTCGAGGTCGATCAGAATCTGCTCGCGCTTGACGACGCGCTCAGAGAGCTCGAAACATTCGACGCCGACCAATGCCGCATTGTCGAGCTACGATATTTTGCGGGTCTGACGATCGAGGAAACCGCCGAAGTGCTAAAAATCTCGCCCGCGACCGTAAAACGCGAGTGGGCGATCGCACGGGCGTGGCTCTATAAAAAAATTAACGGCGAGTGAGCCAAAAGACCCTCGTTTCTCGCGTAGTGATGTGAGGGAACCATGGACTCTGCACAATGGACAAAAATCAAAGAGACGTTTTCGGCGGTAGCTGAATTGCCGCTCGACGAACGTGCGGCAATTTTGCAAAGCTTCGATCCGGTGATTCGTGACGAAGTTGAGAAACTTCTCGCGGCCAACGAAAGCGCCGGTGACTTCATCGCGTCGCCGATACATGTTGAGAATGGTCACTCGAATTTTGCCGACGAAGCGATGCTCGGCCGCGAGATCGACGATTACGTCATTCTCGAAAAACTCGGCGAAGGCGGCATGGGCACGGTTTACTTGGCCGAGCATCGTGGTCAAGAATTTTCGCAACGTGTCGCGCTAAAGCTGATAAAACGCGGCATGGATACGAACGCCGTTCTAAAGCGTTTTTTTATCGAGCGTCAGATACTCGCCTCGCTCGAACATCCGAATATCGCTCACCTGCTCGACGGCGGCTCGACCGAGGACGGCTTGCCGTACTTCGTCATGGAACTCGTCGAGGGCGAGAACATCCGCGAGTTTTGTGACGAACATTTTTACGACACTAACGAGCGGTTGCAACTATTTCAAAAGGTGTGTGGTGCAATCTCTCACGCTCATCAAAAGCTGGTCGTCCATCGCGACATAAAACCGTCGAATATCGTCGTTACCGATTCGGGCGAACCAAAGCTGCTCGACTTCGGCATCGCAAAACTTTTGAGTCCCGATTGGGACGCAACGACGACCGCGGCGACCGCGACGAACTTTCGCCTGATGACGCCCGAATACGCCTCGCCCGAACAGCTTCGCGGACAGATGACAACGACGGCGACCGACGTCTATTCGCTCGGCGTCGTGCTTTACGAACTGCTGACTGGCGCGCGTCCGTACAAATTCACGAGCAAAGATCCGTTTGAAATTTCGCGTGAAATTCTCACCATCGAACCGCCGCGTCCGTCATCGGTGGTCAGTGGCCAGTGGTCAGTAGTCAGTAACGGAAAAGCGACGCACGATAACAATCGTTCAACCGCCAAAGACCAAAGACCAAAGACCGAAAACCAGTCTG
Organism: Pyrinomonadaceae bacterium; assembly: GCA_049679945.1. Lineage (GTDB taxonomy): Bacteria > Acidobacteriota > Blastocatellia > Pyrinomonadales > Pyrinomonadaceae > OLB17. Next base: position 19,801 of record JBAUGW010000057.1, on the reverse strand, counting down.
CGACCTTCCGCATTCCGCATTCCGCATTCCGCACTCTGAAGGGTGATCTGGACAACATAATTCTCAAAGCGATCCGCAAAGACCCGAAGGAGCGTTACAAATCGGTCGAGGAACTCGCCGACGACATCGATCGGTATCTTAGCGGCCTACCTGTTCGCGCAACGGCGGACTCGCTCACTTATCGATTCAAAAAATTTGTCGCTCGCAATCGCGTCGGTTCAGCCGTTGCAGCGTTGATCTTGCTCTTATTAGGCGCCGCCGGCTGGCAAGCCATCGTCGCCACTCGCGAGCGAGCGCGTGCGGACGAACGCTTTAACCAAGTTCGCAAACTCGCCAACTTGGTTCTCTTTGAATATCAGGACGGCATTCAAAAACTGCCTGGCTCGATTGCGATACGCGAAAAGATGGTCGCCGATGGCGCGGAGTATCTCGATAATCTCGCAGCCGAAAATTCATCCGATTTGACTCTTCAAATCGAACTCGCCAAGGCCTACGATCGTCTCGGCGATGTAAAAGGAAACTTTTTTACAGCGAGCATCGGAAATGCTCTTGCGGCTCGCGAATTTTATTCAAAGGCTCTCGCGATAAAGGAAAAAATGCTCAACGAAAATCCAAACGATGAAAATTACATAGAGCAAGTCGCTGTCAGTTACGACAAACTTGGCGATACGGAATTCGGACTGGGAAATCAGTCAACCGCTGTCGAAAATTACCAGAAAGCAGTTAACTTGCGCGAATCAATTTTGCAAAGAGCATCAGACAATCGCAATGTCCGCTTTCGGCTGATGAAAGGCTACAGAAATATTGCGGTTCGCGGTCGCAACGGCGAGAACACAGAAGAAAGTATGACGCTGTGCCAAAAGGCGCTTGGCATGAGCGAGGAAATTCTTCGTGAGTCGCCCGAGACTGTGGAATATCTCGAAGGCCATGGCGATGTTATCGAAGGCGTTGCTGCGATTCTGGAAACAAGCTCAACGCGTCGTCCTGAAGCCATTGAGGCATATAAAAACCTGATTGAACTTCGCCGTCAACATTCCGCCAAATACCCAAACAACGTGGCGCTCCATCAAAAGTTTGGCATGGCCTACAGCTATCTTGGCGACACGTACTTCGAATTAAACGACCTGCCTCACGCAATAGAAAACTACAGAAAAAGTCTCGAAGTTCTCGATCCTCTTGGTATGCAAGATCCGCTAAATGAACCGCTTATTCAGGACAAAGCCAACATTCGTTCGAGCTACGCCTACTGTCTCGCTAAACAAGGCAACACGACCGAGAGTTTTGAATCATTTACCTCGATCATCCGCATCTTTGAAGACAAATACGCAAAAGACGAGACCGATAAGACAACTCATTTTAGAATTGCAATGGCGAAAGAAGGTCTTGCGATAACTTACGACAACATCGCGAATTTAAGTAGTAAAACAAAAGCGGAAAAAATCGTGGCGCTTGAAAAAGCGATTGCCGCTTTTAACGAGAGTCACGTGATTTACAAAATTTACCAAACCCGCGACGGTGCTTTTCCGTCGATAAACGTCGACGTCAATGCCGCGATAAGCGAAGTTACTCAAGCTATCGAAATTTGTCGAGCGAGATTGGATAGACTCCAATAACATCTGATGTTTTCATATTATCTGACGCGACAGAAAAATCTTTAAATCACTTTAATAAATAGGTTATCCTAGAAGCTGCTGCACGCTCCTGCATATTCCAAAAGGCTATGGACAGTTCAGAAAAAGTACGCCGTGATATCAGGCCATCGCTTGTTTTTTTGTCAGGCGAGCTCATCGCCGTACCCATTCCGCTTGAGCGCGAAGAGGTAATGCTCGGACGCGCGCTCGATGCCGACGTTCGTATCAACGACACCGGCGTTTCGCGTCAGCATGCCAAGATCGTCGCGCAGCGAAATGAAAAACGGAAGATCACCGAGTACATTATTAACGACCTTGATTCGCACAACGGCACGTTTATTAACGGTCGCCGCGTCCGCCGCGAGGTGCTCGATAACGGCGACAAGATCACGATCGGCGAAACGATCCTACGCTTTGATCTGCTCGACGAGATCGACCGCGAATACCAGAAGCAGATTCACCGCCTCATCTCGCACGACGATCTTACGGGTTTGCTGTCGAGCCGCTCGTTCTTCTCCGAGCTTCGGCGCGAGGCGGGGCGTGCAAAAGCCGAGAAGCGCCCCTTTTGCGTTCTGATGATGGACGGCGACAATTTTAAGAATGTTAACGACAGCTATGGCCATCTGACCGGCAGCAAAACGATCGAGGAGATCGGCTTTTCGATAATGACGAGTTTGCGCAGCGGTGACGCGGCGGCGCGTTTTGGCGGTGACGAATTTGCCGCGTTTCTGCTCGACGCCGACCTGCATCAAGGCGTCGTCGCTGCCGAACGCATTCGCGAGGCTGTCGAAGAATACACTTTCAGTATCGTCCGCCAGGGTTCAAAAGCCACGCACCACATAACGCTCAGCATCGGCGTCGCGTCTTTTCCTGAAGATTCGTCCGATCCAATCGAACTCGTCGAAATGGCCGATTCAGCTCTCTACCGCGCAAAGCGCGAAGGCCGCAATCTCGTCGCCGCCTACCGCGATCTTACTCCCGAAGAATTGGCCAAACCACTTCCACCACGCCGCAAATAACACACCCGACGCGCTATACTGACTTCACGTTTTATCCAATGGAGGACTTTAGTAACGCGTTTTGGCTCGCCCTGTTTCCGGCGAGTTACATCATTCACTTTGCCGAGGAATATTGGGGCGGCGAAGGTTACTCTGCGTATCTTTATCGCCTGCGCGGCGTTTCAATGACGAACCGACGGTTTGTTGTTCTGCAAGCACTCGGGTTTGCATCGTTTGTTATCGCGTGTATCGTGTCGCTCTCGTGTCAGTTTCCACAACTAATGATCTCAATCTTAAGCGGCTTTGTTATGTGCAACGGTGTGAGTCATACGATCACAGCGATCTTTGATCGACGCTATGGACCGGGCTTGATCGCTTCAGTTGTGTTGTGGATGCCGCTCGGCGTTGTCTCAATTTACTTTCTCATCGCTCAAATGAGTAACTTGCGACTCATTGTCGGTGTCGCAATCGGCTTCGCAATAAACGGAGCAATCGCTCTGTTCACAATTCGCGGTGGTCGCATCAAATAACCGAGATTACGCAATAGGAAACCGACTTTGCGTCCTTTGCGGTTTTGCGGGAAATAATCGTTCAGTTTCCCGCAAAGCCGCAAAGATCCAAAAGAACTGTCAAGATTTTGTGACAAGCCGCAAGCAGCTATATTTTTCTAATGCCTAATCCGGAATAAAAAAGGCCGCCTTTTAAGACAGCCCTAACAAAACAAAATTCAGTTGCAATCAAAAACTTCCCGTCGCGCCTTTAAAGCCGTGCATTGCCTGTTTGGCGGCCCACGTCAGCACGCGTTTTGTGTCGTAGCAATAGCCGAGAATGTAGTTGCAGGTTGAGAGGCAATGCTTTGAGCACTCGACCTTCATCTCGTTTAGCTGGTTGCGGTCGAACTTGTGCGCGCCGACGACGCCCCAATCCACTGTCGCCGAGTACATCGGGAAGCAAGGTGCGAGCGTGCCGTCGGTGCGGATGATGAGCGAATGTTCACCGGCCTCGCAACGCCATGCGGGCGGCTTGCCGCGCATCAGCATCTTCATGTCCTCCATGTGCTGGATCGGATTAGCCATCTTGTAGCCTTCGTTTTTGCGCTTGTCGTTCAGGTAATCGAGCAGAGCATCTACCTTTGGCCAATCTTCTTCAGTGAGGTATGTTTCGTTTTCGTTGAGATGCTTAAAATGGTCCTGCTCGGTCATTGGCGTCTCATTGATGTGATAGTCGGTCGCGATGTTGTTCGCACGCGCGATTTCGGTCAACTCTTTAACATCGTCCATGTTGTTGTGACAGATGTTGATGTTGAACATCACAGTGTAGCCGTAATAACGCTGGCGTTTTAAGAGATACTCGAATTGCGGCATGATCGGCTCGAGCGCCTTCGGCAGCGATTTGCGGTGCTTTAGCGAATCGACCGCAAGGTTAAAGGTCGCGATACCCGCGTCGCCAAGTTGATCGATGATCTCCGGCGTCATCAGACGGCCGTTCGTCGGCAGATAGACAAAGATGTCTTTCTTTGCGCTGTAATCGACGATCTTGTGAATGAACTTTGGTCTCAGCAGCGGTTCGCCGCCCATGAGCGCGAGCACGCGCGAACCGATCGAGTGCAGCCAGTCGATCGACTTTCGCGCAACCGGCTCGGTCATTCCCTTGACGCGATTGTTGTACGACCAGCAGTAGTGACAATCGTAGTTGCACTTCCAGTCTGTAAAAAGATACGGGATGATCGGCCGCAGCTCTTCGCTGTGCCAGCGCGATGCAAAATACGGTTTGCCCCACGTCTTCCAAGTGCGCACCGCGTTGAGCCGCTGGTATTCCTTCTCCGCCATCAGCGGCGGATCAGGCCGCTGCGGATAAACCGGCTCGGGCAGTCCTTCTTCGTCCTCCGGTAAATCCAACTTCGGTCGCTCAGGTTCCTTGTAAAGTATCTGGTGTAGCTTCTGATCAATACGATACGCCGGTGCGTTCGTGCCCGTACCGTTCGTCGCCGAACCATTCGTCACCTTACCGTTCGTGCCTGTATTAACTGTCTCTTGAACTGTTGACATAGAACTTCTCCTGCCTTGAATTTTCGTGCTACGGAACTGTAAGCAAAAAACTTAGCATAGCAACCCATCTTTGGCAAATATTTGTCGCGCTAGCGAACCGTATGGATGCAGAAGCATGTCCCCCGTTATCGCCGCCTGCACTTAAGGAATGGCACGGGCCATCATCGTAAAATTGGGCCATCATCATAAAACATGCAACAAATCACGTGCATCGGACGTGAAAGACATCGGTTTTCTTGTGTTAGAATGTCGTTTGTCCGTTTGCCGTTCTTGCGTAAGTAGTATTTTAAGGTGATCACAAAGCTAAATCTCGCAACACATCCTTTTCGCAACCGTCTACTGCCGTATTTGATGGCGAGCTTACTGCTCGTTGTCGGAGTCTTTGCGGGCGTCTATTGCCTTGTTCGGTTGAATGAGAACAAAAAAGAGAACGCGTCGCTCGCAAAGGCAGTTGCCGAGCGCGAGTCTGAGATCCAGCGCCTAAAAGGTGAGGGCGAAAAGGTGCAGCAGCTGCTCACTCCTGAACAAAAGACTTTGCTTACCGCCGCGCACAAGCTTGTCGCAAATAAGAAGTTCGGCTGGTCGCGTCTCTTCGCCGATCTCGAAGCCGTGCTGCCCGGCTCGGTAAGTGCTTCGCGGATCGCGGTCGAGAACGTTTATCAGGACGGCGATCGTATTAAGGCCGAGCTCGAGCTCGGTGTGCTAAGCAAAGATTACGGCTCGGTAATGCGAATGATCGAGAACATGAGCAACTCGGGGTTGTTTCAGGCTGAGCTTCGCGGGCAGGACCTCGAAAAGAACGAGCGGATAACCTATACGGAATATACTTTCAGAATTATCTACACCCCGTATGGTTCGGCATCAGCGGCACCTACGACAGACCTGGCCCAAAACCAAGCACAAATTCAAGACGGGGGCGGGCAATAATGGCGACAGACGAAAAAATCGAAGTTACAATTGTCGAGACCGTAGGGCCGGAGCCGATAAAAATCGTGAACCGTCCGCGAAAAGTTTACGGCGGCATGTGGGGTCCGCTTGAAATTGGTGCCGTCGCCGCCGGTGCGGTGATCATGTTGGCAGCGATGATGGCTTATTTCTTTTTTGTCATCCCGTCGAATCGTGAACTCGCTATTAACAGATCAAAGGCGGGTAGCCTAGACGCCGAGCTCGTGTCGGCTCGTACAAAATATGGCGAGATCACCGACACCGAGACGCAAGTCGCCAAGGTACTCACCAGCGTCGATGATTTTGAAACGCGCTTTTTACCCGCGATTTCGAACGGACAGAACGCGCTTTACCAGCGGCTGAACGGGCTCATATTGAGTTACGGTCTGGTCAACACGACTGGCCCAGATTACACGCCGCTCGAAATGATCAATCAAAATTCAGGTCAGCAGTCTGATGCGGAAAAAGGACGCGAGAAGTTTCGCAGTCTCTATCCTGGAGTTTATGTGACGACGACCGTCGAAGGCAGTTATCAGAATCTGCGTCGCTTTATCCGCGAGATCGAGTCCGGCAACGAATTTATCATCGTTAGTGCCATCGAGCTTGCGCCGTCGGAAAACGAAGGCCAAAAAGAGCAGCGACAGAATCAGGTCGCGAAACAGCAAGTAGCCAATCCCGCGACGATGCAGCCCGGCGGATTTCCGCCCGGTTTTAACCCGGGGCAAGCGGAGCAAACCCAAAATCAGTCGACGCGTACTCGCGGAAAGATGCGCGGCGAGACGGTTGCACTTCATATCGAGATGGCGGCGTATTTTCGCCGGCTGAATTTTACGCCGATGGCACCGGCGCAGCAATAATGGCAATAACGACAGGCAAATCCCCGACCGAGAGAAACAAGATGATCGCCGCCGTGGTGCTCGGTGTCGTGGCGCTCATTGCTCTGTATCTCGCCTTTGGACGGAGCCTGTTTGGCCCATCCACAAATATAAAGGTTGTGGTTTCGCCAACGCCAAAGCCGAGCGTCGTCCCACAGGATAACGGCGACCGCGTAATGCCGACGGCCAGCGAGCAGGACTTTGTTTATCAAACAACGCCTGTAGATTACCGTCCGGGCTCAGACGCACCCGACGCCGGTCGCAACATCTTTGCGTTTTACGAACCGCCCCCGCCATGTCGGGGAGCCGAATGTCCGACGCCCCTGCCGCCGCCCGTTACTATCAAAACTCCGACTCCTGCCCCGCCGGAACCGCTACTTGTTGCGTACACAAATCCGCAGAGCGTCTATGCCGGCTCGCAAGGTTTCAGGCTCGAGGTTAACGGCGACAAATTTACTCCCGACTCGCGCATATATTTGAATCAGGTCGAGATGCCGACGATCTTTGTAAACGCGCAAAAGCTCGTCACCGAACTGCCGACAAACATGATCGCTCAAGAAACGCAGATTCAGATCATTGTGCAAACGCCGGACGGCAAGCTTTATTCGAACCCCGCGATGCTCGTCGTGCAGGCTCCGCCGCGGCCCGGCATGCAATACATCGGCATGATCGGCCGCAAACGCTATAACAACGACACGGCGTATTTTATGGAGGCGGGCGTTGACAAAAAGCCATTCGGAGCGCGGCTCAATGACGTCGTCGGCGAACGTTTTCGTCTGATAGATATTTCGTCGGCCGAAGTTGTTTTTCAAGATATCGAACTCGGTTTTAAACATCGAATCCAACTTACAAGGACGGCAACGACCACAGGCACGACTATTCCGGGTCAGCCTTCGCGCGGACAACCCGCTGGCATTCCGCCCGGCTTCCCGCCATACAATCCGACGACGATGCCGCCGGGCAGCATTCCGGGAATTCCGGGAAATGTGCAACCTTACATTCCGCCGCCAACGCCAAGACGAACGCCGGCCGAGAAAAAGGAAGATGTCGATGATGACGGCGATGGATAAACGAATGCAAAGTGCAGAGTGCAGAGTGCAGAATTATAAGAAACCTGCGAATCCGCAATCCGCAATCCGCAATCCGCAATCCGGGATGACGCTGCTCGCCGTGATGGCGATCATGACTGTGTTTGCGATCGGTCTGCTGGCCGTTGCACCGTCAATTCAGCAGGAAGTTCAACGCGAGAAAGAACTTGAGGCGATTTGTCGCGGCGAAGAGGTAGCCGAAGCGATAAAGCAATACGTGGTTTTTTATCAGGGTAACAAACTGCCGAGCTCGATAGATGATCTCCTCGAAGGCCTGCCGCAGGGAACAAAAAAACGTCAAATACTTCGCGCGTCCGCCGCTATCGATCCGCTGAGCGAGGACGGCAAGTGGCGGCTGATAAAAGCAGATATCGATTCGATCGGCGGTTTTGCGCGTCGCGTGCAAAATTACAATAACGGCCTGCTGCCGTCTAACCCCCAGCCCACCCAGATGTTCGACCGCTACGCGCTCGTGCTCGTCAATTCTCTCAACACTGATCTCGACAGCGATGACGAAGCCGACGAAGATTTTGACCTCGTCACCGAAAACACCCCGTTCATCGGCGTCGCCAGCCAAAGCCGCAGCAAATCCGTGATCGCCTATTACGGCATCGAGAATCACTCAAAGTGGATCTTCACACCGCTCTTTCGCGGCACGGGGCGCAACACGACCATTCCAATCAAGACCCGTCGAACCGGTACGTCAATCATCGATCAGTAGAAGATAAAAGAGTGAAAAAGTTAATGGTCAAGCCAAAAACTTTTTCACTCTTTCACTTTTTACCTTTTTCACTTTGTGTAGTCGAAAACGATATTACAAAACGCCTTGACGCCGACGTCGAGGCGGCTGTCGTCGATGTAAAAGTCGGGCGTGTGATGCGGAGCGGCAGACGTTGAGCCTTTTGGCATTCCGCCGACAAAAAAGTAGAATGCCGGCGCCTTTTCGCGAAAGAAAGCAAAATCTTCGGCGCCGGTGACCCATTCGCCTTCGATCAAATTTTCTTTACCGGCAGCTTTCTCGAGCGACGGCAGCATTTTTTTCACAAGATCGGGCGTGTTGTATGTGACCGGAGCTTTTGTCTCGATCGAGACTTCGGCGGTCGCGCCCATGCTCTCGGCGATCTTTGTCGCGGTCAGGCGAATCTTCGCATGAACATCCTTTTGCATGTCAGAATCGAGCGTGCGAATCGTACCGGCCATCGTGACTTCCTCAGGAATGATATTCTCGCGAACGCCGGCTGACATTCTGCCGACCGTGATGACGACCGGAGCTTTTGGCAAGTTGGACTGACGCGCGACGATCATCTGCAAACCTGTGTAGATCTGCGTCGCGACTGCGATCGGATCGGTGCCGAGCCACGGATATGCGCCGTGCGTTTGGCGTCCCTTAATTTTTATCGAGAACCAATCGCTCGCCGCCATGATCGAACCTGATTTGAATGCGATCTTACCGCTCTCGAGTCCCGAGCTGATGTGAATGCCAAAGATCGCATCGATCTTCGGATTGTCCATCACACCTTCTTTTACCATTAGCGGCGCTCCGCCTTCTTCGCCCGCGGGCGGACCTTCTTCGGCGGGCTGAAAGATAAATACGACGGTTCCTTTCAGTTTGCTTTTCATACCCGCAAGAACCTCAGCCGCTCCCATCAGCATCGCTACATGCGCATCGTGACCACACGCGTGCATCACGCCGACCGGCTGGCCGTTGTACTCGGATTTTACGTTTGATCTAAACCCCAGCGTGTTGCGTTCCGTGACCGGAAGACCGTCCATATCGGCGCGAAGACCGATAACCGGCCCGGGTTGCGCGCCTTTCAAAACGCCGACGACGCCCGTCTTTGCAACGCCGGTTTTGACCTCGATGCCGAGTTTGCGAAGGTGCTCCTCAATATACTTCGCGGTCTGAAACTCGCGATTCCCAAGCTCCGGATTCTGATGAATGTGCCGCCGCCACTGGACGACCTGCGGCAAGATGCGCGCAGTCGCGGCCTCGATATCGCGGCTCATATCCGTGGCAAACGACGGCATGCAGATCGAGAGGATCAGTAACGAGGCAATAAGAAAATTACGCATCTTGTTCTCCAAAGTTTTTTAAGTAGTTTGATTGTAACTCTAAGGATATCGAAATACGAGCGCGGTGAAGACCGGGATCGCGTCCGTGGCTACCTATTTGGGTGCGCTTTGCTTATCGGCGACACCCTTGCGAAGCTCGTCCAGCGTCGATTGCGGGCCATGAACGCCGATTATGCGCTCGACTGTGAGCTTCGACCTCTCGAGCCAGTTGGCAAAATGGACGGTCGTGTCATTAATGGTCGCGGGGTCGTTGTTTGCCGGTCGATTAAGCAGATCGCCCTGGAAAATAAGTTTCTCATTCGGCAGATATGCGACGAGCATTTCGTCCGTATGTCCGCCAGGCCCGATGTCGATGAGCTCGACGGTCGTCGTGCCATCCGTAAGTATATGCCGGCTGTTCGCGATTGATTCCCATTTCAGAGGCTGCGGGTTCTGCGTGAGCGAGTCGGGATCTATCGTGAAGATGCTCCCTGTGACCTTTTCGAAAAAAGTCTTTTCGCCGGGCAGTCCGATGAGCGTTGCACCTTCGGCAATGTAGGTGCGCGCTCCGCCCGCGTGATCGTCGTGATGATGAGTTACGGCAAAATATTTGATCGGCTTGCCGGGAAAGAGCTTTTTGACCTCAGCGATCGCTTGCCGTGAGACCGCGTCGCTGCCGGGAGTTTCCATCACGAAGGCATAATCCTTAAAACCGACCACGAGCACGTTGTACCCCGCTACATTGATCGTATAGATATTGTCAGCGTATTTCGTCGCTCCCTGTGGGGCTCCGGGCCCCGGAGCAAGCATACGCATTCCTTTGGGAGCCTTAAAATTATCGTCGGTCAGTACCTGATTGAAGGCGACATCGGCAATGCGAAAATCATTGGTCATCTCGCCGCCGCGACGATCGATGCGCCCCGAAGGAACTATTCGCGAGCCTTCCTGTTTGTAACCCCTGAAGATCATCTCAGTAACAACATCACCCGCAAAAACATCCGTCCCGAGCGTCTCGTACTTGGACAAAAGGCCGGTTTTGTCGTCGATGTATAAAGAGATCTCTAGCCCATCTTCGTTTGCATAACTGATGACCGAGTGAGAGCGGCCGTCAAACTTCGTACGGCCGATATAGCGAAGCCGCGAGACGCGGTCCAGCGCATTGAGGATCACAAAATGAGGAAAGAGCCTTAGCCGGCCGCGAAAATTAGCCGGCGGAAGATTGGCGATCGTACTCATAGTGCTGCGAAGCATATCCCAGCTGACGCCCTCGGTCCTGTTAATAGCAAAACCATTTACCCAATCGAATCCGCCCGGATAATGGCCATCCTGCTGTTGGCGATAGCGCGTGTTCTTGGCATCGATGATGAACGACGCTTTATACGGTGTCCGCTCTGACATAAAAGTGCGCTTGCTTTGATTGCGATGGACGGTGTCGCCATCGACGCTAAAGGTAACGTTCTCGATCGAGCGAAGCTCTTTCACGCCGCCGTAGGCAGCGATCGCTCGGTCAAGTATGGGCCGCGCTTTCGTGTATGATCCGTGCGTCAGATTCTGCTGACCAAATGTACAGATCGAAAAAAGGATGGCTGCTCCTAAGACTATAAGTGCTTTCTTCATAACTGTTTTTCTTTGAGACATCAACGATCTTGTCGATAATTCGGGCCAGGCCTCAGATTCGAATAATCGGAGGCGGGTCACAATTTCTTCCAAACTGCTTCGAATGTTCGCTCGGCGGCATTCAGCGGCTTGTCATTGATCTCCAGATCGGAAAATCCAATATTCTCTCCGTGGTAAGTCGTAATATCTATCCCTCGCGCACCAGCCTTTCCCGCACGGAATGTGTGGATGTTATCGCGAACGGCCGAAAGAGAGTTGAATTGTCCGGGACGCAGGACCTCGTTATGAGTCTCCCGTACCAGGAAAGTGGTTTTTGAATTAAATGCAGGCATGTCGCCGATGGGTTCGAAATTCCGTATTCTCGCTTCTCCCTCGAGCGCAACCGTACACACGCTTACATTCGGATGATTGTGTGGAGGCAGATAGGCGTCCGGCTCCATACGCCATTCAACCACAAAAAAAGGCTTTCCACGGTATCCGACGCCAAAGTAGGACGCAGGGTCGAAATTCTTGTATTTGCCCAACTTTGCGCTTGGTATGTCCTTTACACCGAGCTTCGCTGCTGCAAAAGCGAGCCATCGCAGGTATTTTTCCTGGCCGGCTCTCGATGTGTCTTTGTGAAGTTCAACGGCCGCCGGCAGACACTCTTGCAGAAACGCATCCCAACCCGAGTTCGCGACCTTAGGGGTCTCTTCCGCGATAATCGAACCAGGTTTTGCAAGCAAAAACGCGGTCACAAACGGTAACCAAAGCATACGTCGCCGAACTTCAAAGACCCCTTCAGCGACTTCTGCAGGACCAGTCTCGGCTTTGGACGACCTCAGAGTATCTTCGTTTGTTTGATCATTCATAATCTAACCTCAGGCTCTGAATCGCGTCGATCCAGATCGCTCATTTTTTCACCGACTGTGGTTCCAATAATAGCCAAAAATATGGGAGGATCTCGTTGTAGAGCCGGCCGGTCCGCGACCACATCCGGTTGCGATGGTCACCGTTGTACTCCTCGAAGATGTGCTCGATGCCGTTCCTGGCCAGCTCGGCTGAGAAAGCCCGCGAATTTGCCGGAATGAACTTGAACTCGTCCTCATATCCCGAATCGAACCTGATACCGCGAAGCTTGGCCAAATTTGCCCTGTACCGCTTGACCATATTGACCGGGAAGTTTGCTTCCCATTCTGCATGTCCGGGCTGAGACGGCAACACCTTTCCATCAACGAGCGCGAACGGAAAATCGGCGTAAAACGGCGGCTTATTCGGATTCGGCGAGAAAGCCTGGCTAACCGTGACCGCGGCGATCGTGTACAGGTCGCGGGTTTTCAACAGATCTTCGAAGGAGTTGAATTTGAGTACGTTGATCAACCCCGGCGTCTCGCCCGTTAGGTCGGCCGCCCAGCCAATGATCGCCGGATTTATGCCGTACGCCACGCTAAAGACATCAGGATTTTTCATCGACAGGGTGAGCGCTCCGTAGCCGCCCATCGAATGCCCGCCGATGCCGCGGCACTCCGGCGTGGCGATCGTCCGGTACTTTGTATCGATGTAGACGACAAGCTCGTTCGCAGTAAAGTCTTCCCAGTTGCCGGTCACGCTGGAATTGACGTAAAAGCTGCCTAGTCCCCTCGTGTTCTCATCCGGCATGACGACGATCATCTCGCCGATCTTGCCATCCGCCACGCCTTTGTTCATCAGATCCTGGAGCGTCGCATAACCGTCATCCTTGTTCCACGGTTTGGTCCAATTCTGGTCGGTATCGGTTATTCCGTGAAGAAGATAGACGACCGGGTAGCGTTTTGACGGTGTGCTGTCATAGCTCGGCGGCAAATAGATGCTCACGTTGCGGTCGGCGGACTCCTTGGTTACCGTGTTCTCCAACGAGCGGGCGTGAACAATCTCGCGAATCAGGCGCCCGGTCTTGACCTGACCAAACCCGAGTGCAGCGAGACACAACAGTACTGCTAAAGAAACGACTGAATAACGCCACTTTCCCGACAAATTGAACTCACTCATTACCATAATTCCGCAGCTCGGAAATGGTTGATATCAACCTATAATTGTCTAATCAACAGTCATCAATTTCTCAAGATCCCCGAGGTCGACGCCGAGCGTCGCACCGGGAAAATGTCCCGCTTTGTGCCATTCGTCGAGCTTCAGTTGAATGTCCTTTTTGAGAATATTCGAGCCGCTTGCTGCGACGGGTGCTTGCCCAAACGCAGCCGGAAAAGCTGAGAGCAGAAGCAGAACAAATATTGTTGTAATCAATTTCATCTTTGATCCTTAGAAACTAGGCAACCTGCGAAGCCCTTCGTGTGCAGCCTGCAGATAGACTTGTTTCGGATTGAATGAATATTCACGCAAACAGGCTTCAGTAAACTTGATCGCATGTTCCTCGTTAGACTGAGCGGCACGTTCGACCAGATCCTCGATTTTGATAGGTTCATCTTTCGGCGGATCATTGGCCTTACGGGATGCCCCTATCGAGAACAAACCCGCCGCAGCTTGCCATCCGTATGCCAATGTCTTTTGCGTTGTCGCGGGCGTCAGATAGGGTAAGAGCGAGCGAAGCCCTGCCGCTACCGTAACGGCGTGCAGCAAAATGAGATCGTTCCGACCGTTTATATTTTTCAGATAGACTCCCGCAAACGCCTCTGTTAACTCCGATAACGAAGCCCCGGCGTTGCCCTCAGTGTCGACCATTGGCATCACCTTGGCAAAGTCTGGAAAACCATCGAGGGCGGTCAGCTGGTTCATGATCGATCCACCCAGCCGCTTTTCATTTGGAAGAAGAGGAACCTTCTCGATCGCCTGGAGCGGACGTGCTTTGCCCCCGGCGGCACCGGTTTCAGGCAGACGCTGGTAGTAGGCTGCCCAATAACCGAGTCCTTCAGCGAGTTCGTGCCGGCGAAGAGGCGTCTGTTTAATGGACAGACTGCGGGCCGCGTGACAAGTTCGGATCACGCCATGTCCCGCGGCCGCGCAAAGGCCTGGTGCGAGAACAGCGGTCCACTTTTCAAGAACCTGCTTCCAATCACTTTCAATAAGAGCGGCGGCGAAGAACCGAGTCCAATCAAGATTTCGATCACCCCTGCCCAATGCGGCCTGCCAATTCTTCTCATTAATGGATTCCACCGGGCTGGATTGACTAGCACGGAAACGCCCCTTGTACTTGTCAATGAAAGGGATAGTTCGGTCCGGGCGACCAAGGGCGATAAGCGCCTCGACTGCCATCGGGCCATGATTCCCAAGCGGCGGCAATTTCGACATCCTTGCCAGTGCTTCGTCCATCGCGTCTGCACCGGGGGACAATGAAAAGGCGTCTGCTTTCATTCGGCACCCGGATATCAGGCCGGGCACAACGAGTGCTGTACCCGCGACTGTCGCAGCCCCCTTCAAAAAATCGCGCCGTTTCATCTCCATCTACTTCTTCTTGTAATAGGTTCGATCAACGGACATCCATTTTTCAGGATTCCATAGATCAGCTTCGAGCGCCATCCCCGCCTGGATATCGGTGTATTCCTCGGTCGTCGTCAGTTTGCCGTCGGTGAAGAACTTTACTTCCGCCGAGACCCAGCCGCCCTTTGCTTTGACATACCCATTGAACTGGGTTTCATGCACGTTCTTTTTCTCACGGCCTCCGCGTTCGAAAAGCCGCACAAACAACAGATCTTTCTTATCGACCCAAAACTGCGGCGTCGCGAGGTCGCCCTGTTTCGCACCGACCACATATGCCGGCTTTCCTTGCCAAGTTTCTTCGTGAACGACCGATAGATCGATCCCGAGGCCTTTGACCTGCTCGATGCTCGTTGCTGCCGGCTGGCCGTAAACATCAAAACCAAGCACCATCAGCGGGTGAACAAAAGCCCTCGTCGGACCGGCCTTGCCATCGCGAAAGGATGTTATTTTGCCGTCCGCGAACAGTATGCCGTTCCCTTTGTCCAGTGGGTCGATATCGATCCGCAGCTTTCCGGGAACGGTCATCGCCTCATACCATATCTCCGAGCTGGTAGTGCCGTCGGGCTTATGCGTTATTGTTTTCTGAACAAATGTCAGCGTCCTGTACCATTTTCCGGCATATTTTTTATACATTGCCGCGATAAGGTCGTCACCGGATTTAATATCCGCCGCAAAGGCCGGCATCGCCAAAAGGACCAATAAAAGAAGCAATTTGAGGCTTTTCATGTTGAATTAACGCAAATAGCATCGAAAAGGTTTAATGCACATCAACGGGATACTAATTTCCTTTCAGTCGTTTCAACGCTTCTATCGACGTGGGGAATTTTGGATCGATGGCAAGGGCTTTTTCGTACGCCTTGATCGCCTCATCACGCTTACCCGCACGTGCGAGGGTTTCGCCCAGGCTGTCGAATGCGTTGGCCGAATTCGGATAAAGCTCGGTATTTACCCTGAACATCTCGATCGCGTCGTCTATTTTTTGCATTGCTACCAACCGATAGCCGAATGAATTTATGTCGGCCTCGATGCCCTGATAGATATTCGCCGGATCGTTCTTGAATTCCAAAGCCTTCGCTTTGAATGATTTAAGATCGTTTGCCCGAAACAGCTCAAGAGCGGTCTCCCGCAGGGTTTTCTTCGGTTGATAGTCGAAAATTGCCTGCATCGCGGTATCGATATTCTTTGAATAATCAGCAAATGTAAGCGGTGCGGCAACATGCGGCGGCGTCCAGATGCGCTTATCAAGCTCGATATTGTCCTGATGCCAGAGGGTTGACGCACGCACGGTCATCTTGCTATTTGGCAGATTGAACCTTCGAGCATCGCCGTACATATTTACATGGCTTCCGGTCGGTTCGCCGACAAAGGTCGCGTTTGTAAACTTCTCCAGAGCATTTACGAGATTCTGGGCCGCCGAAAACGTCTGTCGCCCGATCAGGACAAAGACCTTTCCTTTTTGATCGAGTTTTTCGAGCTGAATAATAGGGCGAACGATCAAGGGAACAAGGCCGTTGTTGCCACCAGCATTTTGCCGAACGTCGAGAACCAATTTCTCC
The DNA here is from genome assembly GCA_049679945.1 of Pyrinomonadaceae bacterium. GTDB lineage: Bacteria > Acidobacteriota > Blastocatellia > Pyrinomonadales > Pyrinomonadaceae > OLB17. The sequence goes on along the minus strand of JBAUGW010000057.1, from coordinate 3,541 downwards.
ACATCATTTGTCCTGGCGGCGCTCACGATCTCCTGAAAGAACTGAGCGAGCGGTTTTTCCGGCATATCCAGCACCTGATTGAGCTGGATGTAGAGCACCTTTTGATCTTTGAGATACTCGTAACGATACCCGCCGGATTCACCCCAATATCCGTTTTGCGGATTCTTCATCCACGACGGGATCGGCGTCGCCGCTCCCGCTCGGGCGTCTATCCAGTCCAGTCCGACAGGTTTGGTTATCATTTCGCTGATAAGGCCTTTTGGCTGCAATTCGACAGTAAACGTCTTCCTATCTTTCTCGATCAGGAAAGGAACCTTTTCGGTATCGTTTACAAAACCGAGCGCCTGTAGCACCTCAGGTGAACCGAGATACAGTGGGACCGCATTTTTAAGCCCCATCTCGTTCTCGGATGGAACGTATTCTCTCAGCTTGGAGATTATCTGCTCGACCGGGACTTTGCCGATTTCGACGATCCGGCCGCCAACCGCTTCGGTGTAAGTTTTGTCGACAGCCTGGATGAAAACGCCCTCCTTAAAGACGTAGATGCTGACGGGAAAAGTGCGAAATCTCAGTGTCGGTTCAAACAATGGCACAAGTCGTGTGTGTCCGTCGCCCACCATTGTGACGATCCTCGCGAGTTCCATCACGATCTGATTTTGCGTCAAGGTCGGTATCCGGGCATCAAGATCTCTGACGGCTTTTTCAAATTGGGCGCGCGTAATCGTGTGAAACAAATTCTTGTGCCGCTTAGGCAATTCGCCTGCCAGGTACCTCAGGTCTTCGCTCCATTGCGCAGCAGTGAGGTTCAAAAGCGTACCTTGAGCGCTGGCCGGACGCGGTATCGCAGTTGCTAAACAGATGATGACGACAAGGAAGCCGATGACCCAATTTTTAAAACGGTCATTCATAGAGCGCAGTTCCTCCTACATTTTGAGTCTATTGTTAAGACACCGCTCGTCTCCCCGTTATGACAGTTTTTTAGAAAACGTGGTTTTAATGAAGGCAAACGGCGACGTATCGCCCAAAGTTCGCTTTCATTTCGTTGCCGGAAGATTTAGGGCCGGTTTCACCTCGCCGCGGTGGCAGGTTGTGCAGTTTACCAGCGGCATATCGCTCTTGAGGTTCTTAATATTCTTGAGAAGATCTCTATTGATCGTCGAGACCATCGCCGACATATCGCGTGCGGTCTGTTTTTGCGTCTTGTCCTCGGCCTCCCACTTGTCAGGAACGTGACAGTGCGTGCAATTCACACCCAACGATTTTGCAAACCCCATCTCCATTACCGCGAGGAGACGGCCCGCGGGCGTGTTCTTCATCGTCTGTATATTCTTAAAGACGGTTGGTGCAAGGTCGTTCTCCTTGCCTTTTATCTGCTCGCGCAGTTTTGCCAGTGCAGCTGCTTGGTCGAATACCGGCGTGGCTGCCGGCGTCGGCGTCGGAGAAGTTTGTGCACTGACACGAAACTTTTCGGTGGACGCGCCGGTGCCGAGCCCGACAACACCGAACACCCCCGACACCGCTATTGCAAATAACATAAATCTTTCTCGACGCTTCATATTGCCTCCTATTTTTTGCGCACGTAAGTAAATTCGAACGACGTCGTCCACGATTTGCCTTCGTCTGTAGAAGCCTCGCCGTGCTGACGAACGCTGCCATCCGTAAGTTTTGAAAATGTCATGCGGTTAATTGTCTTCTTTCCGTTGAGCATCGCTTCTGAGTCGAGCACCATCTTGCCGTCGACAAGCCCGCCGACGTAATGCGTCAAAGTGCCCTTATCGCTCACCCACGTTTGGTGCCATTTCTTATCGTTCGTGTCGAAGATGTTAAAGCTCTTGCCCGAAGACACGGGCGTTGACCAATTCTCAAAGATCACGCATTGGCCGAGGATGAGCTGGATACTGCTCGAGCCGACCGTCACACCTTGCGCGTTCTTCGCGTCCCACTCACCGATCCAAAAGTCGAACTCGCGGAAGGACGGACTTGCCTTGCACGGGTTAGCCGCGATGTCTGATCTCTTTACGATATCGATAAATCGCGCCTCGTTTTTAATCGCCGCGAAATCAGCTTCAGTCTTTAGGGTTTCGGGCGCAATCCCGCCGAGGCTAATGCTCTTTTCAAGCGTTTCGTAGGTCTTGTCCTTATTTGCATTGCGAATGTAAGCCCGGGCCAGCGCGTGAGCAAAGATCGGATTTGGCGAGGCGGCAAAAACCCGTTCAAGCTGCGATTGCGCATTTACGTTATCACCTGCCCCGAGCAGCGACACCCCATACCGATAACGGGCGCCGACGTTCTTTTCCTCAGCTTTGACGATCTTTTCATAAGCAGCTGCCGCGGTCTTCCAATCCTGCTTTTGATACGCGTCGTTGGCGGCGGCGCGCATCTCAGGCGTGATCGCCGAGTTGGATGGCGGCTGCGCCCAAGCCAAAGCCGAAAAAAGGAAGATCAAGCAAGCAAGACAGGGTGACCTCATAAAACAAAACCTCTAAACGTGAATTATAAGCTCCGATGCACAAAGCAGCCGCAATGTTCGCCGACCGGGCTGGATAAAGCACCGCATTATCCGCCGATCAACAGCCGTTCTTTCCCGCTTTTGATCTCGTAAATGTAAAGTCCCCATTTACCATCCACTTCTTTGGTGTAGGCAAGATATTTTTCGTCGGGCGAAATGAATGGATTGGTCACGATCTTTCCGTCGGCAACCTTCCGGACCTTTGTGCCGTCGGCATTCATGGCATAGACATTGGTCGATCCGTCGCGCTTAGAAATAAAGTAGATGGTCCTTCCGTTCTTAGACCATTGCGGCGTCGAGTCTTCGACATCGTTGTTGGTCAGATTTTTCAGGTCCGTGCCGTCTCGATCCATCACAATGATCTCGGTCGAGTTTTTCATCTGACCCATTTCTTCTCTCGAGAGATCCCGATAATATTTCTTGGTGACAACGGCCCGCTCAAGCAAGATCTTCTTTCCGTCAGGCGACCATTTTGGACTCGTATATCCATTTTTCCCGTCGGTCAAACGAGTTCTATTTGTTCCATCTGAGCGAATAATGTAGATATCGTGAGCAATTCCCGGGCGTTCTTTTCGCGATTGAAAAACGACATAATCGCCTTTCGGCGAAAAATCTGGGAGATAATCTAAATCGCTATCATTGGTCAATTTACGCTGATCAGAACCATCAGCATTCATCACAAACAATTGCATATGCCCGTCTCTCTGGGAATAAAAAACGATCTTTTTTCCATTCCGAGACCAACGGGGTTGTCCATCTTCTCCGCCGTTAGTTAGCCTGCGAAGATTTGAGCCGTCTGCGTAAATTGTGTAAATGGTTGATTTACCGTCTTTTGTTGACTCAAAAACAATCTTTTTGCCATCAGACGACCAATGCGGATTGAAATAATAAATCGGAGTTGGTTTTGTTTGCGCCTGAACGTAAGTTATCCAACCTAAAAAAATAATAGTGATAAAAAATGCGTATTTCGTTTTCATAAAAAATACCTTTCTACTTTTTACCTTTTGGCAAAAACTCTTTTGGAATCTTTCT
>JBAUGW010000056.1:0-29571 GCA_049679945.1 Pyrinomonadaceae bacterium | reverse complement strand
TACGTGCCTTCGAGCTCGATCGGGTTCTGCGTGGCGAGGACGAAGAACGGCTGATCGAGGGGATATGTCCGCCCGGCCGCGGTCACGTGATACTCCTGCATCGCCTCGAGCAGCGCGGCCTGCGTCTTCGGCGGCGTGCGGTTGATCTCGTCGGCGAGCAGAATGTCGGTGAATATCGGCCCGTGCCGCAAACTAAATTGCGACGTCTGCATGTTAAAGACGTTCGTACCCGTGATATCGGACGGCATCAGATCGGGCGTGAATTGTATTCGCGAAAACCCCGCTCCCAAGATATGCGCGAGCGTCTTGACCGTCAAAGTTTTTGCCGTGCCGGGCACGCCTTCGACAAGTGCGTGTCCCTCAGCGAGAACGGCGACGAGTATCTGTTCGATTGCCCCGTCCTGACCGACAATCGTCTTGTGCAGCTCGTTCAATATATGTGCAACTGTTGCAGGTGTGTAAGTTAGCATTCCATAATTGGCCGCAAAAAAGCGCAAAAGACACAAAGTACAAGAATTTAATTTTTGCGTCTTTTGCGCATCTTTGCGGCCATTCTTCCTAAATAAAATCGTAAATTGTTTTGATCGCTAAAAGCAAAACCGTCGTCAAAAACACTCGTCGCAGCCAGATGTCGTTCAGCTTTGTCGCGTAATGAGCGCCCACATAGGCACCGACGAACATCGTAACTCCGATTATCAAACCGAGCTTGTAATCCACTAAACCTTGCCACATAAAAACGGCGGTCGCAATCGCAGACGAAAAGACGTTGATGAGCTTTGTCGATGCGACTGCTTCGCTGTAACGCATTCCGTAGATGCCGATGCAAACCGCAGTCAGTATCGTCACGTACCCGCCGCTAAAAAGCCCGCCGTAAATGCCGAGTAGAAAGACGAGCACGTAAGTTAGCGGCAATGTCCAAGCGTGCTGCGATGCCGGTTCGAGGCCTGCATTGCGTCTAAGGAGCGAAAAAATCGCGACCGCGATCATTGCGATCGAGACGATCAGCTTAAGCCCAGCATCACTTAAACGCCCGACGATCAGAGCGCCCATTGCCGAGCTGACAATGGTAAGCGCGACGAGCGGCCAGGTGCGCGCGTAATCGATCTTTTGCTGACGAACAAACGGGATCGTCCCGCCGACGGCCATAAACACAAGGCCGAACATATTAGTCGCGACCGCAACACGGGGTTCGATGCCCAGTTGAAACATCACCGGCACAGCGATCAACGAGTTGCTGCCCGTGACAACGCCGATGACGCTTGTCAAAAAAAACACGGCGATCAAAACTATCAACGCATAGACGCTCATCTTTCGCCTCGCCTCGCGCCGCGTGATATCCCGAGCTTTTGTTCGATTGCGCGAAGCTGTTCAGTCAATCGCATGATCTCGCGTTTGCTTGTCGGTTCGCCGCGAATAATGTCTTCGCACGTGAACAAAGTGTCGTAAACTGCGCGGCTGTCGAGGCCTGTGCGCTCCGCAATGCGCGGCGCAAGTTTGTCGCATGTTGCGTTTTTTATGTCGAGACCGAATAGACGTGCCGCACGGCGGCGAAATTCGGCGTAGATATTTTCGATTGCGAGATCGAACGCGCGGGCTCGGCTTTGCAGCTCGGCCATCGCCCCGACGTACTCGAGTTTCGAAAGCCGGTCGGCCTCAGGCTCAGGAACGGCGCGCGCAAAACGTCGGCTCTGCGAATAGAGGACAAGTCCGATCAGCAAAGCAGTTTGCAGAAATATCGCGACGACGGGCGTGCCTGCAAAAAATTGCAGCAAACGGTTGCTGTCATTACCGTAACCTTGATGATATTCGTCAAACGCGACAGTCGACTCGCGGGGCGCAACGAGATTTAATCCAAGTTGGGCATTGTCGACGAGCCCGATGCCGTTGTTTGAAACTATATAAGGATCACTTAAGAAAAATATTTTGCCGTTGCCGTATGTAGTTTCGACGACGAGGTTTTGAGCACTGCTTCCAAAGTGAACGATAGGTGCAAGTTCGCTCGGCGGCGGGACGTCGTACGTTGCGAGGCGCGGCGGCGGATCGTCATCCTTCTGAGTTACGATTCCATTACCCGCTCCCAAATCGGAATCAGCGCCGGCCGGAGTCTCTGACTTAGAAAAACTAACGCTCGCTGCAAACTTCGATGGCTGCACGGCGTTGACGCCCTGTGTGTAAAGCGTTGGCTGGACGGGCTTTATGGCGACCGTCTCGCCGATCATCTGTTTCTGGTCCGACGGATCAATAGTAAAAAGATCGACGTCCGGGTTCATTATCAGATCGAGTTTCCAATTTGATGTTGTCTTTACCAGTTCGTTCGGCGGCTCGCGGTCGATGATGACGAGGCGACCGCCGTTCGCTGTCCAGCGAAGCAAACTCTCGGTTGCTTGTCCGGTAAACTCGCGGCGAACGCTACCGATAACGACAAAAACTGCGGGTGGTGATTTAGATGTCAGCAAAGCTGAAGCCGGTTCTTGCCACCGCGTAACTTTTCGCCCGCTTTCCGCGAGCAAAGTATAAAAAGCCTGCGTGCCGGTCGCTCCGGAATTGTATGTCGAGCGATTTGGCTGCATCTCGCTGTCGGGCGTTTTCTCGCGCTGCACATACGTCGCAGCGTTGAGGCCGACGAGCACGACGACGAGCAGTATCAAAAAGAAACATATGAACAGTTTTTGCTTCATCCGACTCGACTCTTCGCCTCCGCAACTGTGGCGTGATAACGTGTGCGAAAATCTTCCCAGTCTGACGGCTCGGCTTCGCGAAGTCCGTACCAGTTTCGCTCAAAATTATTTGTAAGACCATGCATGCCATCGTAGATTCGCTCGCGTTTTCTGACGTCGCGAAGATAATCGCGATTCGTCTTATGACGCGCGAGCCGAACTATTTTGCGGTCACCGAGTTCGCAAAGGACGGCGATATAACCTTTGCGAATGGCGCTGCGAAGATCGCCCTGCCGTGCGAGCCGTTCGGCCTCGTCGAACAAGTCCGACCCAGATTCATCTTCGCCGATCGTCTCGCCTAAGATCACGCGATCGCCTTTTTCTTTTTTAGTTTTCGCGCCAAAGCGATTTGAAAAATACGGCACAAACCGCCACAGTAAAAATCCGACAAGCCCTATCACCGCGGCGAAGACCGCGACCTGAAGGACGAGTTTTAGCGGAGCGAGACTTGGCCCCGCGCTCGGCGAAACGTTTGGTTGCGGAATTTGTTTTTGCAGCCATTCCCAAAACTCTCTCCACCATTTTCGAAAGAGACTTTCGTCTTTCGCCTCCGGCTTTTGATATTCCTGACGGCTGAGAATTTCGGCGAGCTTTTGTTTGTCCGAGTCTTTTGTGGACTCGGCTTTTATTGCTTTGTCGAGTTCGCCGACGGATTCAGAAATAGCCGCGAGCCGCTCGCTGATTGAGTTAAGTATCGCTTCGCGTTTTTCAATGTCGGTTTCGGCCGCGAATTCGTCGAGACCTGTCTTTAGCCATTGATTTTCAGTTTCGATGCTGCCGCCTTGCCACTCGATCTTCTCGGTTTGCGGAATCGCTTTTAGTATCGATTCGATTGTCTGGCGTTCATACTCTGCATCGTCGCCGTCGAGATTTTCTTTAAGCTCGCCAATATGTGGAATGACGCCGTCGATGCGCAGCTTGTAGTTGAACGGAGTCGCGGCTGTTGAATTCGCGGCGATGAGGCACAGAACACATAACGCATAAAGCAAAATTTTATTAAGTGCGAGATTCATCCTATTTGAGACCAAGCGTCGTCATGCTCGAACGGCTTTGAGTTGCCGTGCCAGTGGCTGTTGCTGCATCTGCCAGCGCCGGATGAAGCGGATTTATGTATGTGTCAGGCACGTTTGGAATATCGCCGAGACGGGCGGCGGCCATCAGCTCGATGTCATAGCCCTCGGCACGCACGCGCTCATCTACATACAACAGACACAGCCCGATCATCCACACCGGCGACAAAAGTATAAAACTGATCTGCCCGATTAGATTATTTGCGATCTCATACCACGCCGGAATCAGGTCAGCGTCGAACGTCATCAGCGGCACATCGTGGGCAGACGCATACCACGCGATCGGAACGTAGAGCAGCGCAAGCGCGGAGTATGTTGCAACGGTCGTGAATGTAAACAACGCAGCCAGCCGTTTAACGCTGCCGCTTGCAAGCGACGCGCTGCGACCGATCGCAGAAAAGACGCCTTGACCCTCAACCAACATAACTTGTGGAACATACGCCACTCTCGACGCAGCGAGAAAGAAAAGCCACAACGAGCCGAACGCTGTTGCGATACCAATCGCTATCGACAAAATAACTGCGACGATTGGAATTGCGCTAAAAACCAACGCGATCAACATAATCAAAACACCAGCGACGATCATTCCAAAATACAAGATCACCGAGCCGATTGAGCCGACAAGCACCGCGACTATCGTCGATGCGACTATCAGTCCGCCAAGCCGCCGCCACGTGTTGCGATAAGTTTCTGAGAATGTGATCGCCTCGCCAAACAGCAGATGACGAACAAAATTACGCGACGCGCCGCCCATCACGACCAACGTCGCGATCGTCTCGATCAGCCAGATCAAAACACTGCCAAGCCAAAGAAAAATATAATAAAAAGTGTTCTCCGCCGAAAACTGATTCGCCTCAAGAACAAATATCTGGCGCCCAACAACGGTCCAGCCAACCGAGATTATCGTCCCAACAACAACCGGCGGGGCTGCGATCAACACAAATGTCCAGAAAAACTTGCGATAAAACCGCACCGCACGGTCAATCAAATCGCCCGCTCCGAGCGACGCAAGCGACAGTTCAGATCGTCCATTGTTGGCAGCATTCATTGGCAAACGATGTTTCAAGCAAAGTATATCGTCTTACGCGCAAACAAAAAAGGCTAACTTTTTTCGGTTATGCCTCAAAGACGGTTTGCTTATTACAAACACGAAGCGAGGAAGGCCGCTATCGACTCTACTTGAAACGAATGTCTAATTTTTAACCAGGAGACTAAGCAAAAGCCGCCTTGAACCAAGGGGACAGTGATGCTTTGGCAGAAGGCGTAGGTGCAGGTGAGCTCAGACCTTTAGGCTGTGCGATGATCTGGTGCGGCGTTCGGCTTGGGTTCTTTCTCAATCGCTTTGCTGTCGATTCTCGCCTCTTTCGCACAAACCGCTCGGATTCAGTTTCTCACGAATCTAATACTCGAGTTTATCTCCATACATCATGCTGGAGACCTTGAACTTTACGTTGAGTTTTAGATTGCCTGACATATCAAGTACAAAGCGCACAGAATCGCTGTCAGGCGCCAGGAAGGGAACACCGTCGAGCGAGCGAGCAAAAACGAACTTTCCGCCCATATTGTCTGCGACCGGCGGTTTGTAGTCGATCAGAGGCAGACGTTTGCCGTCCTTTCGTTCCAAATATACCTTGGCAGCCAGGGTAGCCGCCTTTAATCTCATCAGTTCTTGAAACGCCATGCCCACGGTCTGGGGATTCTGACCATCAACATTCACAGCAACTACAATAAAGTCACCAAAGCCGTTGTCGATGATCTTTTGCAACTCGCTTTTGATTTCATCCGTCTGTTTAGGCTGCGAGAGCAGGAGTTTATTTGCGAACCCTTCGCGAATCGGCTTTGCCGTTATAAATCGAACCCGAAAATAAACCTCTGGAGACAACGGCGCCGGTCCCTGGACACCAGAACCCTGAGCTCCGCTTCCGCCACTGCGAGATGACATGTCAGGCGGGGCTTCGCCCGTCTTAACGGTTTGCCCCCACGCCGAATCGTTAAGCATCTTATCGGCGTCCTTTTTCGACCATTCACTCCAGGGTTTGCTCTTCTGAGCAAACACTACACCGCCTAACAATACACAAACTAACCCGATCGATAATATTCTCTTCACTTTATACCTCAAAACCGAAGTGCTCTTAACATCCATATAAATAAAACACGCGAACAAAATGATATCAATAAAATGTCACTTTTGCCGCCTCGAAACTAGACAGACGGTTTCACATTGGGCGGAGACAACGGCGTCGGTGCCCCCGACGCTTTAAGCTGCAAAATGACCTGGCGGAGTTGTACCGCATCCGGAGTTTTTGGCGCTAAACGGAGATAGGTTTCCAATTCACCTGCGGCACGTATTTTTTCCCCTTTTGCACTGTAAATGATCGCTAATACTCGATGAGCCTCTACCATCTCGTCGCCCCCATTGGTTATGGAATAAACGAGTTCCTTTTCGGCTGCATCAAAGCGGCCTAAATTTGCCAACGCCTGACCAAGAAAGTAATGGCCAACTACGGAGTCTTCTTTGATGTTAAGTACACTTCGCAACATAGGTTCGGCCTCGGCATAACGTTTCATTTGCACAAACAATATGCAGCGATTTAGGAGCGGAGCAAAGGCCTCGGGTTCAATCTTAAGTGCAGTCTGAAAAGACTCGTCAGCTTTTTCCAAATCATTCAATCGAAGGTAAATGACACCCAGTTCATTGAATGCGAGCATGAATTTAGGATATTCCGAGGTCGCAAGTCCAAACTGCTCGATGGCACCCTTGCTGTCCCCTGCCTTAGCTAAATCGACTGCCTTATTGTAGAAATCCAGAGCACGTTTTGGCACATTCGCAAAGGCAGAATTTATGACACCGGGCTTGAGATCGCTGTTTCCCTTTAAGGCGAGTCGAATGTTCACCATATAGGTTTGAGGCGGCGAACCCCTCAGTTGAATGATTCTGACATCCTGCACGACCGGTTCATATTCCTTCTCTCCATCGATAACTACGGTGTAATTTCCATCAACAACTCTGCGAAACGCAAAGTTTCCCATTTCGTCTGTCATCGAGGTCACGTCGCCTCTGGTCATCGTCGACAGTTTGACTCTTATTCGCCTTTCCATTCGTTGGCCGGACGGACTTAGAACTGTCCCAATGATCGAATTATTTCCACCCAAGCCTGAATCGGCCGAGCCAGGCCCTGTGGCCTGGATCTGCGCAAGAGCTGAGCCGGCAAAACACAGTGACAAAAAAATCTGAAAAAGTAATCGGCGTAATTTGTAGTTTGATTGCGAAACCATGAGACTTCCTCCTCCCAACTATTTGAACCGCCGTCCGTCATTACAAGACAAACATAATCGACGGAAAAGTGGATCCTTAGTAAGCGCCAGCGGACCAAGCGTGGCTAATAACGGATCGATCTAAAGTGCCGTGCCAGGTCGGTATGATCTCCCTCTTGGATAATTCAAATTATAGGCAGTTCACCCATACGGATCAACGTTCTAACCAATCGGTCAACACATCTTACATAACGAAGAAAAAAGGCGTTGCCGATTTCCCGACAACGCCGCAAATAGTTAAAAAATCACTCTAACCTCAGTTCAACATGGTCAGACCTTGCGGCTTAAAACCTCACACTGCCGGTAAAGTGAATGATGCGCTGGCTGCCACTCTGACCATTGATCAACCCAAAACTGGTCGAGTCAAAACTCTGAGTGTTGAAAACAAAACTCGGATGATTCAGCGCATTAATAAGCGTCGTTTTCAATTCCAACCTAACTCGTTCGGTGACGGGAATTCTCTTTACGAGGCTCATGTCCACGTTAAAGAAGTTGGGACCATTGAGACTGTTAAGCGGGAAGTTCCCAAACGTGCCCGGCGCCGAAACACCAAGCAGGCCGGGCCTCAAAGTTGAACTCACATATCGGCCGTTTGCCGGGTTAGTTGTGATAACCAGCAAGTCGGGATTAATGAAGAAAACCCCGGCCGGTGTTCTGTAAACGCCAATATTCCTCTTAAATTCTTCGAAACTGATCCCCAGCAGCTGTGCCGGATTATTTCCCGAATTAAAGCTGTTGAATGTCGTTCTGCCCGAAGAGATAAAGAACGGAGGCCTCGTCGCCCATGTGACGATTCCGCCAAGCGTCCATCCGCCAACAATTCTGTCAACGAGGCCGTTTGCACCAGATAGGAACGTGCGCCCTCGGCCAAAAGGAAGCTCATATATCGCGTTCGCGACAAACCTGTGGGTTTGATCTTGATTTGAGCGGCGATAATCAAGGCCTTTGTCACGCAGCGTACGGAAGCTAACCAAATCGCTTTGGTTGTTACCTGCCGCGTCCGTTGCGTCAGTTAAGGTTTTGCTAAAGGTATAGTCCGCCTGAAACTGCAAACCATTCGAAAACCGGCGTCGAAGCTCAACCTGCAGCGAGTGATAGTTGGACATCGAATCGTTGCCGAGGAGTCGCGCAAATGCCGCGTTCGGATTTGCCACAAAGAAATTGGCCGGAATTCCCAGCGCCGCGTTCTGCCGGTTTGCCTTGTACGTATTACTAAATGCCAGTGTTGACGCAAACGTGCCAACGTTGTTGCCGGTTAGGTTCCCGATAAACGTCGAACTAGCAAATCCACTGGCGCTGGTAGCAGCCAGCCCGGTAAAGAACGCCGACATTATAGGCAGGTTGACCTGTCCGGCCAGTCCTGAGTTACCGAATCTGCAAGGATTGCCTACTCCCCCGGTAGCGGCACAGGCTGGGTTTGCGGCCACGTACAGATTGTAGTTCCGTTGAGCGCTTAGGAACTCGTTTAGGAAGCCATTCTCGAAGATATTGACCTCGTTAAAGTCAACAGCACGCCAGACTTTTGTTGCGCGGTTGCCGACATAACGAACCTCAAGTGCGGTATTTGCAAAGATTTCGCGCTCATAACCGGCATTCCATTGCTGCACATACGGGATCCGTAGGTCCGGATCGATAGCCCATAGTCCGTTACCCGGGTTGAGATCAAAATTGGTCTTGTCCGAGATCGGGATCGCGAACGTCGGTGTTATCAGAGGCACACCCGCTCCCGTCAGCACGCCGACGGGCGTTGTGTTGGCCGCTGTCTGAATCAGACCCGGATTAGTAGTTCCGGTTCCGAGCGCATTGCTGATAACGGTAAAGCCATCCTGAAGGTAGCTGATCGAGTAGCCAAGCCTGATTGAGCTTTTGCCCGACTCGCCAAACAGCGTCCGGAGAAATCCACTCTTAAAGTCGGGCGAATATGCCAGACCAATGAATGGTGCAAAGTTATTCCAATCATTGTTGTAGAGCGGAAGACCCGTCGTGCCGCTGACAAAATTCTGGGTAGCTACAGGCGGCGGCGGTCCGGCGGGCGCATTTGGTCTAAAGAGATTTCCAAAGCCGGAGACGCCAAATATGTCCTGAGCCTTAGGCTGTATCGCAAGACCATTTGGTATCGTCGGCACGGCCTGAAATTCCCAACGCAATCCGAGATTGACCGTAACATTGCTCTTGAACCGCCATTGGTCCTGGCCATAGAGCGAGAACAACTTTTGCTCAAAGATCCTTGACCGGGTTGCTCCCGGGACAAAGCCAGACGACGCGCTCGTTACGTTAAAAGTAGCGGCCGCCGAGGCGAGGTTCCCGACAATGTTGGAGTATACCGCTGTCGCCGCAGTCAAGTTAGCAGTAGTCCCAAAGGGTAATTCGCCCAAAAGAATTCCGCTGCCGTTAGCGGTATTTGTGCCCAGGGTGATGGTCTTGTTAATACCGGCATCGTTAAAGGTATCGGCAAAGACCTTCTGATAATCCCCGCCAAACCGGAAAAGATGTGAGCCCTTTGCGACGGAGAAATTGTCTGAATACTGATCAACTATCGTTTCGCGGCCCTGCGATTGGAATTGGTTCTCGGGATTCGTTATGCCGGAAAAAGCCGTATATGGAGTTCCGGCGTTGGAGTCACGCTGAAATACGACCGGAGCCCACTGACGTCCATACCGGAACACATTGGTCATGCTGCTGCCGAACGTCGAAACGAGTGCTCCCGTAACCAACTGCCTGACGGACGACTGAAATGCGTTGATACCACCCGGGAACGGAGATTCGAGACCGTTGAAGGTGTCCGGATTGAGCGAGAATGTTGCCCTGTTATAAACGAACTCAAATTTGTGTGAGCCAAGTCGAGTGTCCTTTACCAACTGATGGTCGTAACGGCCAACATATTTGTCGTTAACGTCCGCTCCGCTGACACCGAACTGATGCCCTGCCGTGTTAAAACCATCACCGACCAAGGTGTTATTTGGTAGCGGCGTCGAATTGATGAGGGCCATTGTGATCGGATTGAGAGCTGCTACATTGCCGATCGCGAGCAAATTGACGGTTTCCACTCCTGGCACGCAGGCCCCAGGTGGAGTAGGGCAGGTTCGCGTATAGCTGAACAATCCGGTACGGGCTGAGGGTGTTAAAACCGTGCGATTTCGCGTGGCCGAGAAATTCTCGCGAAAGCCTTCATACGAAAAGAAGAAGAACGCTTTGTCCTTACCACTCCAATGAGCCGGTTTGCCCTCGCCAAACCCGAGAAAGTGAACCGGTCCGCCGATGTCAAAACCAAAGAAATGCTGACGCTGTCTTGCTCGTGGCGAGACAGGCAGCCCGGTCGTCGCGCTTGTGCCCGACGAGTTACTAAAGAAAGTATTCGCATTGAGGGCATCGTTGCGATGCAAATAAAACACGCCGCCATGAAAGTCGTTTGACCCGCCCTTGGTCACCAAATTTACCTGAGCGGCCCCACGGCCAGCTTCCGAACCCACTGTGCCGGTCGTAATGCTAAATTCAGCCGTCGAATTGAGTGACGGAGCACTAATTGCAAAGAACGAACTTGTCTTAACAAAGTTGTCCATTGCATTGATGCCGTCCTGCGTAACATTGACGGCTGTCTGACGTAGGCCGCCTACCGACGAACCGCGGGTGTCGCCGCCGATCACAGCAATTCCGGCCTGCAGTGCGGCCAGATCGAGAGGATTTCTCGTCGGCAAGGGCAGATCCCGTACTTGTCTGGTATCGATGACGTTGGTTAGAGAGGGGCTCGAAGTGTTGATAACATCTTGAGCCGATGTAACAGTAACTGTCTCATTCGCAAGGCCGACCTCAAGGGTTATCGTGATCTGGGCGACATTAGAAACCGAAACAGCGACGTCGGAGGCCAAAGACTTCTTGAAACCCGAGTTCTCAACCGTGACCGAATAGAGGCCCGGATTAAGATTACTGAAAGTAAAGGTGCCTTTGTCGCTGGTCGTGGCCGTACGACCTTCGCCAGTGGCATTATTTTTCAAAGTGACGGTCGCACCAACGACAGCCGCCCCGTTCGGATCGGATACAGAGCCGGAGAGTCCCCCGGTTGTTTGCGCTTGAATACCGGTCTGGAACAAAAATAGCGCCAGACCGATCATAAAGATCTTTGTAAACTTTCTCATTTTTCCTCCTCAAGAAATAGAATCAGGACTTCACTTAAAATAAGTGCACAATAAAATTAGGGCAATGAACTTAACAAACGAGCAACTTATGTGCCATAAGCACGAATAAGAACAAGAAATCGGTAACCGATTGATATGGTGCGAGATAGCTCTGAAATTTGGCCACAAAAAATCAAAAAAACCACTGGATTGAGCAAACTATAACGGACTTTTTGGACATAATCCGATTATTTGGATATAGGTGGTTAAGCTCTAGTTTGGATGTTGTAGCTTTTGATTTTTGAATTGAGGGTTGTGGCGTTTAGGCCGAGGAGGCGGGCGGCGCGGGACTGGTGGCCGGCGGTTTGTTCGAGGGCGCGGCGAATAAGGTCGATCTCGAATTTTTTGACTTCGTCGTAAAAATTTATGCCGCGAGCGAGGTCGATATCGGTCGATATTCCGGCGGTTTCGGCCATCATTTGGAACGCGAGTTCGGGGTCGCGGACTTCGGGACGTAGGCAGTCGGCGGTGATCTCGTTTGTTGGGGCGATCACGATTGCGCGCTCGATTATGTTTTCGAGCTCTCGCACATTGCCGGGATAGTTGTAGTTTTCGAGCAGCGAGAGGACCTCAGGGCTGAGGTTTTCGCTGATCTCGCGGGCGTTTTCTTCGGCGTATTTGCGCACGAAGTGCTGTGCGAGCGGCAAAATGTCCTCGCGGCGTTCGCGCAGCGGCGGAAGTTCGAGCGGCACGACGGATAAACGAAAGTATAGATCTTCCCTGAATGTGCCGTTGCGAACAGCCTCTTTGAGATCGACGTTTGTCGCGGCGATTATGCGGACATCGACCTTTACGGGCGAGGTGTCGCCGACAGGCGTGAATTCGCGCTCCTGAATGACGCGGAGCAGCCGAACTTGCGTTTCGGGCCGCAGATCACCGATCTCGTCTAAGAAGATCGAACCGGTGTCCGCCACCTCGAACAAACCTTTCTTTGCGGCAACGGCGCCGGTGAACGCGCCCCTTGTATGGCCAAAAAGCTCGGATTCGAGCAGTTCTGACGGAATGTTCGAGCAATTTACGACGACGAACGGTTGCGCGACACGTGGACTCGATTCGTGAATCGCTTTTGCGACAAGCTCCTTGCCGGTACCGCTTTCGCCGGTAATTAGCACGGTCGAGCGGGCCGGAGCAACGCGTTCGACGAGGCGAAAGACGTTTTCCATGATCTCGCTGCGGCCAATAAATCCTTCACGATTGACCGAGCGGGTCATCGCCGAGCGCAGCGTTTGTCGCTCTTCTTCTTTACGGCGTTTGCGAATGCCCTTTGCGACGAGAGCGAGTATCTGTTCATTTTTGAACGGTTTACGGACGACGCCAAACGCGCCTTTTTCCCACGCCGAGATCGCCGTGTCGAATGTGGCATACGCCGTTACCATTAGAACTACGGCTTCGGCATCGAGCTTAATAAGCTCCTCAAGCGCGGTGAGACCGCCCATGCCCGGCATCGAAACGTCCATCAGCACGACGTCGAACGGTTTTGCCGTGAAAGCTTCGACCGCTTCTTCGCCGGTTTTTGCAAGCTCGACCTTGTAGCCGACGCCCGAAAGTATCGTCTCCAGCACGTCGCGCATTATTTCTTCGTCATCGCAGATGAGTATCGAGCCTT
Source organism: Pyrinomonadaceae bacterium (assembly GCA_049679945.1). Taxonomy (GTDB): domain Bacteria; phylum Acidobacteriota; class Blastocatellia; order Pyrinomonadales; family Pyrinomonadaceae; genus OLB17. Next base: position 16,691 of record JBAUGW010000056.1, on the reverse strand, counting down.
TCTTTGCCATAAAAATTCAATATAACCTATTGCAGCAAAGCCTCAAAACAAATCATTTGATAAACTTTGCTGGAGTTCGGGACGTAAAAGAGAAGTGAATTTTTGCAATCGTATCGGAGCAGATTTTAATAATGGCAATTTCAAAAACATCTAAGGTCTTACTAATTTTGGGCGGCATTTTGGCAGTCTTTTTCATCATCGGCATCGTCGGTCTCATTTATCTTTCGAGCACGATGAACCAGCCGAGCGTGGCGAACAACAGCGTGCTTATCCTCAATGTTTCCGGCGAGTTGCCTGATTACATCGCTGAAGAGCCGCTCGCCAAGGCGTTTGGCATCAAGCAGCAGCAATCTTTTACGGGCTTGCTCACGCAGCTCCGCAAAGCAAAGGTCGATAACCGCATCGGTGCCGTCAAGCTCGACATCAATTTTCCGAATATCGGCTGGGCAAAGGCCGACGAGTTGCGAGACGCTATAAAAGATTTTAGATCGTCAGGCAAGCCTGTTTACGCATACATGGAGATGGGTACGAACCGCGAATACTACATCGGAAGCGCCGCGGACAAGATCTTTCTTCCGCCCGCAGGTGAGATTTTTATCAACGGTTTTGCGGCCGAGGCGATGTTTTACAAGGGCAGCTTAGACAAGCTCGGCATCGAGATGGACGTGATCCAGATCGGGCCGAAGTATAAAAATGCTCCCGACCGATACACAAAAAAAGAGATGGGCGAAGGCCAGCGTGAGGTCATCAACTCTCTGTTGGATGAATACTTTACGCGTTACACGACCGGCATTGCCGAGTCGCGAAAGAAGTCGGTCGAGGACGTAAAAGCCATCATCGACAACGCGCCTTACAATGCCACGCAGGCCAAAAATCTCGGCCTCATCGACGACGCACTTTTTCCCGATCAAATCGATAACGAATTCAAAACCGCCCTCGGCTACAAAACCGACGACAAGCTGCGCACGGTTCGAGGCGGCGATTATCGCGAGATACCGTCGGACAGTTTGGGGCTGAATAACGGCGAAAGAGTGGCGATCATTTTCGCGTCCGGCGCGATCAACACTGGGCGTTCGAGCAGCGGCTTTGGCGGCGATATGGTGGGTTCAGACACGGTCGTTTCGGCAGTAAATGACGCGGCGGCTGACAAATCCATTAAAGCAATCGTCCTGCGTGTCGATTCGCCCGGCGGCTCGGCTCTGGCGTCCGATCTGATGTGGCGAGCGATAGAGAATGCAAAAGAAAAGAAGCCGGTCGTAGTCTCGATGAGCGACGTCGCGGCCTCGGGCGGTTATTACATTGCATGTAACGCTAACAAGATCATCGCCGAGCCTTCGACGGTGACCGGTTCGATAGGCGTGTTTATGGGCAAACCTGTCGTCAAAGGGCTTTACGATTGGCTCGGAATTACGAACGAATACGTTATGCGTGGCAAAAACGCCGGTCTTTTCCGTGAGACAGAAAAATGGACGCCCGATGAACGTGCAAAAATGGTCGAGCTGACAAACAGCATCTACTTCGACGACTTTCTGCCAAAGGTTGCAAAGGGACGCAATAAGCCCGTCGAAGAGGTTAACACCATCGGCCAGGGGCGCGTGTGGACCGGCACGCAGGCGAAGGCGAACGGTCTGATCGATGAGTTCGGCGGCCTCGAAAAGGCGATCTCGGTTGCTAAAGAACTCGCTGGCCTGCCGGCAGACAAAGATGCTCGTCGCGTTGTGTTCCCCGAAGCGCGACCTTTCTTTGAGACGTTTTTTGAGAACGAGGATTCGTCTGTTTCGGCGGAAGAAAAAACTCGCGCCGCGATTCTCGAGTCGCTGCCGGCCGACGTTCGGCGTGCGTTCAGGTATGTCTCTCTGTTCGAGCGCATGGAACGCGGCGAGGCGATGTTGCTGCTGCCTTTCGACCTGCAAATAAAATAAGCTACACTTTACCTACTATGTTAAAAGAAGGGGACAAGGCGCCTGAATTTTCGTCAAAAGATCAGGACGGTAATCCGGTCAAGTTAAAGGACTTTAAGGGAAAACGTGTCGTGCTTTGGTTCTATCCGAAGGACGACACCCCTGGCTGAACGCTGGAAGCATGTTCGCTCCGTGATGCGAGTGACAAATTTGATAAGAAAAATATTCAGGTGCTAGGCGTTTCGACCGACAACGAAAAATCGCACCAGAAATTCATCTCAAAATACAATCTGCCCATGACATTGATCGCCGACACAGAGAAAGAAGTTGTCGAAAAATACGGCGTTTGGGTCGAGAAAAGCATGTACGGCAAAAAGTACATGGGCATCGAGCGCAAAACATTTTTGATCGACGAAAAGGGCAAGATCACAAAAATTTTTGACAAGGTCGATGTGAAAAATCACGCTGACGAAGTTTTGGAGGCTTTCGGTGAAAAGTAAAATTGCAATTATTGCGGTTGCGGTGCTCGCGCTCCTCGCAGCGTGCAAACCGGCCGAGATCGAATACGTAAAATACGAAACGGAAGAAGCCGTGCCGCGCATGTCAGCCGCTGACGCTAAGAAAGAAGTCGATGCGGGCAACGCAATTTTGGTCGATAGCCGCGACAAATCCGCGTTTGATGCCGAGCGGCTGCCTGGAGCAATAAACATTGCATCCAATGCGGCTAAGGAAAGTTTTGACAAGTTGCCAAAGGGCAAGAAGATTATCGTTTACTGTTCCTGAGCGGCCGAACATACGAGTGCCGGTCTGGCACTCCAGATGAATCAAGCAGGAATCCCAGGAACCTACGCAATGCTCGGCGGCCCGACCGCCTGGAAAAATTTAGGTTATCCAGTTGAATCGAATAGGTAGCTGAGATTGCCGCAAAAAGGCGCAAAAGACGCAAATAGCTGGTTTTTACTTTTGCGTCTTTTGCGCATTTTTGCGGCTAATTTATTTTTGCAAGTTCGTCGCAGATTCGTCCCGCCGTTTTTCCATCCCAGAGCGGCGGGATTTTTGCGCTCGTCGAGGCTGTGTTGTTGAGAGTTGCCTTCGCAGCTTGTTTGATTTTCTCAGCGTCAGTTCCGACAAGAACGTTTGTGCCCATCTCGACAGTAACCGGTCGTTCGGTGTTGTGACGCAGCGTGAGGCACGCAATGCCGAGCACGGTTGTCTCTTCCTGTAAACCGCCGGAGTCTGTGAGCACCAACTTCGCGCCGCTGTAAAGCCGCATAAAATCGAGATAGCCAAGCGGCTCAATGAGACGAATGTTTGAGTTTGTAATTTTGTCTGAGAAGCCAAATTCATCTATGCGCGAACGCGTTCGCGGATGGACAGGGAAAATGATCGGCAGGTTTTCTGCAATTGCGAGCAGCGCGTCAAGTATGCCGCCAAAAACCTGCTTATCATCCACATTCGACGGACGATGCAGCGTCAGAACCGCGTAATCTTTGTCGTCAACACACAACTCATTTCGCACCTTCGACTGCTCGGCGAGCTTTAGATGTTCGAGCAGCGAGTCGATCATTACGTTGCCGACAAAACAAATTTTGTCATCGGAGATTCCTTCATTCTTTAGATTTTCATCGGCGTCTTGCGAGGTTGTAAACAGTAGATCGGAGATCGCGTCCGTGAGAATGCGGTTGATCTCTTCGGGCATCGTGCGGTCACGCGAACGAAGACCAGCCTCGACGTGAGCGACTTTGACGCCGAGTTTTGCACAAACCAATGCACACGCGATCGTCGAATTCACATCACCGACGACCAAGACCCAATCGGGCTTTTGTTCCTGCACGACAGGCTCGAACTCAGTCATTATCTTCGCCGTCTGAACCGCGTGCGAGGCTGAACCGACGCCGAGATGGACGTCTGGCTTTGGCATGCCCAGGTCGTCAAAGAACGCATCCGACATCGCCACGTCATAATGCTGGCCGGTATGAACGATCATCGGCGCGAATTCGCCGACGCGCCGCTTCATCTCGGCGTAGATCGGCGCGACCTTCATAAAATTCGGTCTGGCGCCGGCGATGAGTAATATCTTCAACATTTGACTGGAGAGGCACGCGCTCTCGCGTGCCACTGTAACTTAGAAATTCGATGAGCGTCTTGGTTGACGCATGCAGGCGAGGGCGCCTGCGTTCCCGGCATCACAATCTGACAACGCGGGCCTTACTGCCATTTCGTAAATCATTCGAGAGAGCATTGCGCGTATCGACAACCAGCGACGCGAGATTGCAGACGCGTTCGTAATCGACGTTTGAATGTTCGGTGCAGATGATGACGCAATCGGATGACGCGATCAGATCGTCGGTCAGCTCTTTGTTGTAGAGCGGTTCGCCGTCGCCGATCGTGTATGCGTGATCGAACGTGACCTCGGCGACGAACGGGTCGTGATAATAAACATCGGCGCCGTCGGCGCGCAACAGGTCGATGATCGACAGTGCTGGCGACTCGCGCATATCGTCGATGTCTTTTTTATAGGCGACGCCAAGGATCAAGATCTTAGAACCGTTGACAGCTTTTTTGTCGTCATTGAGCGCGGTCGATGCGAGTTCGACGACGTAATTAGGCATCGTCGAATTTACTTGTTCGGCTAAGCTTATGAACTGAGAATCGAAGCCGTGCTGCCGTGCTTTCCACGACAGATAATGCGGGTCGAGCGGGATGCAGTGGCCGCCGATGCCGGGGCCGGGAAAGAACGGCATAAAGCCGAACGGCTTTGTCGCCGCGGCCGCAACGACCTCCCAAGTGTCGATGCCGAGCGCGTTGCAGAGCTTTGCCATCTCGTTCGCCATGCCGATGTTTATTGCTCGAAATGTGTTTTCCCACAATTTACAGGCCTCGGCGACGCGTGCCGATGACACGGGGAAAACCTCTTCCACGATCTCGCCATACAACGCCGCAGCGACCTCGGTAGAATCTTGTGACACGCCGCCGACGACCTTTGGAATGTTGTGTGTCTGAAACTGCGGGTTGCCCGGATCGACGCGTTCGGGCGAGAAGGCGAGCATGAAATCTTCGTCGAGTTTGAAACCTTTCTCCTCGAACATTGGCAGCAGAACTTCGTCGGTCGTGCCGGGATAAGTCGTCGATTCGAGAATAACGAGCTGGCCGACGCGCATATATTTCTGGATCTCGCCGCCTGCAGTCAAGATATATGACATGTCGGGATCTTTTGTTTTGCGAAGCGGCGTCGGTACGCAGATGATGATCACGTCACATTCAGATAGTTGCGCGAAATCTGTAGTCGCAGTCAACATGCCGTTATCGACACATTTTTTCACGTTCTCGCTCGTGACATCGACGATGTATGAGCGGCCTGCGTTAATCTCGGCGGTCTTCGTCTCATCGACTTCGAAACCGACACAGCCGAAGTTTTTAAGCGCAAATTCGACGATCAGGGGCAGCCCGACGTAGCCGAGACCGATCACGCCGATGCGCGCACGTTTTTCTGAAATGAGTTTAAGTAAATCGTCTTTGATCATGTATTATTTGCAATTTTTTCGGACGGTTAAATGCCGGTGCAAAGCGGACTTCATTATTATAAACATTTTTATGCAGCTAGTAATCGCTCTGATCGCAAGTTTTATTTATACTTTTAATCAATGGGCGATTCCCAATAGTAAATGTCGTTAGAGATCTCGTCTACAAATCCGGTTGTCAGGGCGATTGTCAAAGGCACTGCCCCGCGCCCCGCGCAGGTTGCGGCTTCGCGCGGCATCTTGCCGCTCGCTCAGGCCGACTTGCTCGAGGTTCTCGTTGCGCTTTACAGCAGCGAAGATGCGGAACTGAAGTCTAATGCCGGCGACACGCTCGATTCGCAAAGCACGAAGGAGCTTGAACAGACGATGCGCTCGCCAGATGTTGCGCCGTCGGTGTTGTCGTATTTTGCGGGGCGAACAGAGCTGCCGCCGTCTATTCACGAATCGATAATTACGAACGTAAAGACGCCGCCCTCAGCTATCGCTAATTTTGCGACAAAGACCGCAAAGAGCGAGTTGCTCGAACTACTCTCGCAAAATCAGCAGCTACTGATTCAAAATCCCGCAATTCTCGAAGCGATTCTCAAAAACACAAATCGCACCGCCGAGGCCGATCGTCGAGCGAGCGAAATTAAGCGCGAGTTTTTTGAAAAAGAACGCGGCGCCGAGCAAATCGCAAACGAGCTTCGCGCGCAGGGCAACGAGGCCGCGGCAGAGTTTTTTGAACAATCTGGCTTTGCAGAATCGGGCTTGACTGAGGAGGACGCGATCCTGCTCGCGCAGCATATTGAGGTTCCAGACCGCGAGACCGACGACTCGTGGCTCGCGCTCGAATTTATCGAAGAGATCTACGAGGAGACCGAAGAGCAGCGTCAGGCGACGATCGGCAAAATTCTCGGCGAGCTGAGCGCCGAGGGCGAAGAGATCGGCGGCGAGCGCATCGCGATGATCAACCGCATCATGAAGATGGGCGTCAAAGATCGCGTCAAGATGGCGATGAAAGGCGACCGCGAGGCGCGCAACATTTTGATCCGCGACCCGAACAAACTTGTGTCATCCGCCGTCGTAAACAATCCGCGCATCACCGAACAAGAAGTTGAGACGATCGCGTCTATGCGTTCTATGTCGGAGGAAATTCTGCGACAGCTCGCAGCAAACCGCCAATGGTCGCGCAGTTACACGATCATGCACACCCTCATTAAAAATCCGCGAACGCCGCTCGCGAACGTTATAACAATGCTGACTCGGCTGCAATTGCGCGATCTCACCGCATTGTCTAAAAACCGAAACGTCTCCGACGCCGTGCGTCGACAAGCTCTGCGTCTGCAAACTGCTCGCACCGGCGGAAAGACGTTGCAGTAACAACTTTAATGAACTCAATTTTTGCAAAGCTAAAAACCACGCTCGCGATGATCAAGTTCGAGCACACGCTGTTTGCGCTGCCGTTCGCATTTCTCGGCGCGATACTCGCAGCGAATGGTTTTCCAACTTGGTGGCAAATTTTATGGATAACGGTCGCGATGTTCGGCGCGCGCTCCAGCGCGATGACGTTTAATCGAATCGTCGATCGCGACGTCGACGCGCAAAATCCGCGCACCGCGGGCCGCGAACTTCCAAGCGGCCAATTGTCAGTCGGCTTTGCGTGGACGTTTCTTTATGTGTCGATCGCAGTTTTTGTGCTCTCGTCATACATGCTCAATTGGCTGACATTCGCACTCTCGCCGGTCGCTCTTCTCTTTGTGCTCGGTTATAGTTACGCAAAACGATTCACAGCATTCGCACATGTGCTACTCGGCATCGCGCTCTCGATCTCGCCGTCGGCTGCGTGGATCGCGGTTCGCGGCAACCTAACGGACGAAGTTCCGATACTGCTTAGCTTACTCGTGCTGATGTGGACGGCGGGTTTTGACGTTTTATACGCGTGTCAGGATTTTGAATTCGACCGCTCAGCCGGCCTGCGCTCGATACCGACTCGCTTCGGCATCAAACGCGCGTTGTGGATCGCACGGCTGTTTCATTTTCAGGCTTTCGTCGTGCTCGGCTTGCTTTATCTGGTGACAGGCTTGGGATGGCTCGCACTCGCCGGCGTCGTAGCCGTCGGCGCGTTGCTCGTCTACCAACACACGCTCGTCAAGCATGACGACCTCTCGCGCATGAGCGCTGCTTTCTTTACGACAAATGCTTTTGTGAGCGTGATCTTACTGCTGACCTTTGGCGGCGCGGTTTTTATGGATTAGAAACCAAGATTCTTTCGCATACAGACGCTTGCCTCCACATCAGCATACTGCCCGTAGTTTGGAATTACTTCGTAGCCTGAGCGTTTGTACAGGGCGATTGCCTCGGGTTGTTTGAATCCGGTTTCGAGGACGCAGGAACGAAAGCCTGACTCGATCGCCCACGATTCCAACTCGGCGAGAATCTGCGCGGCGATGCGTTTGCCGCGGTGATCGGGAAGGACAAACATACGTTTGATCTCGGCATCGGTTTGCGAAAACGGCTTGAACGCTCCGCAACCAACCGCCTTGTCGCCGTCGGACGCAACGACGACGCCGAGTAAGCCGGCCAGCTTATTAAACTGAGCAAAAAAGTAATGGTCTTGGCCATCGCGCTGTTTTAGTTCCTCGTCGAGCATTGCGACCAGCGCTCGAAAATCTTCGTTTTCTGAGTTCGTGCGAACGAGCTTTATCATTTGGCTAAAGTGTTTTGGGAATGTGAAGGTCTGTCCCGATCTTCTTATTAAGCTTTTCAATAAAATACGCCGATAGCAGCGGCGATTCCTCTTCGACGTTTTGGTGGACGAAGAAATTTAATTCTCGCAATCCCTGCTTTTTCCAAGCCCCAATTCGCTCGACCCATTCGTCGAGACGCGCTCGGTCCGATTCGTGATTCGCGCCAACCCAGCGAACGAACGCCGACGGAGTTGTGAGGCGCATGTGCATCAGGTCGCGGCGGCCTGCGGTATCGACGAGGATGTTCGTTATCCCGCTCGATTCGAGCACGTTATAGAGCCGGGCCGACACACTCGGGTCGGTATGCCATCCCGTCTGTCGAAACTCCATTGCGAGTGGCACGTCGTATGCCCACCTATCGACAAACTCCTCGACGCGGTCAAAATCCTTCGGCCCGAAATTATCGTGCATCTGCAAAAAGACCATGCCAAGTTTTTCTTTAAGGAACGTTACATTCTCGACAAACTGCTCCACGCGCTCTTCCGTACCTTTTAGCCGCGCATAATGCGTCACGCCCTGGTTGAATTTAGGAAAAAATCTGAACCCGTCGGCCGTGCCCTCGCGCCAGGCGGTGTAGTTGTTCTCCCAATATCGCTTGTAAAACGTCGCGTTCAGCTCGATGCAGTTGAACTGAGTCGAGTAATAATGAAGTTCGTCCTTCGCTTTTACGCCCTTTGGATAAAACCCTTTCAGGTCTTTGCTGTTCCACTTTGCGCAGCCGACGTAAATCTTGAGTTCTTTAGTCTTAGATTTGGCCAATACGCGTTTTGTGTCCGGATCGTCCGGCGGAAGCGAAAAATCGACCTCTGCGGGATTTTCTACCTGTCCGAATTTCATGAATCGAATTATAACCAAGCCTGCCTTGCAGGCGAAATAGGTTTAGCTACACGTGGAGCCGAAGGCGGAACGTGTAGACAATTAGAGGAATTGTCAAAGCGTGTTTACACGCGACACAATCAACGTGAACCCTGTCGCATGTTATACATGCTCAAATCTTTTGGCTTCGTGACTACAGGTTCCGTCCCGACGAATCGGGACTCCACCTGTAGCTAACATTCTGGCCGCATGCTTCGCACGCTATCTCGCTAAAGGCTTGAGAAAATTGGTAGAATTACGTTAACAATGCAGTTTTCATTTGATCCAAATCTCATAGACATCGCCGACAAAGTTGAGGACGGCGAGCGGCTGACGTTCGACGATGGGATGTCGCTTTACCAGACATCAGACCTCAACGCGCTTGGCAAACTTGCCGACACGGTTCGTCGCCGCAAGCACGGCCTTGTGACGTATTACAACGTCAACCGGCATTTTAATCACACGAATATCTGCGTCGCGGACTGTAAATTCTGCGGCTTTTATCGCAGGGCACGGGCCGAGGATGCTTACACACATTCCGTGCAGGAAGGCATCGACATTGCGCGCGAGGCGGTCAATGAAGGTGCGACCGAGCTGCACATCGTCGGCGGGCTTAACAGCAAATTGCCGTTCGAGTACTACACCGATCTTTTCTCGTCCTTGAAACGCGAGTTTCCAAAGCTTCATCTCAAAGCCCTGACGATGGTCGAGCTTGATTTTATGGCGCGGTTTTACAAGATGTCGGATGAGGACGTGATCGAAAAACTGCACGCGGCGGGGATGGATTCGTGTCCCGGCGGCGGGGCCGAGATCTTCGCTGAGCCGACACGCTCGCGCATCTGCGACCACAAATGCGACGGCCCGCGTTGGCTGGAATTAGCAGGAAAGGTTCACAAAGCCGGCCTCAAGACCAACGCCACAATGCTCTACGGCCACATCGAATCTATCGAAGACCGCATCGACCACTTCGTAAAACTCCGCGAACAGCAGGACAAAACCGGCGGTTTCCAGTGCTTCATCCCGCTGGCGTTCTACCCTCCGGGCACAGCACTCGATTCGCTGCCCGGCCCCGACGCGATCGACAATCTCAAGACCATCGCCGCCAGCCGCCTGATGCTCGACAACTTCGACCACATCAAGGCCTACTGGGTCATGCTCGGCAAAGCCACCGCACAAACAGCTTTGCATTACGGGGCTGATGACCTCGACGGCACCATCACCGACGGCGGCGAGCTCACCCACAGCTACTCTGTCGAATCCGGCGGCGAAGTAAAAATGACCAAACAAGAGATCATCGAAATGATCGAGCGGGCTGGGTTTGAGGCTGTGGAAAGGGATACGGTGTATAATCGTGTAGAAAAAGTTGCAGCGTGAGGTAAAAAGTGATGACGCCAAATCCTATTCCAGCTAAAATGTCGCCTGACGAATTCCTCGCATTCGAGAGGGCCGCCGATGAAAGGCACGAATATCGTGATGGCGTAATCGTGGCAATGTCGGGGGCGAGACGCAACCACAATCTCATCGCTCTCAACGTTGGTAGCGAAATTCAGCGTTCGCTGAAAGGCAAAGATTGCGAGGGTTACGCGTCGGATATGCGCGTCTTTGTCCCGGCCAGCCGTTTGTACACCTATCCGGATCTCGTTGTCGCTTGTGGCGAGCCGACCTTTCAAGACGAAGGTCTTGACACGCTCCTTAATCCCGTTTTGATCATCGAGATACTTTCCGAATCTACCGAAAGCTACGACCGCGGACAGAAATTCAAGAATTACCGAAGCATCGACAGCCTGAGCGAGTACGTCCTGATCTCGCAGAGATTCCCAAGCATCGAAAAATACGTAAAGCATGGTGACGGATTTTGGATGCTTACGGATGCCGTCGGCCTTGATAACAGCATCGAACTCGAGTCAATCGAGTGTCGCCTCTCACTTGCTGACGTGTACGACAAAGTAAACTTCGAGACCGAGTGACGACATTGGAGCATCCCGATTCATCGGACCACTCCGTCGAATCCGGTGGCGAAGTAAAAATGACCAAACAAGAGATCATCGAAATGATCCACCGCGCCGGCTTCGAACCCGTCGAACGCGACACCGTCTACAACCGCGTCGCGGCAGTGTAATTTTGTCGCGCCGTTTTGCGTTGTGTGAAGTGCGGTTGGTTACGTTCCGGGGTAAAGATTTAGTTGATTAGATCGACGAATGGCTAAGAATGAACAGACAGCGAAAGTTGTTGCTCAACGGCGAGCGGAAACTCTCGCGCAGTATCGAAAAAACGCAGACGTTCTGCTCGGTTGGCGATGGCTCGCGGCGAAACAGGCACGAACATGCGATTATTGCCTCGGAATGGACGGACAACAATTTCCGCTTCACGTTGATTTTGAGCCGATGAATAAATGCGAGAAAGAGTATTGCCGCTGCACCATAGTGGCCGTTATTGAAGGAGTTGATTAGATGCTCGCTGAGGAATACTGATATGCGTAGTGAACAACAAATAATGTGTCCATATTGCGATCGACGATTTCCGTTGTCTAAAGCATTACAGAACGAAATCAAGGAAGGTCTCCGTGACGAAATCGAAGATGAAATGCGAGGACAACTGTCAGCAAAAGACGTAAAGATCAAACGTCTTGAAAAACTCGCGGAACAACTTCAGAAAAAGGCTCGGCAGGGATCAAATGAGGAGCAAGGAACCGGATTCGAACAGGAAATAGCTGCTCATTTGCGGAATGCGTTCAAACTCGATGAATTCAATCACGTACCGCGAGGAAAACGTGGAGCAGACATTTTACAGCGGGTAAAAACCACTGGACAGAAGTGCTGTGGAACAATTGTTTGGGAAGCCAAATTCACGGACAACTGGGTTGAAGGCTGGATCAAGACATTAAAAGAAAATCAAGCAAAAGTTGAAGGGCACACTGTTGGCATTATAGTTACCAAATTACTTCCGAAACCCGTAAAGCACTTCGGATTACACAACGGCGTCTGGACAACGAACTTTTATTGCGCGATTGGTTTGGCGACTGCGATCCGTAGGACGTTCGAAGAAGTTCATCATCTGAGGGCAACTTCCAAAAGCCGAGATAAGATACAAGATTTGATCTTTGACTATTTAACGAGCCGAGACTTCACGAACCGCATAATTGAGTCTGGCGAGGCATTACGGGAAATGCGAAACGACATCGACAAGGAACGCGGTGCTATGGAACAAAAATGGTCGCGGCGGGAAAAACAGATTCAGCGTATCGCGCGGAACGTTGCCGGTATCTACGGCGACATTTCCGGTCTTGGCGCTCGCCTTCAAAGTGTTCCTGTTTTAGAACTAGAATCAGGTGATTCGATAGAAATCGAAGGCGAAGCACTATGACTTGCTTACGAAGCACCATGAGTCGCTCACGAAGGCGTGAAAGTGCCTCACGAAGCGGTACATTACATTTGTCCGTTAACGAGCCGGGCACATTCTCAGGACTTGAAAATGAGTTTATCCAAAGCAAAATTCGGAACATTCGACGATCTTGTCGCAAAGCTTGATCCTAAGATCGAGCAGATCGCGCGCAGCCTTCGCACGCTCATTCTGCGTGTGGATCCCGATGCGGTTGAGGTCGTGCGTCTGGGAGATAATGCGGCGTCATTCGGACTCGGACCAAAAAAGATGAGCGAAGCATACGCTTACATCATGCCTAAGGCAGCCTATGTGAACCTCGGCTTTTATAATGGGGCGGCACTCGCCGACCCGGCCGGGTTGATCGAAGGAACGGGAAAGCGGCTGAGACACGTAAAAGTGTATTCGAGCGAAGACGCAGATCGGCCGGAATTACGCCGATTGATCGAATCGGCAGAGGTCGAGCGAAGGCAGGCGCTCGATCGCAAATAGCATGAGCAACACAGCAACCTTAATATCAGCCTTGGAGACGGCCCCGGGTGTGATCATTCCTCTTATCCGCGAGGTGCCGCCACAGATACTGAAGCGTCGTCCGAGCCCGGGAACATGGTCGGCTTACGAGAACGCGATTCATTTGTCGCAATCTGACATTGCGTTTCGGGCGAGACTCGATCTGATCTTGTCAGAACCGGAACCATTCATTAAGGTTATTGAGAATTCTGCTGAGGACGAGGCGGGAGCGATGCTCGACGTCGACCTCGACGAAAGCCTCGACAGATACCTCCGCGAACGAGCCGCTCTCGTGATACGACTAAAACAGCTTTCACCCGACGAATGGCAAAAAACCGCCGTCCACGAGGCGTTCGATCACTATTCGGTTTTCATCATGTTCCGGCATCTGCTGAATCACGAGATGCTGCATTCGTACCGGATCGAAGAATTGCTGCTCAAGAAGGATTGGGATTAGGTAAACTGTTTCGCAGGCAGGCTGGAGTTAGGGAAAGTAAGAATAGAAGGTATGAACAATTCGAGCACACACGATCAGCGTATCGCAAAGATGACCTTTGGCTCTGTTTATCCACATTATCTTGCAAAAGTGGAGAAAAAAGGCAGGACGAAAGAAGAGTTGCATCAGGTCATAGAATGGTTGACGGGCTTTGATAACAAGAAGCTGCAGGAACTGATAAATGAAAAAGCAACTTTCGAAACGTTCTTCCAACAGGCCCCGCTAAACCCCAATGCGCACCTCATCACCGGAGTGATCTGCGGGTATCGCGTCGAGCAGATCGAAAATACTTTGACGCAGCAGGTCCGATATTTGGATAAGCTGGTGGACGAGTTGGCAAAGGGCAGGAAGATGGAAAAGATCTTGCGCAGCTCGTAGGGCGTTGGGAGGCTTCGTCGCATTGAGCCGAATGAAATTAGCGGTTTTATTCAATTACCGCTGACGCGGCAAAAAACAATTGGCACATTTACCGTGGGTTGAAACACCACGGCTAAAATCAAACGTCGCTCTGCGACGAAAGAGGACGCTACGCGATCTAATTCAAATGGACAAGCCTGAGATCGGCGGCATCTCGCCGTTTTTTATAGTTAAAGATGTGGCGGCGGCGTTTGCGTTCTATTGCGACAAGCTCGGGTTTGAGGTCACGTTTCGTGCCGAACCGGACGATCTGTTTTTTGGGATCGTGAAGCGGGGCGGGGCGATGATCTTTCTCAAGGAAATCGGCGCCGAGCCGGTGCCGAATCACTCGCGCGATGTCGGTAAAGGCAGCTCGCCTTGGGACGCTTACGTTTATGTTCCCGACCCGGATGCTCTGGCCGCAGAGTTCGCCTCACGCGGTGTCGAATTCCTCAAACCGCTCGCGGACACGCATGACGGCCTGCGTGGATTTGAGGTTAAAGACGCCGACGGCTACGTCCTATTCTTCGGTCGTCCGCGAAATTAGTATCAGCAGACACAGTGAACTGATTATCACAAAAAAGGCGGCCCGTTGCCGGACCACCTCTAATCCTCTCAAAATGCGAGTGAAATTACTTCAGATCGAAGCGGTCGAGATTCATCACCTTGTCCCACGCCGCGACAAAGTCGTTAACGAATTTCTCTTTAGCGTCATTGCAGCCGTAAACCTCGGCGAGTGCGCGAAGCTCAGAGTTCGAGCCAAAGATGAGGTCAGCACGCGTCGCTGTCCATTTTGTCTCGCCGGTTTTGCGATTTTTTCCGTTGAAGACTTCGCCCTTGTCGTCGGTCGCTTCCCACTTCGTGCTCATATCGAGAAGGTTTACGAAAAAGTCGTTCGTCAGCACACCCGGTTTATCAGTGAAAACGCCATGCTTCGAACCGTCGTAGTTCGCGCCAAGAACGCGAAGACCGCCGACGAGTACGGTCATCTCGGGCGCCGTCAGCGTCAGAAGCTGCGCCTTATCGACGAGCATTTCTTCGGTTGGCGTTGTGTGATGGCCGCGTTTGTAATTGCGGAAACCGTCCGCCTGGGGTTCGAGAAACTTGAACGAATCGACCTCGGTCTGCTCTTGCGACGCGTCGCCGCGGCCCGACTTAAACGGAAACGGCACGTCGCCACCGCCCGCTTTGGCTGCCATCTCGACCGCAGTATATCCGCCGAGCACGATCATGTCAGCCATCGAAACGTCCTTGCCAAAATCTTTACGAATGGCCTCGAGCGTGGTCAGAACCGTCGCAAGTTCGAACGGGTTGTTTACTTCCCAATTCTTTTGCGGCTCTAGCGACACACGTGCACCGTTTGCACCGCCGCGATTATCAGAACCTCGAAACGTCGAAGCCGACGCCCACGCCGTCGTAACCAGCTGCGACACGGTCAGTCCCGAATCGAGAATCTTCGCTTTCAGAGCAGCGACATCTGCTTCGCTGAGCGGCGTGCCGGCTGGAACGGGGTCTTGCCATATCAGATCTTCGGCTGGAACCTCGGGTCCGAGATAGCGAGCTTTCGGCCCCATGTCGCGGTGCGTGAGCTTGAACCACGCACGTGCAAACGCGTCGGCAAACTCGGCCGGATTTTCCATAAAACGCCGCGAAATCTTCTCGTACGCCGGGTCCATACGCATCGCCATATCGGCGGTCGTCATCATCGGCAGATGCTTTTTGTTTGGGTCGAATGCGTCGGGAACGGTCGGCTCTACGCCCTTCGGATGCCATTGGTGCGCTCCCGCAGGACTCTTGCCGAGCTCCCATTCGTTGCCGAATAGAGTTTCAAAATAGCTGTTGTCCCACGTGATCGGCGTCGCCGTCCATGCGCCTTCGAGGCCGCTCGTGATCGCGTCAGCGGCCTTGCCGGAACCGTGTTTGCTCATCCAGCCAAAGCCTTGTAATTCTATCGAGCCGCCTTCTGGATCGACACCGACCAATGCTGCGTCGCCCGCACCGTGAGCCTTGCCAAACGTATGTCCGCCGGCCGTGAGCGCGACCGTCTCTTCGTCGTTCATCGCCATACGCGCGAATGTTTCGCGAATATCGCGTGCCGAGAGAAGCGGGTCAGGGTTGCCGTCCGGACCTTGAGGATTTACATAAATGAGGCCCATCTGCACGGCGGCAAGCGGATTCTCAAGTTCGCGATCGCCCGAGTAGCGGCTGTTCGCCTTGTCGCTAGTGGCGAGCCATTCGCCCTCTGAGCCCCAGTAAACATCTTCCTGCGCCTGCCAGACGTCTGCGCGACCGCCGCCGAATCCAAAGGTCTTGAATCCCATCGACTCGAGCGCGACGTTGCCAGTCAGCACCAACAGGTCGGCCCACGAGAGCTTGCGGCCGTACTTTTGTTTGATCGGCCAGAGCAAGCGGCGCGCCTTATCGAGATTGCCGTTGTCCGGCCAGCTGTCGGTCGGAGCGAATCGTTGTTCTCCCTGACCCGCACCGCCGCGACCGTCAGCGACACGATACGTTCCCGCAGCGTGCCACGCCATGCGTATAAAGAACGGCCCATAATGACCGTAGTCCGCCGGCCACCATTCCTGCGAGTCGGTCATCAGCGTGTGCAAGTCCTTTATTACTGCGTCGAGGTCGAGCGACTTAAATTCTTCCGAATAATTAAAGCCTTCGCCCATCGGATCGGCCAGCTCAGAATTTTGACGAAGTATCTTCAAATCCAGCGCGTTCGGCCACCAATCGCGGTTCGACCTCTGCGTACTGGTCGTGTGCTTGATCGCCCCGCCCGTGAACGGGCACCCATTAGACTCTGTATTATTTCCCATTTTGATTTACCTTTCCCTTTAAATTATTTTTTTATGCAAGCCTGACTTTGATTTATTGTCGATTTTGCTTATTTACTGCACTC
>JBAUGW010000055.1:0-9810 GCA_049679945.1 Pyrinomonadaceae bacterium | reverse complement strand
CTTCTTCATAAATCGACTCTAACAAACCCGGACCAAGTGTCCGATGAATCCCGACAAGTCGGGACGGCACCGATAATCTTCTGAGTCAAATTGTCGTTTTCCATTTCTCAGTGTTCTCTGTGCTCTCTGTGGCTGAATTCCGCCGCCCCGGCGACTAACCACTTGCATCGAGTTCACGCAGCAGCCACGCTCGTGCAAATCGCCAATCGCGTTTTACCGTTTCGACCGAGATGCCCAACGCCTCGGCCGCCTCTTCATTCGTCAGGCCGCCATAGAACTTGAGTTCGACGATGCGGCACTTGCGCTCATCGAGTTCTGCGAACATCTTGAGCGCGTCCTCGAGAGCAACGACCTGCATCGACTGGCCGCCCGTATCTGCAGCGCTGTCGGTCAAGGACCTTCGCTCCTGCATGCCGCCGCGCTTCTGGGCGATCTTCGAGCGAGAATAATCAACCAGAATGTGCCGCATCGCCGTTGCCGCAACGCCAAAAAAATGGGCTCGATTCTTCCAATCGTGCTCGTCACGACCTGCGAGTTTGATATACGTTTCGTGAAGGAGATCTGACGTTTGCAGCGACTGATCGGGTCGTCGTCGCAGGGCACCGCGCGCCATTAGCCTAAGCTCGTCGTAAACGAGGGGCATAAGCTGTTCGAGCGCAAGTTTGTCACCGTGATTCCAACGGTCGAGCAACAGAGAGATCTGATGCGGGTTCGTATTTTGCATTTAATCAGCGCGGCACTGAATATAGTGAGTATAGTGCAAAACAATTCAATTTTGAAATTTTTGCCGCGCTCATGACCCTTTTTCTGATCCGTTTTCGTTTAGCCGGTTAGAGGGAGCTGTTCGTGACTTGGATTAAATCGAGGAAGCTCTCCGTCCAGATTACAAAAATAAGGAGAAAAAAATATGAAACACAAAAATATGTTCGTTTGCTTCCTCGTCGTTATCTTGCTAGCCGTGAGCGCCGTCGTTTATGCACAGGTCAGCCGGCCATATCGAAACGGCTCGGTTTGGAATGTGGCGTTCATTCGCATCAAGCCCGGCATGGACTCGGCCTATCTCAACTACCTCGCAACCGACTGGAAGCGAAGTCAGGAAGCATCGAAAAAAGAAGGCTTGATACTTTCATACAAGGTTCTGACGACCGAGGCTCACGGTGCTGGCGATTTTAACGTGCTGCTGATGACCGAATACAAAGACCTCGCCACGATGGAGGCAAATGAGGCGAAGGCGGATAACCTTGCCCAACAGGTCGTCGGGAACGACGCAAAACAAATGCAGGGATACAAGGAACGTCTCGAGATCCGGGAGGTGCTGCAGGACAGGCTCGCCCGCGAGATTATTCTCGAACCTCGACGCTAAATGCCGGGGGAGTCTGTCAAACAACGGCGGCTTGCCGCTCTATTTCCGGAGGAGATTGCTCCTCCGTTTAAGCTAGATAAATTCGGCGGCTTGCCGCTGCCGAAATGTGAGGCGATTGAAAGCCAAGCCTTTCCGCAAATAGACGGGCAAGCCCGAAGCAGCCGCTGATTTAAGATCGCTGCCTCACACAGCGCGGCATCTCCCACACTTTTTTTCCGAACAAAAGCCAAAAAGGCTTTGCGGAAAATCGATTTTGGCTTATAGTGTAAGAAATCAAGCGAAATTGCCACTCTTTCATTCACCGGGAATTGAACAAACGCCCACCGAAAATTTTTGTCGCGTAACACGCGGAGGTTTCTTGTATGAGCAACAAAGAATGGACGATCATGATCTATCTGGCGGGCGATAACAACCTGAGTGTTGATATGGCCCATGCGATGGAGCAAATAAAAGAGATAGCCGGCGAAGAAGCCAATGGAACAAATCTGTTTGTCTACTATGACGGAAACTCGGCGCAGATCCCGACTCTTTACTGTGATTTCTCGGACTCAGCTAACCCAAGACACGTTCGTTCGTTCAAGGTTCCAAACAAACTGTACCGCGTCGAACCAAAGCGGAATGAGAACGCCGCTGATTACAGATCGGTGTTAAATTTTGTCGATTGGTGCGTAAATAAGGTCGAGGTCGGTTCCGGTGATTCGGTTCGGCGTGGTCGGCGGGCAGACAAATACGGCCTAATATTCTCCGGCCATTCGTTAGGATTCAATGACCCCGGTTTGTTTAAGGATGAGTCGTCCGGCAAAGCAATGAAAATGGAAGATATGTTCATGCTGGTCGACAGGCTCACCAGAAACGACGATGAGTTGGCCGCCAAAATTCATGATCTGGATTTGGAATATGAAAAGGACCATCGATTCGACTCGGACCCGGATGAAGATCGGCGCCGATCAACGGTGTTGCTCGGCCAACCGCTCGACATTTTGGGCTTTGACAGCTGCGTAATGGGCATGCTCGAAGTCGGGTTTCAATTTAAGAACTCGACAAAGACCATAATCGCGTCCGAAGGCAGCGTTCCCAGTGCCGGCTGGACATACGCAAAGATACTCGGCTCGCTTGCGCGAGATATGACGCCGCTCGACGATAACGAGGTCGCGGCCCGATTTGTCACCAAGTTCATAAAAAGCCAGGATTCATTTACGGTGGGTGGTTCGTCGGTCGACATGGCCGCTTGGGATATGTCGAAGCTCGACGGCCTCAATACGGAGTTTAAGAAATTGGCGGACCTCCTTTTCGAGTGTTTTGATGATCCGAAAAGCTCCGTTTATCGGCACATGGAGCGTGCGATGCTCCACGTGCACTGGAAATGCCAGTCGTATATGCACGATCAAAATGTGGACATTGGCGACTTTTGCGAGCTGCTCCGCGCCGAGTGCGTTTCGCTCGCGGGCGACCTCAGTACTGAGGACGGTACGATCCTGGGCAGACTCCGGGATGCATGCGACACGGTTATCACCGAACTCAGCAACGTCGTGATCCTGAGTGGTTTTAGCGGCGGTGAGTATCAGTATTCTAATGGAATATCGCTCTATTTCCCGTGGTCGTACGTGACTTATCTGGCATCCGAAAAGTACTATAAGCGGCTTGAGTTTATCGAAAAGGGGGCCGGACGCAGCTGGAGCCGATTCCTCAGGCGATACTTGGGCGAAGTGACCCTGCGTCCGTTCGAAGATCCGGAGGTTGCAGTTCCGGAACCGGCACTGGCTGCTGCCGCCGCTGCCGGCGCATCCTCGATGCTTATGTCTAAACACAGATATATGTCCTTTAAATACAACGAGGATGAACGTTCATTGGGAATGGGCAGTCTGACGGATTCAAAGATGCCTGGCCAGCAAAGTTCAAAGATGCCTGGTGAGCAAAGTTCAAAGATGCCTGGCGAGCAAAGTTCGAAGATGCCGGGCGAGCAAAGTTCAAAGATGCCTGGCCAGCAAAGTTCAAAGATGCCTGGCCAGCAAAGTTCGAAAATGCCGGGTGAGCTAAGTTCGAAAATGCCTGGCGAGCAAAGTTCGAAGATGCCGGGCGAGCAGAGCTCAAAGATGCCGGGCGAGCAAAGTTCGAAAATGCCTGGCGAGCAAAGTTCGAAGATGCCGGGTGAGCAAAGTTCGAAGATGCCTGGCCAGCAAAGTTCGAAGATGCCGGGCGAGCAAAGTTCGAAGATGCCGGGCGAACTGAATTCGAAACTTGCCGGCGGCGGCGGCTCTAATGCGCTGTTTAGCAGCCTGCGGATGTTCAAGAACATCGAGAGCCGGTGGAACATTTCAGGCTTTACAAAGAAGCCTGCCGAATCAGAATCTGACGCCGAAAGCGCCGACGCGACGCACGGTTAGATGTGGGCGATTCGTGACGTTTACGGAATTACCGTTCCTAACTCAGCGCCAATAAGCACCGCAAGTATTCGGAGCAGTTGTTCTTCCGGTAGTCTCAGGCACTTGTTGGTTTTGTAGCAAGTTCCCTTTCTGCAATTCGAATAGTCATATTTCTTACGACGGTGAGTTACTGCGGAGCCAAAGCAGCGCCGCCAAACCTCCTAGTCAAAGCTGGTTCGGCTAATCAATTCTGCCACACTCTACAGGTTTGATGAACTGACCGTCGGCGACCGTGCGCTTGTGTGCGCGGTTTCGACAACCACGGGCTTGCGAAATAAACCAGAATAAGGACATAATGTCGTTCAATTTTCGATTAATTCTATTCTCAAAAGGAGCTTTTGCGGTGCAAAAAATGCGTTTATCGTTTGTCCTGATTTGTCTCTCGTTAGTTTTAAGCTTGCTCACGATGGCCCAAAGGGCGCCTCGCGCGGGAGCTCCGCCTGTGACCACGCCGACAAACGCAGCCGCAACGCCGTCACCTGCCGGTTCACCGGCCGCGGCCGCTACCCCTACTCCGGCGCCGACCCCATCACCGACGCCGGACCCGATGGGTTCGCAGGTTTTCTCAGGACTAAGGCTCCGCTCTATTGGGCCTGCTGTTACCTCGGGTCGCGTGATCGCGTTTGCGGTCGATCCGAACGACAGGAGCAAATACTACGTTGCGGTTGCCTCGGGCGGCGTTTGGAAGACGGTTAATTCCGGAACCACGTTCACACCGGTTTTCGACGGCGAAGGCGCATTCTCGATCGGCGCCATTGAGCTCGATCCGAAGAATCCTGCGACGGTTTGGGTCGGCACGGGCGAGAGGAACAGCCAGCGAAGCGTCGCCTATGGAGACGGTGTTTATCGCTCGGACGACGGTGGCCGAAGCTGGCGAAACATGGGGCTCAAGACATCAGAGCACATCGGTCGGATAGCTATCGACCCGCGCGACAGCAATGTCGTTTTCGTAGCCGCGCAGGGCCCGTTATGGGCGCCGGGCGGAGAACGGGGTCTTTATAAAACAACCGACGGTGGAAAAACTTGGAAACAGGTCATCACGATCAGCGAGAACACCGGCGTAACAGACGTCGCCATCGATCCGGCTAACCCGGATACAATGTATGCCGCCAGTTGGCAGCGGCGACGCCATTTTTACACGCTTATCAACGGCGGCCCGGAAAGCGCGATCTACAAATCGACCGACGGCGGCAACACGTGGGCGCGCGCTCGTTCTGGTTTGCCGCCTGGCGACTTAGGGCGCATAGGCTTGTCGATCTCGCCTGCCAATACAAACGTTGTCTATGCAACGGTCGAAGCCGGCGCAGCGCTAAGCGGCATCTTCCGTTCGAACGATCGCGGGGCCACATGGGAACGCATGAGCCCAAACATAGCGCAGGGTATGTATTACGGGCAGATCGTTGCCGACCCAAAAACAGTCGATCGCGTCTATATTCCGAATGTTATCTTTCAAGTCTCGGACGACGCTGGCCGCACACAGCGCGCGCTCGGCGAACGACTAAAACATGTCGATAATCATGCGATCTGGATCGACCCGAATAACACCGACTATCTCCTTGTCGGATGCGACGGCGGCGTTTACGAGAGTTTTGACCGCGGCGCGAACTGGCGCTTTATGGGAAACCTGCCGGTCGCACAGTTTTATGACGTGGCTGTCGATACGGCCGTGCCGTTTTACAACGTGTATGGCGGAACGCAGGACAATAATTCGCTCGGGGGCCCGGCAAAAACGCGTAACTCTGCCGGAATAATGAACTCGGATTGGTTTGTGACAAATGGCGGCGACGGATTTCAATCAAGGATAGATCCGTTAGATCCGAATATCGTTTACGCAGAAAGCCAGAACGGTGGTCTAGTCCGTTTTGACAAGCGAACCGGCGATCGCGTCTCGATCGCGCCGATCGAAGGAAAGGATATTGAGTCTCAGCGTTACAACTGGGATTCGCCTCTGATAATCAGTCCCCACTCGAACACGCGACTGTATTTTGCCGGGCATAAGCTATTCAAATCCGACAATCGCGGCGACGACTGGCGGGTCATAAGTGGTGATCTTTCGCGCGGTGTCGACCGTAATACTTTACCCGTGATGGGCAAAGTTTGGGGTCCCGATGCAATCGCCAAGCACCAGTCGACGGCGCTCTACGGCAACGCTTCGGCCCTTTCCGAATCGCCTAAGAAAGCCGGCCTGATCTATATCGGGACAGACGACGGCCTGATACAGGTCACCGAGAATGACGGCGGCAGTTGGCGAAAGGTCGATAAGATCACAGGCGTTCCCGAAAACGGCTACGTCCAACGCGTTCTCGCGTCGCAGCACGAGACGAACACCGTTTACGCGCTCATCAACAACCATCAGAACGGCGACTTTAAACCCTATGCCGTGAAGAGCGTTGACGCGGGCCGGACATGGGCGTCGATCTCGGGCAATCTGCCGGCACGCGGTTCCGTTTACGCTATCGCCGAGGACCACGTCAATCCAAATCTGTTGTTTGTCGGCACCGAATTTGGGTTTTTCTTTACAGTTGACGGCGGTGCCAAGTGGATTCAGCTGCGTGCGGGCTTGCCAACAATTGCCGTGCGTGACATTGCCATTCAAAAAACGGAGGACGACGTTGTCTTGGCGACTTTTGGCCGGGGCATTTATATCCTGGACAATTACGCGCCTATCCGCCAGATCACGCGCGCCGCCGTCGATCAGGCTTCGATGCTTTTTCCGGTAAACGATGCGCTTATGTTTGTTCGCTCAGGCTCCCCCTTTACCGGTGCTCAAGGCGCGTCATTTTACACCGCCGCGAATCCGCCCTATGGAGCAACCTTTACATACTTTTTAAAGGAATCGCCAAAAACATTGCGCCAAAAACGACAGGAAAGCGAACGCGAAGCTGAACGCAAAAAACAGCCTTCCCGATATCCGTCAATTGAGGAATTGAGAGCGGAGGCCGAAGAAGAGCCGCCGGCAGTGATCTTTACGATCACAGATTCGGAAGGCAAGATCGTGCGCCGCTTGAGTGCACCGGCGGGTGCGGGGCTTCAGCGTGCCGTTTGGGACATGCGATACACGCCGCCCGCGATCTCAGCAACGCCGCCGCAGATTCCGGCAGGCGTCACTCTGCCCGAAGGCTTCACGCCCGGCCCACAAGGCCCGCTCGTGATGCCCGGCAAGTTCACGGTCACAATGGCAATGCGTGTTAACGGCGGCGTCAGTAGCTTACCCGGCTCGCAAACCTTTAACGTCGTGGTTGAAGGCCGAGAACGAATAACCGATGGCGAGCTTGTCGCTCTGGCCGAATTTCAAAGAAAGGTCTCGACACTACAACGCGCCGTCGGAGGAGCGATTGATGTTGGGACAAACGCAAAAACACGCATCGGACTTCAGAAACGCGCCGCACAGGATGCGCCTGTCGATAATAAAAAACTGATCGAGCAAGCCGAGGCCTTTGACAACGAGATCGACTCGCTGCTGAATGCTCTTCGCGGCGGTCGCGCAAATACGGACATTCCACCGCCGTCGATAAGCCAGCGTGTAAACAACATTGCAGGCACGATCAGGCTCTCGACAGTTAGACCGACACAGACTCAGCTCGATAATTACGAGCTGTCGGTCGCGGAATTTGCGCCCGTTCTTTCTAGATTGAAAACTCTGGTCGAGGTCGATCTGCCGCGCTTTGATAAAACGCTCGAGGAGGCGGGCGCACCGCTGACGCCGGGACGTTTGCCGAGATAATATTTACTCGATTCAAATAGGCGATTCTAATAAAATTCGCTCCGGTATTTGTCGAAGTCAAGCTTTAATTCAGCCATAAACTTGATGAACTCGGGTGACCGTCTTATCTTGTCAAGGAACGGATCGCGGGCGAACAAGTATGTAATCCAAGATGAAATCGGTTCAGTCTTTTATTCCGCTGAACAGAACAACGTCGCTCCTTGTTGTGCCGCGCGAAAAAACCAGCTTGCCATCACGGGATAGGTCAAACGAGAAGATACCATCCGATGTGAAATTCGTTACCTGCTTGGGCTCGCCACCCGCAACATTTTGCATCCACAGGTTAGCAAAACTTCGGCGCGTAATAGGAAATATGATCGCCTTACCATCGGGTGTCCAACGCAGAGTGCCGTAGGTTCCACCCGGTACGGGAAAGGTCTTTACAGGCGATCCGCCAGTCGCTGGAACGATCGAAATGCTGAGCGGAGAATCCGGACCCTCAGAACAAAGGCAGGCGATCTGCGTCCCATCCGGTGAAAAAGCCGAAAAACGCGACTGCCCCTCGTTAAGTTGTTGGGGGTCACCCCCATCTATGCCTATCGTCGAGATCGTATACTTATTGACGAGCGAGGTGTAAACAATAGTACGACTATCGGGGGCGAAACTCGGCGAGAAACTCGTTTGGTTATTTAGTTGTTTCGGATTTGAACCGTCGATGTCGACCCTCCAGAGACATACAACACCTGAGCGGTCGGAAACAAAGACAATATAACGACCGTCAGGTGAAACGACGGGCTCACGGTTATTGCCGGAATGCGCGGTCAATTGTTTCGGCACGCCTTCGCGCGGATCAAGCAGATAAAGGTCAAACGTACCACCGGAGTCCAACGAATAGACGATTTTTCCGTCAGGTGTCCAAGCCGGAAAATTCGCTAGATTTGTTCCCGTGGTGACCTGAGTTTGATTAGCAAGATCGTTCAGCGGTGCGATCCAGAGATTTCCGAACCTCTCATGCTGCACGGTCGCCAGGGTGTTCGAATCCGCCGTAAGACTTATTGTTGAATAACTGTTCAGATCATTGGTTATTCTACGAGCCTCACCGATTGGATACGAGATCTGCCAAATCTTGTAACTGGCACCAGAGCCGAACTGGTCGCTTGCGGCCACGAGAACGCCTTGGCCGTCCGAAAGCGGAGCAACCTCAACTATCTGTTGAAATTTCTGCTGACTAAAGAGGGTTATCTCGCCGATTTCGAGTGATACAGCAGCAACAGTCATAGACAACGCTGGAGTATAGCTTCCAATGGTGGTGAAAAGAGTCTTGCCATCAGGTGACCACGCGGGTCCGTTGTTGGCATTTATAAAGTACTCGTTTCCGCTACGTGTAGCTAGTTGGCGCTGCCCGGTGCCGTCTGCATTGGCGACCATCAGGCGATCCTCATCATTTATCCAATGGAAGTACGCGATCTGTTTACCGTCCGGCGAGAACGTGACTGGTCCAAGAATGCCCGTCAAAATCTTTCGCGATTCACCACCAAGAACTGGTACCTGGTATAAGGTTCCCACCAAACCACGCTGCTCATTAATACTGTAGTAGACGTAGTTGCCGTCCGGCGAAATCGCCACGCCCGTGTAAAAACCTTCAGTTGGAGGCATTATCCGCGTGCTGCCCCCGTCAACGGCGACCTGCTTGAGCCAAAGGCTATGATGCTCGCCACTGGTTTCAATATAAACGAGCCATTTTCCGTCGGCCGAGATCGCCGCTGCCATTACGGTGCCCGAACTCGTAAGACGGGTGATCTGACTCGAGGCAAGCGAAATACTCGCCTGCGTCGGAAACACAAACTTATATAAACCGAAACCTATTCCGACGACGACAAGCGTCGTGATGCCCAAAGCACTGGCAATGACAAGCCCGCGTTTGTACCACGGAACGTTGATGCGAGATGTTTCGGCGGTTGACTGAAACGCATTTCTTGGCTCGACGCGAAGTTGCGTCGCATCCGCGTCATTAACGGCGGCGGGCAAAGGTTCGGGTTTTGTTTCCGTGTGCTCTTCCAACTTTCTCCAATCCGCAAGGTTAACGATTACGTGAGTTCCGGAATCGGTTCTTCGAGATTGGGGCAAAGCAGCGGGAAGGACTTTTATTACGTTTGAATCGGACGATTTTGCGGAACGTTGTTTGCGTTCTTCGTCGTGATCGCTTTTCGTGACTTCCGCGACAAAACGATAGCCGCGCTTGGGAATGGTTTCGATAAAGGAGTTCCCCGCATCGCAGTCACTCAGAATTTTCCGCAAAATCGAGATGTTTTTTGTCAGAT
>JBAUGW010000054.1:0-19449 GCA_049679945.1 Pyrinomonadaceae bacterium | reverse complement strand
CCATATGCGTATGCGGATCGATCCCGCCCGGGATCACCAGCCTCCCCGACGCGTCCAGCACAACATCCGCCTCCATATCCAGCCGCTTGCCGATAGTCGTCACCGTCTCGCCGTCAATAAAAATATCCGCCCGATAGTCGTCAACCGCAGTAACAACCCGGCCGTTTTTGATTAGTGTTTTCATAAGAATTTAGCCACAGAGTTCACAGAGAACACAGAGGCGATTTCTCAGTGACCTCGGTGTTCTCTGTGGCAAATATCTACTACTTACGCACACGCTCGAACAGCATATCCCGCATCCGCGAGCCGCCGACGTGCAGTTTGTCGATCTTGCCCGATGCATCACGCGTGACCCACACAACGTAGCCCTGAGTTCCGAAGGTATCTTTATAAAGCGGCTGAAGCGGCAACTTTGTCGACGGGCGCTGTTTGATAAACGCCTTGTCACCCTCAACTGCAAAGGTAAATGAGGCGCTGGCCTCCTCGCTGTACCATTCGCCAGCAAATGCCGCGAGATCAGCGGCGGTCGGTTTCCATTCGGACACCAATGTAAGCCGCGTGACCGATCCGTCCGGATTCGCGATCGCAGCGGTATTCGGAGTGCCGTCCTTAAATCTCAACTTCGCGGCTCCGAGAATAAATGATCCGTCAGACTGCGGCTTGAGGGCCGTGTTGCCGATCTTCAGTTCGCCTTTGTCGAGCATGATCGGATTTATGTTTCGGGTGACGTCGTTCTTCCAGAGACCTGCCCATTTCTTTAGCTGCTCTTCCGCGACGGCAATGCTCTCGACCTTCGGCGGTTCAGGAAATGGCCCGAGTATCTCATCCGTGATCGTCGCGGCGAGGCCTCCCGCGCTCGGATTCGTGCCGTTACATAGCACCGCAATCGAAACTTTTTGATCCGGATACCGCGCGAGAAAAGTCTGGTAACCGGCCGTCGAACCGCCGTGCGAAACATCCTTTAAGCCCTTGTATTTATCGACCGTCAAGCCAAGCGCGTAGCTGATCTTTCGACCGTCGTTCAAAATCCCCTGAGTCTCTAGTGCATCAACTAACCGGGAATTCCATGTACGCGCGTCGAGCATCGCGTTCCATTTCAGCCAATCACCTACCGTCGTCAGCATTCCGCCGTTGCCGTAAACGTTCATGAAGGGCATGTTGAGCTGCCACGGGGCGGTTGCTCCTGAACGGGAGTAGGCTTGTGCGCGACCCGGCACGATTCGCTGATAGTCATCACGCGTCGAGCTTTTTGTCATCCCGAGCGGTTTGAAAATGCGCTCCTCGACAAACGCCGGGAACTTCTGCTTTGAAACCCGTTCGACGATCTCCGCCGCGAGGTTGTAGCCGCTGTTCGAATACGAATACTCGGCACCGGGCGTAAAATCAAGATGCTTTTGCCGATAAATGACGTCGAGCGCGACCGCCTGGCTAATGACCCTGTCGCCGCGGCCAACGCCGGTCAGTGCCATAACCGACCCCCAATCTCGCAGGCCCGCCGTGTGATTGAGCAAATGCCGTATCGTTAACGGCTTACCGTAATCGTGTAGTTCGGGAATGTACTTGCGAACCGGATCGTCAATACTCAGCTTGCCGTCCTGCTGAAGCAAAACAAGTGCGGCAGCAGTAAATTGCTTTGCGACCGACCCTGACTCAAAGATCGTCTGCGGCGTATTTGCTATGTTGTGCTCCATTTCCGCCAAGCCAAACGCCTTTTCGAAAACCGACTCGCCGTTTACGGAAACGCCGACCGCGCAGCCGGGCGCCGGCATTTTTATTGCTTTCGCCGCCTTGTCAAAACCACGTTCGGCTCCGGCGATGACCTTTGCCTTGTCCGGAACCTGGGCCACCGATCCGAGCGATAGCACAACCGAAAGGAAACAAACAAACGCGGTTCTTTGGTAAGAGTTAGACATAATAATCACCTGCAATAGTCTAGATGCGAATATCAACGATGAAATCGCCAACCGCCGTGACGACGCGTCCGTATCTAATTAGTGTTTTCATAAAGAACTCACCACAGAGGCACAGAGGACACTGAGAAAGAAAATCAATTATTTTCATAGTAACTATTCAACCCAATTCACCTAAATCAACACTTCTAAAAATCCTCTGTGCTCTCTGTGTCTCTGTGGTGAATTCTTCTTCTTTTCTTAACACAACGCCAAACCCGCATCGAGCGCCTCGATGACCTTGTCTATCGAGTCGGTCGTCGAATTTAGCATCACGCCGGTGCGGATGACGTTGCCGTAGAGGCCGCCTTTGCCGATGAGGACGCCCTGGCGTTTGGTTTCTTCGAATACGCGTAAAACAGCTTCCGGATTTGGCTCTTTTGTTTTGCGATCTTTGACCAGTTCGAGACCCTGCATCAATCCCATGCCGCGAACGTCGCCAATACAGGCGTATTTTTCCTGCAATTTGAGCAGCTCATTGTGAAAATAATCGCCGACGACGCGTGCGTTTGTGCGAAGGTCGTCTTCTTCGATGACGTTGATGACCGCAAGGCCGACTGCCGACGAGACTGGATTGCCGCCGAATGTCGAGAACGTCAGTCCGGGGAACGCATCTGCAACCTCAGGCGTCGCGATCGTCCAGCCGATCGGCACACCGTTGCCCATGCCTTTGGCCGAAGTAATGATGTCCGGCTCGACGCCCCAATGCTCGATGCCGAACCACTTATCACCCGTCCGTCCCCAGGCGGCCTGCACTTCGTCCGAGATAAACAGCCCGCCGTGACGGCGAACGATTTCGGCAACGCGCGGGAAATACTCCTTCGGTGGAATGATAAAACCGCCTACGCCGAGAATGGTCTCCGCGATCATGCCGGCGATCTTGCCTGTTGTCGTCGTCTTGATGAGTTCCTCGACATCGTCGGCACACGCGACGCCGCACGACGGATATTCGAGCTTGAACGGACATCGATAGCAATACGGCGCGACTGCATGAACAATGCCGGCAACCTGCGACGCGATCGGTTTCCAGTTCGAGTGTCCGATCGTCGAAAGCGCCGTCGCCGAACGTCCCGCATAACTATGCCGCAACGCAATGACCTCATTATTTCCCGTCGCGATCTTTGCCGCGAGTATCGCAGTATCATCGGCTTCGGTGCCGCTGTTCGAGAAGAATGATTTCTTCAAATTGCCCGGCGTGATCTCCGCCAGCTTCTCCGCCAGATCACCTTGCGGCCCGTTGGCATAAAGCGTCGAGGTGTGAGCGATAGTATCGACCTGTTGCTTCCACGCCGCATTAACACGCGGATTGGCGTGGCCGACGCTCACGGTCAGCACACCGCCAAAGGCATCAAGATACTTGTTGCCCTGATCATCCCAAACATACTCGCCCTCGCCGCGAACGAGCGCGAGCGGCTCTTGGTAATATGTGGCAACGGCGGGGAAAAGAAATTCCTTATGCTTTTCGACAGCACTCTTTAACGAAGATTTTTGTTCTGCTTGATTCATATGTTTTAGGGCCCGAATACCTGAATAATACGCCGAATCTGACGCATTGCAAACAGCTTGACTCTGTAGTGAATCGCAATTATGCGGGCTTACAACTTTAGATTTTCCATGCGGTCGCACAGTACGCGCCCCGCAAACACGCTAATCCGGCGAGCTCATTCCTCAGTGAATTCTGCGGCAGTTTGCCGCTTTCTTTTTACCTTGAGTTTGAATACATCGGGGCGGGAATAATGTCCGACCGGATCGAAGTTTTGTCTCTCTTCGCGGATCCGTGCGTGGTCGATCGTCGTAACGAGCAGCCGCTCTTCACCGCAAAATGGCTCGATCAGCCACTCGCCGTCGGGCCCGGCGATGCAGGAACCGCCATCCGCGAGGAAATCTGGCGAATTTGCGATGATCGTCTCGATCCCCGGCAGATCGGCAAGCAAGTCGCTCTTTCGCATTAGGGAAGACACGGATGCCACGAATGACCGCGATTCGAGAGCGATAAAGCGTGTGATATCCGCCGTGTTGCGACGACTGCCCGGCCAAACCGCAACATGCAGATCTTCGCCCTGTGCATACAGCGAGGTCCGGGCTAGCGGCATCCAGTTTTCCCAGCAGTTCAGCCCGCCGACTGTGAATTCACAAATCTTATGAACGCGAAGCCCGTGTCCGTCGCCGATCGCCCAGGTCATCCGTTCGTCGTATGTCGGCATCAGCTTTCTATGCACTGAGCAGATTTCGCCGTGCTTGTCTATGAATACCAATGAGGCATAAACGCTCTTGCCTCCTCGATCCAACGGACGCTCGAGTATCCCGAGATAGACCGAGATCTTTTGTTTGCGGGCAGTTTCACACACGGGTTTTAGATCGCCGCGTTCAATACAGACGGCTTGATTGACATACTCGGCGTGAAACTGCTTGTGAAACTTTGAGTTAAACGCTGTCATGCCGGAGTATTCGAGCCAGAACGGATAACCGGGAACCAAAGCCTCGCCAAACGCGATGAGATCGCAGCCGTCGTCCGCGGCCTCGGTAATACGTTCAATCACCTTTGCCAACGACCTTTCGCGGTCAAACCAGGCAGGCGCGATCTGTGCGAGGGCGATTTTGAGCAAATCGGACATGCTATCTTTTCAGTTCTGCCTCGGCGGCGATGTAACCGAAGCTCGCCCATTGATTGCCGGCGACGATCTTGCGCAAGATCTGCTCCGCACGCAACCTGTCACGATTGTAGAGATACCAGTTGCCAATTCCGTAGCCGAGCGATGCGTTACCGAGCGAATCGGCTTTGTCGCCTATCGATTCGAGCAGCATCTCGGCGCGGACCTCGCCGCGATAGAGCCGCAGCAATCTCAAATAATCGTCGTTCTCGATCACTTCGAAATCGCCATCGATCGCTTCGAGCAGACGCGCGGCCTGCGGATTTTTCTCGAGCCGACGCAGCGTCATGTAATACCAATGCGTCGTCGCGGCAAGCATGTCGCCATTCTTCGAAACCTTCATGCACTCGGCATAGGCCTTTTCCGCTTTTTTGAAATCGCCTTTTAGGTAAAACGCGAGGCCGAGATGGTACCAGATGTTCGACTGGAGCGTGCTGGTCGGAATATTCTGCGCATTCGGCAAACCGTCAGGCTCGATTTCGTCAGGCTTGCCTTTTACGAGCTTCGCCGCCGTCTCAAAATCGCGAATCGCGTCGTCAAAACATCGCAAAGTTATGTATCGATGACCGCGATGCCTGTAAGCCCTGGCATCCTGCGGCCAGCGATTGATCGCTTTTGTAAATATCGCGATCGCCTCTTTGTAACGCCCCGTGTACGCGGTGCGCCGTCCGTACCAAACGAGCGAATCGACGTCGCCGCCGCTCGGAGCAGTGAGAGCGATCTTGCGCACCTCGTCAAGCTTCTTTTCATAATCAAGTTTTGTCTCAGCCGACATCGTAGGCGCGACTTCTTTTGCGGCGTCGGCGCACGTTTGTGCATTAGTAATGTGCAAGCTGATCAAAAAGACAAACGTACTCACGAAGACTGATTTCATAGCGGGAATTTTAACAAACGCCGGGGCACACTCGCTAATACTCGCGTTTCTGCCCGCCTTCTTTGCGTGCTTTGCGTCTTTGCGGGAAAATTGAGCTATGACATTAAATTCGTTTGCTTATTCATTGCCCGATGAGATTGAAAGCAGTTTGCAGCGTGAACTCGCCGCATGGCACGATGCGGATAAGATTGCCCGTGTCTGGAAAAAGGACGCAAGTGTCTGGACGGACGATGACGAAGCAAAATGGCTCGGCTGGCTCGACATTGTTGATCAAGAACTTGCCGATCTGCAGAAATATCGCGATCTCCGCGATGACATCGCGTCGGCAGGTTTTACCGACATTCTGCTGCTCGGCATGGGCGGCTCGTCGCTATGTCCCGAAGTTTTGGCAATGACGTTTGGCAAAATAAATTTTTACATCCTCGATTCTACGGTTCCGGCGCAAGTAAAAGCTGTTGAGAACAAAATAGATTTAGAAAAGACTCTTTTCATAGTCGCTAGCAAATCGGGCTCGACGCTCGAACCTAATTGTTTTAAGCAATATTTCTTTGAACGCGTGGCGGATAAGCAAGGTCGCCAAAATGCGGGCCGTCAATTCATCGCGATCACCGATCCGGGGTCTAAGATGGAACAGGTCGCAAAAGACGACGGCTTTCGACACATTTTTTACGGCAAACCCGACGTCGGCGGAAGATTCAGCGCGCTTTCGGCGTTTGGAATGACAGCCGCAACGGCGATGGGTCTCGATGTCGGAAGTTTTTTGCTAAAGACGAACAAGATGGTCACAGCCTGTCGCAACAACGATCCGCAGACAAATCCCGGCGCGCTTTTAGGCTTAACACTCGGCGTTTGTCACAAACACGACCGTGATAAATTAACGATCTTCACGTCACCCGAAATCCACGCGTCCGGTGCGTGGCTCGAACAACTTATCGCCGAATCGACCGGTAAAAATGGGGTCGCGATCATTCCAGTCGATCGCGAACCGTTTCAAAATGTTGCGTTATACGGCAACGATCGCGTGTTCGCGTTTGTGACGCTCAAAGGCGACGACGGTTTTGTAGAGAATATTCGCGAGTTGGAAGTTGCAGGCCATCCGGTCATAAAGATCGAACTCGATTCAATAGATAATCTCGGTCAGGAATTTTTCCGCTGGGAATTTGCCACCGCCGTCGCCGGCAGCGTGATGCAGATAAATCCGTTTAACCAGCCCGATGTCGAATCGGCAAAGATCGAAGCGCGAAAAATAACTGACGAGTACGAGAAGACCGGCTCGCTGCCTGACGAAAACCCGTTTTTCGAAGAAGCCGGCATCGCTTTATTCACAAGCGATAATTACGCCGCGACGCTTGGAGCATCGGCAAAAGAGGAGTCAATAAAAGGGTTTATCGAAGCTCACATCGCGCAGATTTGTGAGAACGATTACTTTGCATTACTCGCTTACATCGAGATGAAGCCAGAGAACGAAAAGCTGTTGGCCACGGTTCGTGAAGACGTATTGGCGAAAACCAGCGTAGCAACCTGTCTCGGCTTTGGCCCGAGATTTTTGCACTCGACTGGTCAAGCTTACAAAGGCGGAGCAAACAACGGCGTATTTTTGCAGATAACGTCGGACGACGAATTCGATCTCACGGTTCCCGAACAGAAATACACATTCAGCGTCGTAAAGGCCGCGCAGGCACGCGGCGATTTTCAAGTTTTGCTTGATCGTGGCCGCCGAGAGCTGCGCATTCATCTTGGCAAAGATGTCGAAGCCGGTCTCAAAACGCTCGCCGAAATGATCTGAAACAAACTCAAACTTCGCAAACCCACACTCAGTCGTTATACTCTAATAGCAGACGTTGCCGCCAGCATTCTCACCATCACTATGCAGAGCGAGGATTATCTTGAACCTGACACAGACAACAACGACGAGACGACTAAACGTCTGTCGGGCAAGGGCGTGTGGCTGTGGCTGCATGCGATAACTTTTCTCGTTGGCCTCTCGCTGCTCACTTGGCTGATTTACAACTATTGGGAGCAAGTTCGACAATCGGTTTTGAATGTCGGCTGGGGGTTTTTGATCGTCGTCGGGCTGAATATCACGCGGCATCTTCTGCGAGCTTTAACCATGTATCGTGCAGTCGATCCTGCTCATCGCACTTTTAAATACAGAAGCGCGGTCGCGGCGCGTTTTGGTGGCGAGGCGGTGAACTTTTTTACATTCACCGGGCCGTTTCTCGGCGATGCAACAAAGGCGATACTTTTAAAAAAGAATGTTTCGATCACGCAAAGCGCGTCCGCCGTAATTATCGACAACGTCCTTTATTACATCACCGTGATATTGGTCGTGCTCGCCGGCGTCGCGATCTTGCTGGCTCAATATGACAGCACAGGTTCGACGATGAGCCGCGTGCTGTTCGGCATTGTCATCGTGGCGATCGTAATGTTAGCAGGTTTGGTTTTAGCGATGATGTATCGCTTTAAGCCGCTCACGTATCTTATCAAGCAGCTCAATAAGCGCGGCGTCGCGCCGAGTTTTATCTTAAAGAAGAAGGATACCTTCGAGTCGGTCGAGAGCAACGTCTTTCACTTTTATCACGACCGGCGTGCTGACTTTTTCTCGGTTTTCGGTATCAGCATGATCACGCACTGCGTCAGTGTCACCGAAGTTTTTCTTCTTCTAAAACTGCTCGGCAACGTGCCGTTTGTCTCAACGGCCTTTATTATCGAGAGTCTTACAAAGGTCATTAACGCATCGTTCAGCTTTATACCGGGTACAATTGGAGCGTATGAGGGCGGAAACGGAATTATCCTTCGCACTCTCGGCTACACGACGGCAACCGGCATTGCCCTCGCACTGGTTCGACGGGGTGCAATTCTCTTTTCGACATTCATCGGCTGCATTATCTTGCTCTGGAGAACCGCCGAGGGCGGAGCGAAACGCTTAAAAGAGAATAAAAACAAGACTTTAGAGCGCTGATTTACGTTTCTTTACATTTTATTCGGCCATTCCGCCTCTCTTGACGTCTAAGGTTGCAAGAAGTAAAGCCGCATAAATTTAACTTGAATTTGTCGCGGAGATATAGTAACTTAGCTTTTGTAAAACATTATTTAACCGGACAAATACACGACTTCTTACCGGTTTTGGAAATAAACAGTTTAACAGCTTCGCCCAGACATTCTTAGGAGGATTAGTATGAAAAGCAGGTTTTCTCACTCGATTTTGCGAGTATTGACCGCGTTTCTTTTGCTTGCAACTGCAGCGCTCGGCGTTTGGGCGCAGGACGACCCAGATCCGAATTCACCGACGCCGATCTTGATAACCGAGGCAGATTCGATCCGCGCACTGGCACAGCCCGTGAAAAGCGCGCGTAGGATCAGTCCGTCACGCATAACTTCGCAAGCATTCGGCTCCAATTCCAAGACCGTTTTGTACGTAACAAACATCGATCTGATGGAGGGCGAAGGTGCGAATGCCTTTCGCGTCTACGTAAACGATGAAAAGGGACGCACTTACCGTTATCCTGTCCTCGACCTCCGTCGGTCGCCATTTGTAAAAAATGTCTATGAAATCGTTGTCTTATTGACGGACGAACTTAAATTTTGGGACCAGCCATCTGAGGACGGCGACGTTCTGATCTATCTGACTTGGCGCGGCATGGCGAGCAATCAGGTCAAACTTGGACTCGGCAAGATCGGTGGCGGGCCAAAACAACCCGAATCTCTAATGCCATCGCCTCTCTCGAAAGTGAGGTCAAGTATCGTAAAGAGCGGCCCTGAAAACAGTGCTTTCGAACCCGAATTGGTGGGCTATCGTTGGTCGGGCGACCGAAAGAGAATGCTCGAGCAATCTACGTTCGGCCCAACGTTCCTGACGGACAACAGTATGCGTCGTCTCGGCTTGCGGACATGGTTAAACGCACAACTGGACGCATCATATCCCTCAGCGGCATATCCATATCCGAATCAGCCATTGAAACCGGTTAACGCTCCTACCGATTGTGACGGCGATCAGACAGTGACACCCGATGTTCCCGCAACGTGTTTCCGCGATACCTACACAATGTATCCGATACAAAAGTGGCATTCTGAAGAAGCTCTTTACGGAACTTCGCAGCTGCGACATCGTGTCGCGTGGGCGTTGAGCCAGATTTGGGTTACGTCAGGCAACGACGTTCAGCAGTCGCGACACATGGTCGAGTATCACAAGGTTTTGTCGGCAAACGGGTTTGGTAATTACCGTAACCTAATGCAGCAGATGACCCTAAACCCGACGATGGGAACATACCTCGACATGGCGACCAGCACACGATTCAGCCCGAATGAAAATTACGGTCGCGAACTGCTTCAGCTTTTCACTGTCGGACTTTTCATGCTCAATCAAGACGGTACCTATCAGCTTGACGTCGGTGGCAATCCGATACCGACGTACGATCAGGAGACTGTAAATAACTTTACCAAGGTTTTGACCGGCTGGCGGCTATGCTCGGTCGTCGGAGCAAGCTGTCCTAATCTAAGCAATGCTCCCAACTACATTGACCCGATGCTGCTCAATGCCGGCGTCAATCAGGGGAGTATTAATAACAATTTGCATGATCTGACAGCTAAGACGTTGCTGAATTACCCCGGTTCGACGACTACAAATGTTGCGGCCTGCGGCAATTGCACGACGTTCCCGAACGTTCAGACCTACGCGAACAACTCACTTAACCAGACGCTCGACAACGTCTTTAATCACCCGAGCCTCGGACCGTATGTATGCAAGGTTATGATCCAGCATATGGTGACGAGCGATCCGACGCCGGCGTATGTAAGCCGCGTCGCAGGAGTTTTCAACAACAACGGATTTGGCGTTCGCGGCGACATGCGAGCGGTCGTGAAGGCGATCCTGCTTGACCCCGAAGCTCGTGGCGACGTAAAAACCGACCCGAACTACGGCAAGCTTCGTGAGCCATGGCAGTATGCGACAAATATCCTGAGACATTTTAACGTCCGCTCCGCTGACGGGCTCGGGCTTAGCGACGGCGTATTTTTCCAACGCGGTGAATACACGGGAATGAACCAGATTCCATTCCGTTCGCCGACGGTGTTTAACTACTTTCCGCCCGACTATGTTGTGCCTAATTCATCGCTGCTCGGTCCCGAGTTCGCCTTGATGACAACCGGGACGACGATCGCTCGTGCAAACTTCGTAAATCGGTTTACGTTCACAACCCCAGCGGTGGCCATAAGCGCTCCGTCTAATACAGGAGGTGCGCCAAACGGAACATCGCTCGACTTTAGCGATCTGCAGGCATTGGCGGCTGCCGATACAACAGGCAATCAGCTTGTTGACGAACTCAACCGCAGAATGATGCATAGCACAATGTCGGCACAGATGAAGAGCACGATTCTCACGGCGGTTACGGCCATTGCTTCGACCGATCCGCTCCAGCGGGCAAAACAGGCGGTTTATCTAGTGACGACATCGTCACAATATCAAGTGCAGAGGTAAAAACAATGAAAGAAAACAGACGTGACTTTTTGAAAAAATCAGGTAGCTGTGCTCTCGGCATGGCTTCGCTCGCCACCCAGATGGGACACCTCGGCACGATGAACGCATTGGCTCAGAAGGTGATCGACGAAAAACCGGAGGGAGGCGCCAGCTATAAGGCCTTGGTCTGCCTCTTTTGGTCGGGCGGTAATGACGGCAACAATATGATCATCCCAAACCATAATGACGCCTCTGTAAGCAATTACGCCGCATACAGTAGTCTGCGAACTCCGCAAGGCTTGGCGATACCGCAGGCCAATCTGTCGCCGATCAACGTACCACGAATGGGCAATCTAGCCTACGGCATGCACCCAAATCTTGGTATCTTGCCGCTCGTTCCCCAACAGGTCGTCAACAACGGCATTCACGAATTGTGGGGCCTTGGCAAACTTGCAGTCGTATCGAACGTGGGCACGCTTGTCCGGCCGCTGCTGAAGTCTCAATACAATAATTCTGCATTCCAAAAGCCTTATCAGCTCTTCTCACACTCGGATCAGGTGACGCAGGCGCAAACCGGCATGTCGAATACACAAGGTTTCACCGGTTGGGGCGGGCGAACCGCGGACCGAATGAACGCAGGCAGCAATCCTACCGGGTTGATCCCGATGATCACGTCGATCGCTGGAGCCCAGCTCTTTACTGCCGGGCAGTCGACACTGCCATTAGCTATCTCCGATTCGAATACGTTGCTCTCGAATGTGCTTAATCCCGCCGGCTTTACAAACACGGGCGGGGCGGCCCGGCTGACAGCCTTTAACGCTCTGCGACAACTGGATCTAAATTCCAACTATATTGCGGCGGCCAGCCATGTAACAGACCTTGCAATGCAGGCGAATTCAGCACTGCAAGTAAATCAGGAAGTCACAGAGCCATTCCCGAATACGGGTATCGGT
Organism: Pyrinomonadaceae bacterium; assembly: GCA_049679945.1. Classification (GTDB taxonomy): domain Bacteria; phylum Acidobacteriota; class Blastocatellia; order Pyrinomonadales; family Pyrinomonadaceae; genus OLB17. The sequence continues at coordinate 7,567 of JBAUGW010000054.1, read as the reverse complement.
CGCCAGCTACAACAGGTGGCGCGACTGATCAAAAAGCGACTCGATTTAAACGTAAACCGACAGGTATTTTACGTTCAGATCGGGGGCTTTGATACACACACAAATCAGATTCCCAATCAGAACACGCTTTTCACTCAGTTCAGCCAAGCGATGCGTGCGTTTTATAACGAGATGGTTTTGCAGGGTGTATCGAATGACGTAACGACGTTTTCGCTTTCGGACTTTGGCAGGACGATGAATCCCGCAGGTACCGGCGGCACCGTTGGCTCCGATCACGCCTGGGGAAATCACATGTTTGTGATGGGCGGCTCGGTCGCGGGCGGGGACTTTTACGGCAGCAAACGACCTGACGGCACAGGCAACTATTACCCGTCGCTCCTCATGGGTAATGCGGTCGGGGCATTCGATGATGCCGATAGCAGCTCAACCGGTCGCGGTCGCTGGATACCCACAACATCGGTCGAAATGTATTGTCTGCGTCTCGCGCGGTGGTTTGGCCTGCAGCCGGCTGACGAACCGATAGTTTTCCCAAACTACTGGGCAAACAATCAAGGCGGCATCGATCACCGAGCTCACGACACGGCAAACAGCGCGCTCAATTTCATGCTGTAACCCCTTTTTCTTTGGAATGAACCGGCGGGCTTCGCGGCCCGCCTTTTTTTGTTTACACTTGTTCGTGAGTAAGTGAATCTGCCGAATTACATAACCCTGGGGCGCATCATTGTCGTTCCGCTGCTCGTCGTCGTGCTCCTAACACCCGTCGCCGAACATTGGTTTGGCCTAAACGCCTACGCGCTTGCAATCGGGATCTTTCTGGTGGCCGCGATCAGCGACATCTTCGACGGGCAACTTGCTAGAAGTAGAAAGCAGGTTTCGAATTTGGGTAAGTTCCTCGATCCGGTCGCCGACAAGCTGCTGATCTCGGCGGCGTTGATCGTGCTCGTCGGAAAACAACTTGCGCCGTCGTGGGCAGTTGTCATTATAATCGGTCGCGAATTTATCATCACCGGCCTCCGTTCAATCGCTGCGAACGAAGGCATCGTAATTCAGGCGCAAAACCTCGGCAAAATAAAAATGTGGGCGCAGTGCGTCGCCGTCGTCGCTCTTCTAGTCGCTGCGGCAAACGGTATTCCACCCGTATCGAACTTCGGTCTCGATTATCCCGCGGCTTTTTGGCAGGTGCCCGAAGTGCAAACTGCGTTCGCAAACCTCACACGACTTTCGCTCACGTCGAACGACTGGAAGGTTTTCGGCTATCTCGTCGGGCGCGGAGCTCTCTGGGTCTCGGTCGTAACCGCTGTTTGGTCAATGTACGGATACTTTTCCTACTTCTTTTCGCAGCGAAAAAATCCTGAGCGGTCAGAATGACCCGTTTCCAGTCTCAATCAAATCTTTTTGAAACCTTGGTCAATGCGGGACAGTTTGTCCTTGCCTTCTAAATTCACAAATACAAAGACTTGCGGCTTTTGCTGCTTTTCACAACTGAGGCACATCGGTTGCGATACATCGTCGTGGGCGGTTACCCCTTGCCGCCAAAATTTTGAATAAATAGACAAAACAAAACTAGTTTCCGGGAATGCTCCCATGAAGACAAAAGACAAATTTTTTCTGAAATTTCTGCTCGCAAGCTTTCTTCTACTCGCGCCGCTCTATTACTTGATCTACGCGCTAAACGATTCCTCTCTTATCGTGAAATTATCGGTCATCGGCGGCTTCGTGATTTTGCAGTCGATTCTGCTGGGCTTCATCGCGTCGAGAGAAATCAGCGGCGGCATCGCAAAGCTGAGAGATGTCGTCGAAAAGATAAGAGCCGGCGAATTGGATACCCCGATAACAAAGGACACAACCGACGAGCTCGGCACGCTGGCACATTCCTTCGCCGTCATGGCGCGAAAAATGAACACCTCTCGCGACGAGCTGCAGTCGAACGGCAGCTTCGTCGACAACATTCTCTCGTCGATGGCCGACGCGCTCTTCGTCGTCAACCAGCATTTGCAGATCACCCGCGTCAACCATGCAGCATGTGAACTAACCGGCCGCACAAAGGACCAACTTCTCTTTACGCAATTTAACCAACTGAACGGCGAGGAAGGTCTGCTAAATCTCGGCGAGTTTGCCGAACTGTCTGAGAAAGGTTCGCTGAGCGGCATCGACGGCGTGTGCGCGTCGAAGGACGGTTCGAAAGTTCCTGTTTCTACTTCCGGCTCGGCCATCATCGGCAAGGACGGCGTGCCTGATGGGTTTGTGTTTGTTGTGCAAAACATCACGCGGCGTAAAAAGATGCAAGAGCAACTGACGCATCTCGCTCATCATGATCCGCTCACGGGTCTTGCAAACCGTTCGCTGCTGCGCGACCGCCTCGAACACGCGCTTCATCTCGCCGTCCGGACAAACGATCAGCTCGCCGTGTTGTATCTCGACGTCGATGATTTTAAGACGATTAACGATTCACTAGGACATTCGGTCGGTGACAAGTTGCTGCTGTGCATCGCCGAGCGGATAAAAGAAACCGTCCGCTCGAGCGATACTGTTGCGCGAATCGGCGGTGACGAATTTGCGATTCTGATAGAGCGGCCGTCGGAAGAATACAGCGGCAACATCGTCGCGACGCGTATCGAAAGAGCACTGAAAAAGCCAGTTTCGATTGACGGGAGAGAGGTTTTTGTGTCGGTAAGCACGGGCATTGCGGCTCAGATCACAAGGAACGAAACGCCCGAGGACCTGCTGCGAAACGCCGACGTCGCGATGTATATCGCGAAAAAGCAATCGAAAGGCCGTCACGTTGTGTTCGAACAGAAGATGCACACCGAACTTTTGAAACGCATCGAGATCGAATCCGACTTGCGCGCCGCGACCAAGCACGAGGAGTTTTTTCTTCACTATCATCCGATCGTCGATCTTGAAACCGGCACCGTACGCGGCATGGAAACGTTAGTGCGTTGGCGACACCCGCTGCGCGGCATTGTTCCGCCGCTGGACTTCATTCCGGTGGCAGAGTCAACCGGAATTATTATCGAGATCGGCCGCTGGATTTTGCGCCGAGCATGTTGTCAGGGCCGCGTGTGGTACGAGGAGTTTTTCAAAAACAAGCCGTTCAGCATGATGGTCAACCTCTCGCCGCGTGAGTTTCAGGACGAAAAACTGACCGAGACCGTCGCAACCGCGCTTGTTGAATCAGGCCTTCCGCCGCATTGTCTCGTACTCGAAATCACCGAGACCATGATGATGACCAATACCGAAGCGATGATCGACAAGCTTCGCGCGCTGAAACATCTCGGCGTTCGCCTCGCGATCGACGATTTTGGCACCGGCTATTCGTCGCTCAGCTACATCGAGCGCTTCCCTGTCGACATTCTGAAGATCGACAAGACGTTTATCTCGAGATTAACCGGCACGCCCGACGGCTCGGCGCTGACCAAAGCGATAATCTCGATGAGCGAGTCGCTAAAACTCGAAAGCGTCGCCGAGGGTATCGAAAACCCAGAGCAGATCACGGTACTGCGCGAACTCGGTTGCGGTTTTGGTCAGGGCTTTCACTTCTCAAAACCGCTCGGCGAAAAAGCCATGAACGAGTTCCTGCGCACCGGCATGGACTCGACCGACTTCAACATTCTGCCCGCTGATGTCTTTTCACCCGTAAGCATTAAGCCGCGTCCCGATTTGCTCGAGTTAAACTGGCAATAAAAAATGGCTGCCTGAAGCTCAGACAGCCAAGGATTATAAGTTTCTTTCTAAGCTTACTGAATCTCGACCCAGTCGCCGGTGTGGATTTCCTGGCCGGTGCGAACGATGACGACCGTCGCGGTCTTTTCTTTTACATTGAGAACGATCGCTTCGCCGACAACCTTGCGAAGATCGGGACGGCCGGATTTCGCACTCGAAGTCGTTTCCTCTCTACCATCTGCTTTGTCGCCAGTTTTGCGCCCCGATTGGTTTGAGAATTTGCCGCCTTTATAGATCAGGCTTTGAAAACCGTAATCACGTGACGTGATTTCTTCGTTTCCGGGATTGCTTTCCATTGGATTACCCTTATCGAGCGGTCGAAAGATCGTCAGCCGATCGCCGACACGAACGCTGTCGTCCGCGCCGAGATCGACGTAGACGATGAAGTCGCGCGTGAGCATTTCGGCCCCGTCACGCGACATCAGAATGCGACCCCGTGCTTTGCCCGACGCGTCGGCAAATCGATCAAGCGGAGGCCTTTGTTCGTGAGTAGGGCTGGTGCGCTTTTCGATCAACTGCACAAGATCGCCAAGCAGGAACGAGTCGCACGAAGCCTTAACGCGGGTAACGGCGACCGTCTGTTTTACATCGACAACCTCGAGTGCACCCACTTCCTGCACATAAAAACCGATGTCGCTTTTCTTCGACCATTTGCTCTTAACGGCGCCACGCGGCCGCACGACGGCGAACATATCGCCGACCTTCACGCCTTTGTCGCGGCCCATATTTATGTAGAGAAAATCGTTTTGCGCGTAATTGTATTTATCGGCTTCGTCCTGGCCGCCGATGATCTTGTTCGCCGTGCTGATAGCGCTGTTTTGTATGAAACCGGCGCAATACAGATTGTTACCAGCGGCAACCGACATGACACCTTTGGCGTAGGTTCTGACGTCCGGCATGTTGTCCTGGGCAGAAACTGCGACTGAGAATGTAATTGCGGTCAGAGCCATGAGCAAAGTCCGCGCGATGTGTGACTTAATAAAATTCACGATTATCTCCTTTTATTTCTATAGTTTGCGGCATCGATGCGGGATGTCGCCGCGTAACGAAATGTTTTGATCAGCCCGCAGGCCTCTATTATTCTAGGCTTTTTACAGCAAATCGGTCAACAAGTTTTTACACAAGGGAAACACGGTGAAAGTTGGATCCTACTCTGGAATTTGAAACCTGAAATTTGAAATTCTGAATCGCCGCAGCAATTTGCACACAAAACTTTCGATTTGTTAGTATCATCGTTTGCCGCTCCCCGCACACATCAAGCCGGTGTAGCTCAGTTGGTAGAGCAGTTGATTTGTAATCATCAGGTCGTAGGTTCAAGTCCTATCACCGGCTCCAGTGAATATAAGGGCTTCAGCTTATTTGGCTGAGGCCTTTGTGTTGCAATGTAGCAAGAATTGTAGCGACTATCCCGACAGGCAGGCTGTTTGCTCGACCCGAGAAGCCGAAGGCCTATAAATAACGAACTATTGGGTGCCCGTCGATGTGTTCAATATTCCTTCCCGTTCCGGGATTATTCCACACACGGGAATTTGGAATAAATGTGTCGATCAAGAGGAATACACCGACTGAAAATCGCGGCGACTGTATTCACTCCGCGAATTTGAAAACAATAAATATTTCGGAGAAATCATTATGTTGAAAAAGAAATTGATGGCGGGCTTTATTGCCGTAGCCGCATTCGTAACGGTCGTCGGGACGAATGTTCATTCCATATCCGCTCAAAAGAAAACCGCGACATTTAAAGTGCGGATCGAGAATATTTCAAGTTCTGACGGCATCGTCGCGCAGGACGGTTCTAAGTATCCGTTTGCTCTTTCGCCTGGGCTTTATACAGTTGCAAAAGAAAAAGTTGAGCTTTTTGAAGTCGGCAAGGCGGCGTCGAAAGGCATCGAGGCTCAGGCTGAGGACGGCAATCCGATGGTGCTTTCGGCGGATGTTCTCGCGATGCCAAAGGCCGGATCATACGGCATTTTTGACACGCCGATTGGCGGCGACAAACCGTCACCCATTTTCCCGGGCGGTGCGTTTGAGTTCACATTTATGGCGACAAAGGGAATGAAGCTTAACCTCACAATGATGTATGGGCAGTCAAATGACCTGTTTTATGCACCTGACGCGTCAATCGATCTCTTTGCAAACGGCAAGGCGCTCAGTGGCGATATTACTGACAAGTTTTTGCTGTGGGATGCCGGCACGGAAGTCAATCAGGCTCCGGGACTCGGCGGCGATCAGGGCCCGCGTCAAAAAGGACCGAACACCGGTGCTGACGAAAACGGCGTTGTGCGGCTCGTAAAGGACGGATTTGCTTACCCTGAGACGCAGAACGTTTTAAGGATCACGATCACGGCCAACTGAGGTTTACGAGTCGGGTGACTGCCCGATTACAAAAATATTTGAGGAAATAATATGAAACACATAATTACAAAATTCGCATTTGCGGCCGTGTCGCTTCTTTCGGCTCTGCCGATCGTGAATGCCCAGACTGTTGACAAAAAAGGCATAACGCTCGAAGGAGCAAGGACAGTGATCGCCGGTGCAAAGGCCTACGCAGCAAAGAATAACGCCCCCGGCGGAGTAATTGCGGTGGTTGATGAAGGCGGCAACCTCGTTGCACTCGAACGCCTCGACGGCACGTTTTCGGCCGGTGCGAACATCTCGATCGGTAAGGCAAAGACCGCTGTGATGTTCAAACGCCCGACACGCGTTTTTGAGGAGATCATCAAAAACGGCCGCACGGCGATGGTCGCGCTGCCTGACTTTACGCCGCTTCAGGGCGGTGTGCCGATCATGGTTGACGGCCAGGTTGTCGGCGGTGTCGGCGTTTCGGGTGCGGCCTCGGCTGCACAGGACGAGGAACTTGCTCTCGCAGGAGCTGCGGTGCTGACCGAGCACAAAATGTCGCCGGTGAAATTTATCGACGCAAAGATGGTGTCGGACGGATTTGCAAAAGGTGCGGTGCTCGAGGACGGCTCGAACGGCGAGAACTATATGGTCCACGCCAGCCGTCGCGAAAAGGCCGGCATGAGTGAGATACACGAGCTCGATACCGACATAATTTACGTTCTCGACGGCACGGCGACGTTTGTAACGGGCGGCAAGTCCGTCGATTCAAAAATGACGGCGGCGAATGAATTCCGCGGCTCAGGTGTGGACGGCGGCGAGACGCGTCAGCTTAAAAAAGGCGACGTTGTTATCGTCCCGAAGGGCACGCCTCATTGGTTCAAGCAGGTTGACGGCGCGTTTCTCTATTACGTCGTCAAGGTACGCTAGGAATTATTTAACGCAGAGATCGCAGGGGACGCTGAGACAAAAGGTATTTTTCTCTGCGATCGCGGTGATCTCTGCGTTGTAAAAATGAGGTTAGGAGCAGAAACATCATGAAATTTATTAACTCGCTAGCATTTATTTTACTTTTATCAATCTATCTATTTCCCCAAGACACCCCGAACGGCAAGGCTGAGGCGGCGATCGATCTCGCCACCGCTGATGGCGTGAAAGCTGTAAACGGCCAGTGGCGATACAGCGACACGAAGATAGTCGAGGTCGATTTTCGGGCCGCCGGCGCGGACAACCAGCCGACCGGCGTTCCGGTGAAAACCTATGATTACACGCCCAAGGCAGGCGTGGCGGATTTTGACGATTCGGCGTGGGAAGCTGTGGCGGCGACCGATCTCGTCAAACGACGCGGCAACGGACGGATTTCGTTCAATTGGTACCGCATAAATTTGACAGTGCCGGAAAGCGTCAATGGATTTGGTACCGCAGGCTCGACGGTCGTTTTTCAAACCGCACTCGACGATTACGCCGAGGTTTGGGTCAACGGCGAGATCTCGCGTTATTTGGG
>JBAUGW010000053.1:0-62559 GCA_049679945.1 Pyrinomonadaceae bacterium | reverse complement strand
GATCATAACGGGGCGCGACAAAAGCGCGATCGAGAACCACTTCGACATTTCGTTCGAGATGGAGCAGATGCTAAAGGAACGCGGGAAAGACGATCTGTTCGAACAGGTGAGAGCCGTGTCAGACATCGCGCAGATCAGCTACACACGGCAGAAACAAGCGCTCGGTCTCGGTCATGCGATCTATCAGGCAAAAGATTTTGCCGGCAGCGAACCGTTTGCGGTATTGCTCGCCGATGACATTGTCGATGCCGAAAAACCGGCGCTAAAGCAGATGATCGAGGTTTTTGAGAAATACGACGCGCCGGTGATCGCGACGATGCAGGTCGATGGCGATGCGATCTCGAGATTTGGTGTGATCGACGCCGAAGAGGTCTCGCGAGGCGTTTACAAGATAAAGGACATGGTCGAGAAACCGTCGTTCAAAGACGCGCCGTCCGATCTGGCGATCATCGGTCGTTATATTTTCACACCCGATATTTTCGAAGCGATCGAACAAACTACGCCGGGCTCCGGCGGTGAAATCCAAATCACCGACGCCATGCGAATCTTGCTCAAAAAACGTCCATTCTATGCCGTCAAGCTCGAAGGCACGCGTCACGACGCAGGCGACAAACTCGGCTTTCTTATCGCGACCGTCCAACTCGCCCTAAAACGCGACGACCTCGGCAGCGAGTTTCGCGAATATCTTAAGAAGTTGAACTTAGGATAGATGGCTTAATGCGGCGGCAGGAGATTATTTATTAGCCCGTGGAACCTGCTTTTAATGACGCCTCGATCATTCCTTTCAGAACCTTACGCGCTGATTCTTGGGTGTTAACATTTCAAAGAAATAAATAGGAGAAATCTATGCTGCGAATCATTTTGGGCGTTATTGCCGGATTTATTGGTTGGGTGATAGTGTGGGTCGGGGTCGAGAAGATCCTCATCGCAGTTTTGCCGGAGTGGTACGGAGCTCCCCAACTCGCGTTCCAAGCGGCCGTTGAAAATGGTCCCGATGCATCGGGATTCATGCCGGAAACGAGGCTTCTCCTCGTGCATATTGTCATCGGTTCAATAGTCTCGGTGATGGCCGGATCTCTGGCCGCTCTAACCGCCGGTGAAAACAAACGCACGCCGCTGGTCGTCGGCTGTTTGCTGATGGCCTTAGGCATACTGAAAGCGGTTATGTCCTGGCAGTATGTTCCTATTTGGTATCACGTTATCTTTACCGCGATGCTGCTTCCAATGGCGATCGTGGGCGGTAAACTGATAACTGCCGCTAAATAAAGAAGTTTGTTGCTCAGCTTTGCGCCCGCGTGAAGTGTGGGTGCAACATTAAAAACGGTTCACTGAAATTTATCCAAAGAGTTTGGAGCAAACGATATGAGCGATACATCCATCTTGATCTCCGCGTTGGAGACGGCCCCTGGCGTGATCATTCCTCTGATCCGGGAGGTGCCGCCGCAGATCCTGAAGCGTCGCCCGAGCCCGGCAAAATGGTCGGCTTACGAGAACGCCATTCACCTGTCGCAGTCCGACGCATCGTTTCTCGCTCGGCTCGATTTGATCCTGTCGACGCCGGAACCGTTTATTATGACGATCGAAAATTCTCCCGAGGACGAAGCAGGCGCAATGCTCGATATAGATCTGGACGAGAGTCTCGACCGGTACGTCCGCGAGCGAGCCGCTCTTGTCGTCCGGCTAAAGAAACTTTCGCCGGATGAGTGGCAAAAACCCGCCGTGCACGAGGCCTTCGATCATTATTCCGTTTTCATCATGTTCCGGCATCTGTACGTCCACGAAATGCACCACGCTTACCTCCTCGAACAGTTGCTGCTCAAGAATGATTGGGATTAGGAGGAAAAATATATGGCAAAGGTAATTGCGGCTATGAACATGACGCTTGACGGCTTTTGCGATCATACGGCGATGGGCGCGGATGATGAGATCCATCAGCATTACACCGATCTGCTAAACGATGCCGACTCCGTTATCTACGGACGAAAGACATTTCAGCTTATGGAATTTTGGCCGCCGATCGTCGAAAATCCTACGGGTAATAAAGCGATGGATGATTTCGCCATCGCGATAGACGATATTCATAAGATCGTTTATTCGCGCACGCTGGACAAAGTTGATTGGAAGAACACGGAACTGAAACGAGAGATCAACAAAGACGAAATATTAGATCTCAAGCGGCGAGCGGACAAGGACATTTTTGTTGGAAGCCCAAGCATGATCGTGCAGATGACCAATCTCGGCCTCATCGACGAATACCAACTCGGCGTTCAACCAACCGTCGTCGGCAGCGGACTGACCTTATTCAAAAACATCACGGATAGAGTTGATCTCAAACTTTTAAAAACAAAAACATTTGGTTGCGGTGCCGTATTCCTTTACTATGAACCTTCAAAGACAACGAGTACATAGTTAACCCAGAGGACAGATCGATGTTACGAATCATTTTAGGCGTTATTGGCGGATTTATTGGCTGGTTGATCGCGTGGATCGTGAGCGAAAAGATCATTTCCGCCATTTGGCCGGCGTTCGGCGCTCATCAAGCCGCGTTTCAGAAAGCGATCACAGATGGCGGCGCGTTTACGGCGGACACGACCATGCTGCTCACTCATATTGTCATCGGTTCGATAGTCTCGGTGATGGCCGGATCCCTTTCCGCGTTGATCGCCGGTGAAAATTCAAAAGCTCCGCTGATCGCCGGATGTCTTCTATTGGCGATGGGCATCGCGAAGGCGGTCTTGTCGTGGCAGTATGTGCCCATTTGGTATCACGTTATCTTTACGGTGATCCTGCTTCCAATGGCGATCGTTGGCGGTAGGCTGATAAACAGCCAATAGTCAGAACCGGGAGCGATAGCGACTTATGCCGAAAGAAATGGTTGATGTGTAAAAACAAAAAAACAATGAATTTTGAAAAACTAGTACCAAACATCTTCTACCTCGATATCGCGGATGGCGTGAAAATGTTTGTCGATTGTCTGGGTTTTGAGATCGGGCATGATGAGAGAACATCTCGCCAACCATTCTGCGTCGTCGAAAAAGACGGCCTGCGGATAAATCTTTTTCAGAATGCAGAACTAGCCAAAGAGCACTATCCTGAGTTTAGGTTAGTGACCAAAAATATCGAAGAAGTTTACGACAAGGTTTCCAGATCTCATCCCGAATTTCTTCACCCAAACCTCAAGCAAATCACTCTTCGCCCATGGGGTGCTAAAGAATTCGCATTAAAGGACGGACAACTTGGCGTTGTTATTCAAGAGTGGTGAAATACGGAAAGATAACAGCTTGGCGTTCAGTTTTGCGTTGAGTGAAGTGTGGTGCGACGTTCAGGTAAACCGAATGGACTAACTGACTGGATCACGCTCCTCAAACAGAACCAACTCGAATATGGAGTTCGCGTTAAAGTCGTGCAGAAGTGAGTTTATTTCGACGATCTTTCAGCCTCGTTCACGAGGCTTTCCCGAAGGGCAAATAGCCACGTCGCTTTAGCACGTGGTTAGTTTGAACGAATAATTACGAGGGCGTTTTAACGTCCTTTTTGGAGCCTTTAGCAAAAGGATGTCGAACAGCGTTTATTCAGAGATAAACTTCCACATTACCTGGCACACCAAAACCAGTCTGCCGATGATAAATGAAAGGATCGAAGACGCCTTTACCACTATCTAACACACAAAATTGTCGAAACGCCGGGAGCACGCCTTCACGCGCTAGGCGGCATCGAAACCCACATTCATATCGCGGCCAGCTTACAGCCAAACATTCTAGTTTCGGATTGGATCGGAAAATTGAAAGGTTCGAGTTCGCACTACATCAATCAGGAGGTCCAACCGAAAGCTCTCGAATGGCAACGCGGTTACGGCATCGTTACTTTTGGAACGAAAGAACTGCAGTGGGTGATCGATTACATCAATAATCAAAAGGAACATCACAAGAGAGGCACTACGAACGAACGACTCGAAAGGCATTCAGACGATGATAGCTAAAGCTCAAATCGACAAGGACGTTAAAACGCCCTTTAAATCTTGTTGACAACCTACCACGCCCTAAAGGTGCGTGGCTATTTGCCGCGAAACGCGGAAAGACGGCTGAAGCCGCCTATTTCAGACGTCATCAGCTGTAGTGTAACTCCTTACAAAATCCCTCTCGACAATTCTTTTTTCGTTTGAATCACGAAACCGTTCGGTTGCACTTGACATCCGCAACCGTTTGGTTGCATACTCTTGTTCGAAGTCATGAAACGAGACATTTTCCAAGCCATAGCTGATCCGACTAGGCGGGCGATCATTGCGTTGATAGCGATACAGGCGATGACGCCGAATGCTATTGCGGAGCATTTTGACACCAGTCGGCAGGCGGTTTCTAAACATCTGCGCATTTTGACGGAGTGTGAACTAATCAAACAAGAGCAAAAAGGGCGGGAGATCTATTACCAGCTCGAAATAGAAAAAATGAAGGAGATCGACGAATGGTTAGAGCAGTACAGAAAGATCTGGGAGACGCGATTTGAACAGCTCGACGAGATGCTGGCGACGCTGAAGAATAAGAAAGTGTCCTAGCGAATGGCGGTCGTTTTTCTCGGTGCCCTTCGTGTCTTGCCTTTGTGGACTCTGTGTTTAGAGATCCTTAAACACAAAGGGCACGGAGCCAGAACACAAAGTACACCGAGATTTGAACATGAAAAGGAAAAATAAAATGCAGATGGAATTTATTGTCAACAAAGAGACGAAGACGGTATCAATCACCAAAGAATTTGCGGCTGAGCTGTCATTGGTGTGGGACGCGTATACCAAGGCGGAACTGCTGGACCAATGGTGGGCACCAAAACCGTTTGCATCACGCACTAAGGTCATGGAATTTAGAGAGGGCGGTCGCAGGTTTTACGCGATGGTCAGCCCAGAGGGAGACGAGCGTTGGTCAGTTCAGAAATACACTTCCATTACTCCGAAAACCAATTTCAAATTTTTCAACGCCTTTGCAGACGAAAACGAAAACCTTCAATTACCGGGTTCTGATTGGGACCTGAATTTCAGCTCGCAGCAAGGAACGACAAAGGTCAGCATTTCTATTTACAACGAATCGCTCGAACGCCTAGAGAGGATGGTCGCAATGGGCTTCATGGAAGGAACCGCAGCACAACTCGACAACCTGAAAGAGCTGCTCGCAAAGTTATCGCAAAAATAATTTTCGTGTTCAAAGACTTTCGATAAAAATCAAAAAAGGAGACAGCATAAAAATATGGCACAAATTAATCCACACATTAATTTCAACGGCAATGCCGAAGAAGCATTTACATTTTACAGATCGGTATTCGGCGGAGAGTTCGCACAAATTATTCGTTTCAAAGAACTGTCCAGCCCTGAATTTCCGATACCAGAAAAAGAGGAAAATAAAATAATGCATATTGCTTTGCCAATTGGAAAAAGTGTCTTAATGGCTAATGACGTCCCGGAAAGCATGGGACCAACAAATGAAAACGAAAACAGATCTAAAATAGTAATTAGTGCCGAAAGTCGTGATGAAGCCGATAAACTATTCAACGGACTTTCAGCCGGCGGACAAGTTGAAATGCCAATTGGCGACAGCCCTTGGGGTACATACTTTGGAATGTTTAGAGACAAATATGGCATTGAATGGATGATTGATTTTGACCCAGAATATAAGGGACAAATTTAACTGAACAAAAAATCAACAATGAGAACAATTATGAATTGGAATCCAAATATGAGGACAACAGCTTTTTTCCTTTCGATGGTTATGACAATGCTCCCGTTGGCGGTCGTGTCGGGGCAGCAAAAGCCGACTCCGGGCTACGCTCCGGTTAACGGGTTGAAGATGTATTACGAGATCCAGGGCAGCGGCGAGCCTGTGGTGCTGCTTCATGGGGCGTTCATGGCGATCACGGACGACTGGCGTGTGTGGATAAACGAACTTGCCAAAACGCGGAAAGTGATCGCCGTCGAAATGCAGGGACACGGGCGGACAGCCGACATCAAACGCGACATTACTTTCGAAAACCTCGCGGATGATGTCGCCGGGCTGCTCGACTATCTCAAGATCGAACGAGCGGACATCATCGGTTACAGCCTGGGCGGCGGCGTGGCTCAGAATTGCGCGATTCGCCATCCGAACAAGGTGCGCAAAGTCGTCAGCATCTCGGCCGTGCTCCGCCGCGACGGCTGGATCAAAGAAGGCGTCGACGCACTCGCGGGCCTCACTGCCGAAGTCTTCAAAGGCTCGCCGATGGAGGCCGAGTACAAGAAACTGAGCCCGACCCCGAACGAATTCCCGCAATTCGTGGGGCGCATCGCTGCGATGGCTTCGAAACCGTACGACTTCGGCGCGGATAAATTCAAGGCGACAAAGGCTCCGATGTTCTTCATCCACGGCGACGCCGATGGCGTGCGGCTCGATCACATCGCCGAAATGTACCGCCTCAAGGGCGGCGACCTCCACGGCGACATGCGTCCCCACCCGGAATCGAGACTGGCCATTTTGCCCGATACCACACACGTCACCCTAATGGACCGCATGACCACGATCGTCCCGATGATAAACAATTTTCTCGACGCGAAAGCTCAAAAGTAGTCGATAAAAGCACCAAAGAATTTTTAACAGGATAGACAGGATGCAAAGGATAGAAATCGCCGCACATCGGGCTCTTTATCCTGATCATCCTGTGCATCCTGTTAGAATACTTTTTTGTGTCCTCTGTGACTCCGTGGTGAATCCGATATGAACGTCCAGGAACAAATAAACGACTATATCGCGAGCCAACCGGAACCGAAACGCGGTGAGATGCAGCAGTTGCATGATCTCATTTTGGAAGTAAGTCCGGGATGTAAATTGTGGTTTCTCGACGGCAAAAACAGCGAAGGCAAGGTCGTTTCTAATCCGGATATCGGTTACGGGTCGCGCGACCACAAATACGCCGACGGCTCGATCAGCGAGTTCTATCAGATCGGCCTGAGCGCAAACAAAACCGGGATCTCCGTCTATATCCTTGGTATCGAAGACAAGAAATACCTGGCCGAAACATACGCTAACAGCCTCGGCAAAGCGACCGTGACCGGGTATTGCATACGATTCAAAACTCTAAAAGATATAAATATCGATGTTCTCGAAGCGGCTTGTGCGTTTGGTTTTGAGAATACGAATGAAAAAGGTGAGTCGAAATAAATGAGCGAACCGACTGAATCGAATGCAAAGGTTTTGTTCCGCGTTCCGAATGAGGACGGCGGCGCAGATGTCGAGACGCTCTGGGCATACGATCTTGGGTCAGATAAATACAAATTAGATAACCTGCCTTACTACGCCTACGGAGTTTCTAGTGACGATGTAGTTTTAGCTCCATTTAATGAAGATGAAGGTTGGACCTGCTGTTGGGGCGGAAGACCTTTGACGGTTGGGAGACGTACTGGCCGACGCATGGATTGGAAGATTCACCACAGAGACACGGAGACCACAGAGTTTTTTTAGAGTGGGTTGTTTAGGTAAACTTGAACGGCAAAGCTGTAACTCAAATTACTAAGTTTCTTTCTCAGTGTCCTCCGTGACTCTGTGGTGAATTCTTCTTTCTTATGGAATTGAATGACTTGACAGAAAAAATCATTGGTTGTGCGATAAAGGTTCACAGAGTTCTCGGTCCGGGTTTGCTGGAGAGTGCGTATGAAGTCTGTATTTTACATGAACTAACCAAGGCCGGAGGCCGGATTGAAAGCGGAAAGGCAAGTTAAAGTTCCAGTATTCTACGACGGTCTTAAACTCGATGCGGATTATTTCATCGATATTTTGGTCGAAGACACAGTTGTTCTCGAATTGAAGTCCGTCGAACATCTACTCCCGATCCACGAAGCCCAACTCCTAACGTACTTGAAATTAGCGAACAAAAAGCTCGGACTCTTGATAAATTTCAACGTCACATTATTGAAAAATGGTATTAAAAGGAGAATTAATTGAAGGCGATTCACCACACAGAGTTTTCGCGGGCGATGTCGCGCGGCTGCTCGATTATCTCAAGATTCCAAGCGCGGATATCGTCAGTTACAGCATGGGCGGCGGAAAATGCCGGTAGCTGAACCTTATTCCCCTTCACCATGCCCGTCAAACTGCTCAAGTTTGCGATAGAGCGTTTTGCGGCCGATGTTGAGCAGGCGGGCGGCTTTGGATTTGTCGCCGTCGGTGTATAGGAGCGTTGCTTCGATGACCTGTTTTTCGACTTCGTCCATTGCGGCGGGGAGTTCGATGGCGATGCCAGTACCGCTGCCGTTTGCGGCGGCGAATGCACGTGCTTCGCGAGCGTGGGCGGATGCTTCGTCGGCGCCGGTTGCGACGGTTTCGGGCAGATCATCGATCTCGATCTGACGTCCTGAAGCAATGATCACCGCCCGCTCGATCGCGTTCTCTAGCTGACGCACATTGCCCGGCCAGTCGTAATTTACGAGTGCACGCATCGCGTCTTTTGAAATGCCGGAGACGAATCGTCCCGTCTTCTCCTTGAATTGATCGAGAAAGTGAAACACGAGCAGATGTATGTCCTCGATCCGCGTGCGAAGCGGCGGCAGGCTGACGGGAAAAACCGATAAGCGGTAGTAAAGATCTTTGCGAAATGTTCCGTCTTCGATTGCCTTTTCAAGATCGCTGTTTGTGGCGGCGATGACGCGAACGTCGGTCTTTATAACTTGCTTGCCGCCGACGCGTGTGAATTCGCCGTCCTGCAAAACTCGAAGCAGCCGAACCTGAGCCTGCGGCGTCATCTCTCCGATCTCGTCGAGAAAAAGCGTGCCGCCGTTCGCCTCTTCGAAGCGTCCTTGCCGCTGCGAGCGAGCGTCGGTGAACGCGCCTTTTTCATGACCGAACAACTCGCTCTCGAGCAGCGTCTCGGGGATCGCACCGCAGTTTATCTTCACAAACGGCTTGCCGTCGCGGCCGGAATTATAGTGAATCAAATTCGCGATCAACTCTTTGCCTGTGCCGCTTTCGCCCGTTATAAGCACGGTCGAATTGGTATCGGCGACATTCAGCGCGAGTTCGATCGCTCGTGCGACGCCGGGCGTCTGACCGACGATCTCGCTTTGTCGTTGATGGAGCTGACTTTTCAGCCGCATAACCTCGGCCGATAGTTGGTCGCGCTCGAGCGCGGTGCCGATCTGGTCGGCGATGCCCTCGATCAACGCAACGTCGTGATCCTCGAACGTACTTTCCTTGCTCCACACAAAACCGAGCAGCCCGAACGCGCGACCCGCGACATTTACCGGAGCAACGAGTGCCGCGCGCCCACGCAGCTGTGTGTTAAAAAAGATGCGGATTGGCAGCGGCAGCTGCGAATCGGCGAGCTTCACGGTCTTGCCGCCCGTCCGAAGAAGATCGCTGATCCCCGAGAACGCATCGACGGCGAGCGATTTATTGTGCTGCTCGATGAGGCGCAGCATTTTGCCGAGCTTGATGCCGGGCGCCGCTTTCAGACTCGCCAGCGAAATGCGCGTCCCCGTCTCGTCCAGCACGCCAAGCGCGCCGTAATCGGCACCGACCAGAGCTATCGCTCGCTCGATCACGCCCTCGGAAACCTCGTTAAAATCGGAGTGCGAGTTGAGCATGTTCGCGATCTCGAGCAGTGCATTGGTGCGACGCGATTCCTGCTCTTGCGTGACGTAGAGCGTCGTGTATTGATAGCCGATAGCGAGATGGCGGGCGATGGACTCTAGAAAAGTGACTTCTTCGTCGAGCCAGACGCGTGGGTTTTTTGTGTCGTGCAGACCGAGGAGTCCAAGCACATTGCCTTTCAAAATGATGGGAATGATCAATAGCGAACGCGTATCCAGAGCCTTTGCAAAAAATTTCAGCGTTGCATCCTTTATCTTCGACGTGTCGTTGATACGAACCGGTTGGGTTATGTCGAGATGTTCGCTGAGCTTTGCTGCATCGAAGGGAATGGTCGTGCCGAGGCTTTTTGTAATGCTGCTTTTCTTTCGCCATTCGTGACTGATCACAAGTTCTTTACCGGCTCCTAATTGCAACAGATCGCAACGGTCGGCGCTCATCATCCGGCCGATCTCAGAGACAACGACGTTCAAAAACCTTTCGAGATCGATGTCGGTAGGTAGGTCGCGCGCCAGGCGGTCGATGATGCCCTCGCGGGCCTCGTGCATCTTGATCTTCCGATCAAGTGAGAGTTCAGATTGTGATAAATCTTGGGACATTTCCTGTCAAAACTGTGTAATTTACGACACAGAATGTCAAGTTGACACATGTCGGCAACGTCAATATGTGATTTTGGGGCAAATTGAAAGTAAATCTAATTAACCTTTCTCGGCCGTGTGTCAGGATTCGGTATGCGGCTGCGTGGTTGATCTTTTTGTGGCGAACCAGGTCGCGGCGTAGGCGCTTTTTTGGGTCCCGATGCATCGGGATTGGCCGGCGGTGTTTTAACTGAGGTATTTGAGTTCGACGCTGTATTTGAGTTTGACGTTCCCGAATTCGAATTTGCAGCTTTATTAGCCAGATTCGCGTCGGGTTTAGACACATAGTTGACGCGCTGACGACCGGCCTCTGCGTCTTCGAGCATCTCTAGAGCGCGACTGTTTGATTCATCAAGTTCGATTGCTCTTTTCAATGATTTGATCGCTTCGTGATAGCGGGCAAGATTTATTTGCGCAGCGCCGAGTTCGGTTTGGTACTCGGTGTCATCGGGTTTTAGTTTTACGGCCTGCTCGAACGAATCGACGGCTTCTTCGTCTTTGAATAGTTTTGAAAAAGTGCGGCCAAGGTTGAAGTGTGCGACGTCGTCCTTTGGATTTTTAGCGAGCCACTTTTTATAAGCAACGACGGCTTTCTCAAACGCCTTTTGAGAGCGAGTCTTTTTCTTTTCGTCTGCGTTACTCTCGATAAATTCGCCCGACTGTTCTTTTTGCAAATCGAGCAAATCGTAGGCAATGCCAAGCTGAAAGAAAGCTTCGGCCAAGTCGGGGTCAAGTTCGACGGCTTTTTCGAGCGTTGTGATCGCGGCCTCGGTTTGGTTTTCGTCTAGCAGGCGTTTGCCCTCGGCCAAGGCAGTGTTTGCATCGGTTGTGTCAACTGCTGGAACCTCGGTGTTTGCAGCTTCAGTATTCGAACTATTGCCTGAGCAGCCAAAACTGACGGCAAAGGTGAACAAAATTATGAATAACAGAAAATAGCGTTGCATAAGTGTTTGTATACAAGCGGACGAATTTCGATGCCTAGCCGGGTGGAAAGATGAACGGCCGTCCGGCGAGCAGATGAACGTGAAGATGAAAGACGGTCTGGCCGCCATCGGCATTTGTATTTATGACGACGCGGTAGCCATCATCGGCAAAACCGGTGTCGCGAGCGATATTTGCGGCGGTTAAGACCAGATGACCGAGCGTTCTTTTGTGACCATCCTCGGCTTTATCGAGCGAGTCAAAATGTTCCCGCGGCACGATCAAGATGTGGTGAGGCGCCTGCGGATTGAGATCGTTGAATGCGATACACACGTCGTCCTCAAACAAGCGCGTCGAGGGAATCTCATTCGAGACGATCTTGCAAAAGATACAATCGTTCTGACTCATAAGGACAATTTACGCCGCAGTTTCCTCGGCGGTTTCGGCGAGGCCGGTCTTTATTCGCTCGATGTCGGCTCCGAGCGAGCCCAGCTTGCGGACGATCGTCTCGTAACCGCGATCGATGTGATAAACGCGGTCGATGACGGTTTCACCTTCGGCGCAAAGCGCGGCGAGCACGAGCGAAGCCGACGCACGCAGATCGGACGCGATGATCGGCGCGCCCATCAATTTTTTTGGCCCGCGAACCGTCGCCGTATTGCCCGAGATATTGATGTCGGCTCCCATTCTGATCATCTCGGACGCGTGCATAAAGCGATTCTCGAAAATCGTCTCGACGATTTTCGATTCGCCCTCGGCCTGCGTCATGAGCGCCATATACTGCGCCTGCATGTCGGTCGGAAAGTGCGGATGCGGCTCGGTCGTAACGTCGCTCGCCTTGAGGCCAGACGACGTGCGACGAACGAGCAGCGTGCTCGTATTTAGCTCTTCTATTTGCACGCCGGCGTCGCGCAGTTTTGCAATTACGGCGGTTAGATGTCCGGGCACGCAGCTTTTTATTTCGATTTCGCCGCCGGTGATGGCGGCCGCGGCCATGAACGTACCGGTCTCGATGCGGTCGGGAATGATCGTATGCTCAGCGCCGCCGAGGGCTTCGACACCGTCGATCTCGATGGTCGGAGTTCCGGCGCCGCGAATTCGCGCACCCATTTTATTGAGTAATTCGGCGAGGTCCTCGATCTCCGGCTCCATCGCAGCATTTGTGATCGTTGTTTTGCCTATCGCGAGAGCGGCCGCCATCATTACATTCTCGGTGCCGGTTACGGTGACCTTCTCAAAATCTACCGTGTTTCCCGTGAGACGACCCTTTGGAGCGCGTGCGACAACGTCGCCGGATTCGAGCGAAACCTCAGCTCCGAGCCGCTCAAAGGCCTTGAGATGCAAGTCGATCGGCCGCGTGCCGATCGCGCAGCCGCCGGGAAGACTGACTTTTGCCTGACCGAATCGCGCTAGCAACGGGCCCAAAGCCAGCACGCTGGCGCGCATGGTTTTTACGAGATGATACGGCGCTTCGAAAAGCTCGACGTTGCGTGCTGTGACCTTGTGAGTTCGCAATTCCGGCGTCAACACGGTCGCGCCCAAATCTTCGAGCAGGCGCCGCTGCGTGATGAGATCCTTTACGTACGGGACGTTGTGAAGAATGACCGTCTCAGGCGTTAGCAAGGTCGCAGCGAGACACGGCAACGCCGAGTTTTTGGCACCGCCGATCTCGATCTTGCCCTTTAGCGGCTTGCCGCCGCGGATTAAAAACTTGTCCATTAGAGTAAAAATGCCTGGCGCCTAAGCACGCCGGCATTAAGTGATCCTTATGCTTGCGAAAACAAAATCTTATCACAAGCTTTGTTACGGGCGAATCTACTTGTCACGATTACGATACGCGGCCATTGCCTCGGCTGCACCGGCGTGCATGATCTCTGGCTTGTGATATTTCCAATGTTTTTCAAACTCTTCGTCGGTCATCGACGCATTTTCAGCGCGTGTCCGTTCTTTCAAAAAATTCTCGGCCCAGGCGCGAATATCCGTGTCCGTATTCAACGCCGTGCGTGCTCCGTGCATCAAATTGTCGCGTTCCATATTGTTCTATCGCTGTGATAAGTTAAGCACAGCATTCTTGGAGTTACTTCGTGAAAAATAAATTTTTCAGTTCGCTTTTGATACTAACACTTCTCGCCGCGGCAAGTCCTGCGCAAAAACCGAGCCGCACGACAACAAAGCCTGCAACTTCGGCCACCACGCCAGCCGCAAAACCCCAAGCCGCCTATGAGATACCTTTTAAGGTAAAAACTCTCACTAACGGAATGGATGTGATCGTTTTGTCGGACTCGTCGGTTCCAGTGGTGACGATCGAATTCGCGGTTCGCACGGGTTCATTCACCGAGCCGCCTGAACTCAACGGCCTGTCGCACCTTTATGAGCACATGTTCTTTAAACCAAACAGCGCACGGCTGCTCGTACAGTGCGAAAACGCTATGAGGAACGGGCCGCTCAACGCCTATGGCCAACAAGTCTGCGCGTCGCCGCTAAAGTTAAAATCAACGATCGGTGACACAAGTTATTTGAATGAGATCGACCAGATCGGGATCGTCAGTAATGCGGAAACGCACGAAGAGGTCGTCAACTATTATCTGACGACAACGACGCCGCACTTGCTTACGGCGATGAAGTTTGTGAAAGATTCGGTGAGATATCCAAATTTCGACGAAGGCGAATTCGCCGGGGAAAGGTCGGTCGTGCTCTCAGAGCTTGATCGCAACATGTCGCAGCCGTTTTATTTTCTCGATCGCGCCCTGCACGACAAGTTGTTTTACAAATACCCGACGCGAAAAAGTCCGGGCGGCACACGCGCAACCGTCGGCGCCGCGACGACCGAACAGATGCGCCTTATCCAATCGCGTTATTACGTGCCAAATAATTCGGCGCTGGTCGTCACCGGCGATGTCAACGCGGAAATCGTTTTCGAACTAGCCGAACAGCTTTTTGCCGACTGGCCGCGAGCCGAAGATCCGTTTGTAAAACATCCGCTCGTCGAGCATCCGCCGCTTCGCTCGAGCGAAGGCATGATAATCAATCAGCCGGTCGAGAGCGTGATCGTGCAGATCGGTTGGCAAGGCCCGTCAATCGGCAAAGACAACGCCGCGACATACGCCGCCGACGTCTTTTCATATATTGTTGGGCAGCCTGATTCTAAATTTCAGCGAGCAATGATCGACACTGGTTTGGCGGTCGCAGCGGACGTTCATTATTACACACAAAAAAATGTCGGGCCGATCCGCATCACGCTCGTGACTTCGCCGGACAAGGCAAAAGCGGCTGTGAAAGCACTGTATTCGCAGATAGATCAGTTCGCAAATCCCGCCTATTTTACTGACGCAGAGCTCGAAAACGCTAAGACTCTGCTCGAGGCCGAGGACCTCTTTCGCCGCGAAAAACTAAGCAGCTACACGCACTCGATCAGTTTTTGGTGGTCGACGACCGGCGTCGATTATTATCGCGGCTATCACAAAAATCTTCGTGCCGTCACGCGAGCCGACATCGCGCGTTACATCACGAACTACATTCAAAGTAAACCGCACATCGGAATGGCATTGATCTCAGACGAGCAGCAGGCATCGGCGAGACTGACGGTCGACGACCTCATCGGAGGTAAATAATAATGAAACAAGTTACCAGAAAGTCGTCACTCATCTTTTTGCTTTTATCGCTGTTGGCTTTTTCGTTCGCGGCGAACGCGCAAGACGCCGCGTCCGCCGCAAAACAGATCACCGAATTCGATGTAAACGGCATGAAGGTCATCGTAAAGCGCCGCACGGGCGCGCCGACCGTTTCTGCCGGTTTGTTTTTTCGCGGTGGTTCGCGCAACGTGACGGCCGACAACGCCGGCATTGAGTCCTTCACGCTAAACGTCGCGTCCGAGGGCAGTAAAACTTTTCCTCGAGCCGTTCTTCGCAAAGAACTTTCACGTGTCGGCTCAAGCATCAGCGCCGGCTCTAACTACGATTTCAGCGCCTTGTCGCTCTCGTCAACCAAACAAAATTTCGATGCATCATGGCGGATGTTTGTTGATGTAGCTTTGAATCCGACATTCGTCGCCTCGGATGTCGAGCGTGTGCGCGAAGCGCGTCTCACGTCACTGCGTTCGGCAAACGACGCTCCCGAAAGCCAACTCGAAGAACTAAACTCGAAAGTCGTTTACGCTGGCCATCCATACTCGAATTCACCCGACGGCACAATCCCAAACTTGGCTCGTTTTAAGAGCCCGGATCTCGCCGCTTATCACAAATCGTTGCTGCAAACCTCACGAATGCTGCTGGTTGTCGTCGGCGACGTCGAGCCGGATGGTTTTAGAAAACGAGTTGAAGCGGCGTTCGCGGGCTTGCCTCGCGGCAATTACAAAGAGGTGCCGATGCCGTCGATTACGTTTGCAAAACCGAGTGTCGACGTCGAATCGAAACAAACCGAGACAAATTATGTAAAAGGCTCATTCGCCGCGCCGCCCCTTGGCTCGCCCGATTATTACGCAATGCGTGCCGCCATCAGCGCGCTCGCGACAAGTGTCTTTCAAGAAGTCAGAGTGAAGAGAAATCTCTCATACGCGCCGTCAGCAGAAATGAATTCGATGGCGGCTAACACGGCGTCGATCTCTGTTTCATCGGTAAATCCAAACGAGGCCGTCAGCGTTATGCTCGGCGAGATAAAAAACCTGCGCGAGCGGCCGCTCGATGCAGCTACTCTGAAAGAACTCAGCGGCTTTTTTCTCACGACGCATTATATAAAGCAGGAAACAAACGCCGCGCAGGCGGGCGAACTCGCGCTTTATGAGCTCCTCGGCGGCGGTTGGCGCAATTCGTTTGTCTTTCTCGATAAGGTCCGCAATGTGACCGCATCGGAGGTCCAGGCAGCCGCGAACAAATACATGCGCAACGTTCGCTTCACCGTCGTCGGCAACCCCGCCGACGTCGACAGAACTGTTTTTCTGAAAAATTAAGCACAAAAAGCCCCGACCGAAAGGAGGGTATTCGGCCGGGGTGAATGCTTCAAACGTTTTTTTAATAGCGATCCAAACTACTTATTAATGTCTGAAGCCGGAGTTTGGATGAATGGCTATTTGGCCGAGTTGCTGATAATTTTACCGATACAAAAAGGCGTGGAGCTGATGTACCCCGCGCCTTTTTAACTGTATAAATAATTGGGTTTAACCAACTTTTGGCTTATCTCCCGTGCCGTCCTGTTTTTGTTTGCGAAGCTCTTCACGCTTTTGACGAAACTGCTCGTGACGCTGCTTCATCTCCTGTTTGTTCTTCTCGATCTGAGCTTTTTGCTCAGCTGTAAGGACGTTTATCATCTGCTCGTGAACCGCCTTACTTTTTGCCTGTCGCTCATCGCGAAACGACTTGAAGCGAGCTTCTTGGTCAGCCGTAAGCGTGCCGGCGCGCTTGGCCTCGATGAGGGTGCGAATTTCGTCCATCTTCGCCTGATCGGGCTTGTTGGCCTCACGAATGCCACGAATCTGTTCTTTTTGGGCATCGGTCAGATCGATGCCGCGCATAAAACCACGCATTCCGTGTCGACCGTGCTTTTTGCCGCCAACACCTTTGCCGCCAAATTTGCCAAAACCACCACGATGGCCCTTGAACGGCTTTTCGGCCTTGTTCGGGGCGGTTGATGGCGCATCGGCCTTGGTATCCTGGGCCGTTGAAACGCTCGAAAACGCAGCAATCAGACCTGCGACCGTAAGTGTAGAAATAAATTTAAACTTTAATGACATAACTATTTAACCTCGTAATATTTAAGTTGGCTCGTCGCCCGTTCGTGTTGTTTGACGCGCGAAACAGCGGTTTGGTCTTACGTTTTTACGTCCTCATGTGTAAAGAAGTGTCAGCCAAAACGCCTTATGCTATTTACCAATCGCGTCGCGGCAAGCTAAAATATCACCTTTAGATAAGCGTTCACGCATGAGATTTTTATCAGAGATAAATTCGCCCGCCGATTTACGGCAACTTCGAGTCGAGGATCTGCAAGAGGTCGCAGACGAAGTTCGCCATTTCATTATCGACACGTGCTCGCGCGTTGGCGGCCACACGGGAGCAAGCTTAGGCGCCGTCGAGCTGGCTGTCGCGATGCACTATGTTTTTGACACGCCAAACGACCGGCTGGTGTGGGACGTTGGCCACCAGGCTTATGCTCACAAGATCCTCACCGGTCGCCGCGATGAGCTTCACACTATCAAACAGTATGGCGGACTGAGCGGTTTTCTTCGCCGCGACGAATCGGAGTATGACACGTTCGGCGCCGGTCACGCATCGACGTCGATTTCAGCCGGTTTGGGAATGGCCATCGCACGCGACACGAAGGGCGAAGACTTTCATGTCTGCGCGCTGATAGGCGATTCCAGCCTGGCGGGCGGCATGGCGATGGAAGCGATCAATCAGGCCGGCCATCTCAAATCGCGGCTGATCGTTCTGCTAAACGATAACGAGATGTCCATCGCACCGGCGGTCGGTGCGCTCAGCCGCTATCTCAACCGCATCAAGGAAGCACAGAGTTACCAGCACCTAAAGGAAGAGATCGGCGATGCGCTCGAGAGCGTTCCCGGCATCGGCGGCAAACTCCGTGCTGCGGCAAAGTCGGTAAAAGATGCGATCGCGGCAGCCGTTCTGCCCGGCGCACTTGTAAATGAACTCGGCTTCAAATACATCGGTTACGTCGACGGACACAACGTTCCGATGCTCGTGCGTGCACTCGAAGAAGCGAAAAATGTGACGGACGGACCCGTCATCGTCCACGCACTGACGACAAAGGGTAAGGGCTTTCCCAATCCTGAAAAAAATTACTACGCATATCACGCAACCGGACCGTTCGATCCGAAAACCGGCTTGCCGTACAAATCGGGTAAGGCCGCGGCGCCGACTTACACGCAGGTCTTTGGCGACACGATGTGCGAGTTGATGGAACGCGACGGTAGAATCGTCGCGCTCACCGCCGCGATGCCGGACGGCACGGGCGTCGACAAAGTTTTAGAGAAATTTCCCGACCGGGCTTATGACGTAGGCATCGCTGAGCAGCACGCGATGACGTTTTGCGCGGGAATGGCGTGCGAAGGTCTGAGGCCCGTCGCGGCGATCTACTCGACATTCTTGCAGCGCGCGTTCGACCAGGTGATTCACGACGTTTGCCTGCAAAATCTAAACGTGACGATAGCGATGGATCGCGCCGGCCTCGTCGGTGCGGACGGTCCGACACATCATGGCTTGCTCGACATCGCATATCTTCGCGGCTATCCGAACATTATTTTGATGGCGCCGAAGGACGAGGCCGAAATGCGCGACATGATGTTCACCGCGATCGAGTACGAAGGCCCTGCGGCACTTCGATATCCTCGCGGCAACGGACAAGGCGTCGATATCAGCTCGCCGCCGCGCGCAGTCGAGATCGGCAAAGCCGAAGTTTTATACGGCGACGCAAAGGACGGCGACGTAGCGATATTGGCGTACGGTCCAATTGTTTACACTGCGCTCGATGTCGCAACGTCGCTCGAAAAAAATGGCGTCGATACAACGGTCGTCAACGCGCGTTTTGTAAAACCGCTGGACGGTGAAATGATCTCGACCCTCGCAAACTCGCACAGCCTGATCGTCACAGTCGAAGACGCGTATCTCGCCGGCGGATTCGGCTCGGCTGTGCTCGAACTGCTCGAAGAAAAAGGACTCGCGGACAAGGTCAAAGTGGTTCGCATCGGCGTTCCGGACGAGATCGTTACGCACGGCGACCCAAAGATTCTGTTAGCAAATTACGGCCTCGACGCCGACGGCATCTATTCAAAAATTACCGAAACGCTCGCCGCCATCGCTGAAAAGCCAACGGAGAGAAAGAAAATTAAAGCTGTCAAATAGCTGTCGCAAATGCTTGACTATCTCGAGCATTTGTATGATATTCGTAAGCATTCATGAAGATTTTGCCGGTAAAAACTTTTCAGTTTTTTGCCTCTCTTCTGATACTTCTGTTCGCTGCCACAGTCGCTAGTTCACAAAGCCTCACAGTTGCTGATGTTCAAACCGTAATCGCGCAAGCTGTTTCGAAAGCTGTAGCGACGAATCAGCGCGTGGCCGTGTCCGTGACCGATAAAGAAGGTAATTTGCTTGGCACGTTTACGATGACGGGCGCGCCCGCGACGACGTTGATCCGCAGCGTCGGACGAGCGGGTCAAGGTCTCGAAAATTTATCGGTGCCTATCTCCGCCGCATCGCACTCGAAGGCCGGAACGGCCGGGATCTTCTCGACCGGCGGCAACGCGTTCACGACGCGAACGGCGAGCTTTATCATTCAGGAGCACTTCCCGCCCGGTATCGACAATCGCCCAGGCGGGCCGCTCTACGGCGTTCAGTTTTCAACGCTGCCGTGCTCGGACATTGCGATCGCAGGTTTGCCGCTCGGGCTGTCGGGCGACGCGGGCGGAATTCCACTCTATAAAAATGGAGTCGCGGTCGGCGGCGTCGGCGTTGAGGGCAACGGCCTTTACACCGTCGACCGAAACCCGATGGACGACGATTTTTCTGCCGAAGAAACAATCGCGGCTTATGGAACGCGCGGATTTGAGTCGCCCGCCCTGATTCGCGGCGACAACATTCTCGTCGAAGGCATTCGCCTGCCGTTTGCGAACACGGTTGACGCGACGACCGTAACCGCAATTCCGTTTGGCAGTCTGCCCGGTGTTGTCACGTCGCCGATCCTGGCGGCACCGGCGAGCGATTTTGTACCCGGCGTGCTCGGCGGCATCAACGGTCAATTCAGCATGCGCTTTCCGACGGTCGCGGGCACGGCGTTGTCTGCGGCTGAAGTTAGTTCGATTCTTGCCGCCGCCGTGCAAACTGCGAATCGCGTCCGCGCCGGCATTCGCCAGCCCTTGGGCAGCAACGCACGCGTGACGATCGCCGTCGTCGATACAAACGGCGCTGTGCTCGGCATTTTTCACCAAGTGGACGCGCCGGTTTTTGGTCTCGACGTCTCGGTGCAAAAGGCGCGCTCGTCAAACTTTTTTACCCGCTCTGACGCCGCTGCGAAATTGACCGCCGCCGGTTTCGGCTCGTATGTGACGCGTGCAAGCGCCGACGGCATCGCGCTCAACGGTGCGATTGCATTCAGCGATCGTGGACTAGGATTTTTACATCGCCCGCTGTTTCCCGACGGCATCAACGGCACGTCGGCCGGGCCGTTTAGTAAAGAACTTGTGGATTGGAGTCCGTTCAATGTAGGTTTGCAACTAGATTTGAGCAGTTCGGTTTTGATCTCGCCGCCACCACCCATTTGTCGCGGGGCTGCTCGTGTTAAATGGACGATGATCGCGCCGTGTCCCTGCACGTCGGTGCCCGAACTTAAAAACGGTTTGCAGATCTTCGCGGGCGGCATTCCGCTTTATCGCGGCTCGACGCACGTCGGCGGTATCGGCGTAAGCGGCGACGGCATAGATCAGGACGATCTGATCGCCGCAGCGGGCGCCGCTAATTTTGCACCGCCGATCGCGATTCGCTCGGACAATATCTTTGTCCGCAGCGTGCGTTTGCCGTTTGTAAAATTTCCGCCGCGTCCTTTTCTCGATCAACCATAATGCGCAATTTAAGCTTCGTCCTGCTCGTCGTCCTGATGTCGCCATACTGGGCGACAGTCGCAGATGCGCAAAGTAGCGGCTCGCTTGAGATCTCGGGACGCGTGAGCGTCGCTGGTGCGCAAGTCAAATTAAAACGTAAACGCTTTTATCTTTTTCGTGGCGGCCTCGATGCGAACAAAGAGATGGTCGAGCGCATAAAGGCTGCAACCGTCACTTCGCGAGACTGCTTTTACTGCAAGGCAAAGGCGAGCGCCGAATATACTGCGTGGCTAAAGGCCCAGGATTGCGAATCGCCCTACTGCCGCGAGATCGAGGGCCAAGATATCGCCAAGGTGCCCGAGTTTCAGGCCGCGTATCAAAAGGGTTTGAAGCAATTTCGCAATAAACCTGCAATCGCGCAAAAGTGGCTGACGACAAACCTCACACCCGCGCTTCGCGACGGTTTTTACCTGACGCGCAAAACGCTTGTTGCAAGTTTGTTCGGCACGACGAAACCAATTCAATCATCGATGACAGACAGCGTTTCGGTCGTGGCGATCTTTATCGACATTCCGCTCAATATCGCAGCGGGCAAAAAGACCGAGACATTCCTCGTCACAAATCTTGTGCCCGTCGAGATCGGCGGCAAAAGCTACGTCTGGGCCTGCGAAGCCGAGATCGGCGCCGGCAAGAAAGCTAAATTACCGGCTCTGCCGATCGCCGAGACATCAAAGCTCGTAAAAAAATGCGAGGTCATTGTTCGAGTGTTGCCAAAGTGTGAAAACGGGAGCTGCGGTCAATGAACAAGAACGGTTTGAGAATTTTGTTCGTCGTGACTGTTGCAATTCTTTTTGCCGTAAGCTTTTTGCCGCGCTCGTCGGCGCAGAGCCGTGACCGGTTTTCACACGCGACGGCGGCGCATAAAAAGAAAGACTGCGCTTCGTGTCACGCGATGCCAACAGGCAACTGGGTTTCGGCACGCGGCTTTCCCGACGTTGCGGATTTCCCGGGTCATGCGGCGTGTGCGAGCTGCCACATGCGCGATTTTTTTCGCGGCGGCAACAAACCTGCGTTCTGTCTCGGCTGTCACACTGATGTCGGCCCCGGACGCGGACCGCGTTTTGCGTTTCCGGTAAAAGCGCGCTCCCAAGAGTTTTTGACAAAGTTTCCGCACAACGTTCATCAGGACATTATCGCCGCAAACCAAAAACGCGAGCCAGTCGCCGTCGCGCATTTTGTGAACGCGAGCTTTACGACGTCGCGGGACGATAAGCCGCCGCAGTTCAACAACTGCGCGATCTGTCACGAGACTCGCCAGCAGCAGCCAAAGTTTGAAACGCTGCCGCCAAAAGATAGAAGTTTGACGCCGCTTAGTGCAGCACTGAAGGAGAGCTTTACGCCGACGCCCGCATTTTTCAAAGACATGCCGAGCGGCCACGCGACGTGCTTCGCTTGCCACTACACGAGCGTCAAACCGACAGCGAATAATTGCGCCGGTTGCCACACACTTACGAAATCTTACTCGGACACGAATATTCTCGGCCGCTATTCACTCAAGTTCGATCACATGGACAAAAACGAGCGCGGCGATCTGGTGCATGTTAAAGACTGCATGACATGTCACGTGCGAATTTCGCAGAACAACGACGTCGCAAAACTGAAAGACCCAGACGTGCCGGTGCTCGCGTGCATCGCGTGCCACGGTGATAAACTGACCGAGGAGATCGGTAAACGCGAATCGTCGCTCGCGGCAAACAGTGCGGCGTTTCAATGCAATTATTGCCACACGACCGCGATCGGGCGTTATCCGGTTCCGGCGAGCCACTTAGCACGTTGATCGTAATGATAAAAACCGGCGGCATCAGAAATCTGTTAAAGGTGTTGCTGATTCTCAGCACGTTTGTCGTGTTTGCCGCAAGTTGTCTCAAACAACAAGCGCGAATCTCGCCAACGATAACGTCGTCGGAGTTTCCTGACGCCGTGCCGGAGCGCGTCTCGGACAAAACATTTAAGGCGTTTTCGCATCGCATTCCCGAACATAAACAGTTCGACTGCACTTCGTGTCACAAACGTGAAGGCCGCGTCCTTAAGATGGATTTCGCCGCGCACGAATCCTGCGTCGGCTGTCACCTGAATCAATTCACGAGCGAAGAGCAGACGATGTGCTCGATCTGTCACAAAGATCTCGGAGCCTCGCCGCCGACGATGAAAACCTTCCCTGTGAATTTCAAAGAGGGTTTTAATATGAAGTTCGATCACGCCGCACACGACAACGGCGCAGGCCGCCCGGCCGAGGGCTGCTCCGCGTGTCACGCACCTCGCGGGCCAGGTCGAGCGATTCCCATCGGCTTTCAGGCACACGCAACCTGCTACGCGTGTCACACGCCCGAGAGCAAGATCGGCTCGTGCAACGTCTGTCACGAACTCGCCCCATACAGCCGAACGCCGCAATCGCGTTATGTTTTTAAGGCGGTTTTCAGCCACGCGGAACACGGCGGCGTGGGCTGCGGCGATTGTCATTCGGTGCGTGCAGGAGCGCCGCAAGGCCGCCAAGTTACAAACATCGCCGCTCAACAGCACAACGTCGCTCCGTCAAACAACTGCGCGATGTGCCACAACGGGTCGCGCGCCTTCAACGGCAACGACATTATCAACATGTCGAGCTGCACACGCTGCCACTCAGGCTCCGGCTTCGACATGATGCCCGGCAGCCCTCAGTAACTAAACTTCACAAACATCTTCATTACGCTGTCTCTGCATCTCACAAAACATTGACATTACAGCCCTAAAGGGGTTTTAATAGGTTGCATTAACGATATGAAAAATCTAGCTAAATTGCTCGTGACGGGTGTGTTTGGAATTGTCGCCGTCGTTGTGGTTTTGAGTGGTTCGCGGCTTGGTGATCTGGGGTTGGGCGTGTTTGCGCAAGGTGCGAGCCCGACTCCGACGCCGTCTGCGAACGTTGCGGCGAATACAAACGCTAATAGGCCTGCTGGCGCGAACACGGCGGCGAATGTGAGCTCTAACGCTAACACGGCCGTAGCGAGCGGCAAGACAATTCCAAAGACTTTCATATTAAGCAAGGACAGCCTGACCGAGTATGGCGAGGCGCCTTTTGATCACGAAACGCATGCGTTTAAGAATTACAGCCCTGACGGCAAATCGGTGGTCGGCTGTGTCGAGTGTCATCACACCGATCAGCCAAAGTCGGCTTTGAAGCCGCCACTGCTAACGTCCGAGCGCGACGTGCTGCTGACAATGGATGTCTGGCGGGCTTCGACGCGGAAGGTTAGCGGGTGCCGCGACTGCCACTTTCAGGACGGCAATGTGCCCGACGGCAAAGAGATGCCGACGGCCGATTACACTATCGGCGGTAAGACGGTCACAAAAGATCTAAACAACGAGCTTGCGTATCACATCAACTGCAACACGTGTCACGACGCGGCAGCGGCGCTCCGGCCCGAAGTTAAGAGCCGAACCGGGTTTGCAACCTCTAAGGATTGTCTGATCTGTCACAAGAAAAATTGATCGATGGGACAAAAAGCGTGCGATAAATGCGGCGAACTCGTCGATGAAGCGAAGGCGTTTTGCCCGGCTTGCGGCAACGCCATTGTAGAAGAAGAGCAGCGACAGGAAGAGTCGAAATTTGAGCAGATGGACCACACCGTCCAGATGGGCAAGACGATGTACGGCCAGATGCTCTCTGACATGGGGCTGAATATCTCGAAGGCGCCCGATGCACCGCCGCCGCCTGAGAAACGCGTAGAGGTGATCGCGCCGCTTACAACAAACGCGAGGCCCGCTGCCAATGTAACTCCGCCGCCCGAACAGCAAGCCGCACCGCCCGCGAAGAAAAGTTATCTCGTTTGGATAATCGTCGGTGCGTTTCTTTTACTTTTCTTGCTGATTTTGCTGATCAGCATCGCAGGCGTTATCTTTTATTATTACGGCAATCGTATTACCTGATTTTCGAACCGAGTAAGTATTAAGAGATTTACCTTTGCGTTCTTTGCGTCTTTGCGGGAAATTCTTGTTAACGCTAAAGAGATTCCCCGCAAAGAGGCAAAGATAGGAATCAAAGCTACTGACCGACCCAATTCGCAATGCCGCGTGAAATACAAAAGCACGAGCAATTCATCGAGGCATTTCGTAATGTGGACATCGTGTCCGAACTTGTCGAGAAGATGCCGAACGGCGAATTCAAGAACGAGCTCGACATGGACATCATCCTCTTTGGCCGCAGCTATCGTGGGCGTCAGGTCGGGCCGTATTGCCGTTTGCTGGAATTCTCACCCGGCGAAATCATCATCGAACAAAACACTTGGGAAAGCAGCATCTTTTATATCCTTGTGGAGGGCGTCCTCGAGGCGTCGGTCATCGAGTCGGGCGGAGCGCGTCAGAAGCTAGGCGAAATTCCCGCCGGGAATTCGTTTGGCGAGATGGCTTTGCTCTCCGGCACACCGCGAACTGCAACGGTCTCGGTCGCCGACAGCGCTAACTCCGCACTTGTTCTCGAGCTCACGCGTCCCGCGATCAGACTTTTACGCAAGCTGCCAAAATTCGGCAAGGCCCTGACGCGCAATTATAGCAACTACGGCCTCTCGCTCACATTAAACGATCTACAGGATTTTAATAGCGTCGATTTCACGCCCGATTTGCTCAAGCGATTAAACGACGCGGCGCGTTTTGCCGTGTATGAAAAAGACTCGGTGCTGTTTCGCGAGGGCGACCCCATAAATCGTGTCGTATATGTGCGCAACGGGTGGATCCAGCGCGTGAGCGGCGTCGAGTTTAACCCAAAGGCCGCTGATCTACTGCTCGAAACCGACGAGTCCGTCGGCCTCGACTTTCTCGGCGCAGGTTCGTGTCTCGGCGCCGAAGCTATCGAAAAACCGGCGACGTGGAAATACACGGCCCGCGCCTCGGGACGAACCGAAGTCGTCGAGGTCGCGGTCTCGCGTCTTCGCGAAGACAAAGAACTGAGCACAACCCTCGCGCCGTTTCTCGAGTCGTCGTCCGGCGCCGATAACGCAACCGTTCCGTCGCATCCAGCTGACACGCGCGTTTTGAACGCCGCAACTCGCGAGATCGAGACCGGCGTCGTCGATGGTGTCAATCTGCTCGTGATGGACATGGCGAAATGTATTCGCTGCGGCAACTGCTCGCTAGCGTGTCACAAGGTTCACGGCCACTCGCGGCTCACGAGGCGCGGCATCCACATCGAGCGGCCCGTAAAACCGCTGAAAACAAAAATTCAAAGCGTGCTCGTGCCAACCGTGTGCATGCACTGTCAGGATCCCGAATGTCTTACCGGCTGTCCTACCGGAGCGATCGCCCGTTTCCCCGACGGTGAGATCGACATCAACGCAAAGACGTGTATCGGCTGCGGCGACTGCGCGACGCAGTGTCCGTACGACGCGATCTCGATGATTGAGAGACCAAGTAGTGCAGATAAAAATGGCGGCGGCGCGTTTGCGCGCCTTGCATCCGTTTTCTCTCTTCGTGAAACAAAGCTGCCCGAGCCCGTCACGCAAACCGAAAATCTGCTCGCCGTAAAATGCAATCTGTGCAAAGACACCGGCCTCAATCCAAAAGGCGCCAAGGCGGCAGCTTACTCGTGCGAAGAAAATTGTCCTACGGGCGCGCTTGTTAGGGTAAATCCGCGTGAGTATTTCGGCGAGGTAAACGAGACGCTCGGCTTTGTGCAGAAAAGTCGCACGCACGCGATCGGTATCAATATTCACAAGTTCGATTTACTGTCGATGGTCTGGCACATCGCCGGATTCATTGCCGTGATTGCGAGCGGTGTCGCAGCAGTCTGGGCGACGATTAAGTTTACGCAAGACGTGCCGCTCGGCAGCGGCGGCTGGCTGACAATGCGTTGGATCACCGGTCTCGCAGGTTTGGGCGGCATTGTTTGGGTGATGGCTTATCCATTGCGAAAGCAGATTTACCGACGACGCGCCGGAGCGTTGCGTTACTGGATGCTCTCGCACATCTATATCGGTGTGCTTGCGGGCGTCGTGTTGCTCGTGCATTGTGGGACACGTTCAGGCGGATTGTTGACGACGATATTGATGATCTCGTTCGACCTTGTAATTGCATCTGGTATCTTTGGCGCAATTTGCTACATGATCGTGCCGAAATTTATGACGCGCATCGAGCGCGAACCACTGCTGATCGAAGATCTCGAGACTCGCCGCGAAGAGCTGCGTGCCGAGCTGATACGCACTGTGGACGAAACTACAAATCCCGAGCTGAAGCAGCTGATTCAAAATAAAGTTCGTCGCCGATTTCTCGGCCTTGGTTACTTACTGCGGCAGTATTTCAGGCAGGAAGATTTGCGGACGATGCTCGCGTCGGCACGTCGCGAGTTTCGCAAGAGCGCCGACGAGATGAATCGTGCCGACGACGCACGTCTTATGGAAGCCGTCGAAAACGCAGCGACGCTACGCCGCGTCGATGCTCTGTGCTACCTGCACTACTTACTAAAACTTTGGGTGCCGCCGCACGTGCTATTCACATCGATCATGCTCGTACTAATGGTGCTGCACATTATTCAAGTCGTTTACTTTAACGTCTCCTGATATGAACGACACGGGCACATTCAAGATCATTTACAGTGGCCGCGATGAGCCGCCGACGACCCATTACAAAGACGGAGTGCGCATCGGCCGTCTCGACACGTGCGAGATTGTTTTGAATCACGAAACCGTGTCGCGCATTCACGCCGGAATAAATTTCAGCGACGAACAATATGTCGTCGCAAATCTTTCAACTGCTAACGCACTCACATTGAACGGACGCCTTTTGGGACCCCAAAAAACCGACGTGCTCGCATCCGGCGATACGATCCAGATCGGGCCGTTTACGATACTTGTTACTCACGACGGCGACGCGTTATCGCTCACGGTTCAACAGCAAGCTACCGCCGAGGTCGAGCAGGCTCGGCCCTTGAGTGCGCAAGTCATTGACTCGAAAGCCGCGAATGTTTTAAAAGTCTTTTGGGAAAAACGCACTCGCGAAAAAGAAGATTGGGGCACACGGCTGCGACCAACCGAGAAGCCAAAGCCCGGCAAGGCGATGTTCAACTGGCGGCCGACGGGCGATCTACGCTCGCCATGGAGAGTCGCGCTGTTCGTGTGGTCGTTGCTGCTGATCGGTGCGATCGGCGTCTTTGCTTATTTCAAGTACCCGCAAGCTTACGTGCCCGCGCCTCTATCGAATCCACACGCGCTAAAATTCGAGAGCAGCACGATCGCCGTTATCGAAAATGCAAATTCTTGCACGACCTGCCATACGCCAAGCGAACCGATGGAGAACTCGTGCATTCGCTGTCACACAGCGTTGGAATTTCACGCTACGAACACAAAGGCACACGAGGAAGCCGGCATTACCTGCAACTCGTGTCACAAGGAACACATGGGAGCGGAATTTTCGCCGAGCGCGTCGGCGATCGCGTCGTGTGCGACGTGTCACAACGATAGCAACAAACAGCTCTACAACGGCAAGGCTGTGCGTACCGAGCACGGCGGCTCGTATGGTTATCCGGCGCAAGATGGAGTCTGGGCCTGGAAAGGCGTTTATCGCGAAGTCGCCGACGCGATACCCGAGATAAATTTCTCGGCGACTGGTGATAAGGACGAGCAAGAAAAACTGAGCCGACAGTTTCACACGATTCACGTCGCGCGTCTTAAAGTGCCCGATGGCTTAAAAGGTGATTCTCGCGGACTTGTTTCGTGCTCGACGTGTCACGAGAGTTTTGGTAAGAACAGCATCGACCGCGTTACGCCGCGTAAAACTTGCGCCGCTTGTCACACGACAAGTGAAGGAGCCGTAAATCGCGATCAGCGTTTTGGCGCATCCAGCCCCGCGAATTGTATTTCGTGTCACACGCAGCATCCGTACAGTGGCGGGCGTTGGAATGAGTTTTTAACCGACGACGCGATTCGTAGAAGACGCGATGCCATCGCGGCAAAGATCGCCGAAGGAAAAGTTCAATGAGAGCGTTTCACATCATCGCATGTCTCGCATTGGTCGGTTTACTGATCTGGCTGAATCGTGTTTACACGCCTGAGGATGCAGTTGCCTATGGCGGTCTGACGTGGCTCGGGTGGGCGAGCATTCTCGGCGTGACACTCGTCATAGGCTTTATCGCGCTAGTAAATGATTCAACACGAGCGTTTAGATTTTTTAAAAAGCGTGGAAAGAAGATCGCTCCGCTCACGCAGGTGCGTTACCTCGACAAACGCGAACTCGCCGAACTCGGACTCGACAAGTATCGCGGTCCGTCGTATCCGCACCCCGTGATTTTTCCCGAACGCTGCATCGGCTGTCAGGCGTGCGTCGATGCTTGCCCGCACGACGTACTTGCGATCGTCGATGGCACGGCCGCCGCGGTTGCGCCCGACCTCTGCATGGAGGACACAGCGTGTCAGGCTGAGTGTCCGGTGAATCCAAAGGCGTGCATCGTCATAAACACCGCAAAAGAAGTTCGCAGCTTACCAACGCCGACGCGCGATGGCGCGAGTTACGAGACGAACGTGCCGGGCTGTTACATCATCGGCGACGTCTCGGGCGTGCCGCTCATAAAGAACGCCGTCAAAGAAGGCGCCGAGGTCGTCACCCACATTGCGTCGGAATTATCGCAATCGTCACCCGAATCTCGCGCCGAATACGACGTCGCGATCATCGGCATCGGCCCGGGCGGTGCATCGGCCGCCGCGACGGCGCAAGATGCAGGCTTGAGCTACATTGCGCTCGAACAGAACAACACGCTCTCGACGATCGATCTGTATCCGAAAGGCAAATACATTTTTTTCAAACCTGATACAAAGGATTGGTTTGGCGGTATTCCGGCGGCAGGTCTCGGTCTCGCAAAGGCAAAATACGGCGGCGAAGCGAACGACGACGGCGCGATCTATGACGCGCTTGGCGATGATCTAAACAAAGTCGTTGCAGAACAAACACCGCTGCTTCATGCAGAATTGATCGACACGATTCCGACGCCGCTGCGCAACGAGTTGTCACAGGTTCTATTTGAGAAGATCGGCAAGGAGCTTAAAAAACGTATTGCGGCATTTTTGAAAACAAAAGGTGCAAGCAATTGGCCGCAAGTTTTTAAAACGCACTTCCTCGTCGACCGTGAAAACTTGCTGGCCGGCTTTCGTGCTGACATCGCCGACCAACTGCAAGCCAAGATTCCGGGCGACAACCGCGAAAACATTCTGTCCGTCTGGCTCGCCAGTCTCGCGGCTAAAGGCGTCAAAGTAAATGAGTTTGAGAGCTGCAAGGCGGTGACACGCTCGGAGACGCAAGACTATTTTACGATCACGACTGAGAGCGGAAATGAAAAATTACCGCATAGTTACACCGCACGGCGGGTTGTGATCGCGATCGGCCTGCGCGGTGCGCCGAACAAGCTGCGTCTTTCGAACGAAGAAGATTTGAAAGTTGTGATCGACGGTCGTGAGCAGCAAAAGGTCATTTACGCCCTTTCTAATCCGATGGACTTCCGTGGCAAAGACATAATTGTTGTCGGCGGCGGCAATGTCGCAGTCGAGGCCGCGGTCGATCTTATCGCAACGCGCGACGGCGCCAACATAAGCCCACGAAAGAGCGAGGATATGAATCGCGTCACCGTGCTTGTTCGCGATTATCTGGCGCCGACGGTTAAGTTCGGTAATAAGTTTCAGCTCTACAACTGCGCAGACGACGGCTTGCTCGATCTAAAATTCGGCGTCGGAATAAAAGAGATGCGCGGAAAAGAGGTTGTGCTCGAAGACGTCGTAACAAAAGAGATCGTCGCGACGATTCCAAACGATTTTGTCTTTGCGCTGATCGGCGGCGAGCGGCCAAATAGATTTCTTGAGTCGATTGGTATTACTATCAAGTAAGATTAGCCACAGAGACCACAGAGATTCTTGAGGTTGGTTTCTCGTGCTCTCTGTGTTCTCGGTGGCAAATCTTTTTTTATGAAGAAAGAAAATATAATGTTTGGTGTGATCGGGCTGCTCATCGGCTCGATCATTGGTTTTATGTTTGCCAACAGCCTTAACCGCTCGGCACTCGAGACATCGGCGACGGCGAGCACATTGGCGCCGTCTGCTAACTCAAATCCGGCGCTTCCGGCCGATCATCCGCCGATCGGCGCGAGCGACGGGCAGACGGGGGCGGCAGCTATCCAACAAGTTTCTGCCGCGATCGAAAAAGCTAAAGCCGAGCCGCAGAGTTTCGAGGCACAGATGACGGCCGGCGATCTCTACTATCAGATACAGCGGTTTGAAGACGCCGCAAAGTTTTACGAGGCGGCCAGCAAACTAAAACCAAACGACGCCGAGCCGCTCACGAAGGCAGGCAATGCGTATTTTGACGCGGAAAATTATTTGGAAGCCGAGAAGTGGTACACGCTAGCTCTTGCAAAAAACCCTAAAGATATAACGGCCCGCACCGACCTCGGCCTCACATTTTATTTACGCGAACCTCGTGACATCGATCGTGCGATAAAAGAGTACAAGTTGTCGCTCGCCATCAACCCAAAACACGAAGTCACGCTGCAAAACCTCGTCATCGCCTATCGCGAAAATGGCGACGCCGCTAATCTGCAAAAAACTGTCGAAGAATTAAAAGCAGTGAACCCGAACAATCCCGCGTTGCAGAAACTCAACTAATTCCTAAATGGCTTTAGCCACAGAGGACACAGAGAACTCAGAGAGTGGAAAACGACATACTGACTCAGAAGATAATCGGTGCCGTCCCGACTTGTCGGGATTCATCGAACACTCGGTCCTGGTTTGCTGGAATCAATCTATGAAGAAGCACTTTGTCACGAATTCGATTTGCGGGGAATCGGTTATCGGAGACAGGTTGAGATAGATGTGATCTATAAAGAAAAAATAATTAAAGGTCAAAGACTCGATGTGCTTGTCGAAGAAGAGGTCATCGTTGAGATCAAATCTCTCAGCAAACTCACCGAAGTCTCAACGGCACAAGTTCTGTCTTATCTAAAAGCAACCGGTTTGAAACGTGCATTAATAATCAATCCCGATGCATCGGGACTGCGTGAAGGTATAAGACGCATATCTCTGTGACCTCTGTGATCTAGGTGGCGAAAAACAGTAACCTATTTCGTCGCTGTCGCTTTGTTCTCTCGCGGGTCGTATGGCGTGGCCTGATATTTTTTGATCGCCTCTTGCGCGTTGTCGTAGTTGTCGCCAAGCGTTTCCGCGCGTTTGTAGGCGGCGACGGCGCGTGTGCGGTCGCCCTTGGCGTCGTAGGCGTTGCCCATCTTGATGTTCGACCAGACGCTGAGCCACACGGGATTTAGATTACCGCCGAGCGCAGCTTTGAAATTATCTATCGCTAGGTCGAAGTTTCGCTGGTCGAGAAACAGAAGGCCGAGATGATAGTAGATCCACGAATTCGAGCGGTCGAGCTTTAACGCCTCTTCGAACTGCTGCTGCGCCTCGACGTAGTTGCCTGTCTTAAACTGCTCGATGCCGCGACGCGCGATCGACGAGACGCGAAGGTCGGGCGAGATTCGCAGCAGCTTGTAACTCGGATCGATGACGACGGCGATCGGCTTGCCGGTCGACTCGATGTTAAAGTCGGCGCTCGCGTCTTCCATGTCGAGCTTTACGGTTGTGAGGCCCTGGTCGCCTTCGCTACGGAGCTGCACCTCGACCGGCAGCCGAAGGTTGTCGTAATTTTGTTTGACCGTGCCGCGTGCGACAAACTTGCCGCCGCGTGTGCGAATGATCAGATAGTCGCTCGTAAACTCAGGTACGCCCGTCGACTCGACCCAACGTGCAAAAAAGTAACGCATGTTCGTGCCGGCGCTTCCAGTCGCGAGTTTTTCAAAATCGTCGATCGAGGCGTTTTTACCGCGAAATTGCTGTAAAAAGTTCCGCAGCATCGAGTCGAACTTCGCTTCGCCCAAAGTGTCGCGTAAAAGTTTGAAAGCAAGCGCGCCCTTGGCGAACATAATGTACTGATAGGCCGTGGAA
Organism: Pyrinomonadaceae bacterium; assembly: GCA_049679945.1. GTDB lineage: Bacteria > Acidobacteriota > Blastocatellia > Pyrinomonadales > Pyrinomonadaceae > OLB17. The sequence goes on along the minus strand of JBAUGW010000053.1, from coordinate 29,861 downwards.
GTGTCGTCGAGATTCGCCGGCGCACGCAGGATAGACGCCGTTTGCTCGAATGTCAGCGCCTTCTCGAGTATCTCGCGGCGTAGCGCGTCGAGCTTTGCACCGTCGAGCGTGCTTTCTCGTAGCGAAAACGCGCTGTATTCGGCCAACCCTTGCGACAGCCACGCGTCGTCAAACGATTTGAGGCCGACACTCTGTCCCCACCACTGATACGCCGCTTCGCGCTGAAGGCGATCGGTCATAAACTCGCGGTTCTCTTCAAATGGTCGCGCCGCAATAAACAACATTCCGCGTGACGAGTAAAAATCTAAACTCTCGTCATCGATCACAGCGACAGCGAGCTTTTTGCCCGACGCAGGTTCGCCAAACCGACGCGTGTAATACTCGAGCGCCTTGCCGAGTTTTTCGCCATAGTTCGCCACGAGCGCGTCGCTGCCCGGCTTTGCAAAAAACTGCAGCTCCTGATCACCGACGCGCAAGGTTCGCGGCATATATTTGCCGTATGCAAAGTTGCCGGGCAAGCCGGGCGTCGATTGAATAAATTTATATTTGCCGCCGACTGCGGTAACCGGTGCGTCGCTCGTGCCGACAAGCTGCAAACCGGCGGGCAGCGAGATCGTTATCTCGGCGGTTGCCTGATCGGCCGCGTAATCGTGAAACGGAAACCACCGAGCCGCATACATCAGATAACCGTTGTTCTCGCCGACGTAAGCCAGCCGCTTATTTAGCAGCGGGCCGCCGGCCGGGTTGTCGAGAACGCCGCTGTATTTGAAACGCAAAGTTATGGGCGTTCCTTTAACTACATTGTCACCCAGATCGATTCGCACGTGGGGCCCCAAATCGCTCGAGTTTGTTTGATCCTGAACAAACGTGATCCCGCTTGCCGGAGGCGTCGCGGTTTTAACAGAACCTCGCGGCATCGGGCCCGAAACGGGCGCAGCAGTCAACATCTGCGCTGCGCGAGTGACCGTGTCGATCTTAAGCGAACCGTTCAGCTCGAAGGCGACGGCGCGCGTGTCCTCGAGCGGTGTGAACGTCACATCGACGGTCGCGGTGAGCTTGCGGCTATCGGGCGCGAGGTTTACGTCCATTACGTATTTCGTAACGTCAAACGGCGTTCGCTTGACTTGGGCAGCCGCTGGCAGCACGAGCACCGCCGCAATTACCGCGAGTTTTAGTCCGTATCTGATCAACCTGGTCATCTTTCTTACCTACAAAATATTAAATTTATATCGCCTGTCTATGATGTTATCAGACATGAAATCGTTTGCCTTCAGGCGCGCGTCCCATCCTGCAAAAAGTCCACAGAAACGACCTTTTCGGCGATCTGCCTGCCCATCGTGGCAACGGCCAGATGATCGGCATGAACGGTATATTCGTCCAGAGCCTCGCGGTTTTTGAATCCGGCCACCAGCCCCGTGTCGAATGACCTATCAAGATTCAGGATGTCGCTGCCGACATCAAAAGTTTTGATACACTCGATTTTGCCTGGCAGAGATCTTAGCGTCGCGATGTGTTGTTCCCGGGCCGCGGCTGGCGTCTCGGCTTTGTATTTCCAGCATACGATGTGAATTAGCATATAGCAGTAGTCGGTGGTCAGTGATCAGTTGTCAGTTAAGTCGGTTTCGTAGCTATTTTACAAAAAAATAATGAAAGCATTTACCGAAAGTTTAGAAAAAGCGGCGGCGAGCGTGCTCGACGGCGTCGCTAGTCTGCTGAATTATCGCGGCGAACCGCTGCGCGCAACGCCGTCGGATGGCAGCGTAACACTGCCCGACGATCTTTTTGCAAAACGCGACGTGCAGACGGAGTGGTGGTATTACACAGGTCATTGTGAGCGTGCGGACGGGCGGCGGTTTGGATTCGAACTCGTCTTTTTCAAACGCCGCACGGATCTCGACCGCATTGGCGTCCTGCCAATGACGGCGCTAGCAAACCCGATGTACTTCGCGCATTTTGCGATCTCAGACATCAGCGAACAAACGTTCCGATACGATCACATTCGCAGTTTTGACAAGCCGCTCGACGTACCCGTATCGATGAGTGAGACGTCGTGTGACGTGCGTTTAGGCGAATGGTCGCTTCGCGAAGTTGCGGGGCGGCACATTTTGCACGCAACGCTAAACGACGGACTAACATTCGACGCGATCCTGGAACCTACAAAACCCGTCGTCCTAAACGGCGACGAGGGCAGCGGCATTGCAAAGAAAGGCAACGGCGGCTCGAACCACTTTTCGTTTACGCGAATGTCGGTCGCAGGTCAGACGAACGAGAATGGCAAGGTCGAGACGTTCACCGGTTCGGCGTGGATGGATCGTGAGTTTGGCATTTGGGAACACGGTTATTGGGACTGGTTCTCGATACAATTCGACTCCGGATGCGAACTGATGATCTATCGGTTCAAAAACCAAGACGGGAGCGAAGGCGACTCGACCGGCACATTTGTAGCAATGGACGGTGCCTGCAGCTATTTAAAGCGCTCCGATTTTGAGATCGAAATCTTATCGACCTGGACGAGCCCGCGAAACGGCGCGGTTTATCCGGCGTCGTGGAGCGTTTCTATTCCAAAACTCGACATCGAGATGACCATCACTCCATCGATCGCCGATCAGGAACTAGACACGCGCGGCACGACAATGGTCGTCTATTGGGAAGGCCGCTGCGATGTCACTGGAAAAAAGGCCGGCGTTTCGATCACAGGCCGCGCCTACGTTGAGCTCGTCGGATACGAACGGTCGCACGAAAACGCAGATCTTGCGACGTTCCTGTTCGGAGCGCAGATCGAGAAGTTCAAACAGGCGATTGCGTGATCGGCTGCTTTCAGGTGAAAATCTCTCCTGAATGGCAAGCAGCGAAATCTCAAAGACGAAGATCTGGCAGGTCATCGGTGCGTCATCCGTCGGCACGATGATCGAGTGGTATGACTTTTATATCTTTGGCAGCCTCGCCGCGACGATCGCACCGCTCTTTTACCCGCCTGAGAATCAGACATTTGCATACATTGCTTATCTTGCGACCTTCGCCGTCGGCTTTGTCGTGCGTCCGTTCGGAGCGTTGTTCTTTGGGCGGATCGGCGATATCGTCGGGCGAAAGTACGCCTTTTTGGTCACACTTTTGATCATGGGCGGTGCGACTGCGGTGATCGGCTTTTTGCCGACCTACGCTCAGATCGGTTATGCGGCGCCGATAATCTTGCTGCTGATTCGCGTGTTGCAGGGACTCGCGCTAGGCGGTGAATACGGCGGCGCGGCCGTTTACGTTGCCGAACACGTACCCGACGAGCGACGCGGCTTTTACACGTCATTTATTCAGATCACAGCGACGCTTGGGCTATTTTTATCGCTTGCCGTGATCTTGATCGTACAAAATCTGATGTCGCCGGATCAGTTCGCCGGGAAGGCAGACGGCATCGGCGGCTGGCGAATTCCGTTTTTGATCTCAATAGCGCTTGTCGCCGTGTCGCTCTACATTCGCCTACGGATGAAAGAGTCACCGATCTTCGCGCACCTTAAAAGCAGCGGCATGCACAGCGCAAGTCCCTTGGTCGAGGCATTTACAAAATGGCAAAATCTTAAGATCGTGCTGATATCACTGTTCGGAGCGACCGCCGGCCAGGGCGTCGTCTGGTACACCGGCCAGTTTTATGCACTCTTTTATCTGCAATCGATCCTTAACGTCAACACCACGTCTGCAAACTACATCGTCGCCATCGCACTTCTCATGGGAATGCCGTTCTTTGTGTTCTTCGGCGCGCTGAGCGACCGTATCGGGCGTAAAAAGATAATGCTCGCCGGCTGTTTGCTTGCTGTTTTCACCTACCTGCCGATCTATCACGCGATGCAATCCGCTGCTGGTTCGAACGTCGTCACCGCGATTTCGCAAAGCGACGCCGCAACCGGCGCCATCAAACTTACGCCGCAATCATTGGACGAAAGCGGCTCTCTCGTCGCGGCGCCGAAGGTTTTGCCTTACACATCGATCGGCGATCTGCTGTCAAACAGATCGGCGTGGATGCTGATCGGCCTTATTTTTATTCAGGTTTTGTGGGTGACGATGGTTTACGGCCCGATAGCGGCGTATCTTGTCGAAGCTTTCCCCGCAAAGATTCGCTATACGGCTTTGTCTCTGCCCTATCACATCGGCAACGGCGTCTTCGGCGGCCTGCTGCCGCTCATCGGCCTTTCTGTCGTGGCCTCAACCGGCAACATCTACGCCGGGCTTTACTACCCAATAGTCGTCGCCGGAATTACATTCATCATTGGTTCTATATTTCTAAGAGAAACATACGGTCATAAGATATGGGAAGAAGTGTCTTGACGTGTCAGTAGCCCGCACGTAAGTAAGGGCCACGTTAACCAGAAAAACTGCTAACTATCATGAAACGCGACTACATAGAATTCCAGGACAGATCGGTAGCTCTGGCTTACCTGATCACGTTCAGATGTTATGGCACGTGGTTACACGGCGATGAGCGTGGTTCTGTGGGAAGGCGATCAAGCAACGTCCACGGAGGACCTAAAATTGCACCGAACGCTACTCTTAGAAGGATAGACGACGACAACCTTGTTGCGTCGCCAATCATTCTCGGAAGTCGCGAACGGCAGGTCATCGAAAACGCTATTCGCGAAGTGTGTGATGTAAGAAACTATACTTTGTTCGCTTTACATGTTCGCACAAATCACGCTCATGTGGTGGTAAATAATTGTGGAATCGTCGAACGAATGATGAATAGTTTCAAAGCATATTCAACACGAGCGCTGAGAGCGGCAAATCTTATCGGCAAAGAAACAAAAGTATGGTCACGCCATGGCAGCACTCGATATCTTTGGACAGAAGAGCATATCGAGAAAGCTGTTGAATATGTCGTAAACGGTCAGGGTGGTGAGTTGCCAACATTTGACTAGGTTGAACTGTCGCTAAGCTGGCCCTTACTTACGTGCGGGCTACGGACACGCGAGCTACGGACACGAACACGCTCCCTAGTAGACAGATTTTGTAATAAACGTATAATAACAGCAACGATTTTCTCGCCAACAACAAATAGTCAGAACCACCTACGGTAGTGGGTGGTTGAACAGAGAAGTAATTTAGCTTGGCCTCTGCGGCTTAACTTAAACCACCACCTAAGCGCAGGTGGTTCAGACAAAACATGGCAACCGAATTAACGGAAGTCGAACAACCTACGAATGAGGGCTTTGTCCGCGGACTGGGTCTGCTCGATTCTACAATGATCGTGGCCGGATCGATGATCGGCAGCGGTATCTTTATCGTCTCGGCGGACATTGCGCGGCAAGTTGGTTCGCCCGGCTGGCTGCTGGTTGTGTGGCTCGTGACCGGCGTGCTGACAATGATCGGCGCGCTTGCGTACGGCGAGCTCGCGGCGATGATGCCCAAGGCCGGCGGTCAATACGTTTACTTACGCGAAGCATATTCGCCGTTTTGGGGTTTCTTATACGGCTGGACGTTGTTTCTCGTGATTCAAACTGCGACGATCGCAGCGGTCGCCGTCGGTTTTGGCCGTTACATCGGCGTGCTCTTCCCGTCGATTTCCGAAACAAATTACCTAATTGAACCGATTCGTCTTGGCTCGTCGAGTTACGCGTTTTCGCTCTCGACGGCGCAGCTCGTCGGCATTGCGATGATCGCGCTGCTTACATGGATGAACACGCGCGGGCTCAAATTGGGTAAGTTCATACAAAACACTTTTACGTTCGCAAAAACAGGTTCGCTGATCGCGCTGATTGTGCTCGGCATTGTCGTCGGTCTAGCGTGGCACGGCGACATTGCCGCAGCGAATTTTGGCGATCTGTGGACGGTTCGCGGCAAGTTGCAGGATGTCGGCGGCGGTTTAACGGCTGCCGTGGTCTTCGGCCTGTTCGTCGGAATCTGCGTCGCGCAGACAAACTCGTTATTCAGCGCCGATGCGTGGAACAACATCACTTTCACTGCCGGCGAAGTTAAAGATCCGAAGCGCAACATTCCGCTCTCACTGGCGATGGGAACGGGCCTTGTGATCACGCTTTATCTGCTGGCGAATGTCGCGTATCTCGTTACGCTGCCGTTTGAGACGATTCAAACCGTGACCAGCGACCGCGTGGCGTCGGCGACCGCTGATGTAATTTTCCCCGGCGTCGGGGCGACGATTATGGCGGTCGCAATCGTCGTTTCGACATTCGGCTGCAACAATGGATTGATCCTCGCCGGTGCGCGCGCGTACTACGCGATGGCAAAGGACGGTTTGTTCTTTAAATCGGCGGGCGATCTGAACAAGTTTCATGTCCCGGCCTGGGGCCTCGTGATTCAGGGCATCTGGTCGGCGTTTTATGTTTTGCCGCGAACCGTAAAGACCGCCGCTGACGGCAAAGTGAGCTACGGTAATCTTTACGGCGATCTGCTGACATACGTGATCTCGGCGGCGTTGATCTTTTATATTCTGACGATCATCGGAATCTTTGTGCTCCGCGCGAAACAACCCGACGCCGAGCGCCCGTATAAAGCCTTTGGCTATCCGTTTCTGCCTGCCCTTTACGTTATCGGAGCAGCGGTGATTTTGGCCGTTCTGTTTATTTACCAGACGACCGCGACCTGGCCCGGCTTGTTGATCGTGCTCACGGGCGTGCCGGTTTATTTTATTTGGAAAAGCATGTCGCAAAAAGCGACTGGGTAGAATTCTTAACTTAAACAAACTTAGGAGGTTTTCATGTCACTTTTCGCGACTAAACCAATTTCGAAGATCATCGCCGAGGCCGAGGAAACCGGCGCTCATACACTCAAGAAAACGTTGACTGCGTTAGATCTGACCATGCTTGGTATCGGTGGAATCATCGGTACTGGTATTTTTGTGCTCACCGGACAAGCGGCCGGTAAACACGCCGGTCCGGCCGTGATCATTTCAATGATCCTCGCCGGTATCGTAAGCGCGTTTGCCGCGTTGTGTTATTCGGAGTTTGCGGCCAGCGTGCCGATCTCTGGTTCTGCATACGCATATGGTTACGGAACTCTCGGCGAATTTGTCGCCTGGATCATCGGTTGGGATCTGATTCTCGAATACGCATTCGGCGCCGCGACCGTGGCGGTCGGATGGTCCGGTTATGTCGTCAGCCTCTTTAGAGATACGCTCGGAATAAATTTCCCTCTGGCACTTGCCGCGCCTCCTGGAATGGAGATCAAGTCGGCCACGGGAGCCGTGATCGGCGTCGGGGTATTCAATCTCCCGGCCGCGTTGATAGCGGTCGCTGTGACGCTGCTGCTTATACGCGGTATCAAAGAATCGGCGAGCTTTAACTCGATCATTGTGATGGTCAAGGTGCTCGTGGTCGTTCTCTTTATCATCGCGGGCGTCGGATATGTCAATACAAATAATATTGGTATCGGCTGCACAGTTGGAGCGCCTGGCTGTGCTGAGTTTATGCCGTACGGCTTTAGCGGTGTTGTGACCGGAGCTGCGGTTATATTCTTTGCATACATCGGTTTTGATGCGGTTTCGACCGCCTCGCAGGAAGCAAAAAATCCGCAGCGGGACATGCCTATCGGTATCTTAGGAAGCTTGGCGATCTGTACTGTTCTCTATATTCTGGTTGCCGGAATTATGGTCGGATTGGTTGATTACAAACTGCTGACCAACGCCGCAGCACCTATCGCGGTTGCTATCGACGCCGCCCTTCAAAGGGCACAGGGTACGACAATGGGAACGATCCTCTTTGTTTTCCCGACGATCATCAAAGTCGGCGCGGTTCTCGGTTTGAGCTCGACAATGGTCGTAATGACCATGGGCCAGCCGCGTGTGTTTTACTCAATGTCGAAGGACGGCCTGCTGCCGTCGTGGGCCGCAAAGATTCATCCGAAGTACCAAACGCCGCACATCACTACTGCGATCACCGGAACTATCGTCGCGATACTTGCGGGCTTTGTGCCGATCAGCTTGCTCGGTGAATTGGTGAGTATCGGAACGCTGTTCGCATTTGTGATCGTAGGTGTCGGTATTATTATTCTGCGGTCATCGAACCCGGCTCTTCACCGGCCGTTCAAGGTGCCGCTTTCGCCGTTTATTCCGATTGCAACCGTTGTTTCGGCGGCGTATCTGATGAACAGCCTTCCGCTCGACACGTGGATTCGCCTCATCGACTGGATGGCTATCGGGCTCGTGATTTACTTTGCCTACAGCTATAACAACAGCAAACTCGGCATCGAGGAAGACCGTGGTGGCGACGAAACCGAGTCTACCTATAAGCCGCCTATCGCTGCGATTATCGCGATTGTATTGTGTATTGCATTGACGCTGTATCAGGTGCCGTATCTGATGAATTTGAAGGCGGATATACCGTTCAACCTCTTCATCAGGCTTTTTGCCTGGGGTATAACGGGTGTTTTGGTTGGCGTTTTGATGTATGGAAAGGGCGACCGGAACGCTGGACGCAGCGCCAAAACGCGCAGCATGGGACTCATGCTTTCGCTTGCCAATCTCGTGATCTGGGCTGGAATCACGTTTTATTATTTCAAATATATGCACGCACCGGCGATGTAATTACCTAAAGGCGTTGTTTTTGGCCACAGAGGGCGCAGAGTAATCTCTGTGAACTCTGTGGCTTTTTTTTTTATGCAGAAAACTTTTCTCAAATGGCTGGCCGTCATCGGCGTCGGTGTCGTGATCGCGTTGTTGCCGCGGCCTGAAGGCGTGACCCGCGAGGCTTGGACTTTATTAGCGATATTTATCGCGACAATCGTCGGTTCGATCGTGCAACCGCTCACCGGAAGCGCGGTCGTGCTGCTTGGCGTTGTTGCAACAGTTCTGTTTGGGGCGCTAAAACCTGTCGAAGCTCTAAAAGGTTACAGCGACCCTGTCGTTTGGCTCGTGCTCGCGGCGTTCTTTTTGTCGTGCGCAATGATCAAAACTGGTCTTGGCCGCCGCGTCGCGTTGCTATTTATTCGAGCTATCGGACGCAGGACGCTCGGGCTTGGCTATGCTCTGATCGGCACTGATTTCGTTTTAGCATCGATGATACCGTCAAACGCGGCGCGCAACGGCGGCGTGATTTTGCCGATCGCGATCGGCGTCAGCGAAAGTTACGATTCGCGTGTCGAAGACGGCACGGCAAACAAGCTCGGCGCGTTTTTGATGAATCTGCTTTATCAATGCGACATCATCATTTGCGCGACATTTATCACGGGACAGGCCGGTAATTTTGTCATCGCAAAACTTGTTAAGGAAAACGTCGGCATCGAGCTAACTTACGGTGGCTGGTTCGTCGCTGCGATCGTTCCGGCGCTCGTCTCACTGGCTGTTATTCCGCCGATGATCTACAAACTATTTCCACCCGAGACGCGCGAAACGCCCGACGCGCCTGCGTTCGCACGAGACGAGCTAAATAAAATCGGTCGCATCACACGCAACGAAGTCACGGTGATCGCGACGATGGCTGTCGTCATATTTTTTTGGATCACAAAGGACCGCCTTCACAGCGTCGACACTGCGATTGTCGCGCTCTCGGGCATCGGCGTGCTGCTTATATCGCGCGTGATCGACTGGAAAGACATCATGGGTGAGCGAAACGCGTGGTCGACGTTCGTCTGGTATGGCGGGCTCGTAAACATGGCGACGATGATCGGCGAAACGGGTCTCACAAAACTTTTTGCCGAGCGGGTCGGCGGCATGACGAGCGGAATGACGTGGGTTGCGGCGCTCGCCATCATCGCGCTCGTATATTTCTACAGCCACTATCTTTTTGCGTCGATCACGGCGCACGTGCTCGCGATGTTTGCGGCGTTTCTGCTCGTTGCGATCGCCGCCGGTGCACCCGTCGGGCTTTCGATTTTGGTACTTATGTACTTCTCAAATCTTAACGCCGGACTAACTCATTATGGCACGACGCCCGGCCCAATCTATTTCGGCACCGGCTACGTCAAACAAAGCACTTGGTGGAAGACTGGTTTGATCGCCTCAATAATAAACATCGTGATCTGGTCAGTTGTCGGAATCGCGTGGTGGAAGCTGCTCGGTTGGTGGTAGTTTGCAGAAGCCCGCTCACACTCTCGCACACTCGCACACTCGCTACTGCGGCTCTGCAACAAAGTCCATATCGGTGACGTGATCTTGCAAGCTGAAGATGCGTGTCGGATTAGTGAATGCATAACGCTTCGAAGCGATTTCCAAAACATACGTATGCCCGACCTCGACGCCGTCGAAAGCGTAATAGCCGAACGTCGATGTGATAGCCGTTCGACGCGCTCCGTCGGGCGAAGTTAATATCAATCGCGCGCTGCGTATGCCTTGTCCGTTCGCGGTTGTTACGCGGCCGGTGATCGAAACCGCGGCGGCTGTCGGGGCGAGATTCTGAAACCAAAACCCGCCGTGCAGATCGAATCTCGACGGCGAGCTGTTCGACGAAACGCCAGCGGCCGCCTGTCCGACCGTGCCGCTGACATTTAACGTCCCGCCGGTCGAATTCGAAGCGCCGCCCGCCGCAATCACGGAGTGCGACAAGTCGTATGTCCCGCCAGTCTGCGCGATAACGGACAATGGACAATGGATAATGGAAAATGCAAAGAGAGCTATCAATAATTTTCCGTTTTCAATTTTCAGTTTTACATTGCTTTTCATATTTCCTCCGGCGGCTCTGGCCGCTCGATGTGCTAAATTGCTTGCTCATTCCTCTCGCTCCCGGCATCGTCTCTTTTCCGCCCTTGGCGGCACATAGCCACGTCCTTTAGGGCGTGGTAGCCGTTCAATATAGAATTCCCAGCCCGTTTCAACGGGCTTACGATCAATTGGCTTAAGCCGGTCGGAGCAAGGACGTTACGGTTGCGGGCCTACCTCAACACTGGCACGTCTTTTGTGCCAGAAACGACCTGCCGGTTTTTCGCTCGACCTGACCACGCCGTAAACGACGTGGCTATGTACCCTTTCGGGTAAGCCTCGTGAACGAGGCTGAAAGCAAAATACCGCACCGTCACTGATCGCCGCCTCACGGAAACACCGGCAGCTTTGTCACATTGTTGCTGTCACCATTCGTCACCCAGATATTTGCACCGTCAAAAGCGACTGCACTGGGATTGGTGCCGACCGCAAACGTGCCCTGAAGCGCTCCGTCGCTGGCTCGCAGTTTTGTCACATTGTTGCTGCTGACATTCACCACCCAGATATTTGCGGCGTCAAAAGCGACTCCGATGGGACCGCTGCCGACCGCAAACGTCCCCAGATTCGCACCGTCCAGGACGCGCAGCTTTGTCACATTGTCGCTGAACCGATTCGCCACCCAGATATTTGCACCGTCAAAAGCGACTCCGATGGGCGTGTCGCCGACCGCAAAAACGCCGAGATTTGCTCCGTCGCTGGCTCGCAGCTTTGTCACATTGTTGAAGGTGTTACGCGTCACCCAGATATTTGCACCGTCAAATGCGACTCCGGCAGGAAAATTGCCGACCGCAAAAGTGCCCTGAACCACGCCGTCCAGGACGCGCAGTTTTGTCACATTGCCGTCGCTGCTGTTCGTCGTCACCCACATATTTGCACCGTCAAAAGCGATTCCTTGGGGATTGGTGCCGACCGCGATTCTTTGACCAAGCAGATCCCAACGGAGCGAGCCGAGCAATTGCAGGTTGCGTTGGTTTGGAAATGTGTCCGACGCTAGTGCCGAAGCGTTGATCGTGTTGTTTGTAATATTCGCCCCGTTGATGTTCGTGAGCGATGAACCGTTCGCAGTGAGCGTACCGGACACATTGACGGTTCCGCTGAATACGCTGTTGCCGTTGACTTGAAACTTCGCTGCGGGAGCCGCGACGCCGACGCCGACGTTGCCGTTTTCGAGGATCGAGAATCTTCCGGCGGTAATGCCGGGAGCGTCGACTCCGAACGAACCGAAGCCTCCGAATGATGCGACGGTTCCGCCCGGCGAATCGGTCTGAACGCGTAGGCCTGAATTCGATTCGTCTATCAAGTGCAGCTTGAAAGCAGGCGCCGTTGTTCCGATCCCGATTCGCGGCGAAACGGACGCGCCGTTAAATCCGTTGACGCTACCTAGAATGAGCGAGTTGTTTTGAGTGGCAAATGCTCGATACCCGATCGCGGCGGAGTCGGTGACGTCAGGCAGTCCGCCCGCCCATACACCGAAATACGAGTTTCGCGAACCCATCGAATTGGATTGGCCCGAGTCTGCACCAAAGAAAGAGTTCTCGCCGCCGTTTTGGCTTAGGACGCCGGATCCTTCACCGACAAACGTATTCGACCCGCCGTTGTCATTTGAAAATCCTGACCGCGCGCCAAAGAAACTGTTGCGTGTGCCGTCCGTCGTGCTGGCGCCGGAGTTCGTTCCGGCAAAGGTATTCTGCGCGACATTCGACGTCGCCGCGCCGCCCGCACCCGAACCCAGATAAGTATTAAAAGTACCGGAGCTGGAATCGCCCGCATTCGGTCCGAGCGATGTGTTGTTTCCCGTTACACTGAGCACGCGCGTTCCGAACATTTGGTACTCGCCGAGCGAATCGATAGTCGCCGAGCGCAGCGTACCGGCCCGGCCGACGCCCGAAACGTTGAAGTTGCTCGTGACTTGGGGCGAAATCGTGTTTTGAATATAGTTCGGACTTCCCGCGACCGGTAACCGTGCATCCGACATTCGCGGATCGGTCGTCACGACGAATTGATTTGCCTCAACGCCGCCGAGATTCAACGAGTTAGTCGCCGTGTTTGCGGTATCGGCCGTGGTCGCAGTATCTGAGACAACACTTTTGTAAGCATAAGGCGCGCTCGATATCGGCTGCCGCGGGGCGAGCAGCGTGTATACTCCGCCGCCCGCGGGACGCACCTCGATCTGTATGAACCTCGCCGCGCCGGCGAATTGTGCTCCGAAATCAAGGCGAACGGTGAATATTCCGTTTGCGACCGCAACACCCGTGACAGTCTGCGTCGTGCCCTGCTGCATTCCGTTTGCAAGCGAATTCCACAAACTAAACTGAAAATCGTAATTCGCCGTCGGCGGCAAACTATTGTCCAAGAGCCGTCCCTGATAAGTAAACTCCGTTGTTTGCGCCCGTGCTCCGGCAACAAAGAGGACGACGATTAGCAAAATTGCCCGGCCGACCAGTGTAAAAGCCTCTCTTGTGTTTCTCATAACTCCTCCAGTATTTTCGTTTTCCTAACTAACCCCGATCGATGCTTCCTGTTCGGGCTGACTACCGTCAGGAACAATCCTTGTGCGCGAATTTTGAATCTAAACCGACTTTGCTACTTGCACTCTGCCGGATCGATCGGAGTCGCCGTCCAACTGTGCGAGTAAGTCTTGCAGTTGCCGCCCATAATGCATCCGGTGCCGTCGAGCTTCATCGAACCGTCGCCGTTGATGACATACGGGCCGGAACCCTTTGCACTGTAAGGCCCACTGTATGTGTATGTACCTGTGGTTGCGCTTGTCGGCGTAAACCTGAACTGCAGCGTCCCGCCTATACTAAATGGCTGGCTCGAATCGCACGTCGTCCCGCTCATACTCGCTTCATCGATGTTGCCCGAAATTTTGTAAGCGTTTCCGCCGGTCGTTGCGTTGAGATCAAGTTTGGCGCGTCCGCGTTTAGACCGTGCTTCGAGCTTTATCGTTGCCGATTTATTCTTTTCAGGCGGTGCCGTGTAGCTCAACTTGCCCGGCGTCTGGTCGATCTGTTTTGGCGAAACCGAAGTTTCTCCGGAAAGGTCTACCTTTACCTTTGAGGGAACCGAGCTGCCGTCGAATTTGTGCTTTACGCTTACGGGAATCTCGGTTACCGAGCTCGGCTCGACGTTACCGGGCGACGGGGCCTCGATCTTAACGCAGCCGCCGTTTTGCCACATCGCCTCGGCAAAGGCGAGCGCGGCCATTCCCGCATGCATCGCTGATTCGTTTCCGGCCGTCGCGAGTTCTTCCGCGCGAGGTCCTTGATTCTGGCCGCCCCGAACGCCACGAGGGTTGCTCGCGGTGTAGGCACCGTTGTTCATGTTGATCTGGTATTCCGTCTCTATGTAGGTGTTCATACCGCCCGCCGACTCCTGGATCCCCTGGTTCAACCTTGTTTCGGAGCTGGCAACATCGGCATCGTCGTTGGTTTGTGCCGTGATCTTTGCAGTCACTTCCTGAATATAGCTGTTGTCGCCGTGCTTGCCGGTGAGTTTTAGCTTCGCGGTAAAATACACCGAACCATCGAGCTGCGGACACCGCTGGCCGTCAACGCTGCCTTCCATATCAGTATCGAGCGATCGATTTCCCGCGTTACCACGCGTATTCATCTTAAAGCCGAATTTGTTCGATCCGTCGGCGCCGTGGCCGATCTCCACGGTCATATCCGTGTAGGAGTTTCCGTTCTCTTTTCGCATCGTCTTCGAGATGGAACCGACGTCCTTCACATTGGCGGCGAGCAGATCGTTAAAGTAAGAGACGACCAAGAGTGTTAGCGTAATGTCGTTTTTGTCGACCCCGATCGGTGCAGAGGACTGACCGCCCTGCAGCATGCCATAAACGACGGGAGCGTTCGGCGAGATCAACGCAAGCGTCGGCGGACGTTGAATGGTGGCCTGTGTCTTTTGTTGTGCAAGGGGCAGTTTCGACCGGTCGATCTTGTATTCCTTCGAGAGTTTCTCGGCGAACTCCTTTATCGCGGAGCGTTCGAGGTCCTCGATGGTTTTCTGAAACTCGGCCGCCTTAGGATCGAGCCGTGTAAGCTGGCGAACGACGCTTGCTCCCGGCGATGGCGGATCGGCGAGAAAGTCGGTCTTCAATGCCTGCTCGATGTTTTTTTTAACCTCGTCGGGGACAGCATCGTTGCCGCTCTTTTTGACAAGCTCGCCCAGCTTGCCGCAGCCCAAAACCGCAACCAGCAATAACGCCACCAAACCGAGTTGTGTGTTCTTCATATGCACCTCACCGTGTTCTGACCAGGTTGTATGTCTGTCCCGCGCTCTCTAGCACGAGAACGCGTCCGCCGCGCATGACCTGAAAATACGCCTTAAAAATATCGGTCTTTCCCTGCCATCTGTTGGTCGCCGACAGCGACCAATCGGTGACCTTGTAGGTCCCGCGATAGGTTTGCTTAAAGCCGCTGAGGTTTCCGACTGAGCCTGTAGCGCCGGTGTGTTGGCTCGTATAACTTCCGCTGGGCGCAAAGTTGAATTCGGCGGCGGTCGAGGCGATCGTCATTCCGGCGTAGCTCTCGTAGCCCGTCGGCGAAACGTAATACCAATGCGCCGTTGATGTATTGCCGTCCTGCCATCTTCCGGCGACATCACTTGCTGACACCGGAAACTGGTTAAATCGGCTCATTGCCGATAGGTCCGAATCCAGTTGCAGGTGCGATTTTGGAAACTGCTGCCTCAGCGCGCCTTCATTCGGAGCCGACGCGACCTTGAGCCACGCGGTGTTTGGGGAAATGCTGAGGTACATGGCGATGAACCGTCGCTTACCGGTTTGCCGGTCGGTAGCTGTGCCCTCGACATACTCCGCGTTGAATGAGCCGATGCTCGATTCTTCGCGATACTGCTTGCTTTGAATACCGAAGTATTTCGCGACGTAGTTGTCCCAATAAAAGTCCCTCGCTCGCACGCCCGTCCCGCTGAATTGTGAAGCGTTGTACGGCAGGGCGTAGAGCAGATGAACCTTCATTTGTCCTTTACTGACCAGCACCCAATCATCCTGCGCCGTACTCGTCCAGCCGTCGTCAAAAGTCACCGTGCTCGATCTGTAACCATCGTTTCGTGCCGCCACGCTGCTTTTTGCCTGAGCCGGCGGCTCGATCTTCGGCAGTTTAACCGAACCAATGAACGAGCTGATCGCCGGTTCGAAGGCATCGGTATTCGTCAGGATGAGGAATACCACCAGTTTTGAGTTGCCAGTAGCGGTGATCAACATCGCGACGCCTTTCCTGCCGTCACTCTCGTACGGCGCCGCCCCGTTCTCGATCGCCCAACCGTCGTCATTGCCCGCCGGATTCATCTGAGGTTTGCCGGCTTTTACAGTACTTTGAACGACGCTTTCCCAAGCGGTGCCAAAGTCGGTTTTGGCGTTGCCGCTGCCGGCGATCGGCTTGAACATCGTGATCAGACATAGTCCGCCATCGGCATTTTCGGCCGCGAATTGAACCGATTCCTTACCAACCTCTTTCTGCCAGTCTTTTGGCGTCTGAAACGAGATGCTCTCGAATGTCTCCGATTTTTGCGCCGCAAGCGATAGCGGAGTGCAAAGGAATAACACGAAAAAAAGAATCCTACTCATATTAGCTTCCTCACCTTAAAATATTGGGTCAACTTCACTTTGTAATAGATTTAATCACGGGTCATTATGACAATCTCGGGCTCCTTCGCCCCGATCGGGACTTGGCGTAAAAGTTTCAAGTTGGAGACAGCATGAATTTCATTTGACTTGGTTCGCGTCTAGTTTTTACATCTCGCCAATGACCATGACCAAGAGAGGGTCGAGCCGTCGGGAAACCCGAATTCTTTTGTGCCTTGTAGCACCTCGCCTGCGGTGTTGCCGTACGCGTTTAGGTAGCGACCCTCGCAAGGCAAAGAACTAGCGTCCTGCAGGTTTACAGCGAGATAGTTCCCACCACCAAGTTACTGTTGAGCCGTCAGCTTCTTGCAACTTTTTACCGCCGACGAGCTCGACGCCATCGGTCAGATACATCGATGGATAGCGGCCGCTGGCGAGAGTCGCGTGGACCCAAGCGGTGCTTTCCTTGGTTTCGTCGTGGCCCGTTTCGAGAAAGCAGTTGGTTTCTTCGACATGTTCATAATCGTGAACTCTCGATTTGATCGGGCCGGTGTCGAGACTAAATCCAAGTTGGTAATCATTATCGCCGCCTTTAAAAGTCATCCCGAACGAGTAAGCAAACTGTCCTGAATAGTCGATATCCGTGCCGGAAACGAACCTGGTCGTGTACTTGCCCTCCTCCTTGCCGCAGCACGGATCGTTCGCACGAAAGCCTTCGAATCGGGTCGTGTAGTTGCCATAGGCATCGAACTGGGCACGTTTCTTTGGAACATTGGCCGCGATCTCTTCACGTGTTCGAGGGTTCAAAGTGATCTGGACGTCTTCGTGAATATCGGTTGTTCTGGTTCCATCGCCGCCAGAGTTGAAACCGAGCTTTAGTCTCGATGTTATGACCTCGGTCTTTCGCAAGTCGCGAGTGTATGAGATCGTCCCGGCCCAGTCCTCAGTACAGGGTTCCCAATCTCTGACGGGAATGTTTACCTGTTGCGATTTCAGCGCCATTTTTCCGAGCATGTCGGGAATAAAGCTGATGAAATAGGCGAGGATACTGCCTTTTTTTAGATCGAGAGCTCCCCAGAGTATCTTCGGAATATCGCTTTTCGCGTCCATCTTTTCGGTCGCTATCGAAAGCCGCCAGCGATCGTACTTCGAAACCGGCGTGACCGCGATCTTTCTCAGGTCGCGTCGCTGCTCCTTGCCGGTGGCTTTGATCTGATTTTGTCCCGACTCATTTGTGCGCTGTGTATAAACGTTACCGCGATCGATAGCGTCGATATAGAGTGGCGAAACTTCGGCGCGGTCGAGCGGCTCCCATTTGACCGGAACGTCTTTCAGCAGGCCTTCTTCCGGCACGTCGAGTTCGGCGTTGGTCACCATTTTGATGACCTTGGCCACACAATTTATCTGAGCCGAATTTGGAAAGTAACGTTTGAACGTCGCGGTAATGGTTCGTTCGTCGCCACGGTCCATAAATTGATTGCTTTTGGTGCGTGGTATCGGAGGATTCGGAACATCGACCTCGATCTCGATAAACAGATTTGCGGCGATCAGCTTGAGATACGCCATGATATTATTGGCGAGTTCGACGCCGTTTGCAGCGTCTTTAAGTATGCCGCCGCTTCCTGCATCTTCGGGCAGAAATCCAAAGAACTTGATTACCTTTTTGCCTTTTTTATTATAGCCCTGAGCTTGGGCGGCAATATCGATGGTCGGACATGGTGAATCGTCGAACACCGCGTACGGAGCAGCCGGAAAACTCGCGTTAACAAACCTCACACCGTTATTCGTCGAATATCTCGCGATTCCGCCCGATGCCTTTTCAAACGCTGTGACAAGGTCGCCCAAGAATCGGCGTTCTATCAGCGATGCCTGTGCCATCGTGATGTTCGATTGCGGTGTCGAGAGATCTGACGTGCCTTTGCCGAGTGCGAATATCAATTCGGCGAGAAATTGAGTTTGCGGATCCTTGGACGTTCGATTTGTCCTAATGTCAGCAAGAATCTTTGCACCGAAATCGATATTTTTGAGCGCGGCTGACTGGCCTTTGATCACGGTTCCGATCCTCTCGAGGCTCGTGACAAATCCCATGTTTCCCGCACGCAGCATACCGGCGACTTCGTAATCAAAGAACGCGGTGCCGTTCGGCTGCGAAGGCTGAAACAGGATCTTTTGCTTTTCGTCGATGATGTGAAAGCCGGCTAGTTGCAACGCGCCGATAAGAGCTGAAAGTGAATCTTGTTCGCCCGTGAGAATGACTTCGGCGGCTTTCCGGGCAAGTTCGGCGTTTAGATCGCCGCCGAAAGTGTAGGTGCGCGGCAGGCCTTTTTTTGCAAAATCGTTTAGAGCGTCATTCGCCGGAACGAGTTTGACCTTCTGCGCCGGAGCCGGGCCGCGAATGATCGGCAGTCCGGAAGTGCGTGGCGGCTGCGAGTAGCCGTAGTTGCCGAAACTGCCAATTACGACAAGCAAAGCTAACAACGGTAGTATTTTCATAGTCGTCTATTTTGCCTTTATCAGAATTTGTGAGATCACTTGATCAATCGCGGCTTTAACGGCGTCGTTTGGCGATCCTTTTACTTCGGCGTTCGCCGGTGACGAGCTGATGACCGTCCTGCCGTCCGGGCCGTATAGCGTAACCACGATTTCCGCCGAACTGCTGCCGGCTTTTGCCATATCGGACGAGCCCGTGACCTTTCCAAAGAGTCCACCTATCTTCGACGCGCCTGATTCTTTCAACTTTTTTATCTCGACGGCGATTGTGTTTGCATAATTGCCGCCTGTAAGTTCCGCTTGTGACGAGACAAGGCGTCCGCTTAACCCCGCCGCCGAAAGTTTCTGGGCGATGTATTCGCGCAATCCGTCCTGATCGATCTTCGACGTATTGCCCGAAAAGAAATCGATGGCCACCGTCTTGACCGACTTTCCAGTGTCACTGAAAGTGGTTGTCGCGCTTGTGTCTTTAATCTCGCCGGCTCCCATTAATTCAGCCATCGAATCCATTTCTTTGTAGCCTTTGGGGATTTCAAATAGACCTTGGTCGAGCGTTGCTTTGGACAAAGCAGTCGTCTCTATTTTTGATGTTCCTTGCAGCTTGCCGTTCTCATACATCTTTGTCGTGCCTTCGAGGAAAAAGCCCGGATTATGCATCGTTTTCATTATGAGTTTCGGGCGGCAGCCGCCTGTTGCCGGCGGGATCGGCGGTGCCTCGCAATAGTCACCCTCCAAAGACAGATTGACAAACCAACCTTCGCGTTCGATGCGGACCGACGCTTGGCCCTCGCACGAATCGGCTGAATTGTCGATCGACTGCACAGCTTTGAGCCATTTTGCCGTGAAGCCGAATTTCTGAGCGCGTTTTCCCAAATCGGTAACGACTGATGACACGGTCGTCGTTCCTTTTATGACGATCTTCTGTTTCGGCAAACGCTTCAATTGATCGGGTGGCAGACTCGACCAATCGTCGTAATCGATAAAGAAGTATTTCTTCGGATCGTTGATGGAGACAGTTTGTTTGAGGTCGCATTGAGTGATTTTGATCGGGCTTGGCGGCATCATTTTGGCCATCATCGCTGATTCTTCTGCGTCCAGCCCATCCATAATCATCTTCGACTCGCGACGTTCGCGAACGCCTTTCGAATAGACGGTAAACTCCGTTGCGAAGTCGTCTATTATGGTTTTCTGCGTGATCTTGTAATCGGCAAAAACCGGCGTGGCCGACAAACTGATGAGTAACATCGAGGTTATAAACGCTTTCATCTTTTTACTGCCCCTTCGAATCGAAAATTTGGAACCCTTTGCGGTGAATTCGACCGTAATTTATACTTCTATTAGCAAATAATCCTGTAAATTATTGGAAAAGTTCCGAAAAGTTCCGAAAATGAGTGAGATTAACAACAACGATAAGGGATTCTCGTTCGACCGCTTTAAAATGTGGCCAAGCGAGCGTCTGTTAACGAACGGCGACAAGATCGTGCATCTGACGCCGCGCGTTTTCGACCTGCTCGAGGTGCTGGTCCGCAATTCGGGACAAGTCGTGTCGAAGGAAGTTTTGCTCGACACAGTTTGGGCAGAGAGAAACGTCGAGGAGGGCAACATCAACCGAACCGTTTCGACGCTCAGAAAGCAGCTCGGACATCAGACGAACGGCAATGATTTTATCGAGACCGTACCCAAGTTCGGCTACCGGTTTTTGTCGCACGTATCCGAGATCGAACCGGACGCGTCGGTCGCGGTTGAGGACAACGCAGCAACAGAGCCATCCCGCCGTCTTAAGACCTTTCCGATAGCGGCGTTGATCATCACGGTCGTCATCGCGATCTCCGCTTTTGCGTGGCTGCGAAAGTCGGCACCCACAAATAAGCTGTCGGCCGAAAAAAATGTGCTCATCCGTCTCACAAACTCTGACATCGACGAAGGCAAACCGGAATTCACAGCCGACGGCCGCATCAGATTTACTCGCGAGACGTCATTCATTATGAACGCCGACGGCTCGGCCGCGCATCGCGACGAAACGATACCAAACCTTCGCAGTGGAATATGGTCGCCCGACGGAACGAGGGTGATGTTCTACAAAGATGGCGAGACAAAAACTGCGTATCTTGCAAACGCAGACGGCAGCGGCGAGATCAAACTGCCGTTCACGTTCGGCAACTGCCAATGGTCGGCTGACGGAAAGCGGTTTCTTTACCAGAGCGGCGTTCGACAATCTGATGGCGGCGTCAACTCCAATATTTATATCTACAATCTCGACACCGGCGTCATCGACACGATAGTCGAAGGCCCTTCATTCGATGGCGATCCGTCGTTTGCACCGGATGGAAGCTCGATCCTCTTTGTCAGCGATCGCGACGGGAATCTCGAGATCTATTCGAAAGACTTAGCTGCCGGCGAGACAAAACGCCTTACGGTCGATCCTGCGCATGACGCGTTCCCGACATTCGCTCCGGACGGAACCCAGATACTTTTCAGCTCGCAACGCGACAAAGAAGACCGCGATGTTTTTATCATGAACGCCGACGGCACCGGCGTACGGCGAGTCACAGATCTCGCGAGCAACGAAGGTATCAGCAACACTTGTTGGTCGCGCGACGGCACGCAGATCCTGCTCTTGAGCGACGCATCCGGCAAGTTCAACGTATATCTGATGAACATCGAGCCGTTCGCACCGGGACCGATATTTACTGACAGCACTGATCAGATTCGCGGCGTAAAGCCGGTTCCGGGTTCTGATAAATTTGTCGCGACCGTCGAAAGAAATGCAGAAAGTTTTGAGTTCTGGTTAATGGAATCTCCCGGAAAGAGGATCGCGAAGATCGCTTCGACCAATAATCTCTCGGTGCCAAACGTGTCGCCGAACGGGTCGCTAATCGTTTTTGTCAATAAGGTTGACGGAAATTCCGAAATTTTTGCTGTTTCGCTCGACGGCGGCGCGCCGCAAAATATCTCGAACCACCCGCACACCGACGCCGCTCCGGCTTGGTCGCCCGACGGAACGCGAATCGTTTTCGTCAGCAATCGCGGCGACAACAGAGCTGCGTACGGCATTTTTACAATGAACGCAGACGGCAGCGGCGTTCGCGAACTTTACTTTGCAAATTCCTTCGCTCACTATCCGACCTATTCTCCCGACGGCAAGAGAATAATTTTCAACGACGACAAGATCGGCGGCAAGACCGGTAACTTTGAACTGTTTTCGATCGATGCGGAAACCGGCGGAGACGAGCAGCGGCTGACTTTTCGTCTGCGCTACGACGTCCAGCCTGCGATCTCGCCCGACGGCAAACGCATCGCTTTTACGAGGGATGCGGGTGGCAATGGCGAGATATTTGTGATGAATTCGGACGGTTCGGGTGTCGTGCGCGTCACCCGCGACCTCGCCGACGACAACTATCCCGTATGGTCGAGTGACGGCAAGCAAATACTTTTCACGAGTAACCGCAGCGGCAAGTTTGGCATTTATGCATTGTCTGTAAACTGACGAACAGTCTACGTGCCGCAGATCTCGTCGATGGCTTCTTCGTATTTTTCGTCGATGACGCTGCGTTTGATTTTTAGCGTCGGCGTCATTTCGCCTTTGTCGATGGAGAATTCGCGGGGCAAAAGGTACACGCACTTGACGCGTTAAGGCCTCGCTTTTGACAAGGCCCAACGCCAGACTATAACTCACTCTATTGCGGCTGTGCAGTAAAATCCATATCTGTTACGTGGTCTTGCAAGCTGAAGACGCGTCGGGTTGGCGAACGTGTAACGTTTCGAAGCTATATTTCGTCGCGACAAGATATGCTTTTCTGGGCGAAAAAGAAAAGGCCCTCGCGAATCTCGAAAGGCCTTTTACGGCAAGGGCTTTTTGTCGGCCTTCCTCAAAACCGACACGGTCTTCAACGATCTGCGGTTAGAGCCACGTTATCAGGCGATACTGCGAAAAATGAATTTGGAATAAACCCCGCCGAACTTTTTTATTGGAGAGCTAATTCTTAAAGTAAAAAGTAAAAAGGCAAAGTCAGAAACCACAATCGGTTTTACTTTGCCTTTTTACTTTTAACTTTTTACTTGCTTACGATTCGTCTTCGTCGGTCGGAAACGCGTTCGAATCGGCAGCATCGATCTTTGCGACAACGTCTTTGTAAATTTTGATCGAGCCGTCTTTCTCGTAACGCTGTCTGGTCGCAGTGAGATAATCGCCAAAAACCGCGCCGCGTTTTGTCTGCAACATCTGCTCCATCAAACTGCTGCGCTGCTTTGCAAAATCGGCGGTACTCGCGTCTTCACGTTTCGTCACTCCGACAACGTACCAATCATCGCCTATCTTGAATGGGGTTTTTGCAGCTTCACCTGCCTTTAGCGCGTAAACAGCGTTCTCAAAACTTTCGTTGGTTCCGGCAGACGCACCTTCGCCCAGGGGCGAGCCGAGCACAAAGTTCTTTTGATCTTTTGCGGTTAGGCCTTTTGCACTTGCAAGTCCATTTAACGAGCCTGCATCGGTCGCGCCAGCGGCGATGGCCTTAGCTATCTCCTCAACTTGTGAGCGGGCCTTGTCTATCTTAACGATATCGACTATCTGCGCCTTGACCTCGTCAAACTCAGCATCACGCGGTTCTTTTTTATCAACGAGCATCGGCACGGCAAAGCCATTTTGAATCGGCGTCTTTTCGCCAACGTCGCCGACGTTAACGAGCAGGGCGATGCCCTCTTCAAATTGCGGCGAGACGCCGACATTAGGCACGTCGTCGCCCGGTTTGACGAAATTCGTTTCCCTGATCATCTCGGCGGCGCTCATGTTTGCTTCGCCGGCAAATTGCTGAGCTGTCTTGAGCGGATCTTTTGTCTGTTTGAGCGAATCGACGACCTTTTGCGCCAATTCGGCCGCGACCGAATACGCCCGTCGATTACGAAGACTGACCTCCAATTCTTTCTTGGCGTCTGCAATCGGCTTGGGCACATCTTCGCCGCGACGCAGAATGAAGTAACGGCTCTGATAGCTGATCGGCTCGCTGACTTCGCCGGGCTGCATCTTTAGAAGCTGTTGATACGGATCGTCGGGTTTGTTTAGGTTTTCGCGGACAGGGCCGGCGAGTTTGCCGCCGCTCGCGGCCGACGACGGACTCTCGGACTGGCCTTTTGCCATAGCGATAAAGGCTTCCTCCGAAACCGTTTCGCCATCTTTGCGAAGCTGTTCGATGAGCTGACTCGCCTTTGTCTGCACATCGGCGTCAAACTCGGGCTTAGCAATACGCAGCACGATCTCGCGTCCCAAAACGCCTGCCGTTCTTTTATCCGCAGGAAGTTTGTCGTACTCGGCTTGAAGGTCGGCGTCAGTGATCGACATCTTTTGTCCGAGCTTTTCAGTGTTTACAAAAACGTACTTGATCTTTTTCTGCGGAACGCTTATGAAGTAACTTGCTTTATTTTGCTCGAAGTACGCGCGAAGCTCTTCGTCGGTCGGCGTGATCTTTTTTGCAAGCTCGCTCGAGCTGATCGCGACGTAGTTGAGATCGAACTTTGTGTTCTTTCGCTGAAAGTCGCTGAGAACGTCTTCCTCCGACACGGTCACGCCCGACGTAATGAACGCCCGCAGCTTATTTGCGCTTATGTCATCGCGAATGCCCTGCTCGTAAGCCGCTATGCTGCCCGCCTGCGCGGTCACGTTCTCCTCGTATTCCGACTGCGTTACTATCGTACCGTCTTCGCGTTTTAGCTGTTTGCGGATCGCGTCGGCTACTTCTATGTCGCTCGCAGTCAGACCGAGACGTTCGGCCTCGATACGCGAAATACGACTGCTGATCATGCCATCAAGGATCGTCTTTGTCGGAAAGCCCCGACCTTGCGAAAACTGGCTGTACTGCTCCTTTTGCCGCACAATCTCGCCAACAGTTACATCGTGGCCCGAGACCGATGCCGCCGCCTCTTCGCTCTGCCCGAAGTTGGCGTTTCCAGTGTCACGCTGTGGCGTGTAGAAAAACACAAGGCTGCCGACCATCAAAATGGCGAAAATGAGGATAAAAAAGTTGCGTGTCTTTTCGAGACGAGTAAAAAACCTTAACATCTGATAACTACCTACTTAATAAAAATCTGCTTTCGTGGCGAACCACGAGTGTAGCAAAAAACCGACTTTAAGCCCAAATTACGCGATAGAGAATGGCGGTGGCGGCGGAATTTAGCCACAGAGGACACAGAGAACACCGGGATTACTGACTCAGTAGATAATCGGACATTGGGTCGGCTTTGCCTGAGTCGATCTCTGAAAAGCACTTATCAGAATTCGAACTAAAGGCGATTCGTTTATCGGAGACAAGCCGAGATAGATGTGAACTTATAAAGACAACGATATTTAAGGGCAGAGATTTCTCCGTGATCTCGATGATCTCTGAGGCAAATTCTTCACTCACCAAACCCAACTAGGTCTCAGCGGGACAGGTTCTAACCTATCTAAATGCAACTGGTTTGAAGCGTGTGTTTACAATCAACTTTGGCGTAAAAATCCTGCGTAGAGATATATGGCGTATTTCTGCGTGATCTCGGTGAGCTCTGTGGCTCAAACGCGCTGGAGTTGCAGAATAGCTCCTTTTAACTGATTATTATCGAGAAAGACATGGCCGCAAAAACCATAAAATCAGTTGGTATCGTCATAAAGCCCGGCCACGACGAAGCCCGCTCGACGGCCGCTGAGCTGTCCGCATGGCTCGATAAACAAGGCGTGTCGGTGGTCGGCGACCCAGTCTCGGCAGGCGAAGCCCGTCGTCAAAATGACAACTTGACCGATGCCGATCTGATCGTCGTGCTCGGCGGCGACGGCACGATGATCTCGACCGCACGAATGATCGGCGACGACGATTCGCTCGTTCTCGGCATCAATCATGGCAGCCTCGGCTATCTTACTGATTTTCGCATCGAGGAGATGTTCCCGGCGCTTCGTACGATCATCGCGGGCGAGTACGAGATCGACCGCCGGGTAATGCTCGACGCTGAACATCATCGCGGTAGTAAGAAACTCGCATCGGGCCGCGTGCTAAACGATGTCGTTATAAACAAAGCGGCCTTGGCGCGCATCATCGACATCGACGTTAATTTGAATGGCCTGTTTGTCAATAAGTTTCGCGCGGACGGGCTGATCGTCTCGACGCCGACCGGCTCGACCGCCTACAATCTCTCAGCCGGCGGCCCGATCATTTACCCGTCGATGAACGCCGTCGT
This sequence comes from Pyrinomonadaceae bacterium, assembly GCA_049679945.1. Taxonomy (GTDB): domain Bacteria; phylum Acidobacteriota; class Blastocatellia; order Pyrinomonadales; family Pyrinomonadaceae; genus OLB17. Next base: position 3,954 of record JBAUGW010000053.1, on the reverse strand, counting down.
GCTGACGCCGATCTGCCCGTTTACACTCACAAACCGCCCGATCGTCGTGCCAGACACCGCCGAGATCGAACTCACGCTGGATAACGAAAACGAAGGCGTCGTCCTCAGCCTCGACGGCCAAACCGGCTTCCCGATGAAGGCCGGCGACCGCGTCCTCATTCTCAAAAGCAATGTCACATTTAACCTGGTCCAACCGTCGAATCGAAATTATTTTGACGTTCTGCGCGACAAGCTAAAGTGGGGAAGATAAGACAACTGTGTCCGTAGCCCGCACGTAAGTAAGGGCTACCACTAATATTGACTCAAGTATTAGTTCTTCCAGACTTCGTCGCTTTGGCAATCTAGACGTTGTTTGGTATCAGCAGCAGCCCTTACTTACGTGCGGGCTACTGACACGCCCTAAACAAACTTATCTGCTCGTCGTCTGTAGGTTCGTAACCCTCTGGAAACCACTGACACTCATTTAGGTCGCACTTGCCGCTCGCGCTAAAAACCACGCCTTCTGCCTCAAGAAGCTCCTGCTGCAGATTTAGCGGAATCGTAAGTTTGCCGGTCGAACATTTCCCTTGCGAATTGATCACACGCTGCCACGGCACCTTTTCGGTTTCGGCGCCGTGCATAACGTAACCGACCGTTCGGGCGGTGTAGCCAAGCCCAAGGATCAACGCGATCTGGCCGTAGGTCATCACCTTGCCTTTCGGTATGTCGCGCACGAGCGCGTAGACTCGCTCGCGATAAGCTGGATGATTTACGTTCATAAGAAAGCTTTAGCCACGAATAACACGAATCTCACTAATTCGATTTTCTTATTGGTGTCATTCGTGACATTCGTGGCTAAATCTCACGTAAAAATGTGCGCGCCGGAGAGCCGTCGCCGGTTGCGCCGTCGTATTTTAGCGGCGCGCAGATGAGTTCGTAGTCGCCGGGCTCGATGCCGCGAAGGTCAATGCCTTCGAGAATGACGATCTCGTTTTGAAGGAGCGTGACATGGACCGGACGGCCGGGCGAGCCGCTTTTTTCTATAGACAAATAATCGATGCCGACGAGCACAACTCCGCTGTCGGCCAGTAATTTCGCAGTCTCCGGCGTTATGTAAGTAAAATCTGCGCGAAAACCGTCCTCGGGCGTTGACCAAAATTCCGAGTTGCGAGTTTTGAATAAAATGCGCTTCACACCAGTGATGTCGCCAACGTGTTTGGGCTCGATCGCGACAACGTCGCCTGCGATTTCGACTACGCGGCAATGCCCCATCAATTTTTGCGGGTCCAGCTCGTGAACACGTTTTGTCCCGTCGATAAAATGGTTCGGCGCATCCACGTGCGTGCCGGTATGCAGCCCCATCGAAATCTGCGACGCGTTGGCCGAATCGCCTCTGGCAATTGCTTTGAACGTCGAGATCTCAATGCCCGGATCGCCCTTGTAGATCGGCGTCGTTTCGCTGATCAATACGGTGATGTCATAAATTTTCACGTGTTTAGAATAATCGACTGAAAAGATAAGGGCAACGATTAGCCACAGAGCTCACAGAGATTTGCTGATAGCTTTTTGGTTTTCTCCGCAAATCACCTTTGTGTTCTCTGTGTCTCTGTGGTGAATTTCTTTCTTTGCGTTCTTGACGACTTTGCGTGAAACTTTTGTAAATGCGGACTCTGCGCATCTCAGCTTCGAGTTACTCAAACACTGCGCCGCTCGTGTGGTCGTTTCTCTACGGTAAAAATCATGGCCGTGTTGAGTTGATTCTTGACAACGCACCTGCGCGCTCGGCTGAACTGCTCGCCCAAGATCGCGTCGATGCAGCGCTCGTGCCAGTGATCTGTGCACAAACCATTGATGACGTACGGCTGATACCGGCCGTTTGCGTCGGCGCGCGCGAAAAGGTTCGCAGCGTATGTCTAGTCACTAAGGGCATTGATCTTTGCGATGCAAAGTCCATCGCGCTCGACGTTTCGTCAAAGACGTCGGTTGTTCTTACAAAAATTATTTTCCGCGAGTTTTTTGGCGTTGAACCATTGTGGCTCGAGGTCGAACCAAATTTAGAACGCATGTTGACTGATGCGGACGCAGCTCTCCTGATCGGCGATCCGGCGCTGGGTTTGTCAGAACCACGTGCGGTAGCGGGTGGTTTAACTTTACGAACATTCGACCTAGCGGAGCTTTGGAACGGGTTCACGGGCCTTGGTTTTGTCTTTGCGATGTGGATGACGCGGCGAGACGATTGTTCGATCGACTTCGCGTCGGCCCGCGACGAAGGCCTCGCACACATAGACGAAATCGCCGCAAACTACTCTTCACAGATCGGTCTAAGTCGCGACGAGATCACTAAATATCTGACCGAGAATATTTCGTATTCGATTGATGCTGAGATGCGGGACGGAATGGAGATGTATTTCAAGCTTGCCGAGAAACACGGATTGATCGAGCAATGTCGCGAGATAAAATTTATTTCAACCTGATTGCAAGACGCGGCGCGCTCCGACGTTCATTCTCACTCAAACAAGGAGAACAAAGGACATGCGACAATTCATCGGGATATTTTTGACTCTCGGAATCGGAGCCTTCATCTTGGCTGCGGTAGGAACCTTTCTAAATTATCTTTTTGGCCTGAGTATCGGTATTAGGGGCGAGAAACTTCCGGACGATCCAGTGATCGGGGTTGTGTTTCTCGTAATGGCAGCCATTTTTGCCGGAATCGCGTACTTGGTCGGGCGAAAGCCCGAAAGCTCGTCTGATCGAGCCTGATCAACAGACGCGCTTAATACATCGGCCGCTTCAATTCTTCGTAAAGCAACTTGTCGATCACTTTTCCGTTGTTTTTGAGATGTTCGATGATCACGAGCGACTGATGAATTCGCTTGTCGATGTCCTTTACGTTGCCTATAAAATAAAGCAGCGAACGTTGTTTGCCCGCCGTTAGCGAGTGAAACAACTTGTCGCCTTCCGGGTCCTGATCGAGAACCTCGCGAAACTCGGCGGGCATTGGCAGGCCGTACTTGCTTTCGTCGATCACGAGCTCGACCTTTACTTTATCGCCCGCCGCGATTCCTAGAGCATCACGCTTCTTCTTGTTAACGATTATGTAGAACTTTCCGCTCGACGGCATCAGCGCGCATTGGAACCGCTCGCCGCCATTGATCGTGCAAACGACGCGTTTGTATTGGTCCTTGAACAAAAGCTTGTCCGCCGTCTTTTTCTCGATGACGAGAAAATGCCAGCCCGATGTTTCGGGCGAACGTTCGAGAACCGTGTTGAATTTGATCGAACTGGCCATAGCCGCTAATTAACTTTTGGGTGCTATTTGTTAGAATTATAGCCGAATGACCAAGAGTATTCAGCCAATTTTAGATAAAGCTCTCGCGGGCGAAAGGCTCACTTCCAAAGATTGTACCGCATTGCTTGAATCGCGAGATTTCGTCCGTGTTGGCCTTGCGGCGGACGAGATTCGCGGGCGCAAAAACCCGGGCGATGTCGTCACGTACATCATCGACCGCAATATCAATTACACAAACGTCTGCAACGTCGTCTGCACATTCTGCGCTTTTTATCGACGGCCCGGCAAGCCCGATACGTATGTGCATTCGATCGACGAAATTTGTGCGCGTATCGACGAGACGATCGCGCTCGGCGGCACCGGCGTGCTGATGCAGGGCGGCCTGCACCCGGATTTTAATATCGAGTGGTACGAAGATTTATTAAGGACCCTGCACGCGAAGTACCCGAAGTTTCAACTGCACTGCTTCTCACCGCCCGAAATCCACAACATTTCGCTCATTTCGAAGCTCGATTACGTGACGATAATGCAGCGGCTGAAAGACGCCGGACTAAATAGCTTGCCCGGCGGCGGCGGCGAGATACTGGACGACGAGGTCCGCAAGCGTGTCTCGACAAAATGTAACACGCAGGAATGGCTCGACGTCATGCGGGCCGTGCACAAGGTCGGGCTGATCTCGACTGCGA
>JBAUGW010000052.1:0-24982 GCA_049679945.1 Pyrinomonadaceae bacterium | reverse complement strand
TTCTGACCAAAGAAGAAGGCGGCCGACATACGCCGTTCTTCACCGGCTACCGTCCGCAGTTCTACTTTAGAACAACCGACGTGACCGGCGTCGCACACTTGCCGGCCGGAGTCGAGATGGTCATGCCCGGCGACAACATCCAGATGGAGATCGAGCTGATCGCTCCGATCGCTATGGAAAAAGGCCTCCGCTTTGCAATCAGAGAGGGTGGTCGCACAGTCGGTGCCGGCACCGTCGCAGAGGTCGTGGAGTAATAGAGGAATTAAATGGCTAAAGGAGCTAGAGACAATATTATTTTGCAGTGCACTGAGTGCAAAGAGCGCAATTACGTGACGACAAAGAACAAAAAGACTCAGCCGAACAGGCTCGAGTTTAATAAGTTCTGTCGCCGTTGCCGTTGCCACAGGCTGCATAAAGAGAACAAGTAAGTGAATAACGAACAGTGAACAGTGAACAGTTTCTGAACTATTCACTAATCACTATTAACTGTTCACTATCACAGGGGTATGGTGTCAATGGTTAGCATGGAGGTCTCCAAAACCTTAGGTGCGGGTTCGAGTCCTGCTACCCCTGCCATTACAATTTGAGATTTTGGATTTGGGATTTTGGATTTCAAAGCCAGGAGATAGAAAAAGCATGTCAGAGGCAGTTGCAAAAGAAAAAGAAGGGATCGGCGAGTTTATTCAGAAGACGCGCGCAGAGCTCGATAAAACTTCGTTTCCGTCGTCGAACGACGTTAAGAACACGACGATCATCGTGATCGCGAACGTTATTTTCTTTGCGCTGTATCTGTTTTTGATCGATATAGGCTGGGTTTACGTAATCGAGTTTTTTACGTTGGTCGTAAACAAGATCGCCGGAGCCTAAAGGATATTTGAAGATGAAGCAGTGGTATTTTATCCACACTTATTCGGGACACGAGAACAAGGTCGTTGAGAGCTTGCAGGCTCGCATTCGCGACATGGAGCTTGCCGAGCAGATAACGGGCGTTTTGCTGCCGAAGGAAAAGGTTATCGAGATGCGCGGCAATAAAGAGTACGTTTCGGAACGGATGTTTTATCCGGGTTACGTGCTTGTCGAGATCGATTGCGACGAGAAGGGCAAGATTCCGGATAACGTTTTTCACGCGATCAAGGCGACACCGAAGGTGACCGGTTTTCTTGGCGGAAAGCAGCCGACACCGCTCAGTCAGGCCGAGGTCGATCAGATCGTGCACAATATCGAGCTTGCGACCGAGAAGCCGAAACCGAAGTTCACGTATCAAGTCGGCGAAGTCGTGCGTATCAAGTCGGGGCCGTTTGCAAGCTTTACCGGCAAGGTCGAAGAAGTTAATGAAGACAAGGCAGTGCTCAAGGTTTCGATCACTATCTTCGGCCGATCGACTCCGTACGAATTGACATTTTTGGAAGTGGAAAAAGTCACTTTCGCAGAAGAAGAGTAATATTAGCCACCGAGTGCACAGAGGTCACTGAGACAGAAATTAACTTAATTTCAGACTCATCTTACTCTGTGATCTCTGTGGCATAAGAAAGAAAATGGCAAAGAAGATAGAAGGTTACATTAAGTTACAAATACCGGCGGGCAAGGCCAATCCGGCGCCGCCGATCGGCCCGGCATTGGGTCAGCACGGCGTGAACATCATGGAATTCTGCAAGGCGTTCAACGCCAAAACGCAGAATGACGATCCGGATATGAAGATTCCGGTCGTGATCACGGTTTACGCAGATCGCTCATTTACATTCGAGACGAAAACGCCGCCGGCTGCAGATCTTTTGAGAAAGGCTTCGGGCATTGCAAAAGGTTCGGGCAAGGCAAATAAAGAAAAGGTCGGAGTTATCAAACGTTCGCAGATCGAGGAGATCGCGAAGAAAAAAATGCAGGATCTCAATACGACGAACCTTGAGTCCGCAATGCGGACGATCGAGGGAACGGCGAAGTCAATGGGTTTGACAATTGAGTAATAGGTGACGGGTGACAAGTCACAGGTTTCTTTCCTGTCACCGTTTACTCGTAACTTGTCACAAGGGAGGGAACCGACCGTTCCCGTTAATACCTGGAGGTAAAAATGAAAAGAGGTAAGAAGTATCTTGCCGCACTCGAAAAGCTCGAGGCCGGTAAGAAACATACGCTGGAAGAAGCGGTCTCAAAATTGAAAGAGATCGCATTTGCAAAGTTCGACGAGACGGTTGAGCTGACAATGTGGCTGGGCGTCGATCCGCGAAAGGCCGATCAGCTCGTTCGCGGCACCATCGTTCTGCCGCACGGTCTTGGCGGGGCGGCGAAGAAAGTCGTCGTTATTGCACAAGGCGACAAAATTAAAGAGGCCGAAGCCGCGGGTGCGGACCTCGCCGGGGGCGACGACATTGTCGAAAAGATTAAAGGCGGCTGGCTAGAATTTGACGCACTTATCGCCACGCCCGATATGATGGGCAAAGTCGGTCAGCTTGGAAAAATTCTAGGCCCTCGCGGCCTGATGCCAAATCCAAAAACAGGCACCGTTACGATGGACGTCAAGACGGCCATCGAAGAGACCAAAGCCGGTAAGGTTGAATATCGCGTTGATAAAACGGGCGTTATTCATTCGCCGGTGGGTAAAGTTTCGTTTGACCAGGCGAAGCTGGCTGAGAACACGCGGGTTTTGATCAACGCGGTTATGAAGGCAAAGCCGACCACCGCAAAAGGCCGCTACTTAAAAAAGATAAATATCGCAGCGACGATGAGCCCGGGCGTGATGCTCGATGAGCTCGCATACGCGTAAGTGAGGAGCATTTAGAGAGATGAAATCAAGAGAAACAAAAGCAAAAGATCTGGCCGCTCTCACTGAGTCACTTGCTGCTTCAAAGAGCGCAATGGTCGTGAGTTTTACCGGCCTGACCGTGCAAAAAGATCAGGAATTTCGCAGTAGCCTTAGCGAGGCAGGCGCAAAATATGAGGTCGTAAAAAACACGCTCGCCCGGATTGCTGTTAAAGGGACGCAATTCGAAGATGTGTCGGATCACTTAAAAGGCGTGACGGCGATTGCATGGACAGAGAATGATCCGGTCGTCCTTTCGAAAGCGATTTCGAAATTCATGAAGGACAACGCGGACTTTTATACATTCAAGTCCGGCGTTATTGATGGCAAGCTCGTCGATTTCGCTCAATTGACGACGATCGCAAATCTGCCTTCGAAAGAAGAGCTTATTTCCAAACTACTGTTCGTGCTCAACGCACAAGCGCAGCGCATAGTCACAGTCATCAATGCCGTGCCGCGTGATCTTGCTGTTGTTATTAAGCAGATCGGCGAACAGGAAGGACGTGCTGCCGGAACGCCGGCACCGGCCGTGGAACCCGAGCAAGCTGAAGAACCAGTAGCTGAGGTCGACGCCGCGCCCGCAGAGGAAACCTCCCTTGCAGAAACCGCTGAAGCACCAGTCGAGGCCGTTTCTGCCGAAGAGGAACCGGCCGCAGAAGGCGAATCGGCGCCGGCGGAAGAACCTCCTGCCGAGGAAACTCCGGCAGACGAGGAAAAGGCAGAATAAGTTTTTTGAAGTTTCAGATCTCAAATCCGGGATTTGAAATTTCAAATTTGAAATTGCGGGCGGTGACCGTTCGCAAAAAGCCGTACTCAAGGAAAACGAGCGTTTGTGTTTGTCAGGCACAGACGGTTTCGGACAAGCGAAGAAAGGTGATGCAACCCGTTCTTTATGAGTCCCTGGGTTCTAGCGGCGAAATGGAGTAAATAGTGAATCGAAAATAGTAAATAGACAGATTCTATTCACGGTTTGCTATTAACTATTTACTAATAAAAGAACCCTAAACAGGAGATAGAAAAAGTCATGGCAATTAAAAAGGAAGATGTAATTGAGTATTTGAAGGGAATGTCGCTTCTCGAAGCGTCCGAACTGGTCAAGGAACTCGAAGAGGTCTTTGGCGTTTCGGCTGCAGCGGCTGCACCGATGATGATGGCGGCTGGTGCCGGTGCGGGTGGCGGTGACGCGGCTCCGGCGGCTGAAGAAAAGGATTCGTTTGACGTTGTCCTTACTGCGGCTGGCGGCAACAAGATCGCTGTCATTAAGGTCGTTCGCGAAGTAGTTGCGGGTCTCGGCCTGAAAGAAGCGAAAGATCTTGTCGATGGTGCTCCGAAACCGCTCAAAGAAGGTGTTTCTAAAGCAGAAGCAGAAGAAATTAAAACAAAATTGACCGAGGCCGGCGCTACGGTCGAGCTCAAGTAACTCAAACTGACCGGGGCGCAGGATCAAAAAAGCTTGCGTCCCCGGTTTTGTTTTCAGGGTTTAGTGCTGTTATACTTTCTGGTTCGCGCCTTGTTTCGAATTTTCGAGATGGGAATCAGTCGGTTGGTCGGGAGTCGGTAAACTATTGCAAAACAATAGTTTCCGAGTGGTTTTAGACGCGACAATGGTCGCAAACAAGTGGAGAGTTGGTGTCAGTTTCGGCACGCTCGGAAATCTCAGATAGCAATAAGTGCTGCTGAAAAAGCGGTCTGGGTAAGCTTTACCCTCGGCCGCATTTGCTGTCTTTGACGAGCGAACTCCGAGAGAACTGTTACTTTCAACAGGCATCGTAACAGCAACGCTCGCAAAAATCAATAGCTTTTAAATAAGCATTTTACATAACGATATGATTAATAATCCTCTTCAAAACAGCTCAAACGGACTTGGTGTTAGAACAAGTCAATCTCCCGAGCGCGTGGATTTTTCAAAAATTTATACATCGGCACAGATTCCGAATCTGATCGAGGTCCAGCGCGAATCATACAATCGCTTTTTGCAGATGGACCTTATTCCGGAGGAGCGCGACTTTATCGGTTTGCAGTCGGTGTTCTCTTCGATCTTCCCCGTGTCGGACTTTCGTGAGACGGCTACGCTCGAATATGTCGAATATCAGATCGGTAACTGGCAGTGCAAGTGCGGCAACCTAGAAGGCCTCGAACACCTTCGTGCAAATTGTAAAAATTGCTCGGCAAAAATAAAGGTCGATCCGTTTAACCCGGCCGAAGTGCTCTGTAAAAATTGCGGTACGTTCAATGCCGTCCGTCCAAATCTCTGCAACAACTGCGGTGAGCCGGTTGGCCTCAAACACAAGCACGATCAGCAGGAGTGCCAAGAACGCGGCATGTCGTATAGCGTTCCGCTGAAGGTCAAAATTCGTCTTACGGTTTACGATAAAGACCCGGACACAAATGTTGCTACGATCCGCGACATCAAAGAAGAGGACGTTTTCTTTGGCGAAATTCCGCTGATGACCGACAACGGCACTTTTATCATTAACGGCACTGAGCGCGTTATTGTGTCGCAGCTTCATCGCTCGCCGGGCGTTTTCTTCAAGGGCGATCGTGACGAATTTCTCGCAAAGATCATTCCGTATCGCGGCTCTTGGGTTGAGTTTGAATACGATCAGAAAGGCATCTTGCATTGTCGGCTCGGTAAGCGAAAGCTTACGGCGACGGTGTTTTTGCGTGCTCTCGGCCTTTGGCTAAACCCTCAGATCGACATGAAGACCGTCTCGGACAGCATTCTCGAAGAGATCGTCAAGAACGCCGAATATGCAGACGCCGAGATTCTGAAATTGTTTTATGTGACAGATGAAGTGGTCACTGAAAAAGGCAAGTTCTTCGTTAAGGTCAAAAAAGAAGGCGACACTCACCTCGCCGGCATGCGAGCCGAAGAGGACATTAAAGATAAGCGCGAAGAGGTTACGCGTAAAGGTAAAAAAGTTACGAAAGCTGCGATCGCCGACCTTCGCCGTTTGAAGAAAGATCGTGTTCAGATTTCTGCCGGCGATCTCGAAGGGGCGTTCGCTCTCGACGACATCGTAAACAAAGAAACCGGCGAGGTCATTGTCGAATCGAACGCCGAGGTAACCGCCGGTTTGCTGCAGCAGATGTTTGAAGAGGGCGTCAAGGAGTTTCAAGTCTTTTTCCCGCAGCGTGACGTCATTGGGGAGATCGTTTCGGCGACCTTGAAAAAAGACCCGATCTCAAAACCCGTCGATGCGTTGCTCGAAATTTACCGCAAGATGCGACCGGGCGATCCGCCTACCGTGCCGACGGCGTATCGTCTGCTCGAGGGAATGTTCTTTGACACGCGAAGGTTCGATCTGTCGCGCGTTGGACGTTTGAAGTTCAACATCAAGATGGGGCGGCCTGACTTTGAACGCATTACCGATCCGCTGCTCGCGCCACAGGATTTCCTCGACGTTGTCAATTACGTTCTTCGCATGAAGCGTGACAGCGACAATTATTCGCAGGACGACATCGATCATTTGGGAAATCGCCGCGTTCGCGCGGTCGGGGAGCTGCTTGAAAATCAGTTCCGGATCGGTTTGGAGCGCATGGAGCGTGCGATAAAGGAGAAGATGTCGATCCAGCAGGACATGTTCACGACCATGCCGCGCGATCTTGTCAACGCAAAACCGGTGACGGCGGCGGTTCGCGAGTTCTTCGGCTCTTCTCAGTTATCGCAGTTCATGGATCAGACGAACCCGTTGTCCGAAATTACGCATAAGCGACGTCTTTCGGCGCTCGGGCCGGGCGGTTTGTCGCGTGAGCGTGCGGGTTTTGAAGTTCGAGACGTTCACCCGACGCACTACGGCCGCATCTGTCCGATCGAGACGCCCGAAGGCCCGAACATCGGCCTCATCTCGTCGCTCTCGTGCTTTGCACGAATCAACGAATTTGGCTTTATCGAGTCGCCGTATCGCAAGGTCGAGGATGGCCGTGTGATCGAGTACGTTCGTGTACACAACGGTGGCGATACTAAATTCAAACCCGGCGAACACGTGCCGCTCGAGGCGGTCGATGCTGCGAACAAAAAGGTCAAGGGCGGTAAAGAGGCCGTTTACGAACCGTGGCCATTTTATCTGACGGCCTGGGAAGAAGATCGCTACATCATCGGTCAGGCGAACATCGAGCTCGACGCGAAAGGTAATTTCGTCAAAGAGAGAAATGCTGCGCGACAGAAAGGTGAATTCATCACCGCCGACAGGATGGAGATTCAGTACATGGACGTTTCGCCGAAGCAGCTTGTTTCGGTTGCCGCGTCGCTGATTCCGTTTCTTGAAAACGACGACGCAAACCGTGCGTTGATGGGCTCGAACATGCAACGTCAATCCGTGCCGCTGCTTCGTGCCGAGTCACCGTATGTCGGCACCGGAATGGAGAAGATCGCTGCACGCGACAGCGGCGCGGTCGTGATCGCAAAACGCGACGGTATTGTAGATTTTGTCGACAGCGAACGCATCATCGTCAAAGCCGATCATCAGGTTGACGGCACGATCTCGCGTGAGGTGACGGCGGACATTTATTCGCTCGTTAAGTTCAAACGCTCGAATCAAAACACCTGCATCAACCAACGTCCGATCGTCGATGTCGGCGAACAAGTTCTTAAGGGCCAGGTCATCGCTGACGGCCCGTGTACCGATCGCGGCGAGTTGGCCTTGGGGCGCAACGTGCTAGTCGCCTTTATGCCATGGCGCGGTTATAACTTTGAGGACGCGATCCTGGTTAGCGAGCGACTGGTGAAGGACGATTACTACACATCGATTCACATCGAGGAACTCGAGATCGAGGCGCGCGACACCAAGCTCGGCCCTGAGGAAATTACCCGCGACATTCCAAACATCGGCGAGAACATGCTTCGCGACCTGGACGAGAGCGGCATCATCCGCATCGGCGCACAAGTTAAGCCGGGCAGCGTGCTCGTCGGCAAGGTTACGCCGAAGGGTGAGACGCAGCTGACCGCGGAAGAAAAACTCTTGCGCGCAATCTTCGGCGAAAAGGCCGGCGACGTAAAGGACGCATCGCTCACTTGCCCGCCGGGAATCGACGGCACGGTCGTCGATGTTCAGATCTTTACGCGTAAAGGTCAGGACAAGGACGAACGCAGCTTGAACATCGAGGGCACTGAGGAAGAAGCTCTTCACCGCGATCTCGACGACGAAATTCGAATTCTGCAAGAGCAGCGCGACGAGCGCATCTTCGAGTTGTTCGAGGGCCGCAAACTCGCGGGCGATCTCAAAGACGGCAAAGAAATAATTCTCAAGAAAGGCGTGACAGTTACACGCGAGTTAATTGCTGAGGTCGATCCGAAGTTTCTTCGCAAGATCGAGGTCGCCTCAGGTCGCATCGATACAGGAGGCGAGGTCAAGGAATACGAACAGCGCACCGATCGTCAGATCAACATTCTTCGCGACATCTACGACGAAAAGATAACCAAGCTCAAGCAAGGCGACGAATTGCCGCCGGGCGTGATCAAGATGGTCAAGGTTTTTGTCGCGATGAAGCGCAAGCTCAGCGTCGGCGACAAAATGGCTGGCCGCCACGGTAACAAGGGCGTCATCGCCCGCATCCTGCCCGAGGAAGATATGCCGTACTTGCCGGACGGAACGCCGGTCGAGATCGTGCTAAATCCGCTTGGCGTGCCGTCGCGTATGAACGTCGGCCAGATACTCGAAACTCACTTGGGATGGGCGGCCCGCGTTTTAGGACTGCACTTTGCGACGCCGGTTTTCGACGGTGCGAGCGAGGAAGAGATCAAGGGCTACATACATCAGGCAAATGCCGAATTCGACCGTCTCAAACTGCCGCCGTCGGTCGGTCCGTCGGGCAAGACGCGTCTCTACGACGGTCTGACGGGCGAACAGTTCGAGCAAAAGGTGTGCGTCGGTTACATCTATATGTTGAAACTTTCGCACCTTGTGGACGACAAGATTCACGCACGCTCGATCGGGCCGTACAGCTTGATCACGCAGCAGCCGCTTGGCGGAAAGGCGCAGTTCGGCGGACAGCGTTTCGGCGAGATGGAAGTTTGGGCGCTCGAGGCCTACGGCGCGGCGCACATCCTGCAAGAGCTGCTCACGTGCAAATCCGACGACGTTGCCGGCCGCTCAAAAATTTACGAGACGATCGTCAAGGGCGTGTCGAATTTCGAGCCGGGCATCCCCGAATCGTTCAACGTGCTCGTGCGCGAGCTGCAATCACTCTGCCTCGACGTCGAACTAATTCAGGAAGATCAGATCGACCCAGACGAGATCGTCGCCGGCGTCGATGCGCTGGTAGGAGTGGATTAATTAGTTGAGAGTCCGGCGAGTCCGGAGAGTCTTGAGAGTCGAATTCCGGCTCGCGACTCTCAGGACTCTCAAGACGCTCCTGACTTTTGGAGAAATATGTTTCGATTTAATAACGATAACAAAACACAATTGACCACGAATTACGAAGCGATCCGCATTTCGCTGGCGTCGCCTGAGAAGATTCATTCATGGTCACACGGCGAGGTAACGAAGCCTGAGACGATCAACTATCGCACATTTAAGCCAGAGCGCGACGGGCTGTTTTGCGCCCGTATTTTCGGCCCCGTGGCGGATTGGGAATGTCTCTGCGGCAAGTACAAACGCATGAAGCATCGGGGCGTGATCTGCGACAAATGCGGCGTTGAGGTTACACAGTCGAAGGTGCGTCGCGAGCGTCTGGGCCACATCAATCTCGCCAGTCCGTGCTCGCACGTGTGGTTCTTTAAAGGTTTGCCGTCGCGTATCGGCCATCTGCTAGACATCACTCTGCGCGATCTCGAAAAGATCCTTTACTTCGAGACATACATCGTCGTCGATCCGGGCGACGTGGAAGAACTCAAGGAAAAAGAGCTGCTCAACGACGAGCGCTTTCGTGAGCTGACGCGTGAACATCCGAACAAGTTCGTGGCCAAGATGGGCGCCGAGGCGATCAAGGATCTGCTCCAGATGATCGATATTCCTGAGCTTGTCGATGACCTGCGTTTGCGGATGAAGGACGAAACTTCGCAGCAGAAGAAACTTAAATTCAGCAAGCGTCTGAAAGTTGCGAACTCGTTTTTGCGTTCGGGCAACAAGCCCGAGTGGATGATCCTCGATGTGATCCCGGTCATTCCGCCGGAACTTCGCCCGCTGGTGCCGCTTGATGGCGGACGCTTTGCGACATCGGATCTTAACGATCTTTATCGCCGCGTCATCAACCGTAACAACCGCTTGAAGAAACTCATCGAGCTGCGCGCGCCGGAGGTCATCGTTCGAAATGAAAAGCGAATGCTGCAAGAGGCGGTCGATGCGCTGTTCGACAACGGACGTCGCGGCCGGGTGCTTCGCGGAGCAAACAACCGTCCGCTGAAATCGCTGTCAGGCACATTGAAGGGCAAGCAAGGACGCTTTCGACAGAATCTGCTTGGCAAACGCGTAGATTACTCGGGACGTTCGGTGATCGTCGTCGGGCCCGAGCTCAAACTTCATCAGTGCGGCCTGCCGAAAAAGATGGCGCTGGAGCTGTTCAAGCCATTTATTTACAACAAATTAGAAAAGGATCAGCACGCTGCCACGATCAAACAGGCGCGCGAGATGGTCGAGCGTCAAGAGCCGATCGTTTGGGACATTCTCGAAGACGTGATCCGCGAACATCCCGTGCTGCTGAACCGCGCGCCGACGCTTCACCGTCTCGGCATTCAAGCGTTCGAGCCGGTGCTGGTCGAGGGCAAGGCGATCAAAATTCACCCGCTCGTCTGCACGGCGTTCAACGCCGACTTCGATGGCGACCAGATGGCGGTGCACATTCCGCTGTCGCCTGAGGCGCAGATCGAAGCGAGTGTTCTTATGCTCGCGTCGAATAATCTTCTTTCGCCGGCAAGTGGTCAACCGATCGCTGTACCGTCGCAGGACATCGTGCTTGGCTGTTACTATCTGACGCTTGCTCGCGATGAGATGAAGGGCGAGAACAAGGCGTTTGCGACCATCGACGACACACTGCTTGCCCACGACGCCGGTATTGTCGAGACGCAGACGAAGATCAGGCTCCGATGGAAAGGCGATCTCGTCGATCTTACGACAGAGCACAACAATCAGGACGTAATGCGTGCGACGGTGCGTGAAAATGTCGATCAGGTCATCGAGACGACCGTTGGCCGTGCGATCTTTAACGAACGTCTTACACGCGACGGCTTGCCGTATGTCAACGGCGTTATGAAAAAGAAAGGCCTGCAAAGCCTGGTGACATTTTGCCACCTCAAGCTCGGTCACGACCAGACGGTCGCGTTGCTCGACGATCTAAAGACGATGGGCTTTCTCCACGCGACGAAGGCCGGCATCTCGATCGGTATCGACGACATGGTCACGCCGGCGTCGAAGAAAGGCATTATCGAGAAAGCTCTCAAAGAGGTTGATAAGCTTCGCAAACAATACGAAGACGCGACGATGACCGATCTCGAACGCACAAACAAGGTCACCGCGATCTGGTCCGACGTGACCGATCACGTGGCGAAAGAAATGTTCGCGGCGATGAACAAGCGTGAGAAAGATCGCAAGGAACTCAATCCGATCCTTGTGATGGCCGACTCAGGCGCCCGAGGCAGTGAAGCTCAGATTCGTCAGCTCGCCGGTATGCGCGGCCTGATGGCAAAGCCGTCGGGTGAGATCATCGAAAACCCGATCCTCGCAAACTTTCGCGAAGGTCTCGACGTGCTGCAGTACTTTATCTCGACGCACGGTGCCCGAAAGGGCCTTGCCGACACGGCGCTCAAGACGGCCGACTCGGGCTATCTCACGCGTCGATTGGTTGACGTTGCGCAGGATGTGATCGTCTCTGAGGATGATTGCGGCACGCTTCGTGGCGTATGGGCAGAGGCGATCATTCGCAACGGCGAAGAGGTTGAGTCGCTTCGTGACCGCATCGTCGGCTGCACGTCTCTCGACGACATTATCGATCCGGTCGATGGCACGGTGATAGTAAAAGCAAACGTCGAGATCAATGAGGATCTCGGCTCGCAAGTTCAACTCTCGGGCTTGCAAAAGGTGCGAATTCGCTCGGCTCTGACGTGTGAATCGCGTCGCGGCGTCTGCGTAAAATGCTACGGCCGCAATCTTGCGACTGGTAACACGGTCGAGATCGGTGAGGCCGTCGGCGTCATCGCTGCACAGTCGATCGGCGAACCGGGCACGCAGCTTACCATGCGAACGTTCCACGTCGGCGGCACCGCTCGTCTCGAACAAGAGACGCAGCATAAGGCCGCGATGGACGGCACAGTCAGGTTCGGCCCCGACATGAAGGTGATCAAGAATCGTGTGGGCGAATTTGTCTCGCTTCGGCGACAATCCGAGATCGCTCTTGTCGATGAACGTGGCCGCGAAGTCGCTCACTACAAAGTTGTGTATGGCGCGCAGATTCACGTTAAGGACAAGCAAAAGGTCACGGAGGACGACGTGCTAGTCACCTGGGATCCGTTCACGTTCGCCATTCTCACCGAAGAGTCGGGCAAGATAAAGTATCAGGATCTCAAAGAAGGCAAGACCGTCGAGGAAGAGATCGATAAAGTAACGGGGCAGAAGCGGCTCGTCGTAAAAGATTCGGACGAGAAGAATCAGCCGCGTCTCGAAATTCGCAATGCGAGTAACAAGGTTCAGAAAACCTATCAGATGCCGATCCGCGCAAATCTGATCGTCGAGGACGGCGATAATGTAAAGGCGGGCGACGTCATCGCGAAGATTCCGCGCGAAACGACAAAGACAAAAGACATCGTCGGCGGTCTGCCGCGGGTCGTTGAGCTTTTCGAAGCGCGGCGTCCGGGCGAGACAGCAGTCATGTCTGAGATCAACGGCGTCGTAAAATTCGGCCCGATTGCAAAAGGCAAGCGCAAGCTCATCATCATCGGCGACGACGGCAGCGAGCGTGAATACGATATTCCACGCGGCACGCACATCAACGTGCAAGAGGACGACCGCGTCCGGGCCGGCGAACCGCTCATGGACGGTCCGCTCAATCCGCACGACATCCTTCGTGTGCTCGGAACCGGTGCTCTACAGAACTATCTCGTGAACGAAATTCAAGAGGTCTATCGTCTGCAGGGCGTGAACATCAACGACAAGCACATCGAGGTGATCGTTCGTCAGATGCTGCGTTGGGTGAAGATCAAGGATGTCGGCGACACCGACTTTTTGATGGAGGAGCAGGTCGATCGCTTTCGTTACGAGGATGAGAATGCTCGTGTGCGTGACGAAAAAGGTCAGACTTCGGTCGGCGAACCGCTGCTGCTCGGCATCACAAAAGCGTCGCTCTCGACTGACTCGTTCATCTCGGCGGCGAGCTTCCAGGAGACGACTCGCGTGCTCACCGAGGCTGCAATTTCGGGACGCATCGATTATCTTCGCGGCCTAAAAGAGAACGTCATTATGGGACGCCTTATTCCCGCAGGCACCGGCATGAAGTTCTATCGCAACGTCGAAATCGCCAGGGACCCGACGGAGAATCAGAAGCCCGAGGACGAGTTCGATCAGATGGGTGACCTGATTCGCGGCGGCATCGAACTGCCGATGCCGATCATCGATGACGGCATCGCGCCCGACGCAGAGATCGAAGACGAAGCCATCGAGGAATTCGACATCGACGAAGCAATGAAGATCGAAGTCGAGGATGAATAATGCAGGTTTAGTTAATTGAACTAAGGCCGGAAGTTAAGAGCTTCCGGCTTTTTTTATAGGGTTGGGGCAAACTTTTCTTCAATGCGGTCGTGCAGTTCGGCGGCTAGCAGTTTGCGATCGGCGTTTACGATCGGAGCGTCGCCGAAGGTAATGATCGCCTTGTAGTTGCTAAGTTTCAGCAATTGCCACAGATGCTCGACGAAGCCGATGTTCTCGCCCCAACAAACTACTTTTGAAGCAGCGGGCTCGCCTTCGGGCGTTGTGTAAGTTATCGCGGCGTAGCTCACGGGCAGGTCGCGTCTTGCGGCGAATTCGAGAAACGACGAATTGAACGGCAGCACTTCACGGCCTTCGGTGCTCGTGCCTTCGGGAAAGACGATCACGCCTTCGCCGGCGTCGAGGCGTTCGACGATCAGTTCGCCGGCACGCGGAATGTCGCGGCGGTTCTTTCGATCGATAAATATCGTTCCCATATCGCGGCAGATTCGCCCGGCGAGAAACCAGCTTTCAACTTCTGCTTTTGCGACGAACACGCCCTTCGCTATGACACTAATCGCGGCGATGTCTGTATAGCTGAGATGATTTGTGACGAGGAAAAACGGCGGCTCAGGCGGCTCTCCATTAACCACTATATTCATTTTTGAAATGCTGACAAAGCTCCTTGCCCACGCTTCGAAGATCGTCTGCCGCCAACGAATTTTGTCGCGCATAAAAACGCGTGCGACAAACCAAAACGAATAAAGCCCGAGTGTCGCGGAGACAAATTTTACATAGCGAATTGCGGCGATGAGAGTTCTCACTACTGATCTTCCTTCTCTATCTTTTTAAAATTGTATCGCAGCAAAAAACGCATCGCGAGCGGTTTGCGGTCACGCATCGCGGGCCGCCAATTCATCGCACGCACGGTTTTTTCTACCGATTCGTCTAAGCCAAAGCCTGCCCAGCGAACAATCTCGGTCCGCGTAATCGAGCCGTTTGAGTCCATGTCGACAAGTATTTCGATCGTAGCAGTGACGCCGTAGAGTGCGGCTTCTGTTGTGTATTCGGGCTTAATGCGGCGATAGGGAATCGGAGCTTTGAAATCTTTCGTGTTTGGCGAATCTGCATCAGGGACCTCTTCGATCGAAAGAATAGGTGGAGAGTTTCGTTCGTCGCGTTGTGCAGAATTAATTTTCAAGACAAGTTCTTTTGCAAGGTCATCTACTGAATCATCAAGCAGCTTTGCCGCAGCATCCGGTTTTGCGGCTTCCCGCTTTTGATTCTTCCAAAATACGAGCCTGCCCGTGCGCGAGCTGACGACGTAAATGTGGGCGTATGTCTCGTAATATTCATCACGACGAAACGCGCTTCGCCGCTGTGTTGCTGATCTTACCAGAACAAAAAATTCGCAGCCGATCGCCGATCCGATTAGTTTTGAATCAGTCGCGGTGAGATTGAATGGCGTCGATGGCGAGACTGAAAGATATGCCGCCACGCTAAGATCGCCGTCGAGCAGATTTACTTTATCTTCAAGATTTTCTACCAAGCGCGCAGCAAACGCTTTGCTTTGCTCAGTTCCATCGGGTGAAAGTAGCGCGACCTTTTGCGCTGTGACAGGAAGGAAGAAAATTAACGCAAAGACGCAAAGATGCAAAGGCGCAAAGAAAGCAAAAAAACGTTTGCCGCTCGAAAAAGTTTTCTCAAACCTTAGCGTCTTAGCGTCTTTGCGTCTTTGCGTTAAAAGCTCTTTAGTTATTGTGATAAAGCTTGCCGATCTCATCTTTTAGCTCCGCCGGAAAACAAATCCGGTGGATGCGATAACCTTCCTGCAGGCCGCGAACCGCTGGACTGACTGCCGATATCTCGCGGATTGCGGGCCGCGAAAAACCTTCCTCCACATAAATCAGATTCTTAGCGTCTGTCGAGTCTTTTGAGTAGAAAGAGTACGGAGCATTGCCGGCGCTGTCCTCGATAAAATAATATTCGGGATCAAAGCCCGCATTCTCAACAACATTACTCGCTGCCGCAACAAACTTAGAGCGCGCTTCTTCAGGCATGTCGAGATCGAACGCCTTGAACAAACGCCTGTCGAGAAAACGCGACGCGAGGTCGCTCAGTATCTTGTCGTTAGAATGCTGCCAGCGTTTGATGCTGAACATCACGTCTGTATCGTCGAGCGCAAGATGCTCTTTCAAATTCAATTTTTCGCCCGCTAGAATTTTTTGCATCGGAGTTTCATTTTCATGCCACGCGTCGCCGTCTTTATAAAGATGAAGCGCGCGTTTTAACAGCACACGCAAAACCGCCTCAGCCGAGCGCAGCGTGCGGTGAAAATAGACCTGCCGATACATATAGTAACGAGCTTGCAGATAGTCTTCGACTGCATATTTACCTGGTGCCGAGATGTATAGATGGTCGTCTTTTTCATTTATCTCGATTGACTTAATGATCCATTCGAGATCATAGATGCCGTATTTCGCACCGGTCATTAAGCTATCACGAAGAAGATAATCCATGCGATCGACATCGAGCTGCGAAGATACGAGATGACCGAGAGCGTGCGGCTTAAAATCGCCGCGAATGATCTTCGCGACACTTTGTTGTAGCTCAGGCGAGTAATCTGCGAGCAGCCTTCCGATGTGCGTCTTGCCACTCAATACCGCCTCAATTGTAAATTCTTCGTGATGAAAGCCGAGTATCGATTCGACAACGTGCGAAAATGGCCCGTGACCGACGTCATGCAACAACGCGGCCACTCGAACCGCAGTCTGCGCTTCGGGTTGTAGGTCATACGTCAGCCGTAGCTTCGCGATCATCCGCCCGGCGAGATGAAAGGCACCCAAACTATGTGTAAACCGGGAATGTTCCGCCGACTGATAGGCAAAATACGCCAGTCCAAGCTGCCTGATCCGCCGCAGCCGCTGAAACTCCGGCGTGTCGATCAACGAAACAACAAGCCGCCCCTCATCCGTGTCGGTATTGACGCGGATGATATTGTGCACAGAATCGCGGTAAATTCTTTCGGACAGCTTCTTGCTCCTTATTATTTAATTTAGCTCAAACGCGTAGATCTTTCACACACGGGAAACTTAAATCGAGGTTGTGAGTAATTTCCTTAACAAAATGTTATTTTACTGATAAAATACTTAATCACCACATACAGGCTGACGATAGTCGCGTTTTTTCTTTGTTGGAGGTTTTTGGTTATGTTTTCAAGAAAACTCATTTCCGCCCGCGGGATCGCCGGGCTTTTATTTATTGCGTTATACGTTCTATTTGCGCAAAGCGCTTATGCCCGCAGCTCGATCTCAGGTGTTGTTTTGGATAAGTCGAGAAATCCGCTGATTGATGTCGATGTCGAACTGCTCAACGATTTTTACCAGCAAATACGGCGCTCTCGAACCGACGGATCTGGAAGGTACACATTTGACGGCTTGACTGACGGTAGGTACTCGGTGAGAGTTTTACCTTTCCGGTATGATCTTGAAGATCAGACACAGCCGATCGAGATCGTTACTGTAGACATACGTGGCGAACAAGGCACTAGTTTTAACGTTCTGGATTTCATCTTGCTTCCAAAAAAAGGTGGGTTGGCGGATGCAGAGTTGGGCGTTGTATTTGGCCAAACCATTCCGCCGGACGCGAAGAAGGCCTATGATGCGGCGATGGTTGATTTTACGGCCAAGCGAACGAATGATGGCATTATGGGGTTAAATAAGGCGGTCGGGCTGTTTCCCCAATATTATCTGGCTTTGCATCGGCTCGGCAAAGAGCTTTATGTGTTAAAGAAATACCAGGAAGCAGTGCCTTTTCTATTCAAGGCGGCTGAGGTCAACCCAAAAAGTGCTGCCTCTTTCTATTATTTGGGCAGCTCACTTAATAATATGGGTAAGGAATACAATAAAGCGGCGCTCGCTTCTCTCAATCAATCGTATATCCTGGCACCAGCGTCGGCACAGGTTGCATATATGCTGGGAAAGGTTGAGAGGGCATCTGGTGATTTTGTAAGCGCTGAAAAACATCTTTTACTGGCAAAAAAATTATCAAAAATAAGCATCCCGGAGATCCACAAAGAGCTTGCTCAGCTTTATGCTAACGATATGAAGAAATTTAACGAGGCCGCGGTCGAGCTGGAGACCTACCTGAAGAACAGTAAGCCGAACGAAGCTGAAGCGACCCAAATAAAAAAGGTTATCAGCGATCTGCGGGAAAAAGCGAAATCCAAACCAACAGAAGAATAAAACCAGCGCAGCCCATTGGATAATATGCCCGGTATCGAAAGTGCCGGGCTTTTATTATGGATCCCGAAGTTTGCAGGTGGACGGGCAAGTTAGTATTTAGCAGTTCGACCAATGTAGAGCGGGCAATACATTCGAGTTGCAAGTTTCCAGCACAAAGATCTTCGAGTTAAAGCCACATAGAAAACCCCCAAAATGCTGATCAAATCACTAACCAACGGGAGCTTAACTGCTTCTGGTTTTGTTGAAAGGCATCTAATGTTGGCACCGACAAATAATTCATCGAACAAAAGAAAAAAGCCTGTTCCAAAGGAACAGGCTTTATAGGTTTCGTTCAAATCAAATGATTAGAACATGAAACGAACTCCAAAGCGGACATCGCGGCCCACCTGGAAATTATTTGCCAGGCCGTAAGTATTCAATTTCTGACCAGACAAAGGTGTGACCGTAGTGTTATTAACATAGTTATTAACAAAATTACGGATACCGACACCATTGAAAATGGTCTGGAATACAGCAGCCTCAGTTGCACAGGTTGTGCAACCTGCTTGAGCCAAACTCAAAGTCGCTCCAGTAAAGTTGGTCGCGCTGATGTTAGTGTTAACACCCAACACATTAGCTTCATCGAAAACATTACGGAGATCGATATACGGTTCTAAGATGAACCGGGTATCTCTTCCGAATTTGTAACGATGGCTGAACGAAATGTCGGTCTCAGTAAACATCTCTGTGCGACCAAGGTCTCCGCGTCCGTTAAGAATGGTTGTTCCCAACGAGTAGAGATTATAGATCGTGGTTAGAGGCGTTCCCGACTGGATGGTCGTGAAACCCGAGATCGTTGTACGGTTCGTGCTGTTGCCAAACCAATTCCAGCTATAACCACCAAACGCTTTAAAAACGTGTGGACGGTCAGTCGCCAGTTTGCCATTGTCCGGGTCGCCGTCAGCCGTAAAGCCGAGAGGCGGAAGGTCGAACATGCGGTTTACGTTCGGGCTGGTACGTCCGAATTCGTCTGAGCTTGCCAAACCTGAGTAATTACCGAACAAACGGCTCCAGGTATAGCTTGCATTGTAGAAGTAGTTCGATGAACGCTTGTCCACACGTACTTCAACAGCGTCATACTCTCGCTCCGCTTTCGCGCAAGGTAGATTGGCGGTCGCAGCAACCGTGCAAACCAGACCAAAACCCGGGTTGCCGATGATGTAAGCTTCGCTGCCCTGAGCATTGAATACGCCTACGTCCTCGATAGCACGATCCTGCTGTTTATGTGTATAACGAGCTGCGAGAAGGAAATTGCTTCCTAATTGACGCTCAACACCAAACGTGTACTCGCTCTGACGAGCTGCCTTAAGCGCTGGATCAACCGCACCGGTTTCGAAAATATCGGCACCGATCAAGTTAGTTGCAACGCGGAAGTCAAACTGGCAACGCGACCAGCCTGTGCCGCCCACGATCGGGCATGTGCCGCCGATCGGATCAGGATTGCTGCCCAGAATGGCTCCAAAATTATTGTAACCTGAGAAAAGCAATCCGCTTGCCGAACCGCGACCCGGCAGGATTTCAAAGAAGTCACGACGGAAAAAGTCGCCGCCGAAAGAGCCACGTGGCAATTCATATTTGAAGCGGTCATAGAACCAACCATAGCTAGCAAATATTTTGGTCTTGCCGCTTCCGGTCGGGTCGAATGCCACACCTAAGCGGGGTGTGATCTTATCGCCCCATCCAAATTCAATCGCCTGCGAACCGGTCGTTCCAAAATTCGGAACCGTTTCCTTTTCGATACGGAAACCCGCATTGATGGTCAGGCGGCTCATGATCTGCCATGAATCCTGAACAAAGAGGGCTTGGTTCTTGCTGCTTGCCTCGCCAACCGTGCCAAATCTCTGAAGCAGACCTGCACCCAAGTTGCCAGGCGTCGCTGCGATTCCAGTAAGCGCCGTGATGTCACGGTCATAGAATAGTTGGATAATCCCCAAGTTTTTGTAGCCATTGCTAACCGTATTGAACAAACGGTTGAACTGGTATCCAAATTTGAAGTTATGACGCCCACCCGCATTGATACCGACGAAGCTGGCGTCAGCATCGTACGTCGTACGAGTAGATACGTCAAAATTGATCTGATTATTATTGGGAATGTTATTGAAACCCTGCGAACAACCGGTGGTTGCTGCCGTTTGAACGCCCAAAGCACTACAGATGATTCTGGTTTCTCTTGGCAGGCCATAAGAATTCAGTCTTTCATTTAGAAAACTGCGGCCGGCGCGAAAGTTTACAACAAGCCAGCTGGTCGGCGTGTATGTTGCCTGTCCGTTTATATTATTCGCATTTTGGCGTCCGCCTTGCTGTCCAAGCAAGTCTGGCCCGCGAAGCGACTGTCCCCCAACATTAACTGGCGTCGGAGATCCAGACAATCCGGTATTAATGCCCGGAAGTACGCTCTTCTGAATTAGCGGATTCCATAGGAAGCTTCCGAAAAGACGCAATTTCGAATGGGGTTGTGCATCCAAACGTACAAAAGCATATTCCTGCCTTAGAGTTTGATTGTAGTCAAGAGTTTCTACGATGCTGCGGGTTGCCGGATTATTCGAACTGAAGTAATCAATCGATCTCGTGGTCTCAAATATCTGCGGAGCATAGCTGGCGTTAAACCAGAGTTTGCCTTTTACGATCGGGCCGCCGATCTGAGCCACCGGGAAGAAATCGGTGCCACCGTCCTCATTCGGGTTAAAGTACTCGAAGTTACCGGCGGCATTCGTTCCAAAAGTGGAAAGAATATTGCGAAAATCGCCCTGAAGCTTTTTCGGACGGAACGAAATTGCAAAATTACCACGTAGGGAGTCGTTTCCGCCACTCGTGACGACATTGATCACGCCGCCGGTGGCACCGCCGTACTCAGCTTCAAATCCAGTCGATTTGATTTGGACTTCCTGAAGAAGCTCAAAGGGAAGGTTGTTGTTGCTGTTTAGGACACCCGTACGGAAGTTTGTTACTTCCTGACCGTCGATGACAAAAACATTTTCCGAACCGCTGGCACCGTCAACCTGAAAACCGCCGGAAAGTGCTTCCGGGCGGACATTCGGTGCGGTTTTGAGCAAAGTGGTAAAGTTGGTTCCTTTTGGCAGAGCGTCAAAAACCTGTTTTGTTATGTTTGTGTCGATTTTTGTGTCGGCTTGGTCAATAGTAGTTGTGGTGTCTGAGGTTACGTCAACCGTGACGCTACTGGCACCGATCTCCAACTTGAAATTGGCAATGGCAGATTTATCAAGACTGACTGTTATATCCCTCGTCGAAGTCTTGAAGTTCGTGCTCGTTGCCGTAATTGTGTATGTTCCGATAGGAACCTGCGGAAATTGGAAGTAACCCTCTGAATTGGTGGTTACCGTGCCGTTAAAACCGGCTGTACTTCCCGTGCTCTTAGCCATAACGGTCGCATTTGGAATTACTGCGCCGTTAGGGTCAGAAATGGTTCCTTCGATACTACCAGAGGTATTTTGCCCAAATGCTATTGCCGTAAAGCAAAGCAGAATGGACAGCACTCCGGTGATAAATTTGAAGTTCTTATTCATTTTTTTCTCCTAATAAAATTTTGAGATCAATAAATCTAGGGGGTAGGCTGATTGAAGTTTCAATGAGGCCTGACGCCGCTTAAAGATTTCAGCCTTGTATATGCAATTACAAAGCCATCAGTCACCTTAGACACCTTATGTGGTTAAATGAAGACAAACAAGGACTTAGTTTGATGCAGAAGATTTAATGCACGAGCAAAAACAGCTCAAAATCTTCAATTTATCGTAATTTATTCAGGAATTTGGATGATTTTACTGGCAAATTCTCAAAAATCAAGCAAATGTCCCATTTTTTCTTTTTTCGTTTTTAGATAATGTGCGGCCGGAGGTTCGACGTCGACTTCGATGGGGATGCGTTCGACAACTTTTAAACCAGCGGACTCGAGGGCGGCGAGTTTATCTGGGTTGTTTGAAATGACGCGGACTTTGCAGAGACCGAGGTCGGAGAGGATCTCAGCGCATTGTTGATAGTTGCGAGCGTCAACCTCGAAACCAAGTTCTTCGTTTGCTTCGACGGTGTCGGCTCCCTGGTCCTGGAGTTCGTACGCGCGGATTTTGTTGATGATGCCGATGCCGCGGCCCTCTTGTTGTTGATACACGATGGCTCCACGTCCCTCCGTCTCGATCATCTGCATAGCTCGATGAAGTTGCGGTCCGCAGTCACATTTGATTGAACCGAAGACGTCACCGGTCAAACACTGAGAATGGATGCGTACCAGTGTTGGCACCTCGCCATCCATCTCGCCCTTGTAGAGCAGGACGAACTCCTCGTCGCTCGTCAACGAGCGGTATCCCGCGATCTTGAAATCGCCATATTTTGTCGGCAGTTTAGCTGTCGCTACCCGCTCGACCGTACGGGCACGCGAGGCCCATGGGCATTCGGTTGCGCTATCCGTTAGGTTTGTGTTCTCCAACATCCTCTTGTATTTAACTGAATTATACTCCTATTGACGTATATTTCGAACTGATTAAATTCGCCGAAAAGCAAAGAGTGGATTCAGTCGTGATCAGCCCGCGTAACTGTGATCGAGCGATGATTCGCCAGAGTTCGGATCGACGCTGACATGCAGTTTCTCGGTCGAATATTGCAACTGATAAAGCCGCCAGTATAGGCCGCGCATCGCGAGCAGTTCGTTGTGTGTGCCGATCTCCCGAAGCTCGCCGTGGTGCATGACTATAATGCGATCACATTTTTGAATTGTCGATAAACGATGCGCGACGACGAGCGAGGTGCGATTTTCCATCACGCGCATCACGGCCTGTTGGATAAGTTGTTCGGTTTCAGTATCAATCGAGCTCGTGGCTTCGTCGAGAACGAGTATTGTCGGGTCGAACGCGAGTGCCCGAGCGAAAGAGATCAGCTGTTTTTGACCTACGGATAATCCCGCTCCTCTCTCACGCACTTTCGATTCATAACTGCCGTCGAGTTTTTGAATAAACTCGTCAGCGTGAACCTCGCGTGCCGCCCACTCGATGCGTTTGCGTGAAATCTCGGTTTTGCCGAGCCGAATGTTGTTCTCGATCGAGCCGCTGAAAAGAAACACGTCCTGCAGCACTACCGCAAAATTCGATCGTAGATCGTGCAAGTCCCAATGGCGAACATCGACGCCATCGACGAGAATGCGCCCTTTTTGCACATCGTAGAAGCGCATGATGAGATTGGTGATAGTCGTCTTGCCCGAGCCGGTGTGGCCGACGAGCGCAATCGATTCGCCATGCTCGACTTTGAACGAAAGGTCTTTTAGCACCCAATCGTTACCTTTGTATGCGAACCAAACGTTCTGAAATTCGATAAGCCCACGAACCTTGCCGCTCTTCAATGGTTTTTCCGGCGAAGTTATCTCAATGTCACGGTCGAGCAAAACAAAAATTCTGTGAGACGCAACGATTGCTGCCTGCAGGACGTTGAATTTGTCCGATAGGTCGCGTATCGGTTGAAAAAGTTGGAGCGAATATTGTATAAACGACGCCAAAATACCAACGGTCAGCGCGGTTCCTGTGGCGGCAAAACCAGATATTGAGCCGTATCCGTATGCGAAAATTACCACCGCAATACCGACGGCGCCGATAAAATCGACGAGCGGATAAAACACCGAGTAGTAAAAAATTGTCTCGATATTAGCGTTGCGATAGTCGTCGTTGATCTCGGCAAAGCGCGCTCGAGCTTTCGACTCGGCATTAAAAATCTGCACGGTCCGCGCGCCCGAAATGTATTCCTGCAGAAACGCGCTGAGGTTTGCGTTGCGCGTTCGCACCTTGTCAAAGCCCGTACGCGCGTGTTTGCGAAACCAGTTCGTCGCCATGAAAAGGAGAGGCACCGTGACGAGCGAGACGAGTGCGAGCTTCCAGTCGAGCCAGAACATGATGCCGATGATCGCAAAGATCACGACGAGATCGCCGAGCACATCGATCACGCCGCTGGTGAAAAGTTCGTTGAGCGCATCGACGTCGCTCGTCAATCGCGTCATCGTACGACCAACTGGATATTGGTCGTAATACGCGACTTCTTGGCGCTGTAGCTTTGTAAAAATCTCGGTTCGCAGATCGAACATCACGCGCTGGCCAACATTGTTCAGCAAAATTTCCTGTGCGTACGAGAAGATAAAACGCAGTAAAAACACGGCGAAGAACGTAAGGGCAAACAGCCAAACGCCGTCCACACGCTTCGGCGTGATGTAATCGTCGACGGCAACCTTTGTAAAGTACGGCTGCGTGCTGATCAGAACATTTGTGAGCAGCGTAAGTACGAGCGCACCCGCGGCGAGTGGCCAATACGGGCGAAGATATTTGATCAGCCGGCGTGCGATACGAAAATCGCGTGTCTTGCCGATGGTGTCTTCTTCGTGATATTTACGGACTTCTTCGGACACTTCTTAATTTAGATTTTAGATTTTGGATTTTGGTTTAGCAATTTGGTAACCGTGACAACGGCTTTGCGAATCTAAACTCTAAATTCTAAAATCTAACGCGCATGAATCGTTTTCTCGATCAGCACAAAGACAACTGGCGGCGACTCGAGGATCTGCTCGAAATGCAAAAGGTAAGCGGGCTTCGAGGTTTGTCGCGGATGGAGGTGCGTGAGTTTGGCGAACTCTATCGCCGTGCTGCCGCCGATCTTGCAATCGCTCGCAGCGAAACCCGCGATCCCAAATTGATCAACTATCTCAACAGCCTCGTCATCCGGGCTCACGGCCGCGTCTATCGCGCCGAAAGCCAAGGCTCCGACCTCGTTTGGAAATTCTTCGCCGAAGATTTTGCGCAAACGTTTCGTGCAAATTGGCGCTATATGGCGATCGCGTTTGGCGTATTCGCCGGCTTTGCAGTTTTTGGATTCGTCGCGACGTGGGTCAATACCGATTTCACACATTTTGTGTCGCTCTCGGGCATTACCTCCGAGATACAGGCCAACAATCAATGGTGGCTGCGACTAAACGATGCAAATCAGATCGGTGCGACTAGCATTCTGTCAAATAATATTCTCGTCACCTTGCGCGTGTTCGCTACCGGAGCATTACTCGGTGTTGGCGCATTTTACGATCTCGCGTTCGAAGGTGCGCGACTCGGTAGTGTCTTCGCAGCGTGTTACAAACTCAATCCGCCATTCGGCAATGCGCTTGCGAGCTTTGTCGTCGGTCACGGCGTGATCGAATTGTCGTGTGTGTTCTTTTGCGGCGGAGCCGGCATGATGATCGGCTACGCGATCATAAATCCTGGGGAACTGACTCGTGCCCAGGCGCTGAAGAAAAAGGGAATGGAAGCCGCTCGCAT
>JBAUGW010000051.1:0-15931 GCA_049679945.1 Pyrinomonadaceae bacterium | reverse complement strand
GTCCTTAGTACGAGAGGACCGGGATGGATCCACCTCTAGTGTACGAGTTATGGCGCCAGCCGTATCGCTCGGTAGCTATGTGGAGCATGGATAAACGCTGAATGCATCTAAGCGTGAAGCCAGACCTAAGATAAGTATTGCCAGTGAGACTCGTGGAAGACCACCACGTTGATAGGTTGGAGATGTAAGTGCAGTAATGTACTTAGTTGACCAATACTAATTGTCCCAAGGCTTGACCATAAATCTTGTTTACAAGCAAATTTATTTCAAGCAACGCAAGAAGAAAGTAGTAAAAGTAGTGGACTCGCAATGTATTCAGTTACCAAAGATCAAGTTTGAAAATTCAGGTGGTTAAAGTTCCCCTCCTGGATAGGAGGGGTGGCCTTTAGGTCGGGGTGGTGGACAAACTGCCCACAGCCAACTGCCTACCATTTTTCCGGTGATTGTATCGGTAGGGTCACACCCGTTCCCATCCCGAACACGGCAGTTAAGCCTACTGGAGCCGATGATACTGCATCTTTCAGGTGTGGGAAAGTAGGAAGTCGCCGGATTTATTTCAAGAAAGTCCGCTTCACACACGAAGCGGACTTTTTTCATTCGTTTCAGGAGAATAAATCGGCATTCCAAGTTGATTTTGTTCGGTGAATTCTTCGACGTTTACTCCTGTGAAAATAGATCCTCAACATTGTGATGTAGCTCACTTACGTCGTTACTAATGGAGCACAGAGTAGCGGCGGGAGTTGTACGGTGTTTCTTTGTGCACTACATGTTCCTGCTGAACGTTTTTGCAGTTGTCTGTTTAGACAGATGACAGCCGCTATTCGACTGACAACAGTAAAATGGACTCACTCTCTGAAAGCGAAGCCGGGCGACGTTTGTCTAAAGACGTTGTCCGGAAAGGCCCGCTGTCGTAATATTCACTCGCCGGGCCTCGTATCAACTTCATTAGAAATCGTACGGCAAAAGCGCAGGGACTCCGTTGTGAGAGTTTGCTAAGAATGGATATCAGGTGAAGGCAGTCCGGCCAAAGCAATTTCAAGTAATATGAGGTGATTATGAGGATAAGAAGTCTAATAGTTTTATTGATTGTTTTATTATTTGCCGCAACTTCTACCACAATGGGCAAGAATGATTCGGCTGCAATTTCAGAGTTTACTGCAACCGTAACCTTTGATCCGTTCGGCGTTTTGGGAAATGGTCCGGTTGGATATTTTATTGATTTCGGTACCCGCAACTGCCCTGGACATGAAGTGCCAGCCAACCCTTTCGCGCCGTGTCCGGCAGGCAGTCGCATCCACCGATTCGGCGTAAAATGGGTTGCTCTCCTTAATTCGCAAGATGCCCGTTTTAACGGGCCGATGACGCTAGATGTAAAGCTACTTTGGGACGAAGACTCAACGGGACAAACTTGGGCGCGATACAGAATTGACGTAAATGGAGGGGGAGAATGGAACGGCATCTGTACCGGAAGCAGACGACGTGTAGACGATCACCACGTCGAAGTACTTAACTGCTCAGGCCGGGGCACAGGAGGGATAGTGGAAGGCCAACATGTAGATTTTACAAATACAATTGTTCAGTATCCTAGCCCGGTGATATTTTATGTCGGCAATATCGAGGGTCGTGTTCTTGATCCCCAGTCGAATTGAATGGTTGCTTTATTTCGTGTTCGAAGTGCGGGAGGGTGACACCCGTTCCCATCCCGAACACGGAAGTTAAGCCTACTGGAGCCGATGATACTGCATCTTTCAGGTGTGGGAAAGTAGGAAGTCGCCGGATTTATATCAAGCGGGCCCGTTCAAATGAGCGGGCTTTTTTTACGTTTGAGCTTGTCTGAACCGCGAGTGGTAGCGAGGGGTTCCATTCCTCTTCAGTTAGATTTTTGATTCAGAGTATAGATATTCGGATCAAATTTGAATGTTGAATTGATTGCTTCGGCTCCGTCGAAAATTCGGAATTCTCCCAAGCAGGTTGTTACGTCGAATTCCCAAATCCGCATTAGCAGATATTGTTCACCTTTTCCCAACATCGTTTCGTATTCGGTTCGTGTGAAGAATAAATTAGACCAGAAGGTCCTAATAGTTGTTTTCACTTCAATAAAGACCTCCAAACCCTTCTTATATGAACGGATATCGTAACCTAAACCATCACCTTCCGTAACGGATACGTGTACAACCTTATCAAGAAACTCCGGGCCTTCCTCTCGTAATACGCGATGTTTTTCAAACTCCAATGCCATTAATTCGCCTCGTCGTCCAACATCGGCTCTGACCCCTTCCACATCCGCATAGAATTCTTCGGAAAGCCGCACGGCGCGAAACTGTCTGGATTTCTTTCGTTGCTTGGGAATTCCTCGAATGTTTTCAACCGAAACATTCTCGTCATTGAATAAATCAAGCTGTTCTGTGTCGATTCCTATCGTCTCAGCCTCATCATAAGGCAAAAAAATGCTCTCACCATTATCAACGACTTCCTCAACAGCGGGTTCCGTCTTCGTATCAGCCGGAAAGAGTTCATCGACTATTTCATCGAAATCTTCAGATGTAAACGAATTCGGCGTTGTTCGCTGATGATCCTCCGGCCTTGAATCACCCTCCGCTGATTCTCGTGGTTTTAGTTCTCGAGCAACTGTATAGTCATGTTCCGGCGGCGACCATCCTTTTATCTGTCTCAGCCTCGAAAGAAGCCAGGAATCATTGTCATATTTTAACCTCCTAGCTAGACTTGAAAAACTATTACGCTGGATTCCATACTTAAGGAATTCAAGATTAAGCTCAATGATTTTGACGGCCTCCGAGAAGAATTGACGATTTGCCAGGATTGTAGACTCGAAGGAATTGAATTCCTCACGCCACTTTCTTTTGTACTTAATTTCAGATTCGATGTATCTGTTTTCATTCTTACGTCTCTCGATCTCAGCCTCAAGCGAGGTGAGAATATTCAGGGCTTTTGCTTGAAGCCTTAGCCCCTCTTCCTCTTTTAAGCGCCGATTTTCTTCCTCAATAGGAATGAAATAAGCCTCTAATTCCTTAAACCGTCGATGCTTTCTACCTCGATGAGAAAAATACGAAAAAACTCGATAGTAACGAGGGGCTAGGTTAAGCGTTTCAACCACACCAATCGTAAACCCCCAACCAATCCAAACGAAATAAGTCCCAGCTACCCACGCCGCGCCCTCCCAATCATGAAAGAGGAGTCTAATCACTCCGCCAAGCAAAGAGGACAACACCAGATGTAGAGCCAAAAAAGGAATGAACGCTACAGGCTTGCCGGTAAAATCATGCTTCTTCAGCGTCTGATATTCGTCATAGGCCGAGTCTTGCAGGATTGACAGATTTTGTTCGTACTGGCTCATTTGACTCAGTCACTAAAGCAACAATATCAATTAAAATGAGGATAGAATGCTAACATATTATTTCAAATCTGGAAGATGAAGAAAACTGATCTAATCAAAACTCAATCTTGGACTAATCTTTGGAAAAAACTAGGTGTTCCAATTCATCCGAAAAAGAAGCAACGCCAAATAAATGATGTAAAGAACATTAACACAAGGCAAAAAAAACGCTTACGAAGACTGGGTATTGAAAAGGATCTTATTAATCGAGTTGCAAATGAATTAGACGCATTCAAGGAACCCTTACTTTTTTACAAGTTCTGTGAATTTTTCTTGCATGATACTTTCACGATGCAGGAGTATTTAGGGGGCAAGTCACCAAAAGATGCATTTAACAAGCTCTTTAATATATTTAAGAGAAATAATTTTGACGAGCTGAAAGAAAGACTTTTCATTATCACGATCTTTCACAAAAGGAACAAGAAGGGTGAAGGCAGAATTTATTTCTCAAAAGCAAAGAGTAAGATTCCGTTGAAACGTATTAACACCGGGAAAATAACCGGCGTATTAAATCATTCGAGCGATGTAGATTATGGCGTAGTACAAGATACTCTCGTATTTAAGAATAGTGATAAAAATGACGAACGCGTCATTTGCATCGTTAAGGGAAAAACCGAACAAGTCAACAAATTTATCTCCATTACGAAATCTAACGGATATTTCACCGTTAGGTTGTCTTTTGATACGAATGCAGAATACAACCGGGTAAAAGCTCAAATCGAAAAGGCCCTCGGGACATTCTTAGATTCCAATGAACAATCAGGCGACATCACTAAATTCCGAGATTTCATTAAGACCGGGACCTCATCCGTTTTCGAAATGATCGGCGTAAATATCGAAGACAATGATTTATTCGTATCTTTAAACAAGACTTCCCATGCGCAGACAACGCTTCAAGACTCGTCATTCTGGAAGACTATTAAGAACGATGCGACTCCAGAAGATAAGATTTGGAAAATCACGCTTAGGACAGGTGATTCGAGTAATCGGCTCAAATTTCCACTTTCGATATTGACGCGAAGGCAAGGGGTTTTGGGCGCGGTGTTTGTCAAATTGGAGGATAGAGGTTTGCGAGCTGATCAGAGGAAAAGAATAAACACGCAGTTTGAAACAGAATTTGCTTTTCCATTAAATACTTTCATCTCAAATGAAATTTATGATAGCGAGGAGGAATACTTTAAGCACTATTTGCAAAAAGATAAGAGATTACCGAAACGATTAGAAGCTCGCTCGCCTAGGGCACTGGAGATCTATAAGGAATTATTAGAACTTAAGATCATTACTGACCAGCGCGAACGACTTTTTGGCGAGCGGTTTTGTACTCAATGCTCACAAAAATACAAGCCTCAGGGCGTTCGGTCTTATTGCGACGGATGTGGCGCTACAACTTTTTCTGGAAAAGATCATGAAATAGCGAACATAAGTGAACACGCAGCGGCCACGTTTATCCTGAAGAAGATTACCGAAAAACTAAACATTAAAGGGGATGTCAAATCCAGAAGATACGAAGGAACAATACTCCAAACCATCAGTCTAAACATTGACGATATTGATCTAAAAATAATTATTCAGGGTACATCGCTTTCCGCGGATAAGATCAAACTAATCAAGCTGAAAAGCCCTGCCCGGTTTGTTATTACCGCCTTAACTAATAAATCCAATCTCGCTAGTGAAAATATTATTGCGGAAGACCTCTATTCCATCCTATTTAACTTATCTAAGGGGGGCGGGACACAAATAAATAATTTAATCGTCGAAGCCCGAAAAAAAACCTTTTCTAGAGTGCGAGAAAATGCCCAAGAGAGTCGTCAGCATATTTTGGATGATGATTTTTATCAGAAGAAAAAGACCCACGGCCCAGGATTGTTCGAGGCTCATATATCAACAATGCTTCATGAGATTTTTGGGAATTCTGTTTGGTTAGGCTCCGCCAATCCCGGGGCAAAAGTTCCGGACGGCATAACGGCGGTACCCCTTATGGATTCAAAAAAGGGTTGTTTTATTTGGGATGCTAAATACACTAAGAAAAAGGAAGCTACGACTAATCCAGAAAAAAAGGATGCAGAATATATTAGGATCGCCAAACGAAGTGATTCTGTTTCTCGAAATGGTGGACTTAAAGCCTTCATCTACATTTCAAACAAAGATCATCCAAAGAACTTTGTCGCTAAATATTCAAAAAGAATCGGACTCAACCATTTTCGATACATCTTCATGAAAACGAGTCAGCTTGCCAAAATTTATGACCATTTCCAGAAACATGGCGGTATCTTTACATCGGATCCTCGGACTAAGGAAACGTTTGCTGCGAAATGGTCCCATTACTTGTTTTCAGGAGCTAAGAAAAATGGCGGAAAGGTATTAGTAATGACGGACAATCAAGTAGATGCGTTGCTTACAGAGCTGGAAAAACAGTATTCGCTTATAACCGCACCTAAATTAAGCATTTCACAGAGTACGTGATTCTCCCGACGTCCCGCTTGACACAAAAACCCTACCTGATTTAAGACTCTCCTGTTCCACCAATCAATTAAACCTAACTTCAGATAGCCGCTTTTAGCTTTTTTGTCGCGGTGAGTTTCGGTGATGCTTGGGATTATCGGTACCGGCCTTGTCCTTACAAACGATTAGCCTCGTAATCTTTCCGTCTCCGTCGTGGTGCGCCCATCCGCGAGGTCGCAATCGTTTTAACGTAAGACCGCAGTAAGTTTATTAACACGCCGGCGTTTTGGCAGATATGCGAGATCGATGATCGAGCGAGGCGCTTTTATTCCTGCTCTTTAAGTCGTCCACTCGATACATATTTGTGCAGTATGCTCGATATGAGAGTTTGGTAAGGTATGCCTTCTTCCAAGGCCCGTTTTTGGAGGCCAACGAGATCCTTCGACGATATGCGGATATTGACGCGGCGGTCTTTCTTAAAAGTCGCAGCGGCGATCTTCTGAGCCCTCTTCTTCTCGCGTTCTAAATTAGGAACCGAACGCCATTCGCCTCGCTCGAACGAGTCCACGAGGTCTTGTTCTTCCTTATCCAATTTTATCTTCTTCATCTACGTCTCCTAAATACATCATGGTGGCCTTTCGATTCGGAATGATCGTCTTCAAGAATACTTCCTCACCCGTCTGGACGAACGGAACGAGAAAAGCGTAGTTGCCGATCCTGACGATGTACATCCTTTGGTGAGGATACTTTTCCAGGTTCGGATGATCCACCTCGTCAAGCAGGTCCCCATTCTCGATGTGAAAAACAACCTCTTCGAATGAAATACCTCGCTCAGCTTTTAGCTGCTCATTCTTCTCAGCATTCCAAGCAAAATACTTCACCGAATGTCATTCTAGCCAAACGTGTGCCTTTTGGCAACAGTCAAGTTCTGACCAAAGTTTACGGAAAATGGTAGAATCAAAACTTTCTTATATGAAAAAAATCGGATTTGTCAGTCTCGGATGCCCGAAGAATCTCGTTGATAGCGAGGTGATGATGGGCACGCTTGCGCAAGGCGGTTATGAGATCACGAACGACGCGGCCGAGGCCGATACGGTCGTTGTAAACACTTGCGGGTTTATCGAGTCGGCGAAGCAGGAATCGATCGATGCGATCCTTGAGGCGACGGCGCTCAAGGCCGCAGGCAAGGCGAGCCGCGTGATCGTTGCGGGCTGCCTCGTCGAGCGTTACCGCGACGATCTGATGAAAGAGCTGCCCGAGGTCGATGCGTTTATCGGGACATCGCAGGTCGGCGAGATTCTAAAAGCTGCCGATGAGAAGTTCGACGCAAAAAATCTGACGATCACGCCGATCGGCAACAAGAGCGCGACATATCTTTATGACGAATATACGCCGCGAATGCGTGCGACGCAGTCGCATACCGCATTCATTAAGATCGCCGAGGGCTGCGACCGTCCGTG
Source organism: Pyrinomonadaceae bacterium (assembly GCA_049679945.1). Taxonomy (GTDB): domain Bacteria; phylum Acidobacteriota; class Blastocatellia; order Pyrinomonadales; family Pyrinomonadaceae; genus OLB17. The sequence continues at coordinate 8,635 of JBAUGW010000051.1, read as the reverse complement.
TGCTTTCTGCTCGATACCGTCGATGCGCGGCTCGTTTAGATCGCGGCGATTCGGCTCGATCATCGAGGAAGCCCGCGATCTTGCAAAGCAAGGCGTCAAAGAAGTCGTGCTTATCGCGCAAGACTCGTCGCGATACGGCGAAGATCTTGGCGAGGTCGATCTGCTCGCCGATCTTATCCGCGCGCTTGGCGAGATCGACGAACTCGAGTGGGTTCGCGTCATGTACGCATATCCGACGCATATCTCGGACGCCTTTTTAGCTGCGATCGCCGATACGCCGAAAGCCGTCAAATATCTCGACATGCCTCTGCAGCACGCGTCGCGAAATGTTCTAAAACTGATGAAGCGTGGCGGCACGCGCGAGTCGCTCGAAAAACTTATCGCTCGCGTCCGCGCAAAGGTTCCCGGCATTGCGATCCGTACGACATTTATTACGGGCTTTCCGGGCGAGACCGACGCGGATTTCGAAGAGCTTATAAAATTTGTGCAGAATTGCCGCTTCGATAACGTCGGCGTCTTCACATATTCCGACGAAGAAGGCACGCCGGCCTACGATCTGCCCGACAAGGTCGATCCTAAAATCGCTGCCAAACGCCGCAACACGCTCATGAAAGAGCAGGCCAAGATCAGCCGGGAATTGGGCCGGGCAAAAGTCGGCGAGACTTACAAAGTTATCTTCGAAGGTTTGTCGCAAGAGTCCGATCTATTGTTCCAAGGCCGGCTCGAAGGCCAGACGCAGGAGATCGACGGCTATATTCTAATCAACGACATGCCCGAAAACCTCGATCCGCAAATCGGCGCGATCTACGACGTGAAGATCACCGAGGCGCACGACTACGACCTCATCGGTGAGATAGTGTCAGTAGCCCGACTGTAAAGGAGGGCGCATTTAATATCCGCGGGCGCCCTTACTGACGTGCGGGCTACGGACACTTTACTTCTTTTTCTCAAACGAATATTCAAACTCGTAAAGATGTTTGCCGTCTTTGATGATGATATTCATCTTGCCTGTGAGACCGGCAAGTTCTCCGGTTCCGGAATCGGGAACTACGATCACGTTCAAATCAAATTTACCGCCTTGCATTGTGCCCAGGTGCTGGAGAGCAAAACTTCCTTTTTTCCCTCCGAGAGCACCAGTGAAACGTTCCATCGCGACATAGCCCGCGGAATCCTTGACCTCGGTCTGGACGCCCAGCATCTGGCCTTTACTCGTGCCGACGAGGTCGCCGCTTAATTGTTTTTCCAACGAAAGGCGCCCAATCAGCGGGTCGCCAACGTTTTCCTCGACTGCAAGCGGAGTAACTTTTACCACAAATGTTCCTTTGGCGATTTTTGACACGATTTTCCCCTTTTGATTTATCTTACGAACGGCCGAATTCTCTTGCGCGACCGCGAATCCGACGAGAATAGACAACACAGCGATGCCCGGGACAATCCTGCGGACCTTACGGAATAGGTTTTTCATAAATGCATTGTTTTTCTACTTCTTAAGTCCCTTGCTCACAAGGATTATAAGGGAGCGAATCCTCAGCCTGCAAAATTGGGCTACGGAAAATAATCGGCGCAATCGTATTACGCAGTTCACCAACTGATCCCGGGCGATTTTCCAAGATAGTCGTCCGATTCCAACTGATCTAACATGAAATCGGCAACGTCGGTACGCGAGATGCGGGCGCCAGTGACGAAATTCCCGACGTTGCTTCCGTGACGTTTCACTCCGCGTTTTTCTGAATTAGTAAGTGCGCCGGGACGCACGATTGTCCAGTCGAGATCACTTTTTGCGATGAGATGTTCCTGGCGTGTTTTGTCAAAAAAGTAAAACGGCAAAACCAATGGGATTACGACGAAAGTGTACAACAAACCCATTCGTCCGACGGTATCGCCGAACCCAAGCGCCGTCTCGCAGACAAAACGTCGAACACCGTTGGCTTCCATTGCTTTCAGGATATTTTGCGTCCCTTCCGAGAGAATTCGCGTTGGGTAAAAAAACCGTTTGTGGCCAAGAGCGGAAAGCACGGCGTCCTGTCCCTGTAATGCGGCGGCGACGGATTTGTAATCGAGCACGTCGCCGCAGACGACATTGAGCCGCGCATTCTCGACGCCGAGTTTTGACGCGTTTCTCACCATTGCGGTCACGGTGTAACCGCGATCCAAGGCCTGTTCGACGAGCCTGCGGCCGGTTCCGCCGGTTGCCCCGATTACCAGAATGCGGTTGGGCTTTTGCATTGACGAACTTTTATTTGAGACTTTTGGCAAACGAAGCCCGGCGCGCCAAAGCAGCAGGTTGATTGCGACAGCATATATAGCCCAGACGATAATTATTGTCATGTTAATTAACCAAGTTGACGAGTTGTGTCTTCGGTGACGCTGGCGGGCTCGGCTGCGGCGTGTTCGCGGGAATCTTTTGGAAACGAAATGTCCGTGTCGATAATTTTCGCTGGTGGAAGTTGTGCGTCGAGCGGTGCTGTGTTTAGCAAATTGGCAACATCTGCGTCCACGCTTTTTCTCTTTCCCTTTTTGAAAACCTTTACCGGAAATAGAAATCCGGCGCCCAATGTCAGCATTCCGGAGGCAATAATAGTGAGAAATATTACTTTTCCGTAGGACTCAGGGAAAAGGCCAAGCTCCTTTACCGCCCCATTTAACAACCCGATCACGAGGCCAAATATAAATAGCCCGATGCCGAACCGCATTACCTTAAAGTTCGGCCGCGTTGTCATTACCGGTGCGCTCGCCGCGTCGGCATTTACGATCTCGGTCACACCATCGAGCGCGAGTCCGCAGGTTCGGCAAAAGCTTGTATCCGCTTGGCAATGCTTTCCGCATCTTGGACAGTAAATTTTGTCTGACATTAGATAAATTTACGACTATCAGAGTTTCGTTGTTCGAACTATTATCGCGTAATTCTGTAGATCATGATCGCGGCCCGCTTTGTTAAAATCGCAAAATTTTCGAGACTTGCATATTCGCCGGCGGCGTGTGAATTTTGACCACCACCGATGCCAATGCCGTCGAGGCCGGGAATGATGCCCGAGATGAATGCGATGTCGCCGGCGCCGCGACTGCCTGGGTCGAGGGCTTCAACGGAGCCGAAGCCAAGTTCGCGGCTAACCTCGTCAAGTTGTTTTAGCAGCGTGTAGTTACCTTCGACGGGCGTCATGGCGGGAATGCCGTCTTCGAACCCGATCGTCGCTTTCGTGCCGTTCAAACTCTTCGCGACGATCTCGCGCATTTTGGCGCGGGCTTTTTCCTTCTGTTCTTCGCTGATGAATCGAAGATCGCCGGTGACGGTTGCCCGTGCGGCGACAACATTGCTTTTGCCGGTCGCTTTGCCGATGGCGTTCTTAGACTCCGCAGTTGTGCCGCCGACGATCATACCGGGATTGAATGTCAGATACTGCTCGCCGCCCAATTGTGTACGAAACTCGTTGAGTATGCGCGACGCTTCGAAGATAGCTCCGTTGCCCATCGCCGCACGAAAAACCTGGCTCGAATGGCCGGTCTTTGCTTCGATCTCAAGTCGCCAACTGCTCGAACCGCGACGGCCGACTGTGGCCGTGTTTCCGACCGTGCCTTCAAAACTCAGAGCAAGATCGCTGCGCCGCGCCGCCGCGATCATGTCGCCGCGACAGACATCTACCGGCTCGCAGGAATTTTCCTCATCGCCCGTTAATATCACAGTGATCTGCGTGTCTTTTAGGGCACCTGCCGCGTGCAGAGCCTTTAAGGCGTAAACGAGCATGACGTTGCCGCCCTTCATGTCGGCAATGCCCGTGCCGTAAACGCGATGTCCTTCGCGGCGAAATTTCTCGCCTTTCAGAACCGTGTCGATGTGGCCGAGCAGCAAAATTCGTTTTCCTTTTTTGCCCTTTGTCTCGGCGATAAGGTGCCCGGCGCGTTTTTGCTCCGGCGGCATGTCGATCCAACGCGCACTCATACCAATCGACTCGAATTCTTTCTTCAAGAGCATGCCGACATTTTTAACTCCCGCAATATCTTCGGTCGGGCTTTCGATATCGACGGTTTGTTTGATCAGGTCGACGGACTTTTCAAAACCATTGTCGATAAACTCGATCATCTTTTGCTCTGCGGGACTGAGCTGCTGGGCAAAGATCGATTGAAAAAGACACAGGACGACAAGAAAAGCGAAAAGTTGTTTTATCAAAAGGTGGTTACTCATGGTTTTTAGGTTGAGTGTCGATGGTAAGATGAAATCGCGTCTGAGTCAATAAATCACGGCATTTCGCGATCCTTTTCTGCAGTGAAAACGAGCTGCCTTCATATGCATTCCAACATTATTGTAGGATTTGAGCAATGTGGATTGTCGATGTTATTCGCCGTTTGTTCAGGCAATTCTATGGGTTAGTATCTCTAACTTGATACACGAGGACACTCGAAACCAAAATCGATTTTTAATGGAAAATTAATTCAGGAGAGATAATGAACGCAAAAAATGTACTAAAGTTTGCCGCCGAGCACGACGCCAAGTTTGTGTCCGTGCGGTTTACCGATTTGCCCGGAGCGTGGCACCATCTGACCTTTCCGATCTCGCAGTTGACGGAGGACAGCTTTGAGGACGGATTCGGTTTTGACGCGTCTTCTTTACGCGGCTGGGCGGCGATCCACGAATCGGACATGCTGCTCGTCCCCGATCCGTCGCGGGTTTGGGTCGATCCGTTTGCGAGCGGGCCGACGATTTGCCTTATCGCTAACGCCGTCGATCCGATAACAAAGGAAGGCTATTGGCTCGACCCGCGTTCGGTTGCGACGCGTGCCGAGAGCTATCTGAAATTCACCGGCATCGCCGACACGGTTTACGTCGGGCCCGAGGCCGAATTTTTTGTGTTCGACGAGGCGCGTTTTCACAATGACCAAAACAGCGCCGGTTATTACCTCAATTCCGAGGAAGGCCATTGGAACAGCGGCCGCTCGGAGGGCGACACGCCGAACATGGGCTATCACATTCGACCTAAAGAAGGCTATGTTCCGGTCGCGCCGCTCGATTCGCTCATAGATCTTCGTAATTCGATCTCGACAATTCTGCGCGAAGTCGGCATCGACGTCGAATGTCATCACCACGAAGTCGCGACCGCCGGCCAGTGCGAGATCGATTTTAGATTTTCAAATCTGCTGCACACGGCGGATAATTTGATGCTCTTCAAAAACGTCGTCAAAAACACCGCTCACGCCGCCGGCAAGACCGCGACGTTTATGCCGAAACCGCTTTACGGCGACAACGGCTCGGGCATGCACGTTCACCAATCGCTCTGGAAAGACGACAAACCTCTGTTCGGCGGCGATCAGTACGCAGGTTTGTCCGAGATGGCGAAATTCTACATCGGCGGGCTTTTGAAACACGCTCCGGCGTTGGTCGGATTTGCCGCGCCAACTACGAACAGTTACAAACGACTCGTTCCGGGCTTCGAAGCACCGGTCAACCTCGCCTACTCGGCGCGCAACCGTTCTGCCGCGGTCCGTATTCCGATGTTCTCGCAATCGCCGAAAGCCAAACGCCTCGAATTTCGTCCGCCCGATCCGTCGTGCAATCCGTATCTGACGTTCGCGGCCCTCTTGATGGCCGGTCTCGACGGCGTTCAGAACCGCATCGATCCGGGCGAACCGCTCGACAAGGACATTTACGACCTGCCGCCCGAAGAATTGGCGAATGTTCCTTCGTTGCCAGGCAGCCTCGATGAGGCTTTAAAAGCGCTCGAAGACGATAACGAATTTCTGCTTAAAGGTGATGTTTTCACGCCCGCACTCATCGAGCGTTGGATAACCTACAAACGCGAAAACGAGATCACACCGTTACGCTTGCGTCCGCATCCGCTCGAGTTTTCGATGTACTACGACGTGTAGTGAGCAATAGGTTTTTGAACATGAGGCCTGCCAGCATTTGGCGGGCCTTTTCTGTCCTTAGTGGTTGGTTCGAGCCGAACGGTACAGATCAGGCGGCTCAGTGCGAAAGTTATTGTTTGAACTGTCCGTAGGATTGGCATATATTGTAAGCACTCGAGAAATCCATCACGTATAGAGATAGTTGGTACCATGATTAATGCTTACGGAATCTTTGAGGGAGGCGGTGCCAAAGGCTTGGCCCATGCGGGGGCGCTAAAGGCTGCCGAGGAGAACGAAATAAGGTTCGTCGGTCTCGCAGGGGCCTCTGCCGGTGCGATCATCGCCTCGTTAATTGCGGTCGGTTATCGCGCCAATGAACTATTCGATCCGGATTCAACAGACCCTAAAAAAGTCTTTAATGCAAATTTTGTCGAGCTTCTCGGAAAACGGCGTTGGAAGGTAGTTTCTGTACTTCGCTGGATATTGCGAAATTACGGAAAGCATCGGGTGGCAAAATTATTCTTCGGTTTACTGGGAGCTATAGCGACGGTTTTTTTGGTCGTCGCATTGATCACAGCCCTTTTCACCGGATTTAATTACTTAGACACGCTCGCTTTGCCGATCGCTATCGTGTTGGTTGCCACGATCGTAGGTTTTACCCTGGTCTTTGTGGTGGTGCTCGACCTATACCTTCCAATGGGGCTATTCTCAAGCACAAACTTCGAGGAATGGCTGAACCGGAAATTGAGCGAAAAGCTATTCCCCGGCGAGGAGATCAAGCTCGTTACATTCGCCGACCTCAAGGAGAAAAACAAGGTTCCGTTGAAGATAATCGTGACCGACATCCGGTCGCGAAAGCCCGTAGTAATTGATGCGGAAAACAATATCTCCGACTCGGTCGCCGAAGCAGTGGGACACTCACTGGCGATCCCTTTCGCGTTTCAGCCGCATTTTCACGAAGACATGACTTTTGTCGACGGAGGCGTCCTGTCAAATTTTCCAGCGTGGGTTTTTGACGACCAGCGTGCAGAGCAAACCGGTGTCGTCTACACCCTCGGATTCCGCTTGCATAACGCACTTGACGAGCAAGACGTTGCGAAACGCAAAAAAACTCTCAAAAATTACCTGTTCGATCTAAGCACGGTTTTTTTCGGAGATAGTCTGCTTCAGATCCGCGAGATCGAAGACCTCTACCTTATTCCGATAAAGGTAAGCGCGACAACATTGGATTTTGACCTGAATCATGAAGGTCGGAGGTCTTTATTTCATGAAGGCTACTATGCCGCGAATCGATTTTTCAGACGGTTTAGCTCGGGAACGAGCGAGGAACTGGTCGGAATGTACCTCAAGAGACTCCACGACGAAATGGACAAACTACTTAAGGTTGATGACCTTCATCTAAGGCTGAACATCGCTCTTCCGATCGAACCGCAACGGCGGCGAATGCGTATTCTCTATACATATAATATGGATGACGATTGTGACGATCGTCTCGAATTAAAGATCAATGCTGGCGCCATGGGGAAATGTTGGCAAACCAAGCAGCCCGTTATGGTCAACATGGATCGAGTGAGGAGCTCGCTCGAAGATTGGAATATGACCAAGTATGAACAGGCGTTGATCAGAAAAGAGCTAAAAACCCTGATCAGCCTTCCCCTCATGCCGGCGAAAAGGGATAATAAAACTAACGTTGATCCGGTGGCGATCTTGTCGATAGACAGTGATAATGATTTGACAGAACAGTTTCTCATTCTGGGGTCACCAGTCGGGAGTGACCTAACCAATCTAGTTAAAAGCACCGCGGACCGAATAGCGGTAGAGTTAACAAAATGAATTCAAAATCGTCGAAAATGCAGAACGAAGAACCTAGCATAGAACTTGTGCGAACCTTGGGATGGAAAGAGGAGTCGCCGGGGGTTTACGTCGCGGGTAAAGAGTGCTCGGGCGAAGTCGAACTCTCTTCCTTGGTCACGATAGATCCGGCCACCTGGGATGAAACACTCGATGAGGTGGAAGCCGAGGCGGCCGAGTTGAGTGAACAACGGTCCGAGGAACTGGTCGAGGGCGTCGCAATCGGAGAGCTCGACGAGCTCGTCGTGGCTGCGGAGTCGGACAATTCCGAAGCAGCGGAGTTATCCGATAGTTAATAGTTAAAGGAGACCGGGCAGTTCGCATCCGCTCGAGTTTTCGATGTACTACGACGTGTAGTAGTTAAGAGTGTAAAGTAGAATTGGCGGGTCGAGAATATCGACCCGCTTTTTTAGTTAGGGCACGAACGCGCTTGGGATAGGCGTGTCTGTGGGTAGGCCGAATTGTTGAATGGCGATGCCTGCGGTTGAGCGGTTTAGGAACCAGGTGGCTGAAGATGGGCGCCAAACGGCGGCGTCTTGTCGTCCGTCGCCGTCGTAGTCGCCGGGTACGGGCACGTCGCCGTTTGAGCCGAAGGGGAAGGCAAAGAACGAGGAGTCTTCGCTGCGCACTACAAACCAGTTGCCGTCAGCAGGACGCCAGAATGCGATGTCTGCCTTAGCGTCGCCGGTAAAGTCGCCTTGCACTGGACGATCGGATGTGACGCCAAATTGCACGGCGAAGATCGAACCATTCGTGCTGCGGCGAACCCACCATTCGCCCGGCCCGGCTCGCCAGATCGCGATGTCGGCCTTCGCATCTCCGTCGTAATCAGCCACAACGGGCTTGTCCGTCGATATGCCGAAGTTCAGGATCGACGTCCCGCTGCCGCCCGAATTCGAGATAAACCAAGTCGTCGTCGACGGCCTAAACACCGCCGCATCAGCTC
>JBAUGW010000050.1:0-132194 GCA_049679945.1 Pyrinomonadaceae bacterium | reverse complement strand
CGTGCCATAACTTTAGCTACAGGTGGAGCGAAGCGTAACCTGTAGTACTGGTCGCACGTCGTATTTGAGCTTGTGTAACAAGCGATATTGTATTCGCGTTGACCATGGCCGCGTGTTTCACACGCTTTTCTCAATTGGTTTCAAATAATACACAATCCGCTGCGCTGCATGTGTAGCTAAAGTTATTCGGTGTGCTCCGCACACCCCGTCCCGCCGATAAAAAAGATCTTCTTCCCCTTAGAAATTTCTGTTGGTGATAGTTCATCCCATTAATTACGCTCAAGTGTAAAAAGATCAATCCCCGTTTCTTCCCCTCGAGGATCGAAGCCCACAGGAAATTGAGAGTTTTGGTTACCGTTACGAAAGGCCTTCATAATTATTATATTTCCATCGAGTTGGAAGATTGCGTTGACAGACTCTCCTTGATCGTCGGTCAAGACGAGTCGGGACGGAACTCCCGTCTCGTCAATCAGATAGCTTCCTTCCTTGAGTTCTTTATTCCCGAACACCTTGAATTTTCCCGTGCTCCCAAACTGAATGTACGAATCGTCATTGACCGGCTCCCATTTCTCGTAAAAATAATCGTAACGCTGGGATATCTTCCAATTACCCACCAGCGAACCTGAAGTACACGAAGTCGTTATCAAACCGACTAATGCAAGAGCAAAGATCCTCATTCCTATCTCAACTGATCAAGTTGCAGTTTCATGCCTTTGTCGCGTAAACCTCCAAATACTCTGATTCAACCGCGGTTGTGCCGTCGGTTGCCTGATTGTTTGCCGTCCACAATTCTTCGAGATCGGCGCGCAAGCTTGCTTGGCCGTCGGCGTCGAGTGACTCAAACGCCTTCTGCGTCGGGCCGAAGTATTTGCGAAAATGTTCAACTACTTCGGCTGGCGGAAACGGATACGTGAACGTGATCTGTCGCCGCGTCATTTTGAGGTCGGAGATTCCGTCTGCCAACCTTGAGCGCACCGCTTCCTCGGTTCCCCAGAGTATCGGGGAAGGCATATTCGGAGGCGGCGGGACATGCTTGGCGTTTGTCTTAAACATCTGTCCGGTGAACGCCTCGGGTGTCCAGTTTGCCATCGCGATCAGGCCGCCCGGCTTGCAAACGCGAATCAACTCGGCCGCCGTAATGTCGGGTCGCGGCGCAAACATCGCTCCAAACATAGTCATCACGACATCGAAACTCGCGTCATCATAAGGCAAATCCTCGGCATCGCCGACCTCGAATTTCGCCTCGACGCCCTCGGCCGCTGCACGCGCGATCGCGCTCTCGATCAGATTTGGCGCGATATCGACGCCTGTAACCGTCGCGCCGTTCTTCGCCGCCGGTATCGCAAGATTGCCCGTGCCGCACGCCACATCGAGCACACTCGTTCCAGATTTCAAATCTAATCGCTCTACAAATTCTTCCGCGCCCGCTTCGATCGATTTAGCGATCTCGCCAAAATCGCCGGCGATCCACGTCGATCGCAGTTTGCTCTTTAACGATTCCATATCGGGAGTCATTTTTGTGCTTTGCATAATTACCTCCTACAAAACATGCCGACTGAAAATCTAAACCGCAGTCTTTCGTCGGCCTTTAGACCGCGATTTTCCTTTAACCGTTTTCTCAATTCCAGCTTTGGTCTTTTTCAAAAGTTCGTCAAGCTCTTCCACCGTCACCGTCCTCTCACGATCACGCTCGTATGGATAAAATTTGTATTTTCCTACAACTAATTGCTGGCTCATTTTTTCTTTCTTTTTTTCGTTTCTACAAATCCGATCTTGCGTTTCAAAAATTTCGGATCGCGCATTATTTCGCTGAGTAACGCAGAGACTGCTCTAAATTTCTGTCCGTGATAATCAGTAACTTTCTCAAGTTCCTCAACTCGATCAGCCAAATCTTGATGCAATGCCAACATCGCCCGTATTTTGACGAACGCTCTTACGACGACGATGCTTGCTTCAACCGCTGTAGGGCTATTCAGAACGCTCGCGAGCATTACGGCTCCGTGCTCGGTGAACGCAAAAGGCCTGTATTTGCTGTGTCGACCACGATTAGGTTGCTGTTCGTTTAAGGTCGCAATTTGCGATCTTAAAGACCGAACATTACGCATCTCATCGAGCGTTAACTCAAACATGAAATCTGTAGGAAATCGATGAATGTTACGTCGGACTTGTTCTTTTAGACGGCGAGTTTCAACGGCGTAAATTTCCGCAAGATCGCTGTCGAGCATCACACGCTGGCCACGAATGACGTAAATCTTGTCCTCGACCTGTTCAATTACGGCAAGAGCCGCCTTTTGTTCAGACTTTTTCGGCATATTCAACTGGTCGCAATTTGCGACCTCAACCTAATCACTCACATTACACAACCCTATGATCGGCTGATGCAACATCGTGATCTCGGCGTCGCGGCCTTGTTTTGAACGCGCCATTGCGATCGCCTCGGTCAGGTTGTCGGCGCGTTCCCAGCCGAGGATTTCGGGGACGTGCGCATTCTCGGCGCCGGCGGCGATGACCTGGCCGACGTGCTGGCGGCCGTTCTCGCCCCAGTACCACATAAAGAACGGATGCGCTCCGTGATAGGCGTTGCCGCGTCGATACATCTCGACGTAAGCAGGATTGCTGGCGAATTCGCGCTCGTATTTTTCGCGTAAAAAGAACGCGTCACGCGATTCCGGCAACAAACGATGAAAAAACTCGATATAGCTCGGATGAAAATTATGATCAAACTCGTCAAAGCACGGATGCGTCAGTATCAGCGTGCCGCCTTTACGCAGCAACGGCTTGTTGCGGTACATGTTGAAGTGGTACCCAAGCGCCATCACCTGCACCAGCAGCGGATTTAACGCCGAATAGACGTTGTAGGGCGAGATGTCGGGAATGCCGGTGATCATGATGTCGCACTGGCCCTTGACCGGAATCTCGTACTGGCGATAGTTCGCTTCGAGGATCTTTTCGTGCACCGGCTCGGTCGAGCCAGCGTAACACGCGATCAGCTCGTACTGCGCCGGAATGGCGTGCAGCAATTTTCTTCGTGCGGCTCGCGGCATCTTTGAAAACGTGCGCTTCATCGCTTCCCACTTCATGCGGTCGGCGAACGAAAACTCGTCCTCGTTTCGTGTCAAAATGTCGTAGCCGTCGCTGAACATCTTGTTATTTAGCGCCGTCTCGATGTGAAAGACCTTGCAGTGTTCATCGACGAGCTTACCGAGGCGAATGACTTTATGATTCAGCTCCGACGCCGGCGGATCCATATACGAGTGCGAATCGCGAATCGTCTGCGGCTCGTGATGACAGCGAAGCGATTCGTAATCACACAGGCCGACCGCGACCGATTTGTGACCGCCATCCATCGGCACGAGATTGATGTTGACGTAGATCAACAGGTCGCTCTCGATCGCGCGTTTGTTCACACGCAGCGGCTCGTTGTGCCGCGTGTGGCCGATCGTTACGAGATTTTCGTCGTCCTCGGCGTCGTGATTGTAATATCGGTCAGGGTAAAATTCGTCATGAATCTTCGAGCCGACCATCCGCTTCATTTCCCACTCGGTCATCTTGCGGTGGAGTGAATTCGCAATGATCAGATGAATGTCGTCGACTCCGTTCGCCGAGCACATATCGAGCACGACCTCAAGCATCGTCTGCCGCAGATCGGGCGTCGCCATCGGCGGCAGCGGCAGCGAAATGTCGTCCATCGCGATAGTCACGCGCATGCCCGGTTCGAGCAGAGCATAAAGCGGCTCCATCTCGAGTGGATGATTCACCGCATACCGAATCGCCGCCTCGCGATTGGGCAAGCCCTTTATCGGCGGGTTCGGATAGATAATGCGCGTCCCGACCGGAATGTCGTTAATAATAAAATCCTCGCCAAACGGCATGATCCGCGGCGCGGAGTCTTTGTCGATGTAAATGATCGATTCGTGTGTTTTTCTGCGTAGTTGAAGTGCCATAAGACAGTTATAAGTGATAGGTAATTGGTAATAAGAAAAGAAACCCCTGTCCACTTCCTCCCTCATCAATTGGACCGACTCTTAACGTGATTCGTTAAGCCAACAATCATTCGCGCAATCGTATTCACTTCTTCATACATTTGTCGGTAAATATTCTCGTCAAAATACCCAAGCCTTTGTGCAATCAAAAGTTCCGTTTCAAGCTCGCTCGACGATCCTTGTGCTATGGAAAGGAACTGAATAAATTCTCTGTCATACTGCCGACCAGCACCTTCCGCGATATTTGCCGGAATTGAAACTGCCGCCCTGCGAATTTTGCGATGTTAGTCCAAACTTTTCTTCGGAAGGAAAGGTTTTGGTGCACTCGTAAACCTTAACCACCATATCGACTGACATTTTCCAAACATCCAATTTCTCGTGTGGCCTCATAAATCTTTCCTATCACCCATAACTCATCACCCGTCACTTGAGATCTAAGATCGCCCAGTCGTGCTGCCTTGCAGTTTGTTTCAATCTGATGTCCGGACACACCGCTACCGGATGGCCGACGATCGAGAGCATTGGCAGGTCGGAGATCGAGTCGGAATATGCGTAGCTTTCTGACAAATTGATATTCTCGCGTTCGGCATATTCGCGGATCCATTTTGCCTTTGTCGCCGAGGCCATAACGGGCGGCAGCACGCGACCCGTCGCGTAGCCATTTACAAATTCGAGCCGGTTCGCGACGTAATCGTCGATTCCGAGATGTGTCATCAACCTGTCGATCGTAAAATCGAGGGCTCCTGTCAATACAACCTGCCGCTGACCGATCTTCTTGCCCGAAGCGATCAGGTCATAGCTGCCGGGAAAGATCGCCGGTTTTAGCACTTCCTCAAAAAGCTCGTCAGAAAAATATCGCAGCCGGTCCTGCGAAAAGCCTTCGTAGCTTTTGAAAAAGACCTCGTTAAAGACATTTCGCGAATAGAGATCGGCGACGCCGAAGAACGGCAGCTTGGCGATCGTCCCCACACTCTTTTTCGCCGTCTGCCACAGGCCTTGCTGCCGCTTTGCGTAAAAGGCGAGCGTATGCACGAGATTCGTGCTCATCAGCGTGCCTTCGAGGTCGTAAAATGCAGCGGCTTGTCCGTTTTTGTTCATGTCGGCTGTGTGTTAATGTAAAGGCGTTTTATTTAGCCGAAATTCTAACACGAAATAGCTGCGATTGATAGCTCGCAAGCAGGAGGTTGACGAGATAATTACATTTTGTAATTACATTGTAACTACGAACCCTACAAACTTATGAGACGAGCGATCTTTCCGGGCTCATTTGACCCGTTAACCAACGGACATCTCGACATTATTCGCCGATCAGCACCGCTTTTTGACGAGATGATTGTCGCTGTGCTCAATAATCTCGACAAAAATCCAATGTTCACTGTCGAAGAACGCTGCGAGATGATTCGCGAGGTCCTGCCGACGGTCAAAACCAGCGGCTGCAAGATGCTGGTCGAGAGTTTTTCGGGCTTAACCGCGCAATTTGCACGTGAAAAGCAAGCTACAGCAATCGTCCGCGGCATTCGTGCCGTAAGTGATTACGAATACGAACTTCGTATGGCGCTAATGAACCGCCGGTTGGAGCCAACAATCGAGACAGTTTTCCTCATGGCGGGTGAAGAATATTCGTATGTTTCATCAACCTTGATGAAACAAGTATTTGAACTCGGCGGCCGTGTGGAAGGACTTATCCCGGAACTTGTCGAAGCCCGTATGCGGTCAAAAACTTCTTAACGCAAAGACGCCAAGGTGCCAAGACGCAAAGAAAAATGATTACTCTTACTTTGCGTCTCTGCGGTCTTCGCGACTTTGCGTTAACATTTCTTTTATGACTTTCCCCGTTTCACAACACGTCGCCGCGATGCAGGGATCATCGACGCTGATAGCCGCACAGATGGCAGCTGAGATGCGCGCCGCAGGCATCGACGTCATAGACCTCTCGGTCGGCGAGCCGGATTTTGACACGCCGGAATTTATCAAACAGCTCGCTGTCGAAGGCCTGCAGAAAGGGCTTACAAAATACACTGCAACAGCCGGCTTGGCGGAATTTCGTTCGTCGATAGCTGACTTTTACGCGGAGCGATTTGGTGCAATTATCGAGACGGCTGGGATCGCTGCATCATGCGGCGGCAAACAGGCATTGTTCAACGCGGCGTGCTCGCTCTTAAACCCGGGCGACGAAGTCCTGATACCGAAACCTTACTGGGTGACGTTTCCCGAGATCGCAACATTTTGCCGGGCGACAAGTCGTTTTATCGAAACCAAAGAAACCGATTTCGTTCTGACAGCCGATCAAGTTGCGGATGCGATCACCGACAGGACAAAGCTGCTGATTCTGAATTCGCCCAACAACCCGACAGGCCGCGTCATTCCGCCGGACGAGATGCGGCGAATCGTCGAGACATGCGCGGCACGCGGCGTTTATGTTTTGACGGACGAATGTTATTTGTTTTTTGCATATCCGCCGGCTGAGCCGTTTACATCTGCTTCGCTGCCAAAAGAATTGCGTGAATTTGTCTGCGTCGCGGGAAGTTTTTCAAAAACCTACGCGATGACCGGCTGGAGAATTGGCTACACGATCGCGAACCCGACATGGACGCAGGCGATGGTCAAGCTGCAGAGCCATTCGGCGACGCATCCGACGTCGTTTGTGCAGTACGCGTGTGCAAAAGCTCTGCAAGACGCCGATGCAACGATCGCGGCCGTAAACTCGATGACCGGCGAATACGAGCGCCGAAAAAACTGGTTCGTTCCGGCACTGAATGAGATCGAGGGCTTCAAATGCGCAATGCCGGAAGGCGCGTTTTATGCTTTTGTCGACGTGCGGGGAATGCTCGGACCCGAATTCGCAACCTCGGCGGACATTGCCGACAAATTGCTGAAAGATGCTCACATAGTCGTCACCGACGGCGCCGGATTCGGCGCGGACGGATTCTTACGTTTCTCTTACGCAACTTCGATGGAGAATCTCGAACGTGCCGTAGAAGCGATGAAAGCAATGTTCAACCACGCCTCTACTGGCTCCGCATAGAGTAACCACTAAAATACACGAAGAAAGCACGAACTTGAGCTTGTCTCACTTTCGTGCTTTTTCGCGTACTTTCGTGGTTACTATTCCTAATCTCCGCCGGTCATCAGCAGGCCGATGTCCTCGGTCGAGGTGGTTTTGGGATCGACTTCGCCGGCGATCTTGCCTTCACGGATAACGAGCAGGCGGTCGGCGAGGGCGGTGACTTCTTCGAGTTCGGCGGATACGAGCAGAACAGCGGAGCCGGCGTCGCGAAGGGCGATGAGCTTGCGGTGAATGAATTCGATGGCGCCGATGTCTACGCCGCGGGTCGGTTGCGAGACGAGAAGCAGTTTTGGATTTAGCTCGAATTCGCGGCCGATGATGAGTTTTTGCTGATTGCCGCCGGAGAGTGATTTTGCCGTGAGCGTCTGATCGGGCGGGCGGACGTCAAACCGCTCGATGATCTCGCCGACGCGCTTGTTGATAGCAGCCGAGTTCATAAATCCCGAAGCGGCGGCCATCGGCGGACGGTAATGCACGCCGAGGATTGCGTTCTCTGCTAAGTCAGAATGTAATAACAACCCACGCTTCTGACGATCCTCAGGAATGTGCGCAATACCAAGTTCTTTTAGCTGGCGAGCCGAGCGACCCGTAACATTTTTCCCTGCAAACTCGATGCTGCCCGCGGTCGGTTTTACCAAGCCCGAAAGAGCTTCGATAAGCTCCGTTTGGCCGTTGCCCTCGATGCCCGCTATGCCGACGATCTCGCCAGCACGAACCGCGAATGATACGCCGTCAACCGCAAGGCCGTGCTTGCCGCGCACTCTGAGATCCTTGACTTCGAGCACGATCGCGGCAGGCGTTGCGTCCGTTTTTTCGACTCGAAGCAAAACATCACGGCCGACGATCATTCGCGCGAGATCTTTGGCACTTGTCTCTGCGGTTTTAACGTTGCCGACCGTTTTGCCGTCTCGCATCACAGTCACTTCGTCTGAAATGGCCAGCACTTCGTCAAGCTTGTGCGTGATGATGATGATCGTCTTGCCTTGCTCTTTCATGCGACGGAGTATGCCAAAAAACTCTTCGACCTCTTGCGGCGAAAGCACTGCGGTAGGCTCGTCCAAGATCAGCAACTCGGCGTCGCGATAGAGAGCTTTCAACAGTTCCACACGCTGCTGCTGCCCGACAGACAGATCTTCGATCACGGCCCGCGGGTTGATCTCGAGTTTCAATTCATCCGAAAGTTCCTTGATCTCGCGATTTGCTTTTTCGAGGTCGAGGTTTGCGGCCGAACCGGTTTCCGCGCCAAGCACGATATTCTCAGCAACCGTCATCGTGTCAACCAGCATAAAATGCTGATGCACCATGCCGATGCCGAGCGCGATCGCGTCGTGCGGATTGCGAATGTTGACGCGGCTCCCGTCGAGATGGATCTCGCCGCTGTCGGCATTGTAAAAACCGTAAACGATCTTCATCGCAGTCGATTTGCCGGCGCCGTTTTCGCCAACGACCGCGTGGATCGTGCCTCTGTGCACAACGAACGAAACGTCGTCGTTAGCAACGCAATCACCGAATGCTTTTCTGATGTTCTTTAGTTCGAGCATTTTATTTTGCCATCGCGTCCGTAACTTTGATCTCGCCGGCTATGATCCTTGCTTTTGCAGCTTCGACTCGTTGTATCACGTCGGCGGGAATTAGTTCTTCGTTAAAGTCGTCCATCGCATACGCAACGCCGTCTTTATCTAGTCCGAAAACGTGGAAGCCGCCCGAAAAATTACCGCCGAGAACTTCTTTGACAACGTCATAACATGCATTATCGACACGCTTTACCATCGATGTCAGGACAAAGCCGGGCTTGACTCCGTTCTGATTTGAATCGACGCCGATGACGAATTTGTTCGCCTCGCCCTGCGCGTTTTTGCCGTATTGCTCGACCGCGTCAAACGCGCCGAGGCCCGAATTTCCCGCCGCAGTAAAGATCACATCCGCGCCTTTCTCGATCTGCGAGAGGGACAGCTCTTTGCCTCTGCCCGGATTGTTCCAAGCTCCGTCGGTGACGCCGACGTAGTTGACGACGAACTTTGCGTTCGGGTTAACGGATAGAGCTCCTTCCTCGTAGCCCTTTGCAAATCTATGAATCAGCCCAATGTCCATGCCGCCGACAAAGCCGAGCACGCCGGTCTTTGACTTCGAGGCCGCAATCATGCCGACGAGATACGATCCTTCGTGCTCGCGAAAGACGAGCGACGCAACGTTTTTCTTCGGGGTCTTGCCGTCTGCCTCAAATATCACGCCGTCGACGATCGCGAACTTTATATTTGGAAAATCGTTTGCAACACGCTGCATGATCGGACCTTGCGCAAAACCGACGCCAAAGATCAGATCAAAATTTCGCTCCGCAAACGCGCGCATCGCCGGCTCGATCGATGTCGGATTGCCCGGCTCGACATCGTAGAGACAGATGTCGAGGTCTTTTTCGGCGCGCCGCACGCCTTCCCATGCAGCAGCGTTGAACGAGCGGTCGTTTTTGCCGCCAATGTCGAAAACGATGCCGACCTTAATTTTGCAACCTTCGCGCTTTGCTTCAGTTTGGTCGGCACACGAACTCAGCAGCAAACTAACCGTTAGAACCAGCACGACAGACGCTATAAATCGAAGTTTCATAGATAGACCTTCGCCTTTATCAATTTTGTAACTTGTGGCTTTTCTTTCGTTATTTTATACGCGGCTCGCAGGTTTTCGCTAATCGAATCGGCCTGGGCTTGGCGGCGACAATAGATCACACCAAGCATTTCGCCGCGTCGGACACGGTCGCCGATCTTTTTGAGGCTTGCAAAACCGACCGCGTTATCAATCGTATCGTCGGCAAAAACGCGCCCGCCGCCGATGTCGCAAATAGCTCGGCCAACGGCAAAGGTGTCGACGGCGGCAAGATAGCCGCTTGACTCGGTGTTAACGGCAACTCCCTTAATCCCTTTAGTTAGCACGCGTTCGGGCGTATCGCAAATTCGCGGATCGCCGCTCTGAAGTTCAATATTTTGCCTAAATCGCTCGAGAGCTTCGCCTGACTCGATGACCTTCGTAATTCGTAATTTAGAGTTCGTAATTGATTTCTCGATCTTGCACTGAACAAGCAAATTCGCCGTCAGCTCAACTGACAGTTCGAGCGTCGGCAGCATATCTCTGTCAGCCTCGCCGCGAAGAATTTTAATGCACTCGTAAACTTCGAGCGCGTTGCCGACGAACTTGCCGAGCGGTTGGCTCATGTCGGTGACATAAGCCTGCGTTTTCACGCCGAACGACTTGCCGGTTTCGCACAATGCCTTTGCAAGTTTTACGGCGTCAGTCTGTTTTTGCATAAACGCGCCTGAGCCGGTTTTGACATCGAGCACGAGAGCGTCCAATCCCTCGGCAAGTTTCTTCGACATTATCGAAGCGACGATCAGCGGAATGTATGGCACGGTTGCCGTGGCATCACGAAGCGCGTAAAGTTTCTTATCCGCGGGAGCGATCTGCCTTGTTTGACCGATAAGACCGAAGCCACAAGCCTTCATCACACTCTTGAGTTTTGCAAACGAGAGATTGACGTTGTAACCGGGAATCGATTCGAGCTTGTCCAGAGTTCCGCCGGTGTGACCGAGACCGCGTCCGGAGATCATCGGCACCGCGATGCCACACGCAGCCGCGATCGGCGCGATCACGAGCGAAGTCTTATCGCCAACGCCGCCGGTGGAATGTTTATCAGCCTTCGGCGCGTCAATGTCAGAAAAATCCATGACCGCGCCCGAGTACAGCATCGCACGCGTGATCGCGTATTGTTCGCGGCGGTTGAGTCCGTTGATAAACATCGCCATCACAAGCGCCGTGATCTGATAATCGGCCCACGACCCATCGCAAACGCCGTCGATAAACGCCCCGATTTCGCCGTCGGACAAAACCTTGCCGTCGCGCTTTTTTGAAATGATCTGTTGTGGCCGCATCGAGATATCTTAACGCAGAGATCGCGGAGAACGCAGAGAAAAAAGAAGATTTTGAATAAGTATGCGGTCTTTGCGTTCTGTGCGTTGAAAGTCGTTTAGGTTTTGACGACTAAAACAATCGCCTGTGCTCGAATGGCGCGATGTGTCCCGACGGCATCGACGCCTTCACTAGTTTTTGCTTTTACACTGATTTGATCGATGTCGACTTCGAGGGCGGCGGCGAGATTGCCGCGGATCGCGTCGATATGCGGGCGAAGTTTTGGCTTTTCAAGATCGATAACGGAATCTAGATTGGCGATCGTGTAGCCCTTCGCTTTTATCAGTCCGACGGCGTGCCGCAGAAACTGCGAACTTTCCGCGTTTCGCCATTGCTCTTCGTCATCGGAAAAATATTTACCAAGATCGCCTAGCGCCAGCGAACCAAGGACTGCGTCCGCAGCGGCGTGCATCAACACATCTGCGTCTGAGTGTCCGTCTGCGCCAAGATCGGAATCTATCGTCACGCCGCCGATGATCAGCGGCCTGCCCGCGACGAGCCTGTGAATGTCAGTGCCAAAACCTATTCGATACATAAAATAATAGAAGGTGTCAGTAGCCCGCACGTAAGTAAGGGCTCGATGTTGCGCGTATTCTACGTTGAGACCTTACTCACGTGCGGGCTACTGACACCTGCGGACAAAAGCGCCTCAGCGAAAACTAAATCCTCGGGCCGCGTGACTTTAATGTTTCGCGAACTGCCTTCAACAAACACGATCGGATGTCCGAGTTTTTCGACGAGGTAACATTCGTCGGTCACGGCTTCACTTAAATCGCTTTGCTCAAATGCGCGTTTTAGAACTTCAAATTTGAACGCCTGCGGCGTCAAGGCTCGCCTCAGTTTATCACGCTCGAGAGTTCCCGCGATCTCATCACCTCGTATTGTCTTGATCGTGTCCGTAACCGGTGCGACGAGACACGCAGCTCCGGTTTCTGCGGCTTTTTCGACAGTGCGAGCAATCTCGTCGACCGTCACAAGCGGCCGCGCACCGTCGTGAACAGCCACGATGTCCCCATCATTGGCGTCGAGTGTACTCAGTCCGTTGCGAACAGATTCTGCCCGTGTCGAGCCCCCGGTTACGACCGACCTTAGTTTTGTAATTTCAGATTTGAGATTTGAACTTTCAAAAAGTTCACGGCATTCGTCGGAGAGAACCAGCACGATCCCATCTATGCGATCGCAGGACTCAAATTTTTCCAATGTGTGAAATATTAACGGCTTGCCGAGGAGCGGGACGAATTGTTTTGGCGTGTCGGAATTGAATCTCTGGCCGCTTCCGGCGGCGACAATGATGGCGGTATTCACGAGTTACTCGATCTCTTCAATGATAGTGGTTTGTCGCAGCTCGCGAGTTGCACGTCTGAAGCCGAGCGAGCGCGAGTCGTGGATGTTGTAAGTACTGTCACCGTCGACCTCTTCTTTCTCTTCCCACAGCCGACCAAATATCATTTTGCCGGCGGTCGTTTGCAGAACGCTCGTAACGGCAATGTCGGCGGTTTTGCCGATCAGGCGGCGCGCGTTGTCAACGACGACCATGGTTCCGTCGTCGAGGTAGGCAACACCCTGATTGAATTCTTTGCCTTCTTTGAGAATAAAGACACGCATCGCCTCGCCGGGCAAGACGACGGGTTTGAGCGCGTTAGCAAGCTCGTTGATGTTGAGAACTTCGACGCCGCGAAGCTGCGAGACTTTGTTGAGGTTAAAATCGTTTGTGATTATGACGGCGTCGAGCTGTCGGCCAAGTTCGATCAGCTTAAGATCGACTTCCTTCACATTCGGAAAATCGGTTTCGACGATCTGAATATCGAGCTTGCTGTTATTGCGAAGACGCTGCAGCATATCGAGTCCGCGGCGGCCACGTTGGCGCTTCGAAGAATCGGGCGAGTCCGCAACGTGTTGAAGTTCAGCAAGAATAAAGCTCGGTATTATCAGCGCACCGCCGAGAAAACCGGTTTCGGCAACATCGGCAATGCGTCCGTCGATGATGACTGACGTGTCGAGAATTTTGTAATCAAGTTTTAAGTTCTTATCGCTAAAGAGTCCGCCGAGCACCGAAAGATCGAGATAGTCGCCCTTCGCCGCACCGACCATCAGCCCGACATATCCCATAAAGAAAGCGAGCGAGATCGTCAGGAAAGTTTGCATCTCGGCCGAGACGGCAGCTTCTTTTTGAATCGAAATTAGAACGCCGATTAGAAACGCGCCGATAATTCCCATGATCGAGCCGAAAGCCGCGCCGATCAATGTCTTCAAACTTGCACGATGAACGCGCATTTCAAAACCGATGATGAGGACTGCGATGATCGCGCCGAGCAATGCTGATAGCACGCGTCGCGACTCTTCGCTGCCGAGATTGCCGAGCCCGAACCGCTGCGTCCGCTCAAACGGATTTAGCAGGTAGCCGAGCAAGATCAGCAACCCAACAAACGCAACCCTCAATATTAGGACATCGGTTTTCATCGCACGAAGATATTAGCACGAAATGCTAATTGCTATTAAATGCCGAAAGCGAAGTCATTTCCGTATTACTGTGCGGGGATGATCGAGTTGACGGTGGTAAATGTTTGCGGGCGTTTTGAGCGGACTTTTAGACGCGGAGATGCGCCGTTTGTCGTGGTCGATGCATCTGATCTAAATGTGACATTGTAGGCGGTGCGGAGTTGAACGACGATGTCTTCGTATGCCCGTTGAATCTGCGCAATGTCGGTAATCGGATAATAAACGCCGCCCGAAACGCGAGCCAGGCGTTCGCCTTCGCCCTCGGCCTTCACTGACAGCGACATATATTTGCGACGCACGGGATCGATGTCGGCGTCGGAGTTTGCGGCAGCAACGGCGAGCAGGCCTGACGGAACATACAGCGGATAGAGCAGCGCCCCGCTCTCCTGAATCGAGCCCATCAAGGACTCGAAGGCGAGAAAGGAACGGTTGTCGTCGCCGTCCGTGAGAATCACGATCGCCGTTCGTTCGCCCTTCATCGGACGCAACGTGTCGGCGACGGCGTACGCAAGCGCGTCGTAATATGCAGTGCCGCCGCCGGCATCGAACGTGTCGAGACTCTTGGAAAGTTTCTGCTTGTCGGTCGTGAATGGCGAGAGAACTCTCACGTCTTCATTAAACATCACAATCGACACGCGGTCGCGGTCATCGACCGTATCGACAAAGTTTCGTGCAGCCTTGCGAATAAAATTCACGTAATTCTCAACGCTGCCCGAGACGTCGAGCAACAGCACGAGATTGAATGGCGCCGTCGAGCGAGTCACGCCGACGACCTCGCGTGCCGTGCCGCTCTCGGTCACCTCGAAATCTTCTGCGGTGAGATCGTCAATGGCGCGATTCTTGAGATCAGTAACACGCACGAGTGCAGTCTTCATCTCTGCGTTTAGCATCTCGGGCCGTGCACCTTTTGTAGTAAATGAGGGCTGGCGGGTGATCGGCGGCAATGTCCGTGCGTAATCGCCAAAATATTTAGGGCTTGCTCGCCTGATTGCCTCCATCAATAACGAATCGCCGCTGCGAACGATCGCTTTTGCTGCGTTAGTGAGCGGACGCTCGCGCAGATCGCTCATCACTTCGTTCGGCGAAACATTTAGCAAAATAATTCCGCGGGCGGTGGTCAAGTTTAGGCTAACCGAATTTGAAACTTCAGAGGACACACTCCCTGCCGGTCGTGTTTCCGCCTTTCGTCCCTTTATCTCAAACCGTCCGGCGGCTTTTTCTTTTACATCGGCGATGTCGAAATCGGCGAGGTAGCGCGGACGCGATTCGGTCCAGAAAAAATTGTAAGTGAGGTCTTCGGCCGGAACATCAACGGCGACCGTGCCAGTCTCGGTCTTTGCGATCACGGACGCGAAGTTGCCCATCGCTTCAACGCCGCCGGCCTTGGTTTCGACCTTTATGCTAGTGCGTTCGGGCAAAGTGAGGTTCAGGTCAATCCGCTTCTTGGCGTCCACGGTCGCGACCGTGATCAGCGTGCGGCCACCGGCCTTTATTATTTTTATCTCGGCATCGCTCACACCTTTTGGCGACGTCGCGGTCAGGCTGCCGATTTTTGTACCGTCAGTCGAGGATTCAGCTTTTGCAAGCACGCGGCCCGAACGATTTACGATCTCGAACGCATTACCGCTAACCTCGCGCACCACGTCCTGGGCGGTTGTATTGAACCACAACAAACCAACGAAACAAATTGTAGATAAACTCTTTGCCAAGAACTGCATAGGCTAGGGTTTGCTTGGTATTCGCCCGGACTGTATCAGGCGCTGGCGGACTCGTTCCTGCCACTTTTTCCTCGGACGCCCGTCATCTTCGAATCGGTCGATGAGATCGTTCATCGATTCGCCGCCTGCAAGCCGGGTTTTCAAATACAGCAACGCTACAATAATAGCAGAAAACGAGAGCACGATAATTTGAATCGGCAGCCAGATGAATTGAATTAGCGATTCGAGCGCCGTGTGTTTAACCCGCGACTGCATGTCCATGTCCTTGCCTTTAACCTTGACTGTGCGGTTTGGGCCATATGGGCCAAAACTGATGGTCACATCCCTGTCTTTTTCTTCGACGCCGGCGCTCGTGTTCTCTTCATTCTCTGTCGGCTCGGCGGCGGTCGGCGGAGCGGACGGTGTTTGCGGGTTTTCTGATTGCTGTTCGACGGCGGAATTAACTTTCTGCACACCGCTTTCGACGCCTTTGGCAGCGAGATTTACGATCGCCGAGACGGAGCCCGCAATGATCGCCGGTATGAAAAACATAATAAAAGCAGCACCGGTAGCTGTCGCGAGCGAACGTTTTACAAGCTCTCTTGAACGTTTCAGCGCCGGGCGACCGCGCAGATTTTCCATCATCACGACCGGAGCGACAAGCATCCAGAGCACCGTAAATACCAAAAAGCCGACGCCGCACGTCACGACGCCAAGCACAAATGTTAAAACGGTGGTAATAAGACCCGTGCCAAAGAATGTCTTCCACTTTTTGCGCGTTTCCCTGAGTGCGGGCCGCAGACGAACCGGGCGCAGTGGTATCGCCAGATGCTGCGTGACGATCCACGCGATGGTTCCGCTGTTCAAATAACTACAGAATATGCTCGCCCCGGTTAGCGCAAAACCAGTCACACCGATCAGGACGTTTGCAGTGGTATCTTCAATGACTTCGCTGACTTTTAGAAAAGAAAATACGATCATCGCGAGCGTCAAGACGGCGATCGGGATAAAGAAAAAAGCGGTCAGCGCTAGGAATTTCGGCAGATGCTCGCTATAGATCACGAGTGAACGGCGAAGCAGCCCCCAAATCCCCTCTGAACGTGCACGAAGTAAGCTCGCAAACGCCTCGGCGTTCGGCGGACGTTCCTCAGGATTTTTCGATAGCGCCGAGTGGATCGCGCGCTTCATTTTCTTGCGCGCGCTTTTTGCGGCGAGCGGCGGAATCTCCTGCGTCTGATGCGCATCCATCACGGTTTTGAAGTCGCCCTCGAACGGCGGATGGCCCGACAACATCTGATACGCGATCACACCGAGGCTGTAGATGTCGGAGCGCGCGTCGAGGTGTTCGCCGCGACACTGTTCCGGCGACATGTAAAGCGGAGTTCCGAGTACGGCGCCAACACGAGTCAGTTCGCCCGAACTCGCAGATCCATACAGCGAGCGGCCCGTCGTTTTCTGTAAAGATGAAGAATCGTCTTCGTCGCCGGCGTCGCTCAAAACCCGCGTGCCGATCGTGTCCTGATAGTCGCCCGAAATGTCACCGTCGCCAAGTATCGCCGTCTGGCTTTCGCTCATGATCGGTTCGAGCGAGATCGTACCGGCCTCAGAGGTTGATGTTCCCTTTCCATCGCCAGCCGATTGCGAAAAGCGAGTAGCAGATTCCCCGCCGATCTGCGTCGCCGATCCGTCGGGCGCAAACGTCGTCCCGGCTCCTGCCACCAGTGTCGGCGCGGCAGAAAGGGAGGCCGGAAATTCTTTACTCGTCATCATGTCGTGCTCTTCGAGTTTCGCGATGCCGAAGTCGAGCACCTTCACCGTGTAACCGCCGCGTTGGTTAGGTTCGAGCCAGATGTTGTCGGGTTTGAGATCACGGTGAATGATGCCTTGCAAATGTGCCTCGTGTACGGCGGAACAAACCTGATCAAGAATATCGAGCGTCCAGCTGACGGGCAGATTGTGCTCTTCGTCGAGTATCTCGCCGAGCGTGCAGCCATCCAAATATTCCATGACGAGATAGGCAACCTCGCCGTCGGGTATCTGCGAAAACCCAAAATCTGTAACGTTGACAACATTTGGATGCCGCAATCTTCCGGCGGCACGCGCCTCGCGCCGAAAGCGCTCGACAAACTCGGTTCGCTGCATGTATTGCGGCGCGATGATCTTCACCGCGACAGGCCGCTCAGTGCCAAGGTGCGTCGCAAGATACACGGTGCCCATGCCGCCGCGACCAAGCTCGCGAATCATCTGATACTTGCCGTCGAGCGTCTGACCTGTGAAATCAAGCTGGTCCATCTGTTAATGCTATCTAACGAGGAATTAAAACAATTTGCAAGTAAATACGGCTCGAAAAGCAGTTTAGTTTTAGTGCCCGAAACTCGCGATTCGGTCCTTTATGCTATACTTCCCTACAATTTCCAAAAGGAGCGATTTGTATGGTCAGTGTTCTCGGCAGGTATTCAACTTACGCATACGCGATCTTCCGCATTGTTTTCGGCTTTATGTTCATGCTGCACGGAACGCAGAAGATGTTTGCGTGGCCACCAAGCGAGCGGGCAGGCGGTGAATTGGCCGGCCTCTTACTGGTCGCCGCGATCATCGAGCTAGTCGGCGGATTTATGATAATGGTCGGGCTTTTTGCAAGCTTCGCGGCGTTTTTGTCGAGCGGGACGATGGCGGTGGCATACTTCATGGCTCACCAATCTCGCGGCGCTCTGCCGATACAGAATCAGGGCGAATTGGCAGTCGTATATTGCTTCGCATTTCTCTACATCGCGGCGCGAGGCTCGGGTGTCTGGAGCGTTGACGGATTGTTTCGCAGCAGCTCGAAAACAAATGGCGGCTAAGTTCGTTGCAGGAGTTTATGATGAAAAAATTATTTATTTTGATCGCGTCGATCGCGTTGTTCAGCATCGCGGCATTTAGTCAGACGGCTCCCGTCGCACCTACTACCACGCTAAAAGTTGGTGACACGGCGCCGGATTTCACGCTGACTGACACAACAGGAAAGCCTGTAAAACTCAGTGACTTTCGAGGTAAGAAGAATGTCGTGCTCGCCTTTTACGTTCTCGCTTTCACCGGCGGCTGAACGAAGGAAATGCAAGCGTATCAGGCTGATATCGCAAAATTCGACGCATCAGAAACACAAATATTCGGTATCTCGATGGACAGCTTCGCCGCTAATAAGCGTTTCGCCGAAGACATCAAAGTCACGTTCCCGCTGCTCAGCGACTGGAAACGCGTGACTACAAAAGAGTACGGCTTATTCAACGAAACGACCGGCTACGGCGCGCGCGCGACATTTGTCGTCGACAAGGAAGGCAAAATTCAACACGTCGAAGTCGGACGCACTGCGATCGACCCAACCGGCGCGTATCAAGTCTGCGATCTGATGCAGAAGCGTAAAGCGGATGCGATGAAGAAGCCATAAGTTTGTAGGCCGCTCATAGCGTTCAGACAGCGCTACACAGCCTGCTTGCAGGCGAAATATCGTTAGCTACACATGCAGCCAAAGGCGAAATGTGTAGTTAGATGAGAAAAAGAATCGAGCCTGTTTACAGGCGATAGAGTTTTACGTTCAACTCTGTCGCGTGTAAACAGGCTTAAATTGTGTTTTGGCACATACCCCACGTTCCGCTTCGCTCCACATGGGGCTAACTTTATGTCGCTGCTTCGCAGCTAGCCACGTATATCTTCCGGATCAATCTTTACTGCGGTTTGACCATCACCGTCGCCCATCAGCATCTCGATGCGCCGCTCGGCATTTGTCAGGCGTTCGCGGCAATTTCGTGAAAGTTTAACGCCGTCTTCGAACAGTTTGAGGCTTTCTTCGAGCGGCAGATCGCCGGCTTCGAGTTTGGCGACGATCTTCTCAAGTTCGTCGAGTGACTTTTCGAATGACTTTTCCATATCAGGATTTTACCGCAGAGGCCGCAAAGATCGCAGAGCAAAACTTACTTAACCTGCGGGCTCAGCCTTCTCTGCGTTTAAGTAAACTCACCAAACCAATTCGCCGGCCTGTCGCAGAATTTCGGCGAGCTTGCCGACGCCGAGACGGTCGGCGACTTCGTCGGTCACGCCCTCTGTCGCCATCTCGATTATCTGCTGGCCGATAGAGCGCGCGATGTCCGTTGCGAGTTGATCGTCACGAATACCGACGATCTTCCAACGCTCGCCGCTTTTGCGCATGATCAATACAAAAGGCCGCGACGTTTTGCTCTTAACGGTTGCGGTGTCGCCGTTGACCTCGACGTCTAAATATCTGTCGGCACCGAGCACCATCGTAAAAAATGGCACGTCGCCGAACTGCTCCGTTCTGTCACGAATAACGAGCGCAATTTGTGCCTTCGCACGTTCCTTCACTGCCGGCATGACTGGCGCAGCGATCTGCGCGACCTTTTGAATAACGGCGTCCGGCATACCGCGTCCATAAAGCTCAACGGCCTTTTTTACTATCTGCGGCATAAAGTCGTCGACGACCGATTCGATGTCAATAAGTTCGTTGACCGTCGCCTTGTCGTCGCGTTTTGCAGCATCAACGATCAGAGCGAGCGAATACTGCGGCGTCTGTTTTAGGCTCTGATAATAGATAAAACCGCAGACACCCGCGACTGCGAAGAGTGAAGCTACGACAATGATTGCGATCAGGAAAGGGCGTTTCGACATACGGTTACTCAGACGGCAGAACCTCGGCCTCAAGTTTGCCCTTTTCGAGTGTGATACTCAATTTATCGCCGGCCCGCACCTGCGATGCGTCGCGCAGGATGCCGTCGGCTGTCTGCGTTATCGAATATCCGCGCGTCAGCACCGCGAGCGGAGACAGCGTGTCGAGCTTTGCCATCGCGACGTTCAGCGATTCGGCTTTGGCGTTGACGCCTGCGTTCATCGCCGCGGCAGCCCGTTGTGAGATCATCGCGAGGTTGTTCGAAGATCTCTCCGCCCGCGCGCGCAAGGTCGCAGGTGTGAGCCGCGAAGCCGCGTGAGCGAATCTCAACTTCGCATTCTGCGCACGAGCTAAAAAGTTCGCGCGCATCTCGCTCGATAAACTGCTCAGTCGCAGATCCGCGTCAAGTAAAAAATAATTCATCGCCGAGATCAGCTTTTCTTCGCCCATTCGCAAGGTCGCGTCGATGTCCGCCTCGCGTGCGGCGACCATCTCGGCGGCGGCTGACGGCGTCGCGGCTCGTTTGTCGGCTATAAGATCGCAGATCGTCCAGTCGATCTCGTGGCCAACTGCGGAGATCACGGGGATCTTACTCGCACGAATCGCACGGGCAAGTTGTTCGTCATTAAACGCCCATAGATCTTCTGCCGAACCGCCGCCGCGGCCAACGATCAGGACGTCGATGCGCTCGCTCGCAGCCAGCCCACCGCTATACCTATTCAGACTTTCGACTGCCCGGCGAATGCTGTCCGCTGCTCCTTCGCCCTGCACGGTCGCGGGCGCAAGCACTATGCTCACGGTTTGTGCGCGGCGCGTCAGCACGTTAACGATGTCGTGAAACGCCGCGCCCGACTTGCTGGTTACGACCCCGACGCGACGCGGAAAGAACGGAATCGCGCGTTTTAGTTCCGGCGCGAACAGACCTTCGCCGTCGAGCTTTGCTCTTATCTGCTCGAAGGCGAGCGCCAGAGCGCCTTCGCCCGACGGCTCGAGCGATTCGACGACAAGCTGAAATTCGCCACGCACTTCATAGAGCGTTAGCCGTCCCCGCACACGCACAGTGATGCCGTTCTCGGGCCGAAAACGTATGCGATAGTTCGTGCCTTTCCAACACACGCAGCGGATCTGTCCCGACACGTCGGGATCGTGCAAATTAAAATACCAATGCCCTGAGGCCGCCGCCGTGAAGTTCACGACCTCGCCCTCGACCCAAACCTCGTGAAAATTTTTCTCGAGCAACGCGCGCACTTCGGCGTTCAACTCCGACACCGTCAAGGGCCGCGGCTCGCTTGTCTCAAAGATCGCCCTAAATAAAGGCTCGTCCATCTTCCTAATGGTAAATGATAACTGATAGATCGTGAGAGTTGAGAAATGAGAATTTATACATTTTGATTAGAAGTTGAAAATAGAAAACCAGGCTCCGCCTTTCGATGTGCGGAAAAGCTCTGCTTTTCCGACAAGTTTGCTAATATATTTTGCGCGGCTGCGCCGCGATATAGGCGATGTTTCAAATCTCTCGCACAACTCCTGCATTTTTCATTACTTCCGTCACTCATGATCGACTGCCGATCTTCCAAACCGACAGGGTCAAACACATCGTCTGCAATGCGCTTGACGAAGCCCGCACGTCGGGCCGATTCATGATATTTGCCTACGTGATAATGGCGAATCATCTGCATTTAATAACCGACAGCGCTCGCGTGAGTAAACATGTGCTTAGATTTGTGAATGGCATCGCGGCAAAACGCATTCTCGATTACCTAAAAGACAATGGTCACGAATCTTCCCTCGCCAAACTCCGCGTCCAGGAGCGCCAACGCAAACACAAACACTCGGTCTTTCAGCATCACTCGAATGTTTTTGAGATTTACGGCGAAGATACGATGATGCAAAAAGTGAATTACGTTCACTTGAATCCTGTAAATGACGGTTACGTCGTGCATCCCGACGAGTACCATTATTCAAGCTCCCGACAATGGCATCAACGAGCATTAGACGAAGAGCCGTTAGTCACCGATCACAAAAATATCCACTGGAGATAGGCGGCGTAGCCGCCAGTAGTTTTTCATAAGCCTATCGGAAGAGCAAAGCTCTTCCGCACATCGAACGGCGCAGCCGAAGAAGACGTTGCTGCGTGCCCCTTCGCGATTAGAAACTCAGAATAAAGGCTATGAAGCTCTATTTTCTCGCCGTGCGCAGCAAGTAAACTTCCAAATCCATCGGTGCTTTCCTATAAAGCTTCGCTTTTTGATGTGCGGAAAAGCTCCGCTTTTCCGAAAGCTGCTCTACTTTGTCTCGCGGCTCCGCCGCCGCTCAAGCGTGACAAAGATTCACAGGGCGTTTTTAACGGCTTGTCTCTCTTGCTTCAGCTCTCGCTTGTCTCAAAGATCGCACTAAACAAAGGGGCGTCCATCTTTTCTAATGGCAAATGGTGAATATTGCGTAGAAATAAGCACGGTGTTACATTACCCATGCGATCCATTCGAAAGCGCTTTTTATGAAACGACCTATTAGCTATACAAGAAAGGACGGACAGAACATCTCGATTGAAATTGAATATCCAGATGAATGTCCGCTTTGTCATAAAAACATATTTCCAATCTTCCTTACCGCCATACAGTCGTCCGAAAGACCGAACGAGATTCAAACCGCGTTCAGATGTACCAGCGATGAGTGTGATTCGATTTTTATCGGAGTTTATCGCGAAAGCCAGTCTTCAAACTACCTCTTAGAAGAACTGCGCCCTAAATCCACGTTTGAAGCTTCGTTTGAACCAACTATTAAAGATCTCTCACCAGCGTTTGTGAAGATATACAACCAAGCAATTGCTGCGGAAGCTCACGATCTTGATCAAATCGTCGGCATCGGTTTGCGTAAGGCGTTTGAGTTTCTCATCAAAGACTTTGCGATATATCTTTCGCCAAATGATGCTGACGCAATCAAGGCGAAATGGTTAAAGAATGTTATTGATGAATACATTGAAGATCCAAATCTAAAGAAAGTAGCGGAGAGGGTAACTTGGTTAGGAAATGACGAAACCCACTATGAACGTTTATGGTCCGAGAAAGATCTTAAAGACCTAAAACGTCTCATACATTTAAGCTTGAATGGGATCGACACTGTCATAGCCAGCGCTCAATACATCGAAGATATGCCCAAAAAAGCTGCAAATAAATCTGGTTAACACTCTCTAAAACGAATCCGCTAGATAAGTTATTCCGGAAGAAACGGCGTGAGCTGCTCGGCTAATCGGGCGGCGAGAGTCGAGGCGGCTTCGAGAGATGCAGCTTCGTCTGAACCGACGCTTGTCATAACGCGAACCATCGCGGCATCGGTGCGGCGGCGGGTAACACTGTCGAGAACAGTGTTTATCTTATCGCGATATTCGCTCGCCTCGATGCGGCCGCGGCCCTGGTACCAGTAGATCATCACCTCTTTGTAAATTCCGTTCTCGATGATGTATCGGTTCGCTGTGAAAGTACGGCCATCGACGGTCGTGATCTCCACCGACTGCGGATCGCTCAGCACCCAACCTGCTCCGGGCAGACAGTTTTGCGGGCTGTGATACGTCGCACCGGTTCGCTGCGTCGCGTAGTAGCCGACGTAGATGTTTGCGACGCGGCCCTCCGCGTTTGTGTACTCGCGCATCGTGTAGTCGGTCGTTTTGAGCACACCTTCGACGCCCTCGCCAAATTTGATCTCGCTGCCACGCTGCCGCCAATCGCCAAGAGTCGTTGATAATTCGGTAAGCTGCCGCCTTTCGACCGCAACCTCGGCGCGGTTTGCAAACCAATTAACGGCAAGGCCTGCGACAATGAGTGCGATGACCAAAGGCCACCCTGACGCAATGCGGAATGCGGAATGCGGAGTGCGGATTGCTGTTGCCCTCGGTGTCTCTGTGTCTCTGTGGTGAATCTTCTTTAGCAACAAATTCACGCCGATCAGCAACGCGAGTGCAACGACAAACACTAACCAACCTGACGCGTCGTGCCAAGTGCCTTCGGTCGCCTGCTTTCCGTAATAATAAGTGAGGACGCCGGTCGTAGATACGCGTGCGGCGTTTGTCAGAACTGCTATCGGCACCGCAGAGATCATCAGCATTACCGCGCGGATCAGATTTCGAGAAGATAAATTTGCAAACTTTTTTTCGCCGTCATCGCTTGTGAAATACGCGAGTATCAACGCCAGCGTGACAAGCGTCATAAGCGAGCGTATGCCGCTGCATGCCTCGACGACTTCGAGCGAGATCGTCTGCGTAGCGCCGCTGGGCAAGATGTCGATGACGTTGCCTTTACGCAGCGTCGGCACATCAAAAACGCGAATTCCCCACACCGCCATCTTCGACGCCCAGATCTGCAGCGGAAATGCGATGCGATTAAAAATTATTTGCGGTATCGGTATCGCGAGCAGCAGCAACGCGAACGGTACGACGAGAAAGTTCAGCATTCGCGCGCCAAAAAAATAGATCACGATTCCGGCGAGCATTATTACCAGCGACATTCGCTGCGTGAAAAGCTCTGCACCGAGCGTGCCTGCGATCAGAAGAAGAACTGCGACAAAAATTGTGATTCCGCCGAGCAAAACGGACGAACGCTTTTCGACGCGATGAAACGCGTCCCACTCTTTCCAAATGATGATCGCGATCACGAACGGGACGAGCAGACCGTGCGAATAGTTTTCGTCCGTCCACCAGTCGAAGCCGAGCTTCGCCAACACCGTCGCGTACAAAAATCCTACAGCCGCAGCAACGGCTATGAATTTCATAAAAAGTGTCGAGTTGTTCTGCGTCGTATCGCTCATCGGAAAAGCAAGGTGGAGAAAACGCCGAATAAGCAAAAAGTTCCGTCTTTACTAGTGTTTTTATCAGCTTTTACGCTGGGCGATCATCTCGGCGAGGCCGCGCAGCAGCGACGTATCGCGGCGTAATGCAGTAAGTTCAGCGCCGGCTTCGGTGCAGATCTGCGTCGCTAATTCATGCGATTTTTCCACGCCATAATGACCGGGATAAGTCGCTTTCGCCGCTGCCGCGTCTTTGCCAGCCGTTTTACCGAGCGCCGCCGTTTCCTGCGTCACGTCGAGCAGATCGTCGGTAATCTGGAACAGAAGCCCGAGTTTCTCGGCAAAAGTCTTTATCGTTGCGAGTTCGTGTGTCGAAGCTTCGCCTATGATCGCACCGGCGCGGGCCGATGCCGTGATCAGCGCGCCGGTTTTTTGCCGATGAATGTTTTCAAGGGCGGCAATCGAGAGTTTTTCGCCCTCGGCGTCGAGATCGAGCTGCTGACCGGCGACCATTCCCGATGGCGTTCCGGCGGCATCGGCCATAAGCGAGATAAGCTTTATGCGCTTTTCAGGTGAAAGCACTTCGTCGGTCGCGATCGCTTTGAACGCGAGCGTCTGCAACACATCGCCCGCAAGTATCGCCGTGGCTTCGTCAAACTGCCTGTGACTGGTTGCGCGACCGCGACGCAGATCGTCGTCGTCCATCGCCGGCAGATCGTCGTGTATCAACGAGTACGTGTGGATCATTTCGACTGCCGCGGCTGTTCGAACCAAATTTGTTCGAGACGCTCCAAACGTCTCGCCGACGGCGAAAACGATCGCCGGCCTGACGCGCTTGCCGCCCGCGAACACGCTCCAGCGGATCGCTTCGTGCAGCCGGGTCGGTGAAATATCCGCCCCTGGAATAAGTTCGTCAAGCGCGGCGTCAACACGGGCGCGAACATCTGCAAGAAAATCGGCGAGCGTTAACATTGCCGAAAATTATCATTTATTCGACGGTCATTATCAAAACGCAATTTATCGTGATAATTTTGCGTGTATGAAAGCCGCGATTCTATTTCTGATGATTATCTCGCCGTTGTTCTCAATCGGCCAATCAAAAACAATTGAGTGGTACAAAGGCAACACGCATACTCACACGCTCAACAGCGACGGTGACTCGACGCCGGAGGCGGTTGTTAAATGGTACAAAGACAATCGTTACAACTTTCTTTTTATCACCGATCACGAGTTTATAACGCCGACCGAATCACTGAATCGAGAGTTCGGAGCGCCGGGCGAGTTTGCGGTTCTTTCGGGTCAGGAAGTCACTGACAGCCTTAACAAAAAGCCGCTGCATATCAATGGACTCGGGCTCGGCCAACTCTGTATGCCGAACAAAGGAACGACCATCGTCGAGAATCTGCAAAAGAACATCGACTGCGTGCGAGCGGCTGGCGGCGTGCCGCAGATAAATCACCCGAACTTTGGCTGGGCATTGAACGCCGACGACGTTAGAAAGCTCGAGCGCGTCGCATTGCTCGAAATCTACAACGGCCATCCGCTCGTCAACAATCTCGGCGGCGGCGGCTCGCCCGGTGCAGAAGCGATCTGGGACAAGCTTCTGAGTGCAGGGATGACGATTTACGGAATTGCCGACGACGATTCACATTTTTTCAAACGCCTCGGCGATCGCTCGGCTCCGACGCCCGGGCAGGCATGGATCGTCGTTCGCGCTGAGGAATTAAGCACCACTGCAATTTTGTCAGCGATCGAACGCGGCGATTTTTATGCATCGACGGGAGTCGAGTTGGCGGAAATTAATGCAACGTCGAAACAAATTGCTGTAAATGTAAAAGAGGAAAAGTGGAGCAGATATACCATTCAGTTTATCGGTCGGAACGGTCGTGTTTTGAAAACTGCTACTTCGAATCCCGCCGTTTACACGATCCGCGGAAACGAAAGTTACGTCCGCGTTAAGGTCATCGAGTCAAACGGTAAAATGGCGTGGACACAGCCGGTTTTTGTTAAATCGAAAACCCCGGCAAAGAAAAGGCAATGATGGCGCAATGTTAAACCTCTCGATACTTTTTGTGGGCGTTGTCGCGCGAGATAAGCACAATATGTTGTGGAAAAAAACTATTGACAGCCGTTTGCCTTATTGATTAGACTACCTTCACTTGACGAGAACTTTCTCGATACACTTAGCTCAAACATAGAATTATAATTCGGAAAATGAGTCGCTCGCATCTTCTTTCAGGGACATGCTGACTTAGCCGTTCACGAGTGCTAATATAAGAGGCCTATTATGTCTATAACTTTCGAATCCGCCATCAACAGTTTCCTCGACAAGCAAGGCGTCGGAACAGGAGCGGCGACCGCACGTCACGCACAAACACAAGTGCCGCTCGGCGTAAACGCACAAAAGGTCGTAAGCCGTCGCTATGCGCTGAAAGATGAGAATGGCGAGCCGATCGAAACCTGGGACGATATCGTCCGCCGCGTCGTCGGCCACGTTTCGCGCGCAGAGAAGGACGATATTCGACAGAAGATGTTTTACAACGATATGTCGGCGGTGATGCTCGCACGCGAATTTATTCCGAACACGCCATGCCTGGTTAACGCCGGCAAGCCAAAAGGCCAGCTCGCTGCGTGCTTTGTTTTAAGTGTTCCGGATTCGATCGAAGGCATCATGGAACACGCACAGAATGTCGCGATCATTCACCAAACCGGCGGCGGTACGGGAATGACTTACGAATTTTTGCGACCCGCAGGAGCGATGGTGAATTCGACCCGCGGCGTCGCGTCAGGGCCGGTCTCTTTCATGAATATCGTCAATCAGACGACCGAGGTCGTAAAGCAAGGCGGTGTTCGTCGCGGAGCGAACATGGGCATTCTCGCGATCACGCATCCCGATATTCTGCGATTTATTCACGCAAAGAACGATCAGACGAGCCTGACGAATTTCAACATCTCGGTGACTGTAACAGATCTTTTTATGGACGCGGTCGATAGCGGCACGTGGTTTCAAACGGAGTTCGAGGGCGAGCCATGGACGCAGGCGGTTTACGACGCCGTAACTGGACAAAATTATGCGATCTATCGCCGCGCCGACGGCACGACGGCAACATTCGCCGACAAACTTGCGTTCGAAACCGCCGACTTGAGCGACTGCACGATCGAAGAGCCGCCGATCCCGGGCATGATCTATGCACCTGACATCTGGAATCGCATCATCGCGTCGGCGCACAAATATGCCGAACCGGGAATCATCTTTATCGATGAGGTGAATCGTCATAACCATCTGAAGGCGTCAATGGGTCCGATCTTCGCGTGTAATCCGTGCGGCGAACAGCAGCTGCATTTCAACAACTCGTGCAACCTCGGCTCGATCGACGTCGCGAAATTTTTCAAGAAACTCGACGACGGCAACGGAGCGGTCGATTGGGAACGCCTGTCGCACGTCACGCATCTCTCGACGCAGTTTCTCGACAACGTCGTCGACGCCGGCCACTTTCCGCTGCCTGAGATCGATGATGTAGTGAAACGCACCCGTCCTGTCGGTCTTGGAATTATGGGTTTTGCCGATTTGTGTCTGAAGATCGGCATTACATACGGCAGTGACGAATCGATCGCGTTGATGGAGCGCTTGATGGGCTTCGTCCGCCGCGAATCATGGATGGCGTCGCTCAAGCTCGGTGCCGAGAAAGGCGTGTTTCCTGAGTTCGAGGAAAATCGCGAAGCGTATTCCAAATTTCTTTACGACGAGATCGGCATTCCGCGCGACATTCCACTGACACCGCGAAATTACGAAGTCACGACCGTTGCGCCGACCGGCACGATCTCGCTCGTCGCCGAAACTTCGTCGGGCATCGAGCCGAACTTCTCGTGGGCGTACATGCGACAGGACACGCTGGGTACGCGCAAATATGTACACACGCTCGCGGCACAGGCTCTCGGCATCGACGTTGATCAAACGGATGAAGATTCGATCAGCCAGGCGGCCGAATACGTCGTCGAACACGAAGCCGAGCTGCCCGAGCACTTCATTTCGGCGATGAAGATCAAGTCGATCGAGCACGTTCGTGTTCTCGCCGCGGCGCAAAAGCACGTTGATAACGCTATCTCAAAAACCTGCAACGGCGCCGCCGACGACACTGTCGAGTCGGTCGACGAACTCTACCATCTGGCGCGCGAACTCGGCTGCAAAGCCGTCAGCTATTACCGCGACGGCAGCCGCGAAGGGCAGGTGTTGAATACGATGACTTCGGCAAAGTCCCAAGACTCAAGTTCCACGACTCAATTCGAGGAAGAAAAACTTGGGACGTTGGACGTTGGGTTTGAGACTCAATCAACGTCGCGTGTCGAACGGCCGCGCGAGCTGCAAGGTTCGACGTGGCGAATTCCGTTTGAGACGCAGAACCTCTATGTGACAGTAAATCACGATGGCGAATCGATCCGCGAGGTCTTCTGTGCCGGTCCGATCAGCCCAGGTGTTGGTTTGTTGGCGTCAAAGATGCTTCGCGGCGGCTTTAATGCAAAAGAAGTCGCTTACAGCCTCAATAAAGTCACTTCGACCCACGCGGTTTGGTTCAACGAACGCCTGCTCACCTCGCCGGAACAGGCCGTCGCCGAATGTCTGCTGCTGATTCATCGCCGCCTAACGGGACTGCCCGAGAGCGAACGAGCGCTCGGCAAAACATCGGCGGTCGAAACGCCTTCTAGTCATACGATGATCGCCGATTGCCCCGAATGCGGCGGCCAGCTCGAGCACGTCTCCGGCTGCGACGCCTGCCGCGACTGCGGTTATTCGAAGTGTAAGTAAATTACTTTTAGTTAGTTTGGTTTGAGGGCGGCGCGAGTCGCCCTCGCGTCTTTTAGAACACAGTAAACGTGATCAGGCGGCTGACCGCGATGCCGGTAACGGCGCGGTTGTCGCGAACATACCAGCGGCCGTAGAACGTCTGGCCGATGAGCAATGGGTTATTCGGGATCGCGATATTCACAGAACCGTAGCCGTTTGTGGATTCAAAATTGTTGAGCGTGATCGTCTGATGGGCGAACGAACCCGTCGCGGGGATCGTAATTCCGAGTCCCGGATCTTGCGAATCGATGACGAGGGTCGCCTGTACGCCGCCGCGTCCGTGAGCGATGCCGGCGGTGAAATTCGGATTACCGACGAGCGGCGGAGCGATCAAAATCGCTTCGGGAATCGTGAATTTACTTCCCGGACGACCCCGACCCGCGACTGTCGGCACGCGATTCGACTCAGTGTAAAGAGTTGGCCGGTCGAATGGCGGCAGTTCGTTTCGCACACGGTTGTCCGTTAGCGGGCGTTTTAGAAACGCGACGAGATCCGCCCGTTCCTGCACAGTCATGTTCAGTGGGCGGATGACGCCGGTCGGCACATTCGGCGCGGGAAAATCGCCGCCGCGATTGTAAAATTCGACAACTTCCTCCATCGTCGCTAAGCCGCCGTTGTGCATAAACGGCCCGCGAATCTCGCCATTACGCAACTGCGGCGTCTTAAAACTGCCGCGATCGAATTCGACGCCGGTCACGGCAAAACGTCCCGGATCGTCAGTCTGCGGACGCACGCCGATGTTGTGAAACGCATTGTTCGACAGCAACCCGCCGTTGTGGCAAAAATTGCAGTTGTGCTCTACAAAAAGGTCGCGGCCCCGGATCTCTTGTGCGTTCAGCGGCTCAATTCCGTTGAGCTCGCGATCGAGCGGCGTTCGATCTGAAAAGAGCGTTCGCTCGTGTGTTGCTATCGCCATCGCGATACGCGCCGGCGTAACGTCGGGCGTGCCGAACGCCTCTTCAAATAGCTCCGGATAAGTTCGGTCGTTTATCCAATTCGCGAGCCCGGTTGGAATATTAGTCGCGAGAGCGAGCGGTTTCGACGCATGAATCCGCGACGCAACTTGCGTCCAGTTACGATTGACATGGCCCATCTCGGCGCCTGAAACCGGCGGGCCGACCGACTGGCTTTCGAGCGAAGCCGTGTCAGGCAGCAAAATGTTATTCGTCAGCGGATCCCGAAAAACATCGAGTGCTCGTCCATCCCAGAAAAGTCCATCACGCGAGTATCCTGCGTTCAGATAACTCGGCGACTTTCGCCCCGTGACCTGCTCGCGCATTCCAAACTGCGGACTCTGCGAATATGTTCCGTCAAGATTATTCAGTGGAACGCCCGGCGAACCAAACACGTCATCCAGCGTTCCAAAAAAACCATCGGGCCCGGGATTTCGCGAGCGGCGGCTGCCCACAACGGTTCGCGGATCGGAACCGCCCGCAGCCGGACGATGACAAGTGCCGCACGAAACGGTTCGGGTTGACGACATTTGCTCGTCCCAGAACAGGGCTTTGCCCAGATACGCCTTTGCCGCGGTCACGGGATTTCCTGCCGGCGAAACTGGAGGATCAAGCGGCGAAAACACTCCGCCTTTTGATGTTCCGTTCGCACGAATGCCCTGATCCGGCGTGCTGAATCCGCTAACATTGGCGCCGTTTTCGGCACGAACCCAATAGAAATAAGTTTGCCCCTGCATCCCCGTTGTGTCGAAGATGTAATTCGCCTGCGTCGTGCCCCAGTCGGTCGCGGTGCCCGCGTTGTTCGTCGTGTTGCGAAAGATGCGATAGCTCGTCGCCCCGCGGATCGTGTCCCAGTTGATGCCGACCTTCGTTGAATAATCGCCATCCGACGCCGCAACCCCGGTCGGAACATTCAGCGTGCCTAGCAAATCTTGATCTTGCGCGCTCGCACGCGTCACACCACGATCTTGTAAACAAAACCACACGGCAAAGCTCAAAAACATTGCCGTTATCGTCAATTTAATAATTCGCATTTTGTATTGATCGAGTAACTAGCCGAAAATTCAAATCGTTAGCATACCATCGGAGTGTCGATTCATCAATTTTCCACAAGATGGTCTGTGCGGTAAAATCAGATCAATGAAAAAACAGTATCCTTGGGTTTTAGTAGCTCTTTTATCAACTTGTTTAATAAGCGCGGCCTCGGTCTCAAAAGCACAAATAGCACAGCGTCCGCGCAGCGTGACGCCCACCCCAACGCCGAAACTCACACCGACGCCAAAGCCGACCGCGACTCCAAAGCCGACGGCTTCTCCAACGCCGACCGCTACACCAACTCCGCTTCCGGTTCAGACTGTTGCGGAATTGCAGACAAAGATCCGCCAGCGGATGTTCGCACCCGAAGTTCGTCGCGGACGCGTCGGGATAAAAATAGTCTCGCTCAACTCGGGCAAGGTTATTTTTGAGAATGACGCGGACAAATACTTTATGCCCGCGTCGAATATGAAAAATTTCACGGTCGCAACTGCGCTAGAAAAGCTCGGCGCTGATTTCAAGTTCGTCACCAGTGTTTATGCGAACGCTCTGCCCGATGCGAGTGGAGTGGTGCGAGGCGACCTGCGAATTTACGGTCGCGGCGACGTGTCCGTCTCGACCGGGTTCTTTGGCACCACGCCGACCGATCCCGAAACTTACTACAAAGGCATCGACCGACTCGTCGATAAAATTGTCGCAGCCGGAGTCAAACGTGTGGAGGGCAGCATCGTCGGCGACGAAAGTTATTTTAAAGGCTTTCACATTCCCGGCACGTGGGAATGGGACGATTTGCAATGGTATTACGGAGCCGAGATCTCCGCTCTGCCGATAAACGACAATGCCGTCGATTTCGCCGTCATGCCCGGAAACACCGGCGAAACGTGCATCGTCACGATCGCACCGTCGAATAGTTTGTTTCAAGTGACAAACACTTGCACGACGACCGCTTCTTCGACCGCACGCAATCTGTCCGTGAACAAACGCCTCGACCGCAACGCGCTCGAAATCTCAGGAACAATGCCCGCGGGCGACGCGGGCTACAAAACGTCTATCACGATTTCGCAGCCTGCCACTCTGTTTGTCACGTTACTAAAACAACGGCTCGAAAAACGCGGCATCGCCATCACTGGCAGTTCGCGCGTAATGCCGCGAAATGTCGCCACCACACCCGGCCAGATCGAGATTGCAAAACTCGAATCACCGCCGTTCCGCGAGATCGCCGCAAAGACAATGAAGCCCAGCCAGAATATGTTTACCGAGACGATTCTTTGGACGCTCGGCGAACAGATCGGGCGGAAAAACGGCGATACATCGGATAGTTCGCAGCTTGGCATTAATGTAATGAAAAGTTTTCTCGCGTCGATCGGCGTGCCGGCCGACGGCATTGTTCCATACGACGGCAGCGGCCTCTCGCGGCACGATCTGATCACGCCAAACGCCGTCATCACGCTCTACACATACATGGCGAAGCAAAGCAAGAATGCACAAGCTTGGCGTGACAGCTTAACTATTGGCGGCGTGGACGGAACATTGGCGAGAAGATTTGTCGGGACTGCGGCACAAAATAATATGCGGGGTAAAACCGGCACAATCGACCAAGTCTCTGCGCTTTCCGGCTACGTCAAAACCGCAGCAGGCGAAGAACTCGTTGTCTCACTAGTCGTCAACGGCATCACCGAACCGCGCCAACGCACCGCGCTGATCGACGAGATCGTCGTGTATCTGGCGAATTTTGACGGAAAGGTTGACTAAGGACAATTTTGCCACCGAGCACACAGAGACCACTGAGAATAGATTCATCCGTACTCGGTGATCTCTGTGTCCTCTGTGGCTAATTCTCTTTTAGGACGGCGAGCAGTTTATCGTGAATCCCGCCAAACCCGCCGTTTGACATCACGGCGACGACGTCACCTTCACAAAGTTCGGGGCCGAGATGTGCAACGATCGCGTCTGCGTCGGTGAAAGTCGTGGCCTGTTTGCCCGTTGCGGCGATGTCAGCAACGAGTCTGTTTACGTCAAGGAGTTCGTCGCCAAAGCGCTTTGCGTCCTCAGGATTGAAAACACCGGCGATTATCACGCTGTCGGCGTGAGAAAATGCCTTCTTGTATTGTTCCTCAAAAACCGAAAGGCGCGATGAGCGCGAGCGCGGCTCAAAAACGGCGATCAGGCGATTGGTAGAATATTTTTGCCGCAATGCTTTCAAAGTTTCATCGACGGCTGTCGGATGATGCGCGAAATCGTCGATCACGGTCACGCCGCGCTCGACGCCGCGGATCTCCATTCGGCGTTTTACCGACTCAAAGGTGTCGAACGCATGCTGGATTTTCTCACGCGAAATTCCCCACGCATCGGCCGCGATTATGACCGCAAGGCAATTTCTCACATTGAATTCACCAAACATCCGCGTCGTAAACTTACCAAACACCTCGCCATCGCGGGTGAGCGTAAACTGTGTGCCGTCAGCAGTTAGCCCGATGTTAACGGCTCGCCACTTTGCATCTTCGCTCAACCCGAACGTCTCGACAGTCGTGAACAATTTGCCTTCCATCGATGCGAGCACCTCACCGACAACGGGCGAATCGACGCCGCAGATCAGCCGCCCGTTGCCGGGCACGAGATTCATCAGCCGCGAGAACTGCCACTTGATCGCGTCGAGATCCTTGTAGATGTCAGCGTGGTCAAATTCGATGTTGCCCACTATCGCGATCTCGGCCAGGGACGACATGAACTTCGGCCGCTTGTCAAAAAAGGCGGTGTCGTATTCGTCACCCTCGATCACAAAATAATCGCCCGTCGTCACACGAAAACTCTGCCCGAAATTCTGCACAACGCCGCCAACGAGGAAGCTTGGGTTCAAACCGCCGACCTCGCAAACCCAAGCCGCGATGCTCGTCGTCGTCGTCTTGCCGTGCGTTCCGGCGACCACGAGCGAATGCCGTCCGCGGATAAATTCTTCGCGAACAACCTCAGCCTGCGAACGATATTCGAGCTTGCGATTTAGCACTTCTTCAAGTTCGGCGTTGCCGCGCATGATCGTGTTACCGACGACCGTCACATCACGCGTCACGTCCGTATTCTCAGCTTTGTAGCCCGCCATTATGTCAATGCCGAGCGCCTCAAGCTGCGTTGACATCGGCGGGTAGACGTTCTGGTCCGAGCCCGTGACCTTGTGCCCGCGTGCCTGCAGCATGCCCGCGAGACTCGCCATCGCCGTGCCGCAAATTCCGATCAAGTGATAGTGCATAAATTCGCCAAAGCCACCGCTCGCGGCCTCAAAACATCATAGTTTAGCAGACGCTTTGCACGCGCGAAATCGCGTTTGCTATTTTATTAACAGGCTTATGAGAATTCTGTTCACCGCAGCTGTGCTAGTCGCGATGATGATCGCTAATGTTCCAGGCGCCTCTGCGATGGAGACCGATCAATACAATTTGCCGAAGGTGCCGCTCGCAGA
Source organism: Pyrinomonadaceae bacterium (assembly GCA_049679945.1). Taxonomy (GTDB): domain Bacteria; phylum Acidobacteriota; class Blastocatellia; order Pyrinomonadales; family Pyrinomonadaceae; genus OLB17. The sequence continues at coordinate 97,270 of JBAUGW010000050.1, read as the reverse complement.
CATCGGCGACGAGGTTTCCGCCTATATAGAAACAAGTTTCCGCGCCGCGATTGAAAAGATAAACGCCGAAATCGTGTTGCGCGAATCGTGTCTCAACGGCACCGCGGCAAAAAGTGTAAAGTGTAAGTCGGACGACAAAGAGCTCGAGAAGCTCGATTATCTCAGATCAAACGACGCGATCGCTGATGCGATTTACAAACTCCACGGCGACGGCAGCATCTTTATCACGCACATCGGCAAGTGGCTCAATTCCCACAAATTCACATCGGCGCCCGCCCGCTATAAAACCTCATTCGCCGACTCGATCTTCGTCCTAAAACCGGTCAACTATACGACTATGAGTCCGACTGTGAAGATCGACGGCATCGAGTTTGGCACCGACAAGCTTGATCATTTTTTTCAGCAGGGCTATCAGTACTACAAGATTTATAACAAGGCGCTAGCGAAAGGTATGAAGCCCGACGAAGCGTTGAAAAAAGCCATCTCGTGGGGGCGAAAGACCGAGCGGACATATTTTGGCTATTGGGTTTCGGGCGTGTACTCGAACGCAGATCTTTACGCAAACTACGCAGGACTGAAGTTTTATCAGAGCCTCACAAAACCCATTCCCGTTGGAGACAAAACGCGGCCAGCACTGCTCGATCTCGTCGAAGGCAAATGGCGACAAGCCGACGGAGTAAAGTTGCGAGACGATCTGCTAAAACCCTTCATCACCGAACACATGAACGAAGCGCTCAATGCGTCGGGCTTTAACTCAATTGTCTATCCAGTCGTCAAGCGCGTCGTCCGAAAACAAGCCTGCGCAACATGGCGCGCCGCTTTTCCAAATCTCAACCAAACCGACTACGCGGCCCGCTCAAAGTCGCTCGAACTCTGGCACGGCGAAGACTACGGCTGGACCCGCCGCAACAAAATGGTCACCCTCGCCGACACGTGCTTTACTCAAAATCGTCAATCAGACTAACGTCCGACCATTTCTTTGACAAGAGCATTCGCATTGCAAATCTTACGCAATGCTTCGATGATGCCGGCGCTGTGGACGCCGACGGCGCGAGTCAGGTTATGTTGTTAACGACTTTCGCGGGCGACCGCCTTTTGCACCGTTTAAGCGCGAGGCGAGAGTTTTGGAGACAGACCGGCTGCGGCCGCCTTTGCGTCCGAGTTCGGCGAGATGTGTTTTTAGACCGCTCATCCACTTATCTGTTCCGAATGTTCCCTCGATCAGGCTTTGTATTTTGAGATCTTCATCAAGCTGTGGCCAGCGCACATACAGGCCATCGAGCAATAACTCCACATCGCAGATCTCAGCGCGTGTGGCTTCATTTAATACCTGAATCAGATGCGTGGGAACTGAAATGACAACGCCGTTAAGCAGTTCGATCTTTATTGATTTGCCGGCGCTATCAACCGAAACGCTTTTTGCGCGCGGAGCACTATTGAGGCGATTGAGACCGCGTTCTCTGGCAGTATCTCTGCCGGACGTTTTGGTTTTTGTCGAACTTATTTTCTTATCCATGTACCTCATTCCACTTCTTCAAAAGATAATCGCGGTTTTCGCTAACAATTCTTACCGCACGCCTTCGCTGTGCCCGGCTCAGATTTCCGTAAACCTCTCGTTCCGTGACCGCCGGTTCAAGAGTAATGATCGACAACGCTCCCTGATACCACACATGCACGTGAGCCGGGCGATGGTCGTCGGTGTTGATCTTGATTTCAAACCCGCCTTCGCGGAGAACGGTCGGCATCGTTATTCTAATCTAAACGGCTTGGGTTTTCAATTGAATTTACGACGAGACCCATCGTGCGCTGACACTTAGTTCCTACCGATCAGCTCTCTAGCCAAAGCATTCGCATTGTAAATCTTCCTGAGCGCCTCGATGATCCCGGCGCTGTGGACGCCGACGGCGCGTGAGCCTTCGGCCTCGTCGATGTACCAATAGCGATTCGAGAGTTTTTGAATGTTACTGTCAAAATTGAGACCGACGATCTCGCCGTTGCGGTTTATGACCGGCGAGCCTGAGTTGCCGCCGATGGTGTCGGCCGAGTAAACAAAATTGAGCGGCGTTGCGAGATCAATGAGCGGCCGCGCCTTTTTGACGCTTGGCGGCAGGTGAAAAGGGTCTTTCTCATCAAAACTCAGGGCTCGGTCGTAAAGCCCGTAAAACGTTGTCTTATAGGGCACGAGCGTCGTGTCCTCTTCGTAGCCGAGCACCTTGCCGTATTCGATGCGAAGCTGCGAATTCGCGTCCGGCGGCATCGTTTTACCGTAGATCGCAAAGCGCGCCTGAGCGATCTTTGATCCGTTTGCGGCCTCGACATTTGAGATGTTCGTCTCATTCCACGCACGAAGTTCGCGAATGATCGGCTCGACGCGTTTTGCGAGCGTGATCATCGGATCGGTCGAAGTCATAACGGCGTCTGCCGATCCCTCGATCAGCGCTTTTCGCACGGCGGGATCGGCGAGTCTTGTCTCGCGAACCGCACGACGCGCGACTTCTGCGGGTTCGGCATCACCAATCGCGGCTCGGACAAACGGGTCATCGACGCCCAAAATACGCCGGCCGTCGGACAGCCAGGCTGTAAGCGTAGCTTCTTCCATATCGGCGTAGATCGGGGCGGGCGAGAGCAGCGATGTCTTGAACGCCTCGAGCCGGTTGTCGCGATATTCGGCGTAGCGTCTGTCGTTCGGTTTTGCCGTCTCGATCTTGTTCGTCACGATCTGAAAGGCGACGCCCGAGAGCCGGGACGCGGTCAAATTCGAGAACGCCAGTCGATTCGCCATCGCCGGCAGTTTGCCGTAAGCCGTCGCAATTGCGTCCCATGCTGGCGCGTATTGCGAGTTGAGGTCGGGTTTTGCGGCGAGCTTGGTTCGCAAGTCTTTTTCCTCATCAACTTTGCGCAAAAAGTTGCGCGCATTCGACAGACCGTCCTGCTGTCCAGAGAGACGCTTGAGCGAATTTGCAAACGAACGCATTCCCTGCCCGGCCTGTCGCAGCTGCTCAGGGCCGAGCTTCGAATAATCTTCGAGCGCCTTTCGACGCAGTTCCCAAACTTGTTTTTGCAGAGGGTTACCGATGTCGCGCTGATAGCCGAGCTGCGCAAGGGTCAGCAGACGCGCGGTCGAGCCGGGATAGCCTGAGACGAGAATGAACTCGCCGTCCTTAGCTCCTGTTTTCGACCATCTGAAAAAGTTTGGCGTCGCGGCCGGCTTGCCGTTCTCGTATGCACGCAAAAACGTAAAATCAAGATCGTGGCGCGGATAGACAAAATTGTCATAGTCGCCGCCAAAGAACGCGATCTGCTCCTCTGGCGCCATAACAAGGCGAATATCGGTGTAGCGTTTGAAGCGGTACAGCCAGTACTCGCCGCCGCTGTAAAACGAGATCACTTCGCAAGTCAGGCCGGTCGATTTCACACAATCGCTCTCAATCGAGGTGATTGCCGCACGGCGGTTTGCCGCCATCTCGGTGTCGCTCGCGCCCGTTTTCGCAGCATCATTTACGCGCTGTGTGACATCCTCGAACGACTGCAGCACGGTCGCGCTGCCGTCGGGAATCTTTAGCTCGGCTGCCTGCGTCTTTGCATAAAAGCCGGTTTTCATCAGATCGCGTTCTTTTGTCGAAACGCGTTCGATATAGCCGGCAGCGACGTGATGGTTTGTGGCAATCAGGCCGTTCGGGCTTACAAATCCGGCGGACGAGCCGTTTACTTTGGGCGTCGCGAGCCGTACTTTATCGAGCCATTCCTTCGACGGCTCAAAATTGTAGCGCTCCTTCCACTGCCTCAGCGGCGGATTGTCAAACGTCCACATGCCTTCGTCGGCAATGGCAGAAGAAGTGCTAAGAACAAAACTAAAAAGTAAAAAAAGTACGGTGATTCGTTTCATAGCTGTATCGAGTAGATTGTCTTACTTGAGCACGTGTTGCAACTTTTCCATCGCGCCGTCGAGGATCGTGTCTTCGCGGGCGATGCAGATACGCACGTGCGCGTCCCATGTGTCTGAGTCGCCGAAGGCAGAGCCGGGTGTCACACCGACGCCGGCGTCGCGCATGAGCATTTCGTTGAAAGCTATCGCGTCACTGAATTTCTCAGGTATTCGCGCCCAGATGTAGAACGCCGAGCCGCTGTTGTAAATGTCGAATCCGAGCGACGTGAGACCTTCGCTGAAGTTGCGGCGTTTTTCATCAAACTTGTCACGCAGCCGCGTGTAATAAGTATCGTCGGCCATCAGCACTCGCGAAAGCGCAGCCTGCAGCGGCGTCGCCGGGCAAACGTAGATAACATTCGCGGCATTATTGAGCGGAGCGATTAGCTCACCCTTGCCGTACGCGTAACCGAGCCGCCAGCCTGAGATGTTCCACGATTTTGAAAATGAATTGACCGTGATCGTGCGTTCCCACATATCCGGCAAGCTCGCGATCGGCGTGTGCGCGCTTGAGCCCGCGACATAATGCTCGTAAACCTCGTCCGAGATGACGAGCAGATCGAGTTCCTTTGCGACATCAGCGATTGCTTCGAGTTCGGTCTGCGACATGACCTTGCCGCTCGGATTTGCAGGCGAACAGACGAGAATCGCCGCAAGCGGAAACTCAGTTCGATCTTTGAGTGTTTTGCAATGAGTGCGCAGAGCGTCTTTTTCAAAAGTCAGTTGTTCGTCTAATTCAAACGCCTCGGTCTTCGACCCAAATTCTTCCAAAATACGTTTGTGATACGGATAATACGGCTCGAAAACGAGCGCCGATTTGCCGCGAAGATAACTCTGCGCGACGCCAATCAGCGCGCCCGTGCCGCCGTTCGTGATCATCACCTCGAACGGACGAGCGTCAACGTCAATGTTTATGTTGTTGTATTCCGCGATCTTTTCGGCGACGGCTTTGCGCAAATTCGCGTCGCCTTCGCTGCCGCCGTAATGGTTCTGGCTCGCAGCAATGATCTCAGCTGCTTCCTTCGCCAACTGCGGATCGATCGGCAGTTCGGATTGCCCCTGAACAAGATTCCCTTCTCGAGGCACCAGCCGCGTGATCGCACGAATGTCCGGCTTTACTTTCGTCCGCTTAGCTTCTGTCATAAGCTATAAAAATAGCAGTTTTGCAGCGACAATTGAAATGCCAGGCTCGACGTACAAATCCGGGATCATAATGCCGCCGACGCTGACGCTTGGTTGGCTCGACCGATTGTTTCCAATGATCCTGCGCCCGCGGCTTGAGTTTCTAAAGGCTCAGGCAAAGCTTGGCGACGTGACGCATTTTCGGGCCGGCCCTTTCACGATCTATCTGATAAATCACCCTGACCTCATCCGCGACGTCCTTGTCGTCAATGCCGATAAATTTATGAAAGGCCGGGCGCTGCAGCGTTCACGAACGCTGCTCGGGAACGGCCTTCTGACCAGCGAAGGCGAATTTCACCTGCGCCAACGGCGAATGATCCAACCGGCGTTTCACCGCTCGCGGATCGCCGACTATTCCCGCTCGATGACGGCTTTTGCCGAAGCATGGTCGAGTGTCCGAATCGACGGCGAGACACTCGACATCGACCAGGAGATGATGCGCCTGACCTTGCAAATCGTTGCAAAGGCACTTTTTAACGCCGACGTGACGGGCGACGCCGGTGAAATCGGTAAGGCATTGACGTCGCTGGTCGAGATGTTCAATCTGCTTTTGCTGCCCTTTTCCGAGGTGCTGGAACAACTGCCGTTGCCACAGAGCTTACGTTTAAAGCGCTCACGCGCGACGCTCGACCGCATCATTTTTGGCATTATCGATGAGCGGCGGAAGTCGGGCGCAGATACACCCGAAAACACCGGCGATCGGCTATCGATGCTGCTCGCGGCTCGCGACGAGGACGACGGCGGCCAGATGACCGACACGCAGGTTCGCGACGAAGCTCTCACGCTCTTCCTGGCCGGACACGAAACAACGGCCGTCGCCCTCACCTGGACGTGGTACCTGCTCTCGCAAAACCCGCAGGCCGAGGTAAAGCTTCATGAGGAACTCGATGCGGTACTTAGCGGTCGCGTCCCGAACATCGACGACATTCAAGATCTAAAATTCACCGAGCACGTTTTGGCCGAATCGATGCGGCTTTTTCCGCCTGCGTGGGCAATTGGCCGTCAGGCCCTGGAAGATCACGAGCTTGGAGGATTTCGCATACCGAAAGGCTCGACCGTGCTGATGAGCCCGGCGATCCTGCAACGCGATGAGCGGTTTTGGCCGGACGCGGATGAATTCAAACCCGAACGCTGGGACACGCAGAGCGTAAAAGAAGCCGGCCAACGCAACATTTACTTTCCCTTCGGCGGCGGAACGCGCCGCTGCATCGGCGGAGGTTTCGCCTGGACCGAAGGCATCTTGCTGCTCGCAACAATCGCTCGAAAATGGCGATTCCGCCTCGATCCTGCGCAAAAAATCGACTCAAAACCGCTGATCACATTAAGGCCCAAATATGGAATGCGGATGAGCGTCACCGCTCGCTAACGTCTGCTGACAAATTCGTTTCCCTTCACCCAAAACCTCAATTGTAAATGAGCGTCTTCGCCTGCGTAATCAATCCCGATGCGTTTTCCGACAGCTATTTCCTCGTTGCCAAATAATCGATAGTTTTCGAGCCAAATTTTGTCGCCATATAAATCCTCGCCATTCAGCGAGCGGTCGATATTCATCGCTATGCAGAGTTTGCCTGGGCCGGATGTGAGGTTTTTGTCCGCCATTGACCCAGTCGCTACCGCTCCCGGTTCTGACTTTTTCGCGCCGCGACGCTCATGCATGATCTCGATGTTCTCGACGGGTTCGATGGCGCGAATGAGAACGACGTGCGGCGAGTCAGCTTTGCCGCAGACGACGTTTAGCTGGTAATACATGCCGTAAACAAAAAACACATACGCGTTGCCGCCGGCGCTGTATGTGACCTCGTTGCGAGCGGTCCGACGACCGCCGAAGCTGTGAGCGGCTCGATCATCGACACCCAGATACGCCTCGGTTTCGACGATCATGCCGGAGACGCGTGTTCCGTCTGCGTCCGGTACAACGAGGAGTTTGCCGAGCAGGTCGCGCGCGACCGCGACCGTGTCGTCGCGTGTGTAAAATTTTCTCGCTAGCTTCATACAACTTTTGCGCGGCGTCCGGAGTCGAAAATTTGCTAATATCTCACACAGCGCGAACTATGAACCGAATCTCGGCCTTTTTTACGATTGTAATTTTAGCTGTGTCCATCGCTGCGCAAAAGCCCGACGACGTGCTTGCGACGGCGACGAACCATGTTTTTCGCCTTAGCGATCTGTCAGAGCAGGTAAACGCCGCTGCGGCCTCGATGTCGGCGACGATCGCAAAGGCGCGCGTCGCTTTGTTCGAACAGATGATTAACCAGCGGCTCGTCGAGATCGAGGCAAAGGCTCTAGGCAAATCGACGTTCGCTTTGATCGCGGCCGAAAAAGCCAAAGTCGCACGACCGACCGAGGTGCAGATCAAGGCCGTGTATGAAGCAAACCGCGCTGGCCTCGGTGACAAAACTCTCGAACAAGTTCGCAAGCAGATCGTCGCTTTTCTTCGCAGCGAGCCGGAGCAAAAAGCTGTTCTCGCCTTAGTCACGCGGCTACAGACAAAGTACAAACCCGTAGCGGGCAAAGATGTGAATGCAAAAACTCTCGCGTCGACAGACGTCGTTGCGACTGTCGTGAGCAAACCGATCACGGCGAAGGAGTTTGAGGCATTTGCCAGCGTCAAACTTTTCGAGATAAACGCAAATCTTGCCGATCTGATCGGACACGAGCTGCACGACACGATCTACAACACGCTCGTCGCTGTCGAAGCAAAAGCCGCCGGCCTCGACGCTGGCTCGTTTATCGCTCGCGAGATAACGAACAAAATGAAGGATTTCAGCGACGAGGAGCTCATTGGTCTCGAGTCGTCTCTGACAAAGCGATTGTTTGAAAAGTATAAGGTAAACATATTGTATAAAGAGCCCGAGCCGCTTGTCGAGCAGGTTTCGGCGGACGACGATCCCGCGATCGGCCCGGCGGACGCACCAGTGACGATCATTATGTTCAGCGATTTTCAGTGTTCGGCGTGCGCCGCAACGCACCCGATCGTGAAAAAGATAATCGCCGAATACGAAGGCAAAGTCCGTTTTGTTGTGCGCGATTTTCCGCTTGAGTCGATTCACGAAAATGCGTTCGCCGCCGCGCGTGCCGCAGCCGCTGCAAATGCTCAGGGCAAATTTCTCGAACTCGCCGAAATCCTTTACAAAAATCAGGAGGCGCTCGACACAGCAAGCTTAAGAAAATACGCGAGTGAAATCGGTTTGAACGCGGCGCAATTTGAGATAGACTTTAACTCGCCAAAGACGGCGGGCGAGATTCGCAAAGACATGGCCGACGGCGAAGCACTCGGCATCAGTTCGACGCCGACGATTTTTGTTAACGGCCGCCGCGTGCGACATCTTTCGCCCGACGGCTTTAGATCGGCGATTGAACGCGCCCTAGCCAAGTAACTCATTATGCGCTTGATGATCATATTTCTGACATTCATGTTGTGTTTTTCGTGTTCCGGTGGACCGAATGGCGTGGCACCTAACTCGAAGGACAAACCACCGGCGAATACGGCAAAATCCGCTCCGCTTCCCGTCTACGGCTACGAGGTAGTAAAAAGTTATCCGCACGACAATAAAGCATTCACGCAGGGACTGTTTTTTCACAATGGTTTTCTTTTTGAGAGCACCGGACAGGAAGGCAAATCGCAGATCCGAAAGGTCGAGATCGAGACGGGTAAGGTTTTGCAAAAGTGGGATTTACCGCGTGACGAATTCGGCGAAGGTGCGACGCTGATCGGCGACAAAATTTATATGGTCACGTGGCAAGACGGCGTTGGCCGTGTTTTTAATTTAGCCGATCTCAGTGTGATCAAAGAGTTTACCTACACCGGCGAAGGTTGGGGACTCGCAAACGACGGCACAAATTTAGTTATGTCGCAGGGCACACACGTACTCAAGTTTATCAACCCCGAAAACTTTCAGCAGGTCAAAACGCTGCCCGTTATGCGCGAAGACGGTCGCCCATTGATGAACATCAACGAACTCGAATATGTAAAAGGCGAACTGTGGGCGAACATCTGGCACTCAGAAAAGCCCGACATTCTTGGTCGTCCAAACCACATCGCTCGTATAGATCCGGCTGCAGGTAAACTTGTGGGTTGGATAAATCTCGCGGGTATTTCGCCGGACGATCAAGCAAAGGGCAACGATCCGTACGATCCGAAATCAGAAAATACGTTAAACGGGATCGCATACGACTCGGCTGGCGACCGCATTTTTGTCACCGGCAAACAGTGGAAAAAACTTTACGAGATAAAGATCAAACCTGCGCAATAATATGTCCGACAACGATAAAAAATTTATGCAGCGGGCAATCGAGATTGCGCGAGATGGCGTCGAGAAGAATCTCGGCGGGCCTTTCGGTTGCGTAGTTGCAAAGGACGGCGTCATTATCGGCGAGGGCAACAACCACGTCACTTCGACAAACGATCCGACCGCTCACGCCGAGATCATCGCGATTCGTGAGGCGTGTAAGTCATTGAAATCATTTCAGTTAACGGGATGCACAATTTTCACGTCGTGCGAGCCGTGCCCGATGTGCCTCGGTGCGATCTACTGGGCACGGCCAGAGAAAATCTTTTTCGCATGCACACGTGATGACGCCGCTGCAATTGGTTTCGACGACAACTTCATCTACGAGGAGCTTGTAAAGGCCAACACCGAGCGCGAGATGGTTTTATTGAATATGATGCGCGACGAAGCTCTCGAAGTCTTCCGCGACTGGTCCGCTAAATCTGACAAGATCGAATATTGATGGAGTTCATCCTCAACGAAGAGACAATTTCGACTAACCTGCCGCCGGGCACGACCGTGCTCGATTTCGTTCGCTATCACAAGAATCTCAAGGGCACGAAGATCGGCTGCCGCGAGGGCGATTGCGGCGCGTGCACGATCCTCGTCGGTGAATTAGTTGACAACAAAGCGCGCTATCGCTCGATGACGTCGTGTTTGATGCCGCTCGCAAACGCCACCGGTAAGCACATCGTCACCATCGAAGGCATCAATCCCGCCGACGGCTCGCTTACGCCCGTGCAGCAAGCGATGGTCGACGAGAGCGGCACGCAATGCGGCTTTTGCACAGTCGGTTTTGTGATGTCGCTCACCGGATTTTGTCTGGGAGAGCCGGCGCCCTCGCCGGCACTTTCCGATCAGGCCATCTCATCCATCGACGGCAACATCTGCCGCTGTACTGGTTATAAGTCGATTGAACGCGCCGCGTGCCGTTTGTCAGAACCGCCTGCGTCAGCGGGCGGCCAGAATGTCGTTCCCGATTATTTCGCTGCCATCGTTCCTCGGTTAAAGGCTCTTTCTGAAACTGCGATGGGTGCCGCCAATGGAACTGGCCGCCCGCTCACACAGGCGGTTCCGACAGGAGGCGGCACCGATCTGTATGTCCAAAGGCCTGAACAAATGGCCGAGTCAGATTCGACGCCGCTATTTTATGATGATGCCCTTCGCGGCATTCGCGATATCGGCGAATTTATAGAGATCGGCGCGTCGGCGACGGTCACCGACCTGCTCGAATCGAGCGTGATGCAGTCGGTATTTCCTGATCTCTACAAACATCTAAAACTGGTTTCATCAACGCCGATCCGCAACATGGCGACGCTCGCCGGCAACTTTGTCAACGCCTCGCCAATCGGCGACATGACGGTTTGGTTCCTCGCGTTGAATGCAACGCTGGAACTGAGTTGCAAAAGCCCGCGCGTCAGCAAGGGCGATACCCGAACGCTGCCGTTGAAGGACCTCTACCTCGGCTACAAACAACTCGCCAAACAGCCCGACGAGATCATTAAAACGATTCGATTCAAAAAACCAACCGGCGATTTCCGATTCAACTTTGAAAAGGTTTCTAAACGGACATACCTCGATATCTCAACCGTCAACACGGCGATCTCACTAACAAGCTCCCCTCCTTACAAAGGAGGGGTGGCAGCGGCTTCGGTTGACGGGGTGGTTCTCTCGGACGTTCATGTTTCGGCAGGCGGCGTCGCTCCGATACCGCTGTATTTGAAAGAGACTTCAGCATTTTTACGCGGCACGGAAGTTACCGAAGAATCTATCAACGCCGCAAACGAAATAATGCAGTCCGAGATCTCGCCGATCTCCGATGTGCGCGGAACGGAACAATATAAACGTCTGCTGCTGCGACAGCTTTTCGGCGCGCATTTTATCGAACTTTTTAGCCACAGAGAACACGGAGATCACTGAGAAATTGGTCCGTGCCCTCTGTGTTCTCTCGGGCAAATTTTCTGATGAAAAACATCGACTCACATTCACACGTTCGTGGCGAGAGTGTTTATCTCGATGATATTCCGCTTGTCGAAGGGACGCTGTATGCGTGTGTTTTTGATTCGCCGGTTGCTCACGGAAAGTTGAAGAGTATTGATACGAGCGAAGCCGAAAAAGCTGAAGGCGTCGTGAAAGTTATTACCGCGAAAGACCTGATCGGCGAGAATCAGATCGGCGGCATTGTGCCTGACGAGCCGCTGCTTGGCGACGGCGAAGTGCATTTCGTTGGCCAGCCGATAGCGATCGTCGTTGCAGCGAGCGAGACTCTAGCTCACAAAGCCGCGAAAAAGATAACTGCCGACATCGAGCCATTAGAAGTCGTAACCGATCCGCGTGTCGCGGCGGCAAAGGGTGATCTTATCGTTCCGCCAAAGAAGTTTGTCCTCGGTGATACGTCGACGGCATTCAAAAATTGTGAACACGTTTTCGAGGGCCGCACCGAGCAAAACGGACAGGAGCATCTCTACATCGAGACGCAAGGTGCGTATGCGGTGCCGACAGAGAACGGCGGTCTAAAAGTTTATTCATCGACGCAGGGCCCGACGGCCGTGCAACGAGCGGTTTGCCGTGTGACCGGGCTCGCGATGCATGAGGTCGAGGTTGATGTTCAGCGGCTCGGCGGCGGATTTGGCGGTAAAGAAGATCAAGCTAATGCGTGGGCCGGGATCTGCGCCGTCGCGTGTCAGATCACGAAACGGCCCGTGAAATATGCCCTGCACCGTATGGAAGATATGCGGATGACCGGCAAGCGGCATCCGTATTCGTCCGATTACAAGATCGGTCTTGATAAAGATCTGAAGATCGCCGCGTATGAAGCCACGTTCTACCAAAACGCCGGCGCCGCGTGCGATCTCTCACCGCCCGTGCTCGAACGCACGCTGTTTCATTGCACCAACAGCTATTACATCCCAAATGTTACGGCGACGGCTTATTGCTGCCGCACAAATCTACCGCCGAACACGGCGTTTCGCGGCTTTGGCGGGCCGCAGGGAATGTTCGTCATCGAGTCGGCCATCGCCCATGCGGCGGAAAAACTCGGCATCGCGGCGAGCAAAATTCAGCGTGCGAATTTGATCGACGACGGCGATGAATTCCCATACGGACAAATGGCAGAAAGTGATGCGATTACGAGCTGGGCGCAGGCCGATGACAAATTTAATTTCGCAACGTTACAAAAAGAAGCGGTCGAGTTTAACGCCTCATCGAAATACTTTAAGAAAGGCGTCGCGATGATGCCGGTGTGCTTTGGTATCTCGTTTACAAAGACGCCGATGAATCAGGCTCGATCCTTGGTTCATGTTTATACTGACGGTTCGATCGCCGTCTCGACCGGCGCCGTCGAGATGGGACAGGGCGTGAATACAAAGATGGCGCAGGTTGCGGCGAAGATGTTTGGTCTCGACATCGACGCAGTTAAAGTCCACACGACCAACACTTTACGCATCGCAAACACATCGCCGACGGCTGCGTCCGCCGCCGCCGATCTCAACGGTAAGGCGACGCAGATTGCGTGCGAGACGATTCGAGCTCGTTTGTTTGACGTCGCAAAAGACCTCGTCGAAGCGGCGAGCATAGACGACCTTTCGCTTGCAGACGGCTTTGTTTACCGCAACGGAGAAAAGACCTCGCTCGACTGGCAAACGCTGGTAATGGACGCTCACTTACAGCGTGTGAACCTTAGCGAGCACGCGCATTACGCGACACCGGGCATTGGCTTCGACTGGACGACGGCAAAGGGACATCCATTTGCATATCACGTTTACGGCAGTGCCGTGGTCGGCGTGACGGTCGACTGCCTTCGCGGGCGTTACGAGGTCGATTACGTTAAATGCTGTCACGATTTTGGAACGTCGATGAACACCGCAGTCGATCTCGGCCAGATCGAAGGCGGCATAGTCCAGGGCCTCGGCTGGATGACGATGGAAGAGGTCGTATACGATGCCGACGGCCGTCTGCGTTCAAACGCGCTGTCGACCTACAAAGTGCCGGACATCTATTCCGTGCCAAAAGAAATCGCCGTTCTGCCGCTCGAAACTGCTCGCGACAATCTCGCCATTTTCAACTCAAAAGCCGTCGGCGAACCGCCGCTCATGTACGGCATCGGCGCGTATTTTGCGATCAGGAATGCCGTCATGGCGTACACCGATTGCTCACCCGCGTTCGACCTGCCATTCACGCCTGAAAAGGTTTTGATGAACCTCTATTCGATGGATTAATTCAAACAGTATGGACAGTATGAACAGGATTGTTTGACAAATTCATCCTTTGAATCCTGTATATCCTGTTTCATTTCTGCTGTAAACTTGTCCAAGTGTCCAAAGACCTCGAACTCTGGCATTTCATCGCTTCGCGGCTGAAAAATGATGAGCGAGTAATGCTGCTCGTCGTCGCCGACAGCCATGGCAGCAGTCCCGGACGCGCGGGCTATAAGATGGCGGTTGTGCCGGACGGCGAACTTTGCGGCAGCATCGGCGGCGGCGTGATGGAAGTGCAGCTTGTGGAACAAGCAAAGGCGATCTTGTCAGAACCGGGAGCGGTAGCGACTGGGTTCTTGGTCGAGCAAGTCCATCAGAAAAACGTACCAAACTCGAGCGGCATGATCTGTTCGGGTAGGCAGACTGTTATCCGGCGGCAACTTACGGCACGCGACGCGACGGTTGTCTGTACGATTATTGCCGCCCTCGAAAGCAAAAAACCGGCTTCGTTGACGATCACGCAAAGTAACTTCACAATGGGGCCGCCTCAAGGCGGGACTCCAAGCACGGATTTTGAAAAACTCTCGGAAACTGACTTTATCTATGCCGAGCAAATCGGCCCGAAAAATAAGCTATTCATCATCGGCGGCGGGCACTGTGCGCTTGCGCTGAGCGAAGTTATGTCGCTGCTTGGCTTTCACATCTCGATCTTTGACGACCGGCCCGATTTGAACACGCTTGAGAAAAATCGCTTTGCAAACAGGATCACTGTTATAGATTCGTACGAAACAATCGGCGATCATGTGCCGTCGGGAGACGAAAGTTATGTTGTCGTGATGACGATCGGTTACAAGTTTGACGAGATGGTCATGCGTAACCTTTTCGACAAAAACTTTAGATATTTCGGCGTACTTGGCAGCAAAGCAAAGATGAAGACATTGCTGAAAGCTCTCGAAAAAGACGGCTTTAACAAAGACCGTCTAGCGAAAATCCGCACGCCCGTCGGCATCGCGATCAACAGCCGCACGCCTGAGGAGATCGCGGTCTCGATCGCCGCCGAGATAATTGCTGTCAAAAATTCGTAACCCGCCGCAAATCACCCATTTGTGCGCCGTTCTTGTGCTAGAATCACTCTCGCGAGAAGCCAAGCGGACGCAGCAGATGGACAGCAAACAGATCTCTAAACCTAGCAAACGCGGCTATTTACGCAATCTTGTCGGGCGTGAATATTACACATCCAAGCGCCGTTTACAATGGCTCGCGATGTCTCGACAGTTTGCAAAACCAGATAAAAACACGTGGCTCGAACACTCGATTTTCGCGCACCGCTCGATGATGCTGCGCCCCCTTCGCGATGTCGAGATGTATTTGCAGTACAACAAGATTACAAACTTGCGACTTGCGATCGCGCCGATAAATGGCGTCGTAATTCGACCGGGCGAAACCTTTTCGATATGGCGGATGGTTGGCCGCCCGACGGCGAGACGCGGTTTTCTCGATGGCCTGGTTTTGCACAACGGCCGTATCGAAAAAGGCATCGGCGGCGGCCTCTGCCAGCTGGGCAATTTGTTGTACTGGATGGCGTTACACTCGCCGCTCACGGTTGCCGAGCGTTGGCGGCATGGCTTTGACGTGTTTCCCGATATCAATCGCACCATCCCCTTTGCGTGCGGCGCAACGCTCGCGTTCAACTACATCGATCTGCAGCTCCGTAACGACACGGAGGACACTTTCCAGATCAACCTGTGGCTCGACAATGAACATCTGAACGGCGAAGTTCGATCAGACCGGCCCGCCGATACGAAGTTTGAAATATTCGAAACGGATCATCTCATCAAATTACAGCCGTGGGGCGGCTACACTCGGCACAACTGCATTTGGCGGCGGCAAACAAGCTTGATTGATGGCCTCACTCACGAACACCTCGTAACCGAAAATCACGCGATCATGATGTACAACCCGCTGCTGACCGCGTAAATTAAGCGGAACAAAATCCTCTAACGCGGTGTCTAACAAAACGAGCGGCTGGCACCGACGCTTTAAGGAGGATTTTGAAATGTTTGATAAATTAGTCGTGTCCGAACCCGAAGGAGCGGACTTTAAGAGTCGCCGCCGTTATTTTGTAACCTCATCGCTCGTGGTCGGTGTTTTATTTTTAGCAGCGGTCGTCGCCAGTATTTTTGCCGCGGATTTCAGCCTCGGCAGTAGCAGTTTTGAACTAGCACAGATGCTCTCACCGGTAGAGATGGCCACTGTCGAACCTGAAACACCACAGCTGCGAACAAACCAATCACGTGTTGAAACGCAATCTGACCTGCCGTCTAGGCAAGTGAATATGGCCAATTTGCGAGAGAATCCAATAGTGCCAACCGGAATCTCAGTCAATCAAAATACGCAGTTGGCACGACCCGATACCGGTCGATTTATAATTTCTAAAATCAATTCCGACGGAGGAGCCCCGAACGGCAGTGGGCGTTCAACAGACGTTGGCGGCGAGCGGCCAACTGGTTTGGCGCAGACTGGTCCGACTATAGGTAAAGTACCGGAAACTGATGTTCCGCCGCGAATCGAGAAACAAAAGCCCCAGCCGCCAAAATCGGAGGGCGTGGTAAATGGAAAAGCCACTTACTTGCCAAAACCAGTCTATTCGGCAGCCGCAAAAGCAGTAAATGCTCAGGGCAAAGTTGATGTGCAAGTGACGATCGACGAAGCGGGCAATGTGATTTCAGCTCGCGCAGCCAGCGGCAATGTTTTGTTGAGATCAGCCGCCGAAGACGCAGCAAGAAGAGCTAAGTTTTCGGTGACCTACCTCTCGCGTGTGCCCGTCAAAGTGACCGGCGTGATCGTTTACAATTTTGTTCGATGATGAAATTTGATTTCTTCTGATTGTGGCGGGCGTGTGTCCCGCCATTTTTTATTTCGATAAGAAATTAATCAAACCGTCAGTGTCGAGATCGTATATCGGCACGGGAAACTGTCGCTTTAGATCGTCATAGGACATGCCGTCGAGAAAGATCGGCTCGTCGGATTTGATCGTGTGTTTTGGGATGATGACAAAATCGCCGACGACCTTGTCACGAACCGCAAGAAAGTCTCGTCCTGTCAGCAGACCTGCTACCGAGACGTCACCACCAAAATAAGTATTGGGCACGGCCACGACATACATCTGGGCGCCAGTCGCAGCGTTGTATTTATCGATCTGCCTACGCAAAATGGGTGCGAACATCTCGCCAGTGAGAATCGTTCCGAAGTCGGAACCGTCTGCGTCAGCGGGCGGCCAGTTTGCCGGCAATTCGGTCCTCGGCACAACGGCCTCTGCGTGCGTTCTCGGATGCTTATCGGTGCGTCGAAGCAGATGCTTCTGGCCGCCCACTGACGCAGGCGGTTCTGACAAGAATCTCTCAAACTTCCCGACAAACGATCGCACCATGCCCACGCCGTCTTCTATCTGCGGGTAACTGCCGTAATGTCGTCGTGACGGAATATCGACTCCGGCTTTTATGTAAATTTCGTCACCTAGAAACGCGAAGGTCGTGCCGAGTGATTTGCGAAATTCTCTTTGCAGCTTTTCGACTTGTTTGATCGTGCGACGGCAAAACTCAGGCGTGACGCGAGTCAGGCGTTCGTCGGTGTTGTAGCGAGTGAGAGCGACAGGAACTACGGCTGTCGAAACAACCTTCGGGTAATGCGCACCGAGATCGCGCAACGTTTTTTCTAGGATCACGCCGTCATTGATCGTCGGACACAAAACGACTTGAGCATGCAGTTCGATGTTGTTGTCGAGCAAAGTTTGCAGCTTGTCCGAAATATCAGCGCGCGATTCGTCAACACCGAGCAGATAAGCACGTGTTTTCAGGTCGGTCGCGTGAACCGAGACGTATTGCGGCGACAGACGTTGCTCGATGATGCGCTTCATCTCGTCGTCGGTGATCGACGATAGCGTCGTGTAGTTACCGTAAAGAAACGAAAGCCGGATGTCTTCGTCCCGAACGAAGAGCGAAGGCCGAGCGTCTTCCGGATTTCCCTTACAAAAGCAGAAAATACACTCATTCGCACACTGTCGCGGCACAATCTGCTCAAACATCAGACCGAAGTCTTCGCCTTCGTCGCGATCAAATTCGATGTCAAGCGTTTCGCCGTTTGGTTTTTTTACCTGGAACGTAAGCTCGGTCTCGCCTGCAGTTTGAAACCGAAAATCGAGATAGTCGCGCACCGGGCGACCGTTGACGCGCACTATCCGATCTTGTGGACGTAGTTCGAGTTCATCGCCGAGGCTGTCGGAAGTGACTTCTGTAATGATCACGCCCGGGCGACGAAGCTGCGTGACCGCCGGTGTGACTGCAAACTCGTACATATAAGAAATAGCCCACGAAAAACACGAACTACACAAAAACAAGAACCTCAGTTTCGTGTATTTCGTGTGTTTCGTGGGCCAAAAATATTCTAAGCCGCTGCTGCTTTAAGATCTATCAGCGAATCGAGCGGCGTGTATTCGAGGCCTTGCGAAGTCGCGACCGCCTCGTATGTCAGCTTACCGGCGTAGGTGTTGACGCCTTCCTGCAGACCAACGTCGTCCTTGATCGCCTGTTCAAAGCCCTTGTTTGCAAGGGCCAGAGCGTATGGCAGCGTTGCGTTCGTCAATGCAAACGTCGAAGTTCGCGGCACGGCGCCGGGCATGTTTGCGACGCAATAGTGCAGTACGCCTTCTTCATAATAGGTCGGATTCGAGTGCGTCGTAGCGTGCGTCGTCTCGAAGCATCCACCCTGATCGACGGCAACATCGACGAGCACCGCGCCGTGCGGAATAAGGTGCAGCATGTCGCGTGTAACGAGTTTTGGAGCAGCGGCACCAACAACCAGCACGGCGCCGATAACGAGATCGGCATGCGAAATTGCCTCCTCGATCTGATAACGCGACGAAGCGAGCGTCTGAACCTTTGAAAGAAAAATGTCATCGAGTTGTCGCAAACGGTCAAGATTGCGGTCGATGATCGTGACTTTTGCACCGAGACCGACGGCCATTTTCGCAGCTTCAGTTCCGACGATGCCGCCGCCGATGATGACGACATTCGCCGCCGGAACGCCCGGCACACCGCCGAGCAAGATTCCCTTGCCGCCGTTCATCTTTTCGAGATAAGTTGCCCCGACCTGGACCGACATGCGGCCCGCGACCTCTGACATCGGCGTTAACAGCGGAAGGCGGCCTTGCTTGTCGGTAATCGTCTCGTAGGCGACGCCCGTAACCTTTCGCTCAAGCATCACCTTGGTTAGCTCAAGCTCTGGCGCGAGATGTAAGTAGGTGAACAGCAACTGATTCTCGCGCATTCGCGGATACTCAGGCGCAACCGGCTCTTTAACTTTTACGATCATGTCGCCGGTCTGCCAAATCTCGTCCGGCGTATCGAGCAGCTTGCCGCCCGCTTTTACATATTGCTCGTCCTTAAACCCTGAGCCTTCGCCGGCGGTTTTTTGTACGTAAACCTCGTGGCCCGCGTGAGTTAAAGCCTGCACGCCGGCTGGCGTCAGGCCGACGCGATACTCGTTGTCTTTTATCTCTTTAGGTAAACCAATCTTCATTATCTGTCTCCAAATTTTATGGCAATTTAGGCTGTGATTAGACACCATTATGCCTTAAGAATGCCGTTTTTTTCTAATGGGGAGCGACTGTTTTCTAACGCAAAGCAAGGTATTAGATTTATTGCAGGCAAGGATGTAGTCTATCTTTATGAGCAACAGAAAAACGGTCGAGCGAGTTATTGCTCCGCCCGAGACTCACTGGGTCGGCGACGGTTTTCGCGTGCATAATTTTTTTCCGCACGCGATAGATGAGCAGCGGATGAGCCCGTTCTATCTGCTTGATTACAATTCGCGACACTACTTTCCGCCTTCAGATAAGCCGCCCGGCGTCGGGCCGCATCCGCATCGCGGCTTCGAGACCGTCACCTTCGCCTTCAAAGGCAAAGTCGCGCATCACGACAGTCGCGGCAACGCAGACGTCATCGGCGAAGGCGACGTCCAATGGATGACCGCTGGCAGCGGCATCCTGCACAAGGAATATCACGAGGCGGATTTTGCACGACAAGGCGGCGACTTTCACATGATCCAACTCTGGGTCAATCTGCCTGCGAAAGACAAAATGACCGAGCCAAAATACCAGGCAATCGAGAATCGCGAATTCGGCAAGTTTAAGTTAGAAGGCGATCTTGGCTTTGTCGAGGTCGTCGCCGGCGCATTCAACGGCGTGAAAGGACCAGCAACGTCGTTCTCGCCGGTTGAGATTTATATCGCTCACGTCAAATCCGGCGCCAAGCTCGATTTCTCGCTCGCCCCAAATTACAACACCGGCATCGTCAATCTCGAAGGCAGTTTGCGAATAAACGACAGTGACAACGTGCCGGTCGATAATTTCGTTCTTTTTGCCAACGACGGCAGTGACTTCACCGTCGAGGCGCTCGCAGACTCAAAATACTTCATCCTCAGCGGCGAACCGCTAAACGAACCGATCGCGTCTCGCGGGCCGTTCGTGATGAACACCGAAGAAGAAATCCGCCAGGCAATGCTCGATTACGGCACGGGCAAGTTTGGCTATTTGGAGTAATCCGTAACTACGTCGTCACGTAAAAGCCGTTGGATCGGCGAATTACCTTTTTCATCAAGGAAATGTTCTTTCGCGTCCACAAGTTTTGCGTCCGTAATCTCCTTTATCGAAAAACGGTCAACGAATTCAAACACATTTCGTTTGTTCTTACCCCAATCAATTAGTTGTGGAAAGTTACATTTGCTATGTACCTTCGCAACGCCAGGCTCAAGAGAAACGGTTAAAATCTCTCCCCAACTCAAGCCGCTCATAGGAATTTTGACCCAGAAACAATCACTGTCAGTCTCGTCAAAATTCCATCCAAGATTTTCAAACGTTTCGATCACAGCTTGACGGGCCGAGTACCTGCTGCCCACTAGATTTACAGTTTCAGTATATGATGCCGGAAATCCAAAACTCATATGCGATCCTCATCAAACTTCAACCTCATCGATCTGCGCTTTTTGCAGTTTGCCGCTGTAGTCGACGTAGAGCGATTTCCATTCTGTGAAGATGTCGAGCACCTGCGTGCCGGCTTCGCGGTGGCCGTTGCCGGTGCCTTTTGTGCCGCCGAACGGCAGGTGAACCTCGGCGCCGATCGTCGCCGAATTGACATAACAAATTCCGGTGTAAAGCTCCTGCATCGCATGAAACGCATTGTTAACGTCCTGCGTGTAGATCGCCGACGAGAGGCCGTACTTGACGCCGTTTACGATTTCGATGGCTTCGTCGAGCGTCTTGAAGGGAATGACCGTCGTGACGGGCCCGAAGATCTCTTCCTGCTCGATCCGCATTCCGGGCTTTAC
The DNA here is from genome assembly GCA_049679945.1 of Pyrinomonadaceae bacterium. Classification (GTDB taxonomy): domain Bacteria; phylum Acidobacteriota; class Blastocatellia; order Pyrinomonadales; family Pyrinomonadaceae; genus OLB17. Next base: position 76,316 of record JBAUGW010000050.1, on the reverse strand, counting down.
GTCGGTGAAAACAGTCGGCTCGACGAACCAGCCTTTCGCATAATCTCCCTTTGTAAGCCGACCGCCGCCACACGCCAAGGTGGCTTTGTCGATGTTTTTGCCGATGTGAACATAGCCGAGGATCTTTTGCATCGCATCTTCGTGAATGACCGGCCCGACCTCGGTTTTTGGATCGAGGCCGTTGCCGACACGGAGCTTTTTAGCCCGTTCAACCAGTGCGGCGCAGAATTTTTTGTAGATCTTTTTGTGAACGACCAGCCGCGACGAGGCCGTGCAGCGCTGCCCGCTCGTGCCAAACGCGCCCCACAACGAGCCTTCGACAGCGTTGTCGATGTCGGCGTCATCCATAACGATGATCGCGTTCTTGCCGCCCATTTCTAAGCTCACGATCTTGTTATCACGTGCGCATTGCTCGGCGATGATACGGCCCGTCGCGGTCGAACCGGTGAAAGAGATGAGCCGCACGTCCTTGTGCCCTACAAGCACCGGCCCGATGTCGTGGCCGTGGCCATTCACCAGATTCACCACGCCCTTTGGAATACCAGCTTTTTCGCATGCTTTTATCAGATTCAGCGACGAGAGCGGCACATCTTCGCCGGATTTGAGCACAACCGTGTTGCCGCAGACGAGCGCCGGAATCAGCTTCCACGACGGAATCGCCATCGGGAAATTGAACGGCGTGATTAGCCCGCAAATACCGACCGGCTGGCGGACACACATCGCAAATTTGTTTGGCATCTCGGCCGGCGTGGTAAAGCCGTGCAGACGGCGGCCTTCGCCCGCGGTGTAGTAGGTGCAGTCGATCGCCTCCTGCACGTCGCCGCCCGCTTCCTTCAGAACCTTGCCCATCTCGCGCGTCATCTGCCGCGTAAATTCGTCTTTGTTTTCACGCAGGATCTCGCCAAGTTTGAACAATAGCTCAGCCCGTTTCGGCGCCGGGGTCAGCCGCCAGCGTTTTGCGGCCGTTTTTGCCGCCGCGACGGCCGCGTTGACGTCACGTTCATTCGAGACCGGAAACCGGCCGACTATATCTGTTGTGTCGGCGGGGTTTACGTTGTCAAACCATTCGCCGGACGCGGACGCGACCCACTCGCCGTTGATGTAATTTTGATACTTCTTAACCGATGTTTTGGCGCTTTTTTTCGCCTTTGCCATTTTTGCTGTTGCCATAAATTTGAATTTATCGAACCGTGAATTGAACGATCTTTAACTGCGGACCGCCGGTCGCAGGGTTGTAGTTGAGCACGTGTAAAACGACAGCGTCGCCGACCTTGAGTTTTGCAACGATGTCGGTAAATGCTTTGACGTCTGTAACTGCGACCCGATTTATTTTTTGAATCAAATCGCCTTCGCCAAGTGCGATGTTGCCCGATGAATTTTTTACGTCAGCGATAAAACTGACCGGATTTATTTCTTTAATGAGCACACCTTTTTGGCCTTCGAGTTTAGCGGTTGCAGCGAGAACGGGCGTGAATTCGACCAGCGTTAGCCCGAAAGGCTTCTGCTCGGGCTTTGCGCCGTCGACGGGCAACGGGCGCCGATCATCCGTATCGTCAGCGACGCGATTTACCGGACGCTCGCCAAGTTTTATCGTGGCGGTTTTCTGCTCCATCTTCGCGCCGACCTCGCGCAAATATCCGACCGTGATCGTCAGATCAGGCAAAGTCGCGGCGACTTTTGAGATCAGGTCGAATGCGTTTTGGACTGGCTGTCCGTTAATTTCGGTGATCACGTCGCCGGACTGCATTCCGGCTGTCGCGGCCGGGCCTTTTGCGTCGCGAATGTCGGTGATGATCGCACCGGCGGCGGATTTGAGGCCGTAAACTGCTGCGTACTCAGCTTTTACAGAATCGAGCAGCACGCCGAGATAGCCGCGACGAACCTTGCCGTTCTTCAAAATTTGGTTGTAAACATACTCGGCCTCACGCGACGGCAGAGCGAAACTCACGCCGTTGTAATCGCCGGTCGAAGTCGCGATCTGCGAATTCACACCGACAACATCGCCGTCGAGATTTACAAGCGGACCGCCTGAGTTGCCGCGATTCACTGCGGCGTCGGTCTGAATAAATCTTTGAAACGAAGTCGAGTAAGGCGTCTCGCGTTGTTTCTGCGAAATGATGCCTGCCGTTACGCTTTTTGCGAGACCAAACGGCGAGCCGATCGCCAAAACCCAATCGCCGACTTCGGCTTTTTCAGAGTCGCCAAATTGCAAAGATGGCAGATCGCGACGCGCATCGATCTTCAGCACGGCGATGTCAGTCTCGTCGTCCGAGCCGAGTACGGTCGCGGCAAACTCCTCACCCGAGTCGATCTTGACGGTGATGCGAGCGGCGCTTTGCACGACGTGAGCGTTCGTCAAAATGTATCCGCGTTTATCGACAATAAATCCGCTGCCTACGCCGTAAACCGGCCGCTGCTGCATCTGCCTACGCAAAAATTCCATGACGTCGTCGTCAGTACCCGGCGAAGGTGTTGCGCGTGCCACAGGCTGCGAAACGCGGCTCTTCGTATCGATGCTGACGACGGCCGGCTCGACCTTTTTTGCGATCTCGGCAAACGATTTCGCGAGTTTGTCAGGTTGCCCATTGATTGCTGTAAATATCAATAGAACAGCCGCGATCACGCCCCCGCTGTGTCGAAAATGACTCTTTTTACAAACTTCAAACATAAGTCACTCCTAAAGCTCTAGTAACGAAAGTATAACAAAACAGAACTGTTTCCTTCAGTAGATAGTCATATCGCAGGATCTAGGAGAACTTTCAGAACGCCTTTTTGCGCGGCGCGATCCATGGCCGCAACCGCGTTTGTGAGAGAGAACTCGTCCGCGATCAAATCGTCGAGGTTAACCGCGCCGCTCGACATCAGATTGAGAGCAGGCAAAAAATGCCCACAACGCGAACCGACGATCGTGATCTCATCGACGACAACGCGTGACGCTGCCCAGGTCGGCGTGCCATGAAAAGTCGATTTAAGCACGATCTTACCTCGCGGTTTAACTAGATCGAGCGCAGCTGCAAAGCCCGATTCCGAACCGCTCGCCTCGACGACAACATCAAAATGGCGCGTCATCGCGGGCGTAACTCTATCGAGCAAAACGCATTCAATGCTGCGTTTTTTGGCGATGTTGAGCTTTGAGTCGTGTTTGCCGATCATCGTGACGTTTTTCGTTTTTGTCGCGAGAGCAAAACCGCATAGAAGCCCGAGTTTGCCGTCGCCGACAACCGCGACCGAAGTTTCCGGCGCAATCTCGACCTGCTCAGTAATTCCATAGGCAGCGGCAAGCGGTTCTATGAATACCGCTTGGTCGTCGCTGACGTTATCCGGCACGACCAGCAGATTTCGCGACGGCAATTGCAGGAATTCGGCGTGTGCGCCGTCGCGGCCGACGATGCCGAGAACGGTTCGCTGGCTGCAATGTCGCGGATCGTCTGCGACGCAATTTTCGCAAACGCCGCAGCCCGCGTTGATCTCGCCGACGACTCGCTTGCCGACGAGATCAGTCGCGTCGTCAGCCTTTTCAACGACGCCGACAAATTCGTGACCTATCGTTCCCTCAAAGCCAGCGTAACCGCGCACGATCTCAAGATCGGTATTGCAAATACCAGAACGAGTCACTCGCACCAAGGCTTCACCGATGTTGCCGGGCGTCGCGACTTCGGCTATGGCGAGTTTTCCTTGCGTGTATCTGAGTGCTTTCATGTCGGGTGTTTGTGTTTGTCCGCGGTCGTAAATATAATTTCGGTAATTATGAAAAAGATCATTTTACTCACTTTATTACTCACATGCATAGCCGCTGCTTTCTCATGCGGTGGAAATCAACCGGTCGCGGGCAACGACACGCCAACCGAAGCGTATAAACGTCTGTACAACGCTGTCAAAAGTAAAAACACCGATGCGATAAAGAACGAGCTGACCGAGAAGACCATCGCCTTTGGCAAATCCGCCTCAGCTCAATACGGTAAACCGGAAGAAAAGTTGTTTGAGAACGGATTTACGGCAACGACGTTTTCCGAGACGATGCCCGCGATCCGCGACGAACGCGTTGCCGAAAACATGGGCGCCGTCGAGGTTTGGAATTCGAAAGATAGCAAATGGGAAGATCTGCCGTTTATGCTCGAAAACGGCGTGTGGAAACTCGCGATCGGCGAGGCCTTTGGCGGCGCATATAAATCACCGGGCAAAGGCCGCGACTCCATCGAGAGAGAAGCCGCAAACGCCATCAACGGAAACAACATGAAAGCGATGCCTGTGCCTAATACGAACGCCACTCCGCAGATCATCAAGCCAAAAGCAGACCCAAATACTAACGCAAAACCAAATTAGATGATCGACTCCGACGCTATTGACGACACCATTCGCACCTACGCAAAACACGGCTGGATCCTACGCCGTGTTTTGCTTACGGCAGATCTGCGCAAGTCCCTAGGCGAACGAAGCTGTGAGTTTTTTGGCGATGTGAAAATTGGCGACGGCGACATTGACGCTGCGTGGTTCTCGCGTCCACCCGACAAGGGTGAGATCGCATGGGAAATTCGGCATCTGAACGAAACGCCGTTTGCTCTGCTCGAATACGCAGACGAAACGGCTGGCGATTTTGAAGACAAACTGCGCGAAGTCCAGTCTCGTCTCGCCGAAGCTATTGCTACAAAAAAGTAACTTCAACTTTGTGAACTTTGTGTCTGCCCTTTGTGTTCTCTGTGATAAAAACTCCTTTTATCACAAAGCGCACTGAGTGAAGACACAAAGAACACGAAGTAAAATACGAAACGCTTGACAACGAGATTGCGGAACATCAAACTTAGGTTGTTGACATGACCATAAAGGAATTCGGCGGAAAGATTGCGAGCATCTGGGAGAATTTGCGGCCCGACACAAAAAAGCTGCTCGTTGGTGCGTTAAAGACGGGTAAACCTGCCGCCGCACAAACTCATAAATTTTATTACGACGCTCACGCCGACTGGGAAGTCAGCCGTCTGCTCCACGCTCTCGACGAACAAACCACAAAGAAAACTGTTCGCAAAAACGCGGCTAAGTTGACCGAGATAAAGCAGCTCGCCGACACATGCGCGTCCGTGCTCGAATCGCAATCCGCGTCGGCCGAGGTCTTCATCCAACTGGCGACTCGCGCGGTCAAAGACAACGATTACGCACGTCTCGACCGCCTCGCCGACCACCTGGCCGAACGTTATAGCGCGGGCGAAATCGCTGAGATCGTCCGGCAAACGGATCTGCCCCAAATTCGCGCCATCGCCCACGAAACGCTCGCCATGATGTCGATCGGCAATCTCATCCCGCTGCTGGACGACCCGCTCTATTCAGGAATCGCCGCGGGTGCGCTCGAACAAAAAGCCTATGAGTTCGACTCCGAAGAGGCGCGCGACATCCTTGACCAATTCGACGCCGAGAACACCGGTAAAAGCGAATAGCTTTTATTTCGTGACTTTGGTGTCGTCTTTATCTTTTTTGTCTTTCTCTTTGCGTTGACCAAATCCCCAGCTGAACGGGGCTCTTAGCCACGAACCGCCGCCGAGCCGCACGCCAAAATACATAAGTTTCGAAATGTACTTGTGACCTTTGCCGCGAATGCACTGCTGAAGCCGCTTGTCCGACGCCTTACGCTCGGCCTTTGTGCCGCCCCGATAGTAGTCGCGATCGTGCGCAAGACAGCACTCCGCGTAATCGCCGTCGGGAAAGAAAGTGCAACCGTCACCAACAAACTCCGGCGGAGCTTCTCTTAACGGCGTTTTGACCTTTGTAGTTTGCGACGGACCGAGCACCGGCAAAAGCGCGAGCAACAAAACAATGGCGTTAACCTTTTTCGTTCTCATTTCGCTACGGCGTCGTTCTGTCGTTCTCGCAAACGACTCGTGTACATTGGAAACCTTGCCGTCAGCTCAGTGACTTCGCGGCGGACGCGTGTTTTAACTTCTTCTGATTCGGGCTCGTTTATCACGGCGGCGATCATCGCACCGATCGCTCGCATGTCATCCTCTTTCATCCCGCGAGTCGTTAGCGCCGGCGTTCCAAGACGGATGCCCGAAGCCACAAAGGGCTTTTGTGTATCGAACGGGATCGTGTTTTTGTTGACCGTGATATGCACCTCATCTAGAGCCTTTTCGGCTGCCTTGCCCGTGATGCCTTTGCCGTCCATGTAAACATCGACGAGCAGCAGATGATTGTCGGTACCACCGGAAACTATACGAAGTCCGACATCTTTTAATGTCGCGGCCAGAACCTGCGCGTTACTGATAACTTGCTGCTGATAAGTTTTAAATTCGGGTTTAAGCGCTTCGCCAAAAGCGACTGCTTTCGCGGCGATAATGTGAATCAGCGGCCCGCCTTGCACACCCGGGAACACGCGTTTATTGAGATCAGCGGCAAACTCCTCCTTGCACATCGCCATTCCGCCACGCGGCCCGCGCAAGGTCTTGTGCGTAGTCGTCGTCACAAATTCGCAATGCGGCACCGGCGAAGGATGCAGGCCAACGGCGACAAGTCCAGCAATGTGCGCGATGTCGGCCATAACCTTCGCACCAACCGAGCGTGCGATCTCACCGATGCGCTCAAAATCGATGATTCGCGGATACGCCGAAGCACCGCAGATCAACAGTTTGGGGCGAGATTCTTCCGCTTTTCGTTGCAGCTCGTCGTAATCGATCTGTTCGGTGTCGCGACTAACGCCGTAGTCGGCGACCTTGTAATTGATACCGGAAAAATTGAGCGGATGGCCGTGCGTGAGATGACCGCCGTGCGAAAGGTTCATCCCCAATATCGTGTCGCCGTGTTCAAGCGCCGCCAGCAGCACCGACATATTCGCCTGCGCTCCCGAGTGCGGCTGAACATTCGCATGATCGCAGCCAAAGAGCTGCTTTGCTCTGTCTATCGCCGCGTTCTCGACGACATCCGCGAACTCGCAGCCGCCGTAGTATCGTTTTGCGGGGTAGCCCTCGGCGTACTTGTTCGTAAACACCGTGCCCATCGTCTCGAGCACCGCCTCGGACACAAAATTCTCCGACGCGATCAGCTCCAGTCCATTCGTCTGCCGCCGCACCTCGTCGTCAATCGCCCCGCTGATCAACGGATCAACGCTAGAAATGCCTGCTGTAAAAAAATCGCTCATAAACTAGATAATATATGTTTTCCGCTATTGAATCATCGAGCCGAATTCGTTTTCGTTGAGCACCGTGACGCCCAAACTCTCCGCCTTCGTCAATTTCGATCCGGCGTCTTCGCCCGCGACGACGTAATCGGTTTTTTTGCTGACGGATGACGAGACGCGGCCACCGCGTTCTTCGATGAGCTTTGCGGCTTCGTCGCGAGTGTAATTTTCGAGCTTGCCGGTGAGGACGAATGTTTTGCCGACGAAACGTTCGTCGAGAGCGGTGGTCGAGGCCTCGTCCATTTCCATCACGACGCCGGCGGCTTTTAGACGAGCGACGAGGTCGATGCTTTTCGTATCGCGCATCCACTCAAAAACGCTCTCGGCGACGGCGAGGCCTATCTCGGGAATGTCGTCAAGCTCTTCGACGGACGCAGCGGCGAGTTTGTCTAGCTTGCGAAAATTATTTGCGAGAATCTTGGCGTAGCGTTCGCCGACGTGCCGTATGTCGATGCCGTAGAGCAGCCGCTGCAGCCCGCGCGTCTTGCTCGCCGCAATCTGCTCGATCAGATTCGTGCCGGATTTTTCAGCCATGCGATCAAGGGCGGCGACCTGTTCGACGGTTAGTTTGTAGAGGTCGGCCACGTCGTTGATCATTCCGTTATCGACGAGCGTATTGATCAAAACTTCGCCGAGACCCTCGATATCCATCGCCCGCCGCGAAGCGTAGTAACCGATGCGACCCTTTATTTTTGCGGGACAATCGGGATTTACGCATCGTCGAACAGCCTCGCCTTCGGGCCGCACGGCATCGAATCCGCATACTGGACATTTGTTTGGAAAAGCAAATTTCTTTTCGCTCCCGTTGCGTTTCGATGGAATATTTTGCAGCACCTGCGGGATGATCTCGCCGCTCTTTTCGATCAGCACGAAATCTCCGATCTTGAGATCGAGGCGTCTTATTTCGTCCTCGTTATGCAAGGACGCGCGCGCCACGGTCGTGCCCGCGAGCAGCGTCGGTTCGAGCAAAGCGATCGGCGTCAGAGCGCCCGTGCGGCCGACGCTGACCTCGATGCCGAGCAGCTTTGTCGTCGCCTGTCGAGCCGGATACTTGTATGCGATCGCCCAGCGCGGAGCTTTACTGGTTGCGCCAAATTCGTCCTGCAACGCGGTCGAATTTACTTTCACAACAACGCCGTCAATCTCGTAGTCTAGCGAGTCACGCGTTGTTTCCATTTCGTTGATAAACGCAACGAGTTCGGCAAAATTGCTGCACAACGCACGGTGCGGATTTACGTGAAAACCGTTACGCTCGCACCACTCAAAATTTTCCCAGTGTGTTGCGAACATCTTCGACGTGCCCGTAAACGCGTCGTAAGGAAACATATCGAGCCGACGCGAAGCGACGATCTGCGAATCAAGCATCCGCAGCGTGCCCGACGCCGAGTTGCGCGCGTTTGCAAACGTTTTTTCGCCCTGCATTTCAAGCTCGGCGTTGATGCGCGCAAACTGCGTTCGCGATAAAAACACCTCGCCGCGCACTTCGGCATGTGACGGCGCATCTTTTCTAAGTTTCAGCGGAACCGAACGGATCGTCTTTACGTTTTGTGTTACTTCGTCACCGCGCGAGCCGTCTCCGCGGGTTGCTCCGGTCACGAGAATTCCGTTTTCGTAATGCAGCGAAACCGACAAGCCATCGATCTTCAACTCCGCAACATACTCAAGTTTGCGCCCCTCGGCAAGCTTTTCGCAGCGTTCGGTAAACGCCTTTAACTCATTGAGATCATACGAGTTATCGAGCGACATCAGCGGCACGGTGTGAGTGAAGGAGCGCAGACTGTCGGCCTTGCCGCCGACCCGCTGCGTCGGACTGTCGGGCGTCATGAGTTCGGGGTGCTCGGCCTCAAGCGCCTTCAAATGCTCAAGAAGCTGGTCAAATTCAAAATCAGAGATCTCCGGCTTGGCTTTTTGATAATACAGCTCATTATGCCGCTCGATCTCGGCACGTAAGGTTTCGATTTCTTTTTTAACGCTTGCCATCAAACTTCAAGAATCTAAAAACTCGGCGATTAGCCGGTGAAAGTGGTGCGTTCCCTGCTCGCGAGTCGGCGAATAGCGGCCGTGAGTGTAAAACCGCGAGCGAATACCGCGCTGGACGCTCTCGACGACGGCTTCGTCCTCTAATTCTATACCGTGCAAATCGGCGCCGGCACCTTTGTCGAGTTTGCTCTCGTCTGAAACGTAAGTAAAAAACTCGACAACTGTCTTTGACGGTGAAACCGGACGGACGACATTCACGGAGACGCCCCACGGATAAAAGTTAAACATCAGATTTGGGAAGATGAACAGATAGCGAGCCGCAACGTTGGCTAATGCATGTTGTCCGCCGTCTTTCTGACCGCCCGCTGATGCAGGCGGTTCTGACAAGGCAGTCTGCAAACTCGAGTACCGAAACGTCTCCGTCACATAACTGCCGTAATCGACGATCTCATTCAGCGACTTGTGAACGTACGGAATATGAAAGCCCTCGAGGTAGTTTTCGCAATACAAAGCCCAGTGGGCATTGACCGTGTATTCGCTTGTCGCTGTCAGCTTAAGCTCTGTGTTATCGCTAATTTCGAGCTGTGTCGCCACGTCACCGACAAACGTCTCGAACGAGCCGGTTGGATTGATCGACGCGAACAAAAAGCCGTTCCAATCGGCGAACGGGAGCTGTTTTAGATCTTCTGCTTCACTCGGAAAATTCTCGACGCCTTCAAACTCCGGCATCGACAGAAACTTGCCGTCGAGCGAGAATCGCCGTCCGTGGTAACCGCAGCGGATCAAGTTTGTGTTGCACGACTCTTCGATCAAAACCTTGCCGCGATGCGTACAGACGTTGGAAAGACAACGGAGCTCGTCGCCGTCTTTTACCAACAACACGGGTTCATCGAGCACGCCGGGCAAGATCGTCGCAGGTTTTAATCCGTCAAACTCATTTGCATGACAAAGAAATTGCCACGAATGGACGAATATTTTTTCTTTCGACAACTCGAAATAACGCGCATCGGTGTAAAAGTCCGACGTGAGCGTTTTTGCTTTTCGAATGTCGGGATCGATCTCAAACATCGGCATCGTTAGTCTTTGTAAAGCAAAAAAGCGGGGCGCTCGTCGTCGCGATAAAAACCGCGACAGACCATGCCGAAACCAAACGCCGTATTAAATTCTTTACGAATACGAAGCTGCTCGGACTTCGCCCGTTCAGGATCAGCCGCAATCAGGCTGAGCCAATCATTCATGATCTGAATGTTCGCCGTCGGTGCTCGCGGCTCAATGTAATCTTTGCCTGCCGCAAGAGCGACGACCTTTTCACTCTCGAGATTCCATTCGGCGAAAAGCCGATCGCTGGCAAGGCCAAATTTTTGCCCCGCCACCTCCGGTGCAGTGCCGTAATCGATGCCGTAAAAGTTCTCCTGAAACTCGCTGATCGTAGCGCCGAGTTTTTCAAGATTAAAGTACGCGTTTCGCGCTTTTGTAGGCTCAAATGTCCATTTGATATATTTCACGTCATCGGCGAGCGCTCGCTCACGCTGAGCCCATTTGAGCCGCGCACCGATGCCGTGACTCTGATATTCGGGACGAACGCCGGTCATGTGCGAATAAAACGCGCGGTGCCCACGCAAAAAGGCCGGCACACTCAGAACAAAGCCCGCGAGACGACCGCCGTCAAACGCACCGAGCGTAAATCCACCGGCGTTTTTTGTCACGATCAGATGGCGAACGGGTGATAACTCAGTCTCGGGCAACGCAAAAACGTCGCGTTGCAATTGCACGCACTCGGTCAGTTCATCGAGCGTCGAACACTCGCGTATTTCAGTTCTGTTCTGCATCTAGCTGTAAAAAATGCTAACAAATCGCCGCCGCAAACGCGAAAAATAAGGCTTAACTTTTGGCCACGCGATTTGTTATCATTAGGAGCGACGCTCCCGCCCGCTTCGCTCAAATGACCCCGAAAAACGCACTCGAAATCGAAGGAACTTTCCTCGCGCATCCGTTTGCCGAGCTTATTGCTGAGTTTGCGCAATTGCGGCTCGACGGATGCTTGCGGGTCAGGAACGGCGGTAAAAAGTGTGTCGTGTATTTTCGCGAAGGACGCCTTGCTTTTGCCGCGTCAAACGCACGCGAGTCACGTCTTTTCGAGATATTGATGAACCAAGGCAAACTGACCAAAGAAGATCTCGGTCAAGCTGCGAATTTTCAGAACGACTTTGAACTCGCCGCGTGGCTCGAAAGCAAAGAACGACTTTCGGCTGACGAAAAATTGCAGCTATTTAAAGGCCAGATCGAGGCCGTCGTCCTCGATATTCTCTCGTGGCAAGCCGGAATTTGGACATTCAGCTCACTCGCTCGCGTTCGCGAGGGACTCGATTTTGACATCGACACGACGCGGCTGTTCATGGATTACGGCCGCTGCATGAATTCGGAATACGTCACCACGCGATTTCGTTCGATGAGCGAGTCTTTCGAAGCAACCGACGCGGACCCGACGCTCGCAGCTCTGACGCAAGAGGAAGCATACATTTTATCTTGCACCGTCGGGCGATCGTCGCCGTTATCGGAGCTGGCAAATGCCGCCGCGTTGCCACAGGCAACGGTCCTGCACGCAGTTTACAATCTGTGGCTCGGCGGCTTTCTCACGCGCAGCGGATGGCACACTGCTCTCCCTGGAGATGTCGTTCGTTCGATGCTCGGCGCGAAACTCGAACTCAAACGCGAGGCAAAGATCGCGACCGTTGCACCGCTGACTCCGGTAGTTATCAAAGATGAATCGCCGCTGGAAATGCCGAACGACGAAGCTCCTAAAACACCAGAGGCCGTGCCTACGCTCGACGAATATCTAAAACGAGTCGAACATGCAAAAACGCATTACGACATTCTCGGCGTCGATTCAAAAGCCGAGATCGCCGACATCAAACGCGCGTATTTCAACATGGCAAAGAACTTTCACCCTGACAAGTTTCATTCCGAGGGTGGCGAGACTTTCGAACGTGCACAGCATGCTTTTACCGAGCTGACCAAGGCTCACGAAGCACTCAAAAACACCGAAGCTCGCGACCTTTACGACTATCGAATGCGCAAGGAGATCGCCGACCGCGAAGAAGTCGAGGCTGTTGGCGAAGAGGCCGCCAAGGCCAATTCGCAGGCCGAGCAAGCGTCGCTCAGTTTCGATCGGGGATTTCAGTTGCTTGTCGAAGGCGATGCTGAATCGGCGCTGCCATTCCTCGCACGCGCCGTGCATTACGATGCGAGCGTCGCGCGTTATCACGCTTACTTTGGCAAGGCTCTCGCGGCGGATGAAGACAAACGCCATAAGGCCGAGGCCGAGATTCAAACCGCAATCAAGCTCGATCCCGAAAGCCCGACGTTCCGGGTTTTGCTCGCCGAATTCTTTATCAAATACAATCTGCTAAAACGCGCGCAAGGTGAACTTAACCGTCTGCTCGAAAAATTCCCCGACAACCGTGAAGCGCGAAAGCTACTCGACGGCCTGCAAATAACCGTCTAAAATTTCGTAACGGGTTAGTTTGAATTGCCTCCGTGAGCTTTGTGTCTTCTCTTTGTGCCCTTTGTGTTAGAAAAGGCGATAAACACAAAGTCCACAAAGGTAAGACACAGAGATCACAAAAAGAAAATACGTCGTTAATATTCAGACTGACCCACAGCAATCAAAATTTTTACTTGAAACTACCGGCCAAAAGTTGCGACACTATTAACAGTGAACAGCATCTTTGGAGAAAAGACGGCCGCCGACGACACTCTGCTGCGCAGCGCTGCGGCGATGGACGAGTTCGAGGGCTATCCGCATGGGCAGGCGAATCGCGTGGCTTGGATCGCCGACGCTCTTGGGCAAGCGTTTTGTCTCGCGTCCCGCGACCGCGCATTTTTGCAGCAAGCGGCGTTGCTCCACGACATCGGCGAGCTGGCGATGAACCGCGAATACATCAGTGCAAATCGCGGCCTTTCCGCATCCGAACTCCTCGATATGCAGCGACATCCGGTCATCGGCGAGCAGGAGGTCGCAAAGCTCGGCCTGCCGCGTGGCGTGCAGCTGATCGTTCGCTGGCATCACGAATGGTGGAACGGCAGCGGCTATCCGGACGGCCTTGAGGGCGAACAGATTCCGGTGCCCGCGCGCATTTTGCGCGTGGCTGACACGTATTCGGCGCTCACGACCGAGCGTCCGTTTCGCACGGCGATATCCGACGAAGAAGCTCGTAAATACTTAACTTTATGGGCCGCGATCGAGTTCGATCCGGCAATCGTTATTGCCTTTCGCAACGTAAAGATGCTCAGCGAATCTCAACCGACTGAACCCGCTGCTCAGCCGGTCTTCACTTTTTGAAATTATGCTCACCCCGACAAAGCCCGTGCCAAAAAGCTGGCTCGCGTTCGATCTGAACGTGCTGCGGCGGCTGAAATTTTCAACGGCCGCGCTTCCTTTCACCGACAGTGGCTCTCTCGGCGCGTATCTCAAACGCTGGCAAGTTCGCGTCGCGGCAAACGACCCGCTTCAATCCGCTTGGACGCGCGGTAACGTCCACATTGCGAATAACCGCCAACGACTCTCAGCCGCCGAAGTCAACGTCGTTCTCGAGGACGCGTACGTGCCCGGCTATCGGTATCAAAATCCGGGCTTGACCGTATGGTTCAACGAAACGGATTCGTGGTGGTTTGACAACGTCCGCCGCAACATCGACAAGCTGTCGGCCCCGATGTCGCGTGCCATCGCCGCGAGCATTGTCTTCACAGCCGGCGATTACGTTTTGTCATTCAAAGAAGAAACTCGCGAACTGCGGCAGCCGCTCTCGAACGTCTTTCGCCGTCTTTGGTCGGTGCAACCCGAGCCGTTTGAGAATCAAGAGACCAACACTTGCGACAACAAAAACGTTGACAGCTTTATCGCCGAAACTCCTGCGGAATTGATGTTCCTGCGTCTGCCCACTCGACACACACAGGGCCTGCGAAATCATCTCGGCCGCGCGGCTTGGCGCGAAGAGTGGATTCGCGGCGGCAACGAGTTTTGGGACGCGCTCGAAGCTGAATTCAACGGCCGTCTCGGCTCGCCCACTGAAACAAAATCGCAATACTTGCACCAGCTCGACGAAACTCTGCGTCGAGCCACGCACATGCGCAACTGGGCGATCGCCCACGTCGAAACCGGCTTTATCCAGACGCAGGACATCGTCGATTGCGTGAGCGAGATTCGTCGCGTCGATACGATCTATACAAAGGATTTTTCAGAACTCACGGGTACGAAAGCAGTGATCATAACAGCTTAGTCAGAACCGCCTGCGTAAGTGGGCGGCTCTGACTTTCGTTCTCTGATAAACCACACGACTCCAGCCAGCGCAGACAATATTCCAGAGATTACCGTGAGCGTTTGCGGTGTGATGTAGTACATCGCCTCGCTCGCCACATAGCTCGACAGACCAAAGACGGTCATTTCTGCGCCGCGGTCGAGCGTTGAAATTCGTCCGCGGATGTAATCCGGCAGACTGCGTTGAAACATCGTCTCTTGGACTGCGTATTCGACGCCGACGATCGCACGCGAGACGAGCACGATAACGCCAAACAGCCATAGCGTCGGCATCAAGCCGCCGACCGAAAACAGCACGCCGTGGATGATGAGTGTCCACCCGATGAATGAAACGTTCAAATTCCGACGGTCAAGCATCAGCGAAACTCGGTGCGCGATGAGCATCCCGATCGTCAGCCCAATGCCTGTCGCCGTCCACAAAACTGCGACCGCGATGTCGGCATTCCAACCTTCAGTCTTTGCAAAATGCACGCCGCCGATTCGCTCGAAAATCACGTTGATCGAACCGCCGCCAGTCGCCCAGATCATGTTCATGATGAGGATCGTAAAGGCGAAATGATTTTTAACCGTGTAGCTAAGTCCTTCCTTTAGCTCAGTCAGGAACGTAGCTCGCTCGATAGCCTGAGTGCCGCTTTCGCCTAGTTCGTCAAACGTAGCGGGAACAATTTCAGCCGGCGTTGCGCGACCGAATTTTCGCATTCTCGCACCGGTTTGTTCGTCACGTGTCGCCTCTTCGGGAATAAGCCAAACCGTGTAGGCGGAGGCCAGAAATGATGCGGCGTTTATGATAAACGCGACTTCGTAACCAAACACCGCCGCCGCCCAACCGCCAAGTGCCGAGCCGATCGCCATTAGTAGAAATCTCGTCGAAAAAAGCAATGCCGTCGCCGCAAGCAACCCTTCTTTACCCGCAAGATTTGGCGCCGCGGCATTTTTCGCTCCGTCAAAAAACGCGCCCAATGTGTGCAGCAAAACGGTCGCTAGGTACGCGATCCACAAATTCTCTTTGCTTGTGACGAGCAAAAACGACAATGCGATAAGAACGCGCAAAAGGTCGCTACCGATCATCACCTGTCGTCGCGAAAACCTGTCGACAAAGGTTCCCGCGATCGGCGACGCAAGCGCAAACGGTATCAATCTCGCGACAAAAAATATTCCCGCCGCGGTCGGCGACGCATCCGACACGACGCGCACGAGCCCGAGGCCGGCGATAAAATTGAACCAGTTTCCAAGCTCCGAAATAAATTGTCCAGCAAGCAGATTGCGAAAATTGCGATTTCCGCCGATCAACTCGCCGTACGTCAGCGAACGCATCTAAACAGAATAAACGTTGCGTCGCGGTTTGTCAGAAGCGCGGATTAGAGAAAGCACGGGTAGAGATCAATCATACGAAAGATCGTTCAGGACAAGGACGCTTTTCATATTCCATTCGTGAGATCCGTTCGTGCAAATGACCTTGTCTTAGGATTTCACGAATTGATTTGTATCCTGCTCCAGGCGGCCGTATTCGGGCGTCAAGATATGAAACATCGTCGCCGTCGCTTGTGCTGTATCAATTTCCCAAAGCCCTATCGCATTTTGTGATTTTTTGTCTCATCTGGGCGGGTTTAGTAGTGTCCTTGGCGAGCAATATTCCGTTTTCCGCTAAGCTTTTCCAAATCTCAAGACTTTGCTCGTACCGTTTCTTGGCTTCGTTCAAGTTCTCGAGCCGCCCTTCGATTCGCGATTGCGAAAGATAATAGTCGCCGAGCCCCTCATAGATGTTCGCTGTCACACCTCGGCTTTCGCCTTTTTCTTCGGCGTCGGCCTGAATCTTTTCGCGGATCGACAATGCCTTGAGATATCCAGCAACAGCGTCCGCGGGATGGCCGAGTTTCATTGCTATATCACTTACCTTCAGCAGATCTTCCGATAAATTGTCTAGTAACGAAATATTTGACGGATCGGCCGCGGACATCGCTTCTTCGATCTCGGTCGCCTTTCTGTAGTTCTCAAAGGCTGAACGCAGATCGTTATTCTTTTCGTGCATTTCCCCGAAATAATAATACGCGACTGCTAAATCACCACGTGCTTCCGAACTTTCTGGATTGGCCGCGACGGCCGCAGCGGCGAAGTCAATGCATTTTTGCAGGCTCACCAAGGCTTCGCTCATCCGCCCGAGTTCCGAGTAATTGCGGGCAATTGTGTAGTAGTCAACCTGCACATCGCGCCGGGCCCGCGCGTCTGTTGGATCAACACGGAGAATTTCTTGACTGGAGGCAAGAACTTTTTGCTGCATTGCAAGCGCCTCTTTGTATTCTCCCAACTTGAACAAAACGTCGCCGATTCGCCCGTATGCCGAACTCAGATCGCGTTTTGAGCCAGCATCGGTTTCGACCCGGAGTGGTTCCAAAACGACAAAGGCTTGACGTTGGACCGATAACGCTTCTTTCAGTTCGACGGAGCGCTCGAGCTCGTCTCCCAGCAATTGCAACGATATACCGAGATCGCGTTTTAGGGCGCGATTATCTGGATTCAGTGAAATAAGCTCATTCAAAAAAGCCGTTGCCAGACGATAATTCTCAAGCGCCTTGGCATGGTCGCCGCTGGACGATAGAGCCTTGGCGAAACGCGTGTGAAGCGTGGCGTAAGAGCGTTTTGCTTCAAGTGCCTCGCGTGGCATTGAATCGAAAATAGCGAAGGCCTTCTGATAATTCTCGAATGCGGCCGGAAGATCGTCGGTTACCTGAGATGTGTGGCCGACTAGTTGATAACTTTGCGCAAGATCAAGTTTGAGCGACGTGTTATTCGAGTCGCTAGCAACCAAACTTTCACGGATCGTCAGTGATTTCCTAAAACTCTCGAGCGCTCCGCCGTAATCCCCAAGACTGGAATTCCCAGGAGATCCTTGAACCTCGCCGACTTTGAAATAAGCCGTCGCCAGCTCGCTTTGCAACGACGCGTCGTCAATATTCTCCGCCGCTAAATTGTCGAGATATCGAAGCGCGTCCTTGACCATTTTTTCACGCAACGGGGTTGACCCCGGCAATCTTGCAATACCGTCGTGATACTCAAATAAAACCGTGTTAGCGAGTTGCCGCACTTCGTTAAAACGCTGCTCGGCCTTGGCTTGCTCGCGTCTGGCGACAACGCCTTGCCAAGCCGTAATCGTCGTTGCGATCAGAAGTGTAAAAAAGATTAAACTGCCTGCAAAAACTCCCGCGCGATGGCGTTTGACAAATTTTTCAATGCGGTAAAAAGTCGTATCTGCGGTAGCGGTTACCGGCAGTCCGGTGAGGTGGCGACGAATGTCCTCGGAAAATTCCTGAACTGATTGATAACGCCTTTCAGGCTCTTTGCGTAAGGCTTTTAAGATGATGTTGTCTAAATCACCCTTTAATAATTTTGGATTTTGAATTTTGGATTTTGGATCTGTTTCTGCTTTATTGCTCCCTCGCGTCCCAGCGTCACTTGGTTTCAAAGGTTCTTCTGTCAGAACAATCTGCGCGACTTCTTCGGGCAAACGGCTTTCGATATTGTAAGGTCTTTCGCCTGTCAACAGTTCATATAAAACCACGCCGAGACTGTAAACATCACTTGCCGTCGTTACGGGAAGCCCGCGGATCTGCTCGGGACTTGCGTATTCGGGCGTCAAGATGCGAAACATCGTCGCCGTTGCTTCGGCAGTGTCGAGCGACCAATCCGGATGCAGCAGTTTTGCGATGCCAAAATCAAGCAGCTTCGGCGTGCCGTCCTGCGTTACAAGAATATTCGAGGGCTTTACGTCACGATGAACGACGAGATTCGCGTGGGCGTAAGAAACGGCGCCACACACTTTCTGAAAAAGCTCAAGCCGTTCGATGATGGAAAGATTGTTTGCACCGCAGTATTTTGTAACCGGCTGGCCGTCAACGTATTCCATAACGAAATACGGCAGGCCGTCGGGTGTGGTGCCTCCATCGATCAGACCGGCGATGTTCGGATGCTCAAGCTGCGCCAGAATGCTCCGCTCCATCACAAAGCGTTTGAGCACGGCGTTCGTGTCCATGCCGCGTTTGACGAGTTTTAATGCAACTGTCTTATCAAAAGATTCGCCATCGCGATTTGCCAAATAGACCGTGCCCATCCCGCCGTGTCCGATCTCGCGAATAATTTTGTAACCGTCGATGTTTCCATTCATAAAAGGATCGTGTTCGGTTTCTTTTATGAGTCCGGTGTCGATGATCGCAGGTTCGACAATAAAACTCTCAGCGTTCTTATCTGCCCTCAGAAGCTTTTCGACCTTCGCTCGAACATGCTCATCGCACTCTGCAAGATACTCGTCACGCTTTTGTTCGGGCATATCAAGGGCCGTCAAAAAGACTTGCTTGATATTTTCCCATTCGGTCGAATTCATTTTTCCTCTGTGCATTACGCGTAAAAAGCCGACAGAAAAGCTCACATCATTTGATCTGATCGTAGAGCCACGCTCTGGCCATCGTCCATTCGCGTTTTACCGTTGCCGGGGAAATCGCCATTACCTCTGCCGTCTCTTCGACACTTAGGCCGCCGAAATAACGCAGCTCGATGATCCTTGCCTGCCTCTCGTCAAACCCTTCAAGCTCGTTAAGCGCGTCGTCCAGATCGATAAGTTGTTTGTTTATTTCAATCGATGTTTCCGCCAGATCATCGAGAGCGATCTTGCCGCCGCCGCCCCGTTTCTCGGCCTTTCGGGTTCTGGCATTATCAAGAAGTATGCGACGCATCGCCTGAGCGGAAAGCGCAAAAAACTGCGAGCGGTTTTGAAAACTGATCGAGCGTTGGTCGATCAGCTTTAAATATGCCTCATGAACAAGCGCGGTCGTTTGAATCGTGATGTCTTGTCGCTCGCTCCTCAAATAGCTGTGTGCGAGTCGGCGCAACTCGTTGTAAACGATCGGCAAAAGCTTATCAAGCGCATCGCGGTTCCCGTTTGTGTAATCGTCGAGCAGTCTGGTGATTTCGCTCAAAATAACGCCCCAAAATAACAGCTTCAAATATTTTTACTTCTGATGTGAGCTAATTTTACTCCGAATTACGCGTTATGCATAGAGGAAAAATACTATGCGTAATGAAATCTCGATCAAGTTCAAGATGTGCCTGAGCGTTTTATTCGCTCCCGTTGTTGTTTTGGCCTTTGCCGGGCAGTTCGCTCTGGCGCAGACGAGCAGCTTTACCTATCAGGGAAAGCTGGCCGACAGCGGCGTGGCGGCGAACGCGACGTATGACATTACGTTCAACCTCTACGACACCGCGGCCGGAGGCGGAACGCAGATCGGCCTCGATGTTGTGCGTGACAACGTGGTTGTGAGCGACGGAGGCTTTACGGTCGATCTGGATTTTGGCGCAGCGGCGTTTGCGAATGGCGGATCGCGTTTTCTGCAAATCGAAGTTCGCCCCGGAACGAGCGTCGGCACATTCACTACGCTCGTCCCGCGACAGCCGTTAACAAGCTCGCCCTATGCTGTAAAAGCTGCAAGCGCGAGCGTCGCCGATTCGCTCTCGCCAACCTGTGTCTCGTGCGTCACAGATGCGAATATCGATACGGTAAGCGCAGGCAAGGTCTCAGGCGTTTTGAGCTTTTTTCAAGGCGGCACAGGTATTGGCGGTCCTACGTTTCCACCGGCCGGCGGGTTCTTGCGCAGTAATGGAGCGGGCTGGGAAATAAGTGGCGTTACCGCTGCGGAAATTCCGAACAACCTCGGCAGCTATATTCAAAATTCAACGACCACACAAGCAACTTCAAATTTCAACGTCAGCGGCACCGGCACGGCGAATATTTTTAGTGCAACTACGCAATTCAACATCGGCGGCAATCGCGTTTTGAGCGTGGCGGGAACAAGCAATGTCTTTGCCGGCGTTGGGGCGGGTCAGAGCAACACGGGTTTTGGGAATACATTCGTCGGTCGTAACGCCGGATTATCCAACGCAACGGGTGTTTCAAACTCGTTCTTCGGAAACGGAGCGGGTCAGACAAATTCAACCGGTAGCTTTAATGCCTTCTTCGGCGGTGGCACCGGATTTGCCAATACCGGCAACGAGAATTCGTTTTATGGCTACGCGTCGGGAAGCAATAACTCAACAGGCGAGGCCAACTCGTTCTTTGGCAGAGATTCAGGAAACGCCAACACGGGAGGCGGTTCAAATTCCTTCTTTGGATATAACTCCGGCAGGCTCAACACGCTCGGAAACAGCAACGCTTTCCTCGGCGTCGCCGCCGGCGATGCCAATACGTCCGGAAGCAATAACACGATCATCGGAGCAAGGGCCGATGTTGCGACAGACAATCTCAACTTTGCGACAGCGATCGGCGCCGATGCGATCGCGTCGACGAGCAATTCGGTGGTCTTGGGACGCGCGATCGACACCGTCCGTGTTCCGGGCACGATGGTCGTAACCGGAGCGGCTACATTTGTCGGAACGCCAATGGCGAATATATTCAACGCGACAACGCAATACAACATCGGCGGCAACCGCGTGTTGAGCGTTGCCGGGAACCAAAATGTTTTTGCGGGCGTGGGCGCCGGACAGTCCAATACGACCGGCGGTTTCAACGCTTTTTTCGGGTCTGGAGCGGGTTTCACGAATGCAGGGGGCGATGAAAACTCGTTCTTCGGATATACGTCGGGAAGAAACAATTCATCGGGAGGAGCCAACTCGTTCTTTGGAAAAAATGCCGGTTTCAATAACACGGCAGGCGGCTCAAATTCATTTGTCGGTCGCGGTTCGGGCTACTTGAACACACTCGGCAACTGGAATACGTTCGTCGGCGACGAAGCGGGCGACACCAATACGACGGGAAACAATAACACCGTCATAGGCATGGGGGCCGATCTTTCAACAAACAATCTCAACTATGCGACGGCAATCGGCTCAGGTGCGGTCGCAACATCGAGCAACACAATGGTTCTGGGTCGAAATCTTGATACCGTGCAAGTCCCCGGCGATCTCAATGTTGCCGGAAGCATAACCGGAACATTCAACGGCACGATCGCGACCGCCGACAATGCCCTCAATCTCGGCGGTGTGCCGGCTAACCAATACGTCGTCACGACCGACCCGCGTATGGCCGACGCGCGAAATCCTTTGCCGAACAGCTCGAACTACATTCAAAACATACCCGGAATCGGAACACAGTCGGCAAACTTCAATATTGACGGCGGCGGCAGTGCAAACATTTTTAATGCGACAACGCAATACAACATCGGCGGCAACCGCATATTGGCCAATCCCGGCACGGAGAATCTGTTCGCCGGAATAAACACGGGCCAGGGCAACACCATAGGCATCAGCAATTCCTTTTTTGGCTACCAGGCGGGTGGGGGCAACACCACAGGCGACCTCAATTCCTTTTTTGGCGGCTACGCGGGCTTTTTCAACAACACGGGTGACTTCAATTCCTTTTTTGGCAACTACGCGGGCCAAACCAACAGCACGGGCGGCTTCAATTCCTTTTTTGGCATCAACGCGGGCGATAGCAACACCACGGGCAGCGAGAACACGATCATCGGACGTTCAGCCGATGTCGGCGCCGGCAATTTAACGAATGCCACTGCCATTGGGGCAAATGCGTTGGTTTCGCAAAGCAATTCGCTGGTTTTGGGAAATGGAGCTAATGTCGGCATCGGCACGTCCGCGCCGGGATTCAGGCTGGATGTGGTCGGCAGATCGCGGTTCAAACAAAACGCCGGCGATACGGGTACGACAAATACCGCAGGCTTCTGGTTATTTCAAAATACTCCCAACGTAGAACGGGCTTTTGTAGGCATGGAAAACGATGACAGCGTCGGCTTTTTCGGCAACAACGGCGGGGGTTGGGGATTGGCAATGAATACTCAAACCGGTACCACGAGCATTCGTACGCTTGCAATCGTCGGCGTTACCAGTCTCTGCCGCAATGGTCAAAATGAAGTTTCGTTCTGCTCGTCGTCCTTAAAGTACAAAACAAACATAAGCGAATTTAGTTCGGGATTGAGTGTCGTGAATAGACTGCGGCCGATCTCATTCGATTGGAAAGATGGCGGGATGAAGGATGTCGGCTTCGGGGCCGAGGATATTGCAAAGATCGACCCGCGATTTGTGACCTACAACGCCAAGGGCGAGGTCGAAGGCGTCAAATACGATCGCCTGAGCGTCGCGTTCGTCAACGCTTTCAAAGAACAACAGACGGAAATCAGTGGTCAGCGGTCAGTGATCAGTGACCAGCAGCAGCAGATTGACGATCTCAAGGTCCAAGTCGAGATCTTAAAGGCAGTGGTTTGCAGCGAACGACCGACGCTCGAAGTCTGCAAGCCGAAGGAGAAATAGCTGTGAATTGGTTGATCGCGGCTGTGCCCCAATGCAGTGCGGTCGGGCAGAGCCCAAAAGGTAGGTAATAGTTATGAGAAATACGAAAGACATTTTTACATTGATCGGCTTGGTAGCCTTGCTCATCGTCGTGCTCTTCGCTGCAGGCGTTTCGGCGCAGACGAGCAGCTTTACTTATCAGGGGAAGTTGGCCGACAGCGGCGTGGCGGCGAATGGGACGTATGACATTACGTTCAAGCTCTACGATACGCTGGCGAACGGGGTGCAGATCGGCACCGACATCGTGCGTGACAACGTGATTGTGAGCGACGGAGGCTTTACTGTCGATCTGGATTTTGGCGCTGCGGCGTTTGCGAATGGCGGATCGCGTTTTCTGCAAATCGAAGTTCGCCCCGGAACGAGCGTCGGCACATTCACTACGCTCGTCCCGCGTCAGCCGTTAACAAGCTCGCCCTACGCCGTCAAAGCGGCCATTGCAACGTCGTCTGATTCACTGTCTGCGTTTTGCGCTTTGTGCATCACCGACGCCCATATCTTTTCGATCAGCGGCGGCAAAATCAGTGCGAATTCGATAACCGCCGACAAGTTTGCGGAGGCCGCCGTGACGCAGAACGCGATC
This sequence comes from Pyrinomonadaceae bacterium, assembly GCA_049679945.1. Taxonomy (GTDB): domain Bacteria; phylum Acidobacteriota; class Blastocatellia; order Pyrinomonadales; family Pyrinomonadaceae; genus OLB17. The sequence goes on along the minus strand of JBAUGW010000050.1, from coordinate 52,937 downwards.
CGCGACGGCAATGTAACGACGGACAAGATCGCCGACGGTTCGGTCACAGCCTCGAAACTCGCGGCCGGTTCGGTGGACGCCACTCATCTCACCGCACTCTCGGTAACGTCAACCGCTCTGGGTGACGGAGCTGTATTGACGAATAAGATACCCGACGGCGCGGTAACAACCGGAAAGCTCGCGGACGGCTCGGTGACTCAAGCAAAACTGGCGGCCGGTTTCTTGCCGATCACGCAGGTAAGTACGAGCGTCCTCGTCACTTCGGGCGAGTTGGTCACCGTCGTAGCGAACTGTCCCGTCTCTCATCCCCGCGTCGTCGGCGGAGGGTTTGAATTGAACCCGGTGGAAATGCAACTGCTCTGGTCCAAGCCCCAAGCCGGAGGCTGGTCTGTGCGGGCGCGTAGTCCGTTCCAGCCTGGCTCAATGCTGGCTTACGCGATCTGTGTGGGGCCATGAGTCGGCTGATCCCCGTCGTCGCTTTTGCGAATTACATAATTGGGTTTTATTTATAAGGAAACAATAGAGGAGAAATTGAAATGAAAGAACTAATGCAAACACAATTAACTAATTTATTGTCCAAAAAGGCGTCTGACTTACTAACTAAGGCGGCAAAAAACGAGAAAACTTGGAAAAAAGCCATGCGCGACCCACTAGGCTTCCTTAGCGAAAATGGCGAGGGTTTGCCCAACGGTACTGAATTGACGCTTTACGAAGCTGATTGGGATCCGAAGAATCCGTCTTTTCATGTGTCCGAATTAGATGCGCCCAAAGAAGGTTCTAGTGGTTTCTTGCGAAAGCCAACTCTTAGGAATCACACATCTCCGGGGATTAGTTGCCCATACGGGCAAATACCTTTCAAGACGCTTCGTACAGTGACTGTGTGTTACGCGAAGGGTTTCATAAAAGGTCCGCCGGTATGGGTGCCGAATGGTTCAGATCCGCGCTACGGACATTGGGAATTTTCTGTGCAGGAGTTTTGCCTACTATCGGGTGAGGAAGAAATTTGGGTTTGGGAATGTTTTCCGCTAATTCCTCTTCAGCTTGAAAAAATCACCCGGAGGTAATTACAGAAATGCCCCGCGTCCCGAGGTAAGCACCGACGGTGCGGCGTTTGTTAGCCTGCGGCAACGCCGCAGGTGGAGAGCGGAGTTGGATTGACGCACCAACGGTGCGAAGTATGAAATCGACCGAACTACGCCGCGTTGCGGCTCGACCGGTGCATTATGAATGTTCCTGCGGCGATGCCACAGGCTAAATTACCAACGCACCTTTGGTGCTTAATACAGAGGAATTATGAAGAAGGCAAAATCACTTTTTACTTTTTACTTTTCACTTCTTACTTTGCTTCTCTGCGTCTCTGCGGTGAATCTTCAGGCGCAGTCCGGCGGGACGTATGAGATCAAGAGATCGGTCATCGCAAACGGCGGCACTCAGTCTGACGGCGGTGTATTTTCGATAACGGGCACGATCGGGCAAGGTGCTGCCGGGACGTATAACGGCAATGGCCGTTACGCGATGCGTTCGGGGTTTTGGACAAATCCGGTTCCCCGTATCCTAAACGGCAAGATCTGTTACACGAATGGCGGCGACATTTGGAAAATGGACCCCGACGGCTCGAATCGCCAGCTCGTGATCGACGCCGGAACAAACGACATCGAGCCCGCATGGTCGCCCGACGGCTCGAAGATCGCGTTCAAAAGCGACCGCGACATTCCGCCGGGACGCGGACTATACTCCGTAAACGCCGATGGCACAGGCCTCACTCTGCTTACGAACGGCGGCGTCAACAACAGCGACGCAAAACCTACGTGGTCGCCTGACGGCACAAAGATCGCATTCCAAAGCAATCGCGATAACCTTATCAGCTCGATCTACATAATGAACGCCGACGGCTCGAATGTGGTGCGGCTGACAAACGCGCTTCCGATTAGCGATCAAAGGCCGGCATGGTCGCCGGACGGTACGAAGATCGTATTTGAAATCAATACTGGCATCGCCATCATCGATATCGACGGCACGGGCCGGACAAATCTCGGCTCCGGCCAGTTCCCCGAGTGGTCGCCCGACGGCTCGAGGATCGTTTTCGCGTTGATAACCGGGACCGGCTATCACATCTATACAATGAAACCGGACGGCACTGACATAACACAACTTACTTTTGACATAGCACGCAACGACCAGTATCCGTCGTTCAGTCCCGACGGGCGAAAGATCGTCTTCTCGCGCAATACTTCGGGCCAGATCGGGCTGTGGACGATGAACGCCGACGGCAGCGGTCTGGTTATTTTTTCGGGCACAAACACCATCGGAAACGGATATTCCGACTGGCAGCGTGCTCCGAATACGCCCGTCGCCGCACCCGCCACGCTCAGAATCGACGAGGCGACGATCACGTTTGCCAATGTCACGAGCGAAGGCAATACGACCTTTGCGCCGATCACACCAACTCAGGGACAACTGCCGCCGGGCTTTGCTCTGTGTCCGACGTGTCCCGCTTATGACATCGTGACGACAGCCGCCTACACGCCGCCGGTCACGGTTTGTCTGCAGGTTCCGAGCATGACGAATATGGCGACTTTTACAGCTCTAAGACTCTTTCACAGCGAGGGCGGCGTGTTTATCGACAGAACGTCGGGCCGCGATTTTGCCACGAGAGTAGTTTGCGCAACCGTCTCGAGCCTTTCGCCGTTCGTCCTCGCCGAAAATCTTACTCCAACGTCTGCGAATGTATCGGTCAGCGGACGCGTCCTGACCGCACATGGGCAAGGCATACGCAACGCGCGCGTGACGCTCACCAGCTCAACCGGCGCGCCGCGAACCGCGATCACCGGCAGCTTTGGCTACTACCGCTTCGACGATGTCGAGGTCGGACAAACATACATCGTCAGCGTCCGCAGCAAACGGTTCCAATTCAGTAACCCGACACAAGTCATCACGTTGTTGGACGAGTTGACCGACCTGACATTTACAGCTTTGCCGGAATGAGTACCCATGCACGGGCCGAGCGGTTTCATGAATATGCGCTAACAATAACCGTCATGCTATCGTGATCAATAGTTCAAAAGGAGGTATGCCATGAAAAAGATTCTTTTCCTTGTCTTCGTCGCCGCAATCGCGGCTGTGAATGTGCGTGCGCAGGAATTCACATTTACAACGACGGCCGCGAATACAGTGGCTTCAAAGTCCACGATCGACATGCCCGGACTCGCGGGCAATCCGAACGCGATCATCGTCGCAACTCCGACCGGCAATACCGCGACCTTGAATCCACACCCAATCGGAGCTTGGTATTACAACGGCAAGTGGAACATATTTAATACCAACCACTCGACGATGCCGCCGGGAATGACCTTTCGCGTCCGAATCTTTCTAAATCCGGGCTCCGACCAATTCCTGCATACCGTTACGAAAGACAACCTTATCCAGGGAGCCTCGTTTATCGACAACCCGGCGTTGAACTCAAATCCGGGGGCGCAATTCAGCATTTTTCAAAATCACGCTTCCCAGAACCGCGCCTACAATCTCGATCCCAACGAGGCGACCGCTGTTTACAATGCCGCTGCGGGGAAATGGGCGATCAAGAATGTCAACGGCAAACCACTCTTTCCGAACACGGCCTACAACATCGTTATCTCGGCACCCGGAGCGGCTACAAATAGTATCTCGACAGTCAGCGCGGCAACAACCTCTGTAAAACAACCAGGGACACCCGTAAGATCCAGTGCGACTACATCACAGGCACCCGCACCAGCGTTTGTCGGTTCAAAAGAGAAAATTGACCGCAGTGCGGCGGATATGGCTAAGCGGATAAACGGACCCGAGGAAAACGCGCTGCCATCGTTGCTGACGGCCCTGCAAAGAGCAGGTTTTTACGTGCTCGACAAGAAAGGTGAGATCCAGCAATATCCTGAGAGCGGTCGAGGCCAGGGCTTAGGCATCTATCGATTCGAGGCCGACGGCAGTCTAAAGCTCGACAAGCGGGGCGTAAAAATATCGCTTGTAAAAATGGCGGCATCGATCACAAAGGGTACACCTCAGATCAGCGCGGACGCGTTGGCCGGGGCTATGTTGACCGACCTCAGAAGACATGCCGAAAATACAACGAACTCCGATCTACGCTATTGGGCCCGCCTGATCATCGAATTGAGTAAAAGCTCCACGCCCGCGATCGACCTGATGACCGCCCAACCGCAGGATGTAAAGCTTAGTGTTCTTCAGGCGACGCTCTTGACACGTCGAATGCAGGGCGATATTCATACGATCAAGGTCCGGCTTGGGATAGCCGGGAACAGACCAAATACCGTCGCGCGACAAAGTATTTTTATAACGGCTTCGTGGACAGGACTTAGCGCGATCGTGTCACAACCGACGCCGTGCAATCTGACAGGCGATCAGGCGCTGATTCTCGACGCTGCCGCGGTCGGGCTCACTACCGGTCAAGGCGCATTTCTCGGATTGTTTGGCGATGCCGTCAATGAATCGAACTACATGACCGGGCTCGGCAAGGTCTCGCTCGGCCTTTCGGTTGTCAACATTGCTCTAGCCTGGGGAAAACTTGTTGCTGCTGTTACCGCGCTCAAAGGCGAGATAACCGTCGAGCAGCCGCTGCCATTAAAACGAACTAAGGATTCGGTCGCGGGCGAAAAGCGACTATTGACATTGAGGGCGTGGTCCGAAGTAGGCGACGTTGAAGTATTGAATTGCGTCAGGCCTGCCCTGAATATCGCCACAGGACTCGATTTTAATATGCCGACCGATGGCCCGCTCGGCGATGTGTTGGTCGAATGGGAATTCTCAGGCGAAAACGCGACCAATAAGGCAAGCAAGAAGTTTGTCTTCTTCAAGCCTCTTCCGGGGGCCAGCTCAAGACCTAACAATCAGGTCACGGACGATGAAGGAAAATCAAAGATCGATCTTGTCGGTTTGCCAAAGGTTCCTGGCTACTCATATCTTCGAAGCCCGATGACGGTGAGGAAACAAGCGGATGTCCTCGCTGCGGTGCGTCTGAAATCGTCGAAGGATTTTGTTCAAAACTGGATCGACATCGGCGGAACTGTGATAGGCGTTGTCACGGGAGGGCCGTTGGGCCTGATAGGGGCGGCAGCCGAGATCGGCTATCGAGTTCCGATCACCATCGCACACAAAACCGTGCCCGTTAACGATCATGAGGAATGCGACGGCCGTTGGTTCACCCTCGAATATACGGCAACGGTAAAGGGAAACGGGCATAAACCTGCCGGTGAAGACGGCAGCCCGGAGATAATCTGGAGCTTTGATCGGCTTTACGAAGGAAATATCGGTCTGTTCAGCCGCGATGTGAATGTGCTGCCGAGCCAGGTGATGACTCCGGAGTCGATAATGGCAGCTATCAAGGCCGAGGAGAGGTTCCTTTACAACGATGCAAGGGGAACGGTTAACGCCGAGATTGACGACCGGATCGAAACGATCACGAAGGAAGTTTGTACTGACAAAACCAATGAGGAGACATCCGTGCTCGAGACGTGGAAGGCAAGTGGCGACTTTCCGGTATTCGGCAGCGAACGGTTGCTCACCGAAAAACTCCTTCACACATACAACGTTTCTATTCCGGTCGGCTCAAAGGATGGCAAGGCCTTAAGGTATGCTCGAATAACGCGCAAAGGCCGTTCAGGCGGAAAAAGGCCATCTACCGAAGCCGAGGAGCCAGTAACCAAATTCATGGGCCTGCTGCCTCTGCCAACCGTGCTCGGCATTATCAAGGACGGAGTCGTGACGCACGATCCTGAAAAGGATATACCGCAGAGTTTTCCGAGGGAATGGGTGTTCGATTCGGGCGATATGTTGCCCGGTAAACCTCTTATCAAGGACGTTCTTGAGTCGAGGTCGAACGTAAAGATCCGGGTGTATTACAAATTCACTTTTGGATGCAGATAAATTTATGACCGAACTACTTATTCGTAAAATACTGGTGACTCAGATTCTGGCGATATGTCTGGCAATGCTTCCTCTTGTGTTTTCGCCTGAAACCTTTGCAGACGGAATCGAGAAACGAGTCGTGTTTCCAAAAGGCAAAAAGACGGTTAGTTACAAAGGCAAGTTGCCGCGCGATTATGCCGATTATGACGCTTATGTTTTAAAAGCGAGGAAAGGCCAGACGATAACTGTTAAACTGACGGCCGCCGAATCTACTGCGTCATTTGCTATTTACGAAACAAAGATTTACGGGCCGGACGAAGACCTGATCTTTCCGCAAAACGAGATGAACCGCATTTACACCGGCAAGCTGCCAATAACGAGCGAGTACAGCGTTCAGGTTTATGGCGTGACGTCGAGTGATGGCGGCAGATCGTCAGGAGCGGCTTACACGATAGAGATTTCGTTGCGATGACTTATAGATTCAATAGGAGAAATAACATGAAGTTCATAAACAAATTATCGATGGCATTCATAGGCTTGGTTTTTTGTCTGGCCGTCGTTGAAACAACGTTTGCTCAGGGTGAGAAGCTCGGCGACATCAAATACACGGCGCCGAAGGGCTGGACAAAGACGGCTAAGGAGTACGCCGTCGTATTTAACGAGATCGACCAGGCTAAGGGAAATTTCTGTTTTATTACGCTCTATGCAGCGAGCACGAGCGAGGGCACGGCGCAGAAGGATTTTGCGACGGCGTGGAAAACACGAGTGGTCGAACCGTGGGGCGGCGAGGCTAATCCAAAGACCGTGACCGAGCCGGACGACGGCTGGACGGCGATCGCTGCGGGTGCGCAGATAGATTTTCAAGGTAACAGGGCGTTCGCGTTTTTGACTGTCGTCAGCGGATTTGGCAAAACCGTGAGCATTCTGGGCATATTAAATGATGATTCCTACTTACCGCCGCTGCAGGCCTTTGTCGAGAAAATTGACATCGACAAAACGCCTGTCACCGTTACCACCACCGCCACCACCACGACGTCGGCGAGCGCCGCAACTTTTCAACGCGACGCTTATGACCGGATCATCATTCCGCCGCCGACGCGGCAGCTAACCATCGCAGACCTCGTGGGCCAGTGGGGCGAAGCGTCGAGTTTCCATCAACGGTATGTATATCGAAGTTCGGGAAACTACGCAGGCTCGGATTCGCTGACCATGAAATCGAAAATGACGCTGACGGCCGACGGCGGCTTTTTCGACGATTTTTATATGATCCAAAATGGGAAACTGATCAAGGAAAAGACCGGCGGCTCGTTCGCCATTAACGGTCGCATACTTGCCATAAAGCAGAACAACCTGGCGAAATATGTCATCCGCGGCTGGCTCGAATTGCCCGACATGACGGTATTGGAGGTCTGCGGCCCATGGTACGACGACCAGCCCATCCCGGCCGAGATCTTTAACAATCCGGTTCAGGGAGCAAATCTCAATCAGCAGTGGGTCCGCAAAAAGTAATATTCACGCGCATAAAGCTTGGAGGCATCGGTTTGCGGTCGGTGCCCTTGAAGCGAGAAGCTGTGCAATTTATTTTTTACGGCTTTAAGGCTGGAATCTCGTGGGAGATTTTTTAGAAGTTGATCTTCACGCCCACTTGCGCGTTCCGACCCATCGACGGCAAAATCCCGCGGCTGCGATCGACGATGTAAGTTTTGTCCGTGAGATTTTTGACCGTGACGAAAAACGTCGACTTTAAACGCTCGACAGCGTAGTTAGCGGTGGCGTTCCAGTAGTTTTGTTTTGCAATAAACCCGCGCTGGCCGTTCGCCGTTCCGGTGATCGTGTTTAGATCGTCGGCGAATTGGCTGCCGATAAAAACATTCTCGACAAATGCGTTGAGGCCTTTCGCGTACGAATAACCGATGCTCGCCGTCGCGAGCGTTTCGGGCGTGTATGGCAGGCGATTGGCAGTGATAGAAACTGTTGGCGTAACCGAGCTGGATCTCACACCAGTGAATTTCGCCGTCGGCAAAAATGTAAACGCGCCGCGAAAATACACATTATGTCGTGAGTGAAATATGGCGCCCGATTCAGCCAGCGCCGAAAACTCGAAGCCCTGTTGCAGCGTCTCGCCGCCATTTGTCAGCAGCGTTCCCGTGCCGCCCGCGAGACTCGCCGGGACGATCTGGTTCTCGTAATCGAGGCGAAACGCGGTCGCCTCAAATTGCAAACCGGATACTGGCGTCGAACGCATGCCGAGTTCAAAGTTCAAACTTTTCTCCGGTTCGAGATCGACTACGCCACCGGTGTTGCTGATGACGTCCTCGGCCCGCGGCGGCGAAAATCCACGATGAACCCCGGCGAAGATCGTAGTCTTTGCGAGACCAGAGTACGCAATACCAAAGCCCGGAATCACGGCGTTCACGGTCGTGCGGCCGCGAGAAATCGGATCCACGAGATGATTTTCGCGATCGATCTCGATCCGCTCGAGTCTCAAGCCCGGCGTGATCGCAAGATCGCCAAAGATAAATCGGTGCTGCACAAAACCCGATTGTGCAAAGTTGCTTCGAAGGTTGATCTCTGTCGCCACACCGTCCCGGCTTGTCGGTGACGAGCCATTTAGCTGCCGACGATTTTGCTTTTCAAAATGAAGGCGAAATCCCGCTTTCAGCTCGCCGCGAAAAACCTTGCCGCCACTGTAGCTAAGATCAAAACGCGGTTCGATCCCGTAGGTGTCATATTTGCGCAAACGACCTTCGTTGCCGCACGCCGTGTTGAGATCGGCCATTGAACGACAGTCCGGATCAATGTTCAGACGATTTGGCCGTTGACCGGAATTCGACGATTGTCGCCACCAGTCGCGCTCGAAACGGTTGAAGTAAGCATTCGTCGTGAGCGACGCACTCGGCGAGAAAACCGTCGTGTACGCAGCCGAAAATCCAACTCTGTCACCATAAAAAAAATCGTTTCTAAACGGATTGGCACGCGGGTTTGCGACGTATTCCGCCGTCGTCAGCCCCGAATACGTCAGATTGGAATCTTCGCCGTAGTAGCTGAACTTGAAAGTAACCGCGTTGTGGTCATCGATCGTCTGCACGATCTTTGCGGTTAGGTCGTTGAGCTTTGAGTTTGTATTCTCGCGCGAGCCATCGCCCTGCTTTCGCGTGTAATGAGCCAGGATACCCGTTCGACGAATCGTGCCGCTGCCGGTGAAACTACCGTTGAAATATCGCCGGTCACCACCTGTCAGCGCGAGCGAAAACGTCGGTCGAGCGGTGGGACCCGGCGTCAGATAATTTATCACGCCTGCTATCGTTTGCGGCCCGAACGCGATCTGACTTGAGCCTTTTAAAACCTCGATCGCCTCGTAACGCTCGATCGGCGGATGATAATACGATGCGTTGTCGCCGTACGGCGCGTATGCGAGTGGCACACCGTCCTCGAGCAGTAGAACCTTGGTCGAACGCGTGGGGTTTGTGCCGCGAATGCCGATATTCGGCCGCAAGCCGAAGCCCTCCTCGTCGCGAACGTTCACGCCCGCGACCTTTCTCAACACTTCGGAAAAGTTCAAGACGCGAGCATTTTCGAGAGTTCTTGTATCGATGCGGTCAATTGAACCTGGCACCTCGGACAAACTGTCGGATGTGCCTGCCAGTAAGCTGGAAGTCACCGAAATCTCCGCCGCTATCTGTCCCGGACGCAGCGTTACGAGCAACTCTTCACTCATCGGAGCGGCAACCCCAAGCCGCTCAGTGCTAAAACCGTCAGCCGCAACTGTCAGCGAATATTTCCCTCTCGTTAGTTCGCCGAACGCAAATTTACCATCGCCGCCGGTTGTCACGCGTGACTTTGACACAAATTCCATACTCGACACCGAAACGCTCGCACCAGGCACAACATCGCCGTTTACATCGACGACCTTGCCGCGCAAACTGCCGCTATGCGCAGAGACCGCCATCGACGAGACCACAAACAAAACTCCGAGCACTAAAGCTCGCTCACAAAAACTCTTCCACGATTCCTTAACTGAATCTAAAAACACAGAGCCTCCTTTTTAAACACAAATATCTATCTGAATATCAATCTCAATGATTTATTATTGAAAATGACTTTCAACTTCATTTGAAAGATTATAGACTTGTCACGAAATTGTCAACGACAAGTTAAGAATGTTGAGATTTATGATCGTGAATTGCGACGCGGGCTACTTTCCTGTAAAGGCGGGTGGTCGTTTCTCGAAAAATGCAGCAACGCCCTCTTTGAAGTCATCGCCCTTCCCCGACGCGATCTGACATTCATGTTCGAGCGCGAGCTGGGCAGTGAGGTCATTTGAGAATGTCGCGTTCACCATACGTTTGATGCGACCGATCACGGCGGTCGGGCCGGCGGCGAGTTTTGCGGCGAGAGTTTGAGCTTCTGTAACTAAAGCATCGGCTGCGACGACGCGATTTATCATGCCGATCTCGACGGCGCGCGTGGCAGTTACAGCATCGCCTGTCATAAATAATTCGGTTGCGATCTTTTCGCCGACTGCGCGCGGCAGAAAGAATGTTCCGCCGCAATCGGGAGCGAGACCGATACGGACAAACGCCTCGCGGAATGACGCGTCCTCAGCGGCGATTACGATGTCGCAAGCCAGTGCAAAATTTACTCCCGCACCCGCACAGACGCCGTTGACTGCTGCGATAAAAGGGATCGGGGTTTCGCGAATTAATTTAATAACGTCGTGAAGAGCGCCCAACGGCTCTTCGAGAAACGCCTCGATGCGGCCTTCTTTTTCCCACATCGTTTGCATCTCGCGCAGATCGCCGCCCGAGCAAAACGCTCGTCCGTTGCCGGTCAGGATAACTGCACGTGCGCCGTCAGTCGCCGCTTGACGAAAAGCCGCGTCGAGATCTTTTGTCAGTTGAAGCGACAACGCATTGAGCGCGTCCGGGCGATTCATCGAGACGGTCGCGACGTTGTTCTTGATTTCGTAAATTACAGTTTCAAAATTCATAAAATAATTCAGCCGCAAAAAGGCGCAAAAATCACAAAATAGAAACTATTACTTTTGTGTCTTTTGCGCATTTTTGCGGCTATCTCATGCAAATCTCGCGCGTGAGCGACTTGATTCGTGGCATTCTCTGCACAAAACAGAACGCCCAACCTTCGGCTGAAACGGAACAGTGTCGTGTTTGCCGCAATGATCGCAAACAATTTCATATCGCTTTGGTGCGTCAGCACTGGCAGCGGCTTTCTTTGAGCGACAACGCAGACAACGTTGCGGTGCCATCATGTTCCGCTGATAAAACATCTCCTGCTCTTTTTCCGTGAACAGAAAAGTCTCTTTGCACTGCACACATGGAATTTCTACATCGGGCATACTTTTACCTCACATGTGGGCCAAAATTCTGGGTATGCTCGAAGCTTATCACAACAATTGTCAGCGGCTTAATTCGGCGACGTGATTTTTGACGGTGCGGCCGAGCGTGTCGAGATTGTAACCGCCTTCGAGACACGAAACGATGCGGCCACCACAGACTTCGGCTCCCCACTCCTTCACGACGTCCGTCAACGCAACGTAATCGCCGTCTTCGAGTCGCAACTGACCGAGCGGATCGGTAACGTGCGCATCGAAGCCTGCGGAGATAAAAATCAGATCGGGACGAAACTTTTTCGCGACGTCCTCAATTGCCGCCTCGAACATTCGCGTTTGTTCCACCGCGTTCGTATTTGCTTTTACAGGGATATTCATCGTGGCACCGAGCCCGCGTCCGTGACCCGTTTCGCCGCGGCTGCCCGTGCCGGGATACCACGGATATTGGTGCATCGAAAAAAAGAAGACGCTCGGATCATCGTAAAAAATTCCCTGCGTGCCGTTGCCGTGATGCACGTCCCAGTCGATGATCGCGACGCGTTCGACATCTTGGTATTTGTTCTGCGCGTGACGAGCCGCAACCGCGACATTGTTAAATAAACAAAAGCCCATCGCCCGCTCCGCCGTCGCGTGATGACCCGGCGGACGCGCGACGACAAACGCATTGTCAACCTCGCCCTGCATGACCGCGTCCACGCCTGCGATCGCTCCGCCTGCGGCAAAAAGCGAGGCGTCGAACGATTCCATCGAGATTACCGTGTCGGCATCGAGCCTGTCATAGCCGTCTGCGAATGCATTCTCGACCGTTTTAAAGTGTCGCGGCGTATGTGCGGCTTGTATTACCCCTTTCGGAGCCTTGTCCGGTGTAATCTCAGCGAGCGAGTTCCACAATGCGTCGTCCTCGCGAAGTGCTTTCATCACAACTTCGTAACGCTGCGGCGTCTCAGGATGACTAAATCCCGTGTCGTGCTTTGCGTAAATCGGGTGATGAACAAGCGCAGTCTTCATAAATCGAAGCCACAGATTAGCACAAATCAGCTCAGACATTGGGCGACATCTGTTTGTACGAGAGATTATTTGCGGTTTCGATAGATCATCGGCGAATGTTATATTCTCGGTTAAATAATGTCCGAAATTAATGCAATTCGGGTGATTGATTCGCACACAGGCGGCGAGCCGACTCGCGTCGTTGTCGGCGGGTTTCCCGATCTCGGCAACGGCCCGATGGCCGAAAGGTTGGAAATTCTTCGCCGTGATTACGATAAGTTGCGTTCAGCGATAGTCTGCGAGCCGCGCGGACACGACGCGATAGTCGGCGCGATCTTGTGCGAACCGACCGACAAATTGGCGACCGCCGGCGTAATCTTTTTTAATAATGTCGGCTATCTCGGCATGTGCGGTCACGGCACGATCGGCCTTGTAAAAACACTCCAATACATGGGCCGCATCGGCGTCGGCATTCACAAAATAGAAACGCCCGTAGGCAGTGTCGTGGCCGAGCTCAACGCCGACGGCTCAGTAACGATCACGAATGTCGCGAGTTATCGATTTGCAAAGGATGTCGCACTCGATTTGCCGGGCTATGGCCGCATCGTCGGCGACGTAGCATACGGCGGCAACTGGTTTTACCTGATTAGCGAGCATAATCTGTCAATCGAACTCGCTCATTTAGAACAACTTACAGACTTTGCCGTCACTGTGCGTAATTCGTTGACCGCTAACAACATCACCGGCACTGACGGGGCCGAGATCGACCACATCGAGCTTTTCTCGCCGTCGCCGATCGCCGACAGCCGAAACTTTGTGCTTTGTCCCGGTCTCGAATATGATCGCTCGCCTTGTGGCACCGGCACGAGCGCGAAGCTCGCATGTCTCTACGACGACGGAAAGTTACGCGAAGGCGATGTTTGGCGACAAGAAAGCTTGGTCGGGAGCGTTTTTGAAGGCCGCGTGCGAATCGACGGTGATAATATTATCCCGATAATAGCGGGCACGGCACACGTCACGGCTGAAATTGAACTAATCCTCGACGAAGGCGATCCGTTTCGTTTCGGTATGCCAAAATGAAGAGCTTTGACGTCGCAATCATCGGTGCTGGAATCGTCGGCGCAGCGTGCGCGGCCGCTCTCGCACGCGATGGTCTGCGGGTTGCAATCATCGACAAGAGTACGGTCGCAGCCGGCACGACGGCCGCGGGCATGGGACACATCGTCGTAATGGACAACAGTGAAGCTCAGTTTGCGCTGACGCACTACTCGCAAAAACTATGGCAAAATCTCGCTGCTGAGCTGCCAAAATCCTGCGAATACGAGCATTGCGGCACAATCTGGGTCGCCGCCGATGATGAGGAAATGGTTGAGGTTAGCCGCAAGCACGAATACTATTCATCACGTTGCATCAGGACTGAAATTCTCGATCAAAAATCACTGCACGACGCAGAGCCAAACCTCGGTGAGAACCTAATCGGCGGGTTGTTGGTGCATGAGGACTCGGTCGTCTATCAGCTCGGGGCGACAAGGTTCCTTATCGAAAATGCCGTCGCCCGCGGTGCCGAAATTACAACCGGAAGCCGCGCGATCGAAATTACGGAAACTGGCGTAAGGCTTGCAAATAATAACTTTATCCACGCAGGCATCGTGATAAATGCCGCCGGGTCAGCGGCGAGCAAATTGACGCCGCGACTCAATATCAAATCGCGAAAAGGCCATCTAGTTATTACCGAGCGTTACGCTGGCCTGGTTCGACACCAGCTCATCGAGCTTGGCTATTTGAAATCAGCTCACGGTCGCGAATCCGACTCCGTCGCATTTAACATCCAGCCGCGAAGCACGGGCCAAGTGTTGCTGGGTTCGTCGCGGCAGTTCGGCTCGGAAGACGGCGGCATTGATCTCGCGATCTTACAGCGAATGACGTCGAGAGCTTTTGAATACATGCCGAAACTGCGCGATCTTGTGGCAACTCGCGTATGGACCGGTTTTCGACCCGCGACGCCGGACAATCTGCCGTACATTGGCAGAATTCCGGGCTTTAAGAACGCTTACGCCGCCGCCGGCCACGAGGGCCTCGGCATCACAACTTCGCTCGGAACCGCTGAATTAATAGCTGACGACATATCCGGTCGAACGCCTGCGATATCGACCGGGCCTTATTCGCCGGAAAGAGAATTTGCAGATGCACGGGCGGAAAACGTAAGCATAATTTGATAGTCCTTCGAGTCAACAAACGGGATGTTACAGTACGGCGGGGCACTACGGTCGCGGCTGCGATCCTAAATAGTGTAGATGGTAAATTCCGTCGTTCAGTGGTCGGCGAGCCGCGCGGCCCACTGTGCGGTATCGGCGTCTGTTTCGAATGTCGTGTAACGATTGACGGCGTTCGGCATCAGCGGAGCTGCAATATTCTCGCCCGCGACGGAATGGAGGTCGTCACTGATGACTAAACAAAGTGTCGAAACCCTAATTGTCGGCGGCGGTCCTGCGGGACTTGCGGCGGCGCTCGCAGCAGCGGCACGAGCCAAGTCAGTCGCCATCATCGACGACAATCCGCATCTCGGCGGACAAATCTGGCGTTCGGAATTGGGCAACGTCAAATCGCCGCAAGCAACCCGAATAGTCAATAAAATCAGCTCGGGTCAGGTCCAGATCATCAATAACGCACAGGTTTTCACGACCGCAGGTGCACGACGCCTTCTGGCCGAAACGCCCGGCGGCGTTGTCGAGCTCAATTACGAAAAACTCATCATCGCGACCGGCGCTCGTGAGCGGTTTTTACCTTTTCCAGGCTGGACGCTGCCGAATGTTTTTGGTGCCGGCGGTCTGCAGGCTCTTATAAAAGGTGGCTTAAAGATTGAGAACAAACGAATTATCGTTGCGGGAACCGGCCCGCTGCTACTGGCGGTCGCTGATTATGCCAACGCAAAAGGCGCAAAAGTTTTGCTGATCGCCGAGCAAACTTCAGCGGCACAGATTCGTCGATTCGCCCGCGGTCTGTGGCGACAACCAACCAAAATGATCGACGCGGCAGCTCTGCGTGCGAGGCTAATCGGCATTCCGTATAGGACAGGTTGTTGGGTCACTGAATGCAGAAGCGAGCGCGTTAGCAAGGGCGTACAAACCGCCCCAATTTCAGTAGATATTTTTCGAAAAGGAAAAACCCAAACGTTTGACTGCGACTATCTAGCGTGCGGCTTTCACCTTGTGCCAAATCTCGAGCTCGCAGAACTGCTCAGTTGCAACATCGACGACGGCTTTGTCACGGTTGATAAATTTCAACAGACGTCCGTCGAAAACGTCTTTTGCGCCGGTGAACCGACCGGCATTGCAGGTGTCGAATCTTCGCTCGTCGAAGGCACAATCGCGGGCCTCGCCGCAGTCGGACAATTTGATGCGGCAGGCACCCATTTTGCAAAGAGGGACGCAGCCAGACGATTTGGCGGCGCAATGAACGCGGCATTTTTGCTGCGTTCCGACTTGAGATCACTCGCTGACGCCGCGACAATTATCTGTCGCTGCGAGGACGTCGAACGAGGAATGCTCGCCGAATTCAGCAGCTTTCGAGAAGCCAAATTGCAAACTCGCTGCGGCATGGGCGCGTGTCAGGGCCGAGTGTGCGGAGCGGCGACCGAATTTCTTTTCGGCTGGGAGCGCCCAAACGTGCGGCCACCAATTTTTCCGGTTAGAATGGAGAATCTATGACTATCGAATGGAAAGGCGTGATGCCCGCGATCACGACGTGCTTTGACGCGGAATTGGAAATTGACCATGAGTTTACTGGTCGTCACGTAACGTGGCTGGTCGATAACGGTTGCACGGGCCTTGTTACAAACGGAAGTTTGGGCGAAGGCGGAGCTCTGTCGCTCGCCGAAAAGCAAGCGCTATGGAAAACGTGCATTGACGCGGTTGGTTCGCGCGTACCGGTGATTGCAGCAATCGCTGCGATGACTACTTCGGACGCCATTTTGCACGCAAAAGCCGCCGAAGAAGCGGGCTGTCGCGGCCTGATGGTATTACCGCCGTACGTATATCGCGGCGATTGGCTCGAGATGAAATATCACATCTCACAGATTGTCGGCGCAACGCCTTTGTCTTGCATGCTTTATAACAATCCGATTGCGTATGGTACCGACTTTTTGCCAGAGCAGGTCGCTGAGCTCGCGGCCGAACTACCGAACCTGCACGCCGTAAAAGAATCATCTACAGACGTACGCCGCGTGACGGCAATTCGCACGCTTAGCGGCGACCGGCTCGCGATCTTTGTTGGTGTCGATGACGCGATTGTCGAGGGCATTAACGCCGGAGCGACCGGATGGATTGCGGGTTTGGTAAGCGCGTTCCCAAAAGAATCGGTCGATCTTTTCAATTACGCGATGAACGGCGAGGCCGAAAGGGCTCGCGAGCTTTACGAGTGGTTCTTACCGCTGCTGCGCCTCGATACAGTTCCAAAATTCGTACAGCTCATTAAACTCGTGCAGCAAAAAGTCGGCTGGGGAAATACGCGGGTTCGCCCGCCGCGTCTTGAGATATTTGGTGCCGAGCTTGATGAAACCCTCGCGATCATCGACCGCGCATTGGCGACACGCCCGCGAGATCTTGCAGAAGCCCGAACACAGTAAGGGAGCCCTTAAGTACAAATGAATGTCGAGCTAACAGGAACCTCTATCATCGGCCAGAGCCGTAGCAGCGAGACTGCAAACACGTTTCATGCCTACGATCCGACGACTGGAAACGCTGTCGAGCCACCTTTCTTTTCGGCCACGTTGAACGAGCTCGACCGCGCCGCAGCACTTGCCGACAAGGCTCGAATTCCGTTTGGCAATACCGCATGTCGAGAACGTGCAAAATTCCTGCGCTCGATTGCCGACAACATCGAGGCTCTCGGCGACCAACTCATCGAACGGGCAATGCTCGAAACATCGCTGCCGAATGCGCGATTCGTCGGCGAACGTGGACGAACATGCGGCCAGCTGCGAATGTTTGCCCACTTGCTCGACGAAGGCTCTTGGGTCGATGCTCGAATCGATTACTCGATACCAGATCGCGAACCAGTTCCGAAACCCGATATTCGCTCTATGCTGCGGCCGATAGGAACCGTAGTCGTATTCTGTGCCAGCAACTTCCCGCTGGCATACTCGGTCGCGGGCGGGGACACGGCCTCGGCGTTGGCGGCAGGCTGTCCCGTGATCGTCAACGCTCACTCTGCGCATCCTGGAACGGCTGAGCTTGTCGGTTCCGCGGTCGCTAAAGCGGTGACAGACTGCGGCATGCCCGAAGGTACGTTTAGCCTTTTGTTTTCGAGCGGTTACGAGATTGGACAGGCTCTCGTCAGACATCCGGTGACCAAGGCTCTTGGCTTTACAGGCTCGCGCCGCGGCGGCCGCGCGTTGATGGATATTGCGGCATCTCGCCCCGATCCAATACCGGTTTATGCCGAAATGAGCTCGGTAAATCCGACGTTCATTTTGCCGAGCGCTGTTCGCGTCCGTGGCGACGCAATTGTCGCTGGACTGCATACCTCAGTAACTGGAGGCGTCGGACAATTTTGCACGAAACCCGGTTTGGTTTTTGTGCCTGCGGACGAAAACACAGATATTTTCGTTTCTAAAATGCGCGGTCTGATCACGCAAACCGAGCCGTCGCCGCTGCTCACAAAAGGCATTCAGGAAGCTTATGATACGGCAAACCAAAAGCGCGAAGGCGAAGTGGCTGTCGCATCTGCCAACACTAAAAGCGGATTAGCCGGATTCGCCGTAAATCCCTCTATATTCGAGGCTTCTGCGATTGCGTATCTTGAAACGCCCGATCTCGACGAAGAAATTTTCGGCCCGACGACACTGTTGATTCGCTCGCAAAATCATGATGAATTGCTAAAGATCGCAGCCTCGCTCGAAGGGCAACTGACCGCGTCCGTTCACGGCACGGACGATGATTTGCGCGAGTACGCCGATCTCATCGCAATACTCGAAACGAAGGTCGGCCGCCTAATATTCAACGGCTTCTCGACCGGCGTCGAAGTTTGTCCATCGATGGTCCATGGCGGGCCATATCCGGCAACTTCGGACGGCCGTTCGACCGCCGTCGGCACCAACGCGGTGACTAGATTTGCTAGATCGGTGTGTTATCAGAATTTTCCCGACGCGTCCTTGCCGGATGAATTGAAAGAAGCAAACCCACTCGGTATCAGGCGGATGATCGACGGCGAGTTTCAAAAATAGGAATTCACCTCAGAGACACAGAGAGCACGGAGAAAAAAAGTTGGCCACAGATTGACACAGATTTAGGGGAATAAGATTTGGTTATTTCGCAATTAGATTTCTTTCAAATCTCTGTGATCTCCGTGTCTCTGTGGTGAATTCTTTTACTTCGCGAAGACGTTTGTAAAGTCTGCAAAGCCCTTAAATTCCAGAGCGTTGCCGCTCGGGTCGAGGAAGAACATCGTCGCCTGTTCGCCTATCTCTCCGGCGAAGCGAATTTTCGGCTCGATCAGGAATTTCACATCTTTTGATTTCAGTTTGTCGGCAAGTTCGCGCCAGTCATTCATCGGCAGAACGATGCCGAAATGCGGAATCGGCACATGATCGGCATCGACGTCGTTGGTTGCACGAACGCCGGCAGATTCCGGCGCGAGATGCGTGACGATCTGATGGCCGTAGAGATTAAAATCGATCCAGCACTTAGAGCTGCGCCCTTCTTCGCACTCGAGCACGCCGCCGTAAAACTCGCGCGCCGCATCGAGGTCGTGAACAGGAAAAGCGAGATGGAATAAATTATTCATAAGAATTTTGCCACAGAGAACACAGAGAGAAATAAAAGTTTGTCTCAGTTTCTCTGTGTCCTCTGTGGCTAGACCGTCTTAGCGATCTGCCTGATCGCTCCTAGATGATATGCCGTGTGTGCGACAAGGCCGATGGCCATGCCGATCTGCATTTCGTTCCAAGAGCGTTCTTCGGCGAGATGGCGCAGAGTGTTTTCGTATGATGCACGCACGCTTGAGCGCAGAGCATCCCATTCGGCGTCGTTGACGGTTTCGATCAGCCAACTGTCATCCCAATTTACGGGCTCGGTGCGGCCATTTATATATTCGCAAAGCCGGTCGAGATAGAATTTCGCGTGCTCGGTCTGTGCGGCGATGGTCGTGCCGTGAAATTCACGCGACGCAGCATCGGCCGTCAAACCGTCCAGCGTCGCAAAAATTCCGACGCCGCGGTCGAGATACGCGCTCGGCTGTCCGGGCGGCGAACCTGCGAATGTCTCGCGCAGCAAATACGCTACGCCCTCAACAAAATGCTTGGCTTTTATGGTTGAATCTTCAGTATTCATCTGTGTTAATCTGTGGCTGTCCTATGCTCGAAACGGTCGAAAAATTTGTCACCGCGCTTGTTTCTTCGCTCGCCGACGACACTTTTGTCAAAGCGACTTTAGGTAATTATAAAGGCGTCGACAAACAACTGCAAAAACTAAATGTTCGTCGGCTCACTACGAGAAAAGGCTCGCGGCTTTATTTCCTCTATCGCACTGACACTCGCGACACCGTGAAGAATCATTCGTTTGACGAAGGTGTAAAACTTATCGGCGAGTTGCTCGGTACAGAATTTTTCAGCGGACATCTTTTTACGACCGAGGCCGATTATCAACTAGAGATCGGTAAAAAGGGCAAATCGCGTTTGAATGTCGCAAAACCGACGTTCAAAATCGTGCCCCCGACGACGCACGACCGTAAGAAAAAAACGCAGATTGACGCGAACGCCTTTTATCTAAAAGCTCTCGGCATCGCTACGGACGAAGGCCGCATTCGCGACCGGCAACAGGACAAGTGGCGGCAGATAAATAAGTTTGTCGAGACGCTCGCAAAACTTTTTGACAAATCGCAGCTGGCGGACCGACGGGATTTGAAGATCGTCGATATGGGTTCGGGCAAAGGCTATCTGACGTTTGCGGCCTACGATTATTTTACGCATGTCCGTGGTCTCAACGTGACGATGACCGGCGTCGAGGCAAAGTCTGAGCTCGCCGGACTCTGCAGTGACATCGCGCAAACATGCGAATTCGACGGACTGAAATTCTTGAGTGGCACGATCGCGACTCACGAAACCGGCGACGTCGATATACTGATCGCGCTTCACGCCTGCGACACCGCGACCGACGACGCGCTTTACAAAGGTATCGCGGCACAAGCCGATCTAATCGTCGCGGCGCCGTGCTGTCATCGCGAGATCAGGCCGCAAATAAAGGCTCCGGCGATGTTCAAGGACATTCTCAAACACGGCGTGATGCTCGAACGCACCGCCGAAACCGTGACCGACGGTCTGCGCGCACTCCTGCTCGAACGCAGCGGTTATTCATCGCAGCTGTTCGAGTTTATTTCCGTAGAGCACACGCCGAAGAACAACATGCTTGTCGGCACACGTCTCGCCACGCCGAAAACAACCGACGACATCGAAGCACAGATCGCTGAGATAAAATCACTCTACGGCATCGGCGAACAGCGACTTGAAAAGTTATTATCCCGCACCGAAGGTGCAAAGGTAATCTAGCCTGCGGCAACGCCGCAGGTGGACGCGAAACAAAGCGTAGTAAGCGCAACGCGGCGAAGTTGCGACGATGTTAATTTACTTCGCACCGTTGGTGCTTACATTAGAATGGTTCGACATTCCTGCGACGTTGCCGCAGGCTATATTGCTCCGCACCGTTGGTGCTCCGGTGAATGAAACTTTATCTGTCTAATCTGTGCTAATCTGTGGCAAATATTTCTTATGCAATCAAAAGCAAAAACCGTTGACGAATATATTGAGTCTTTACCCGAAGACCGCCAAAAAGCTATCAGCGACATTCGCAAAGTCGTAAACAAAAACCTGCCGAAAGGTTTTGAGGAAATGATGTCGTACGGCATGATGGGCTGGGCCGTGCCGCACGAACTTTATCCCGCCGGTTATCATTGCGATCCAAAGCAGCCGTTACCCTTCATGGGTCTCGCGTCGCAAAAAAACTTTATCTCCTTTTACAGCATGTGCCTCTATAGCGACGGCAAACTGCTCAAATGGTTTCAAAAAGAGTGGCCGAAACACAGCTCGAGAAAACTCGACATGGGCAAATCGTGCATTCGCTTTAAGAAGATCGACGACATTCCGCTCAAGCTGATCGGTGAGCTTGCCTCAAAAGTCACGCCTGCACAATGGATCGAGATTTACGAGGCAAGATACCTCAAATAACTTTGTGAACTTTGCGTCTTGCCTTTGCGGCCTTTGTGATAAAAAGATTTTCTTATCACAGAGATCACAAAGGGCAGACACAAAGAACACAAAGAAAAGAATTAGAACTAACTGCCCTCGTATGCTAGTATTAGCGTTTTGTTTTCCCGCGAATTAGCTGTTTTATGATCGAACGAGAGACGGTGCCGCCGATGTCAATGTCTGACGAAATTCACCATTCCATCGCCGACGCCGATGATATAGAAGAAGTTTGGGATCCGGTGATCACGGTCGCGGATGTGTTTCGCAATCTGACGCATCATCCGTTACAGCTGCTTACGCGTTGGAACTGGAAGGCGGTTCTGCTCGCGATGATCGTTCGCGGATCGTTTTACTTTACGATCTACAAAGCCAGCAGCGAGAGCATGCTCGTAACGTTGACGGCTGTGATGGTCGAGCTTTTCTTTCGCTTTTTTACGACCGGTATTGCCGGCGCGCTCGTTCAATCGTTTCGCAAGGCAACGCCTGTATGGCTCGCGAATCTGATCGTGTCGATCATGCTTCCCGCCTTCAGCCACACGGTCGAATTCATCACACATTACGCGCAGGAACGCTATTTCTTCGACGTATTTGCCGCATCGCAGGATGGCGTCGCACGGCGGCGTGCGTTCGCGATCTCGGTGCTGTTCTCCGTCGTGTCGGTGCTTTTCAATCTGTACGCGATGCGAAAAGGTGCTCTGCTCGTCGGCGCCGGCGAAGACACGCAGTCGCTGAAAGACGATTTCAAACAGATGCCGCGTCTTGTCGCCGAATTTACGATCGCCCTACCGGTGCTGATCTCGCGTTTTCTCGAAAGCAGAAAGGTGCTCAACGCGATCGGCGTGTTTTTTATGTTTGGGTTTACGGTCGGGGCGATTCTCGGCACGTTTCGCGGCAAGTGGGAATGGGCGTGGCGTTCGGCTCTCGGAGCGTGGGCGATCTTGCTCTTCGCGCTCGTGCTGGCCTTCGTCGTCAGACGCGCACTCGGCCACGACAAACTCGTAAAAGAAGCGTGATCCGCACATGCTCGAACTCATCTTCGCAAATCTCAAAGTCCGCCCGTTCCGCACGCTCATCAGCGTCATCGGCGTCGCACTCGGCGTTGTTCTGATCGTGCTTTTTACAGGCCTCGCACGCGGAATGACGAACGACATCGCCAAACGCGCCGCCAACTGGAAAGCCGAAATTATCTTCACGCGGCCCGGCGGCATGGAGGCCACGAGCTCGAACACGACCGTCAACGTCGCCTACGCTGGCAGGCTTCTTGAGATCGATGGCGTGCAATCGACGGTGCCTGTGATTCGATATTTTTCGCCGGACGCGAGCGGGACTTGGGGAATAAAGATGCTCGACGGCGTCGATTGGCAGCCGTTCGCCGAGATGAACGATATCAATCTCGTCGAAGGACGCGCGCCGCAAGGCGCTGACGAGATCATCATCGATCAACAGCAAGTTAAAGAGAGCAATCTCAAAGTCGGTGACGCGTACGAACTGTTCGGCGGCAAACAATACAAGATCACCGGCGTCTACAGCCCGCCGTCGGGTGCGCGCATAAAGATGTCGCTCGCCGCGATGCAAGAAGCCCTGCAAACCGACAAATGCTCTTACATTCTCGTAAAAGTTAAGGACGGCGCTGACGCCGACGCGGTCGCCGCCACTATAAACGAAAAGCTGCCCGGCAATAAGATCACGATGACGCGCGACATTGTCATCGACGCGCAAGAGCGCATTCCCGGCCTCAACACATTTCTTCGCATACTCGTCGGCCTGGGCGCGTTTGTATCAACGATCTTTGTTCTGCTGTCGATGTACACCACGGTCACCGAACGCCGCAAAGAGATCGGCATCCTCAAATCACTCGGCGCTTCGACGTCGTTTATCATCAGCACGATCGAGGGCGAGGCGTTTTTGATCGGCGTTCTCGGCGTCGGCGTAGGATTTCTCGCGGCGTTTGGCGCGTCATATTTAATTTCACGCCAATTCTCTCTCGCCTTCGAATTCAGCACCGGCTGGATGCTCACCGCCGTCGCCATCGCCATCGGCGGCAGCCTTATCGGAGCTCTCTATCCCGCATGGCGAGCCTCGGGCATCGACCCCGTCGAGGTCATGGTCAACGAATAACTAAAAGCCTTGCTTTTTCTTTTCGCGTGAATTACTCTATTTTTATTGTTTCATTGATGCAACATCATCCTGTAATCAGGACGTTTGTATAGTCCACTATGGCGCATTTAAGTCTCGTAAAAAGCCTAGCTCGCCTTAAAGAAGAGCAAAAACACTCGGATGAGATCGTACTCGACAGGTTTGGGATTGCTCTCACACGCGGTGCGATCACGGAGTTTGCAGGCGGGGCGAGTTCTGGCAAGACGAGCGTTGCTCTATCGCTGTTGGCAAAGCTGACAGCCTTTGGCGAGATTTGTGCGGTTGTGGATTCGTGCGGCGGATTTGACGCATATTCGGCGGTTTTGGCTGGCGTCGAGCTTGAAAACTTATTGTGGATAAAGTGCGACGGCGATGTCGAAAAGGCGTTTATGTCGGCCGACTATCTGGTGCAGGCAAAAGGTTTCGGCTGCATCTGGCTGAATTTAAATGGTTTACCTGAGAACAAACTCCGGCTCGTTCCGAAAACTTACTGGTTTCGCTATCGAACCCGCATAAAAGAGACGCCGACGCTGCTGGTCATCACTTCGCCTGAGTCCGTGACCGGCTCGGCGTCGCAGCACGGATTCGAAATGACGCGCGAGCGCGCGATCTGGTCGGGCCGCGGCCGTTACAAACTGCTACGCGATCTCGAGATAAAGATGTACTCGAGAAAGCAGTTTTATGGCGAGGTTTCGAGAACTGAGATCGAAATGGATTATTCGCAAATCTAGCATCTTCGAGACAGGAAAATAAAAATCCTTAAAAGCGCCGAAGTGCGTTTGAGAATTATGTCCAAATTATTCGCCTGCATCATTTCAGAAAGCGCAAACCGGGATGAAGCCGTTCTGCTGTCTGTTGCTCAAAACTTTTCGCCCCGCATCGAAAGGCTCGACGATGGCGTTTTGTTTGACGTGAGCGGGTTGACGCGGCTGATCGGCGACGAAAAAGCGATCGAGCAGCATATCGTTAAAGAGATGCAGCGGCGGATTGTTGCGGGCAAGGTCTCGGTCGCCGAAAATGCCGAGACGGCGATGCTACTCGCGCGTGCGCGAGGTTCGTCCGAGCTGGTAAATCCAATCGACGAATTTACTGATCTGCCGCTTCGTCAGATCGATATCGGAGCCGATACGCTCAATGTTTTCAATGATTTAGGCATCCATCGCGTACACGATCTGCTCGCCGTGCCGACGGACGAACTTGTAAAGCGCTACGGCCGCGAATTCGAGCGCGTGGTGCGGACAATTCGTCAAAAAGGCGACCGCTGTGTCGTGCCGAATATAAAAGAAACTGATGTTTCGTGGAGCTACGAGCTCGATTTTGCGGTTGAGGATTTTGAACAGCTTATTTTTGTCGTTAACCGCGGCTTTGACCAGTTGTTTGCCCGCGTTGCTTACGAAGGCCTGAGCACCGAGCAGATCGACATCACGCTAAATTTGCGAAAAAAAGAAGCCAAGTTTTACGAAATAAAAACCTCGTTTCCGACGCTCGAAAAATCGTTTTGGCTAAAGCTCGTAAATTTGCGTATCGCTCTCGACCCGCCCGAGTCCGAGATCGTGTCGGTGCGCGTTATCGCTCATTTTGCTAAGCCGAGACCAGATCAACGCGGCCTTTACGCCGTCTCGCGGCCCGAACCGGAAAGTCTTTTGCTGACTGTCAACAAACTGAAAAAACTCGTCGGCGAAGACAATGTCGGCGTCCCGGTTTTGCTGAATCAACGCCTCGCACGGCCGTTTACACTCGACACTCATACAATGCCAACGGGCAAAGAAATCCGCATTCCGCATTCCGCAATCCGCAATCCTTCGATCGCATTCAACTATTTTCGCCCGATGATCCGCGCGTCTGTCGTGGTGCGCGACGGGCGGTTAGTCCATTTAAAAACGCGCGCATTTAGGGGCAGCGTCGTCGAATACAGCGGCGTTTGGCGAGCCAATTCGCGCTGGTGGGAGCGGCCGTGGAGCGTCGAGGAATGGGATGTCGAGGTCGAAAACCACGGCCTCTATCGCCTGCGTTTTGTCCGACAGGAATGGTTTTTGGTTGGTGAATATGATTGAGCAGTGGTCGGTGATCAGTGGTCGGTTGTCAGTAAAAGCGACTGTCCACTGACCACCGCCCACTGACAACTGACATGTTTTGCGAACTTCACACACGATCGGCGTTTAGCTTTTTGTCTTCGGGTTCACAGCCGCAGAGGTTGGCGGCGCGCGCTGCTGAGTTGAATATTCCGTGCGTCGCTCTGCTTGACCGCGACACGGTTGCGGGCTCGGTGCGGTTTCATTTTGAAGCAAAAGAACACGGCATAAAACCGATTATCGGCGCCGAGATCACGATGGATGACGGCAGCCTTTTGCCGCTCGTGCCGCTGAATCTCGCAGGTTATCAAAACCTCTCGAAACTCATCACGACGGTCAAGCTTCGTAATAAAAAGAGTGAGCATTTTGCTACACGCGCAGATGTCGAAAACCACTCGCCCGGCCTCATGTGCTTTACGGGCGGTGCGGACGGTTTTATTCACAACGCGATCAAACAAAATCGCGGCCTCGTCGATCTCGCGTGGCTGAATTACGTTTTCGAAAAACGCCTCTACGTCGAGCTGCAGCGGCATCATCTGCGGCACGAGGAAAATATCAACCAAATCCTGCTCGGCTACGCACATCGATTAAAAGTTCCCTATTTTGCTTCAAACGGCGCGTACTACGCCGACCCGGCGGACCGCGAGTTGTTTGACGTTTTTACCTGCATAAAAAATCACACGACCATCTACAAAGCCGGTAAATTGCTGAGCGAAAATAGCGAGCGTTACCTAAAATCCGAGCGGCAGATGCAGCGGCTTTTCGAAGATTATTCCGAGGCGGTCGAGGTCACGAGCGACATCGCCTCACGAGTAAATTTCTCGCTTGAACAGCTGTCGTACAACTTTCCCGATTACAAAGTTCCGGCAGGCGAGACGCCGGCGTCCGTTTTGAGAAAAAAGACGATTGAGCGCTCGCACGAGCGCTATCGACACGAGCCGTGGGCGTTGAGGGAGCAGGTCACGCCGCGGCTCGAAAAGGAGTTTCGCGTGATCGATATGAAAGGTCTTGCCGGATATTTTCTAACGGTGACCGACATCTCGGACTTTTGCAAGGTCAATAACATTCTCTCTCAAGGCCGCGGTTCGGCGGCAAACTCCGTCGTCTGTTACACGCTCGGGATCACGGCGGTCGAGCCGATAAAGAACAAGCTTTTGTTCGAAAGATTTTTGTCAGAAAAGTACGAGCAATATCCTGACATCGACATCGATCTGCCGTCGGGCGACGATCGCGAACGCGTCATTCAACACGTTTATCAAACTTACGGACGGCGCGGCGCGGGCATGACGGCGAATGTTATTTGCTATCGCGGCAAGTCGGCCGTCCGCGAGGTCGGCAAGACGTTTGGCTTTGGTGCCGACGTACTTGATCGGCTGTCGAAACTAAACTCGCACTACGAAACCTTTAAAGGCGACGAACTCAATCGCCGTCTGAAAGAGAGCGGTTTTGACCCGACCGAGGATAGCGCTCTGCAGCATTTTGCCAATCTTTATCAGCGAATTCTCGACTTCCCGCGACACCTCGGCCAGCATTCGGGGGGCATGGTTGTCTCGTTGGGCAGACTCGACGGTATCGTGCCATTGGAACCTGCGTCAATGCAGGATCGCACCATAATCCAGTGGGACAAGGACGATTGCGAAAGGCTCAAGATCGTCAAGATCGATCTGCTCGGCTTGGGCATGATGGCCGTGCTGCGAGATTCGATCACGTTGATACGCCAGCATCACGGCGACGATCTCAGTCTTTACAAAATTCCGAATGACGACCCTGCGGTTTACGACGCCCTGCAAAAGGGCGACACCGTCGGCATGTTTCAGGTCGAGAGCCGCGCCCAGATCGCGTTTTTACCAAAGTCACGGCCCGCAAACTTTTACGACATCGTCGTCCAGGTCGCGATCATTCGCCCCGGGCCGATCGTCGGGAATATGCTGCATTCATATATCAAACGGCGACAGGGCGCCGAGGCGGTCACCTATCCGCATCCGTCGCTAAAACCGGTTTTGGAGCGCACGATGGGCGTCCCGCTTTTTCAGGAGCAGCTTTTGAAGATGGCGATGGACATAGCCGGATTTACGGGCTCAGAGGCCGAAGAGCTGCGTCGTGCGATGGGCTTTAAACGTCCCGACAAGAAGATGGAAAAGGTCGGCCAAAGTTTACGCGACGGCATGACACGTAACCATATTCCGCCCGAAGTACAAGAGCAGATAGTCGGTTACGTTAAGGCCTTTGCCAACTATGGCTTTCCCGAATCGCATGCTTATAGCTTTGCATTGCTCGCCTACGCGTCTGCATACTTCATCATTCACTATCGAGCGTGTTTTATGGCGGCGATGTTCAATAATTATCCGCTCGGATTTTATAACGCGGCGACACTCGTAAAAGATGCGCAGAGGCACGGCTTGCACTTTTTGCCGCTCGATATAAATCGCTCGGATTATCTTTTCAAGGTCGAGGAGGTCGGAACCGCCTGCGTGAGTGGGCGGCCAGTTTCACCGGCGATTGATACTGATCGCGACCTTCGAGTCCGTGTCGGCCTGAGGTTTGTCCGCGGCCTGCGTCAAGAGGTGGCAGAAAAAATCGTTGAGAAAAGATGGACTCATTCGCGGCGCTGCCGCCTTGCCGAGCGGAAAAGCTGCGCTTTTCCGTCCGATTACCCTGATGATCTTGCGGCTACGCCGCCACCCAAACAAAACGGCGGCACAGCCGCAGGTTTATGTAGCGACACGACGGAAAAGCGTAGCTTTTCCGCAAATAGAGCGGCAGAGCCGCAAATCTGTAAGTGTGGTTGGTATAAAAGCATCGAAGATCTGGTCGCTCGCGTGCCGGAAATTAACAAACGCGAGATCCGCGCGCTCAGTCTCGCCGGCGCGCTGAATTTTGACGGCACGGTCCATCGGCGCGAGGCTCTGTGGCAGTCGGAGCTTGCAATCCAGCCGAGCGGTGAGCTGTTTGAATGCGGAATACGGAATGTGGAATGTGGAATTAAAGACGACAATTCCGCACTCCGCACTCCGCATTCCGCATTCTTGAGCCGCATGGAGGGCCTCGAGCTTGTTGACGCCGACCTTCGCAAAACCGGGATCTCGATCGGCAAGCATCCGATGGCGTTTATCCGCGACGAGCTGACAAAACGCGGCATTCTCTCTGCAAAGGAAACATTAAATTTGAAAAAAAATCAGGTCGTTTCCTCGGCCGGCGCCGTCATCATCCGTCAGCGGCCGATGACCGCAAATAACGTCGTCTTTATCACGCTCGAGGACGAAACCGGCTTTTCGAATTTTGTCGTCATGCCCGATATGTTTGAGAAATACCGAGCCGTGATCAATCAAAATGATTTCCTCATCATCCGTGGAATTTTCGAAGAACGTGGAATGTTAAAGGCCGTTCACTTCCAGCCTATTAGCAGTTTGCAAACAGAGGTCGTCTCGCATAATTTTAGATAAACTATGCAAAAAGCTCACCAAGTTGCCAAAGCCCGCGCGTGAGCAAGGGCGATATAGAAACGCAAAACCAAATCAAGCCTCGGTCAATGCTCATCTTGTTGAGTGTATCGCCCTTGCTCACGCGCGGGCTTTGGCAACTCGTCTGAAAATCGTCAACGCGATGCCGCCGAGGATCAGCACCGACGCGATCCACAACCGCGCCGTCGCGATCTCACCCAACAAAATCAGGCCACCGAAGGCCGTGAGCAACGGCACCGGAAGCTGCAAAACAGCCGCGCGCACCGCGGTGTGATATTTGAGCGCGGCGTACCAGATCGTATAACCGACGCCGGATGTGACCGCACCCGAGATGACCGCAAGCACGACGCCACGTGTTGAGAGTTGGATCTGCGGCAAAAAAATTAACGCGACGGCTGCGGCCATCGGCATCGAGCGAACGAAATTGCCGGTGGTGTCGGCGAGCGGATCGTTGCTGGATTTCCCTCGCAGTGTGTAAAATCCCCACGCCGCACCGGCCGCGGCCATTAGCAACGAACTTACAAGCGGCGGTGAAGCGAGTCCCGGAAAAACCAGATAAACAAGACCGCCGACGGCTATCGCGAGTCCGAGCCATTCGAGCGCGGACGGCCTTTCGCCTCGAAGTATCGCAACTGCGATCATCGTCACTTGCACCGAGCCGAAAAGTATCAAAGCTCCCGTCCCCGCCGTCAGCCCGAGATACGCAAACGAAAAACACACCGCATACGCAAACAAAAGCACCGCTGACAGCCACGACCCACTCAACGCGCCTACATGTTGCGCAAGCCCGCGCATAAGCAAGGGCGATAGCGAACCGCCAAGCTGATCAATTCCCCGCGATGAATCTTCTGCGTTGAGTGTATCGCCCTTGCTTACGCGCAGGCCTCTGCAACTAATCGCATAGTTGATAACAACCAACGCGATCGCACCGGACACCAATCTCACCGCCGTAAAACCAGCCGCGTCGGCCTCTTCGCCGCTAAGCGCCAGACGGCAGAGTATAGAATTAAGGGCAAAAGCGTTGAGGGCAAATGTTGTGTAGAAAAATACTTTCAAATCATTTTTCAACGCAAAGACGCAAAGGAAAGAAGTTTTTACCACAGATAAACGCAGATTGACGCAGATTTATTTGAGTATCAATTTCTGTTTTATATCTGTGTTTATCCGCGTTCATCTGCGGCTAAATTTCTTCCTCTGTGTCCTCTGCGGCTGAATGTCTTTCCGGGCGCATGTGCGGGAACAAAATAACGTCGCGGATCGAATGTTTGTTGGTTAGCAGCATGACGAGGCGGTCGATGCCGATGCCGATGCCGGCGGCGGGCGGCATGCCGTAGCTGAGTGCGCGGATGTAATCTTCGTCGAGGATCATCGCCTCTTCGTCGCCGCCTTCTCTTTGCTCAGTCTGATCGACAAAACGTTCGTACTGCTCCTTCGGATCGTTGAGCTCGCTAAAGCCGTTCGCGACCTCCATGCCGTTGATGAACAGCTCAAAACGCTCGGCGATCTGCGGATTCTCGGGCGAGGCTTTAGATAGCGGTGAAATGGATTTTGGAAAGTCGATGATGAAAGTTGGCTGAATGAGGGTCGGTTCGACTTCGTCCTCAAAAGTTTCCAGAAGCTCGGCATCGGTGAAGGCGGAAACACGACCAGTAGGGAGTGTGCCGTTCGTGCCATTCGCCTGCGTAGCACCCTCGCTACCGCTCAGGTTTCCGCCTTTTTGCTCAACGGCCTCAAGCATCGTAACACGTTGAAACTTGTCAAAATTTATCTTCTCTCCTTCATACTCGACCTGCAATCCTCCCGTCACCTTCATCACGCTCTCGCGAACCAGCTCTTCGCAAAAATCCATCATTCCCTCGACGTCCATGTAGGCGCTGTAGAATTCGAGCATCGTGAACTCGGGATTGTGTTTGTAGCTGATGCCTTCGTTGCGGAAGTTGCGGTTTAGCTCGTAAACCTTTTCAAAGCCGCCGACGACGAGGCGTTTGAGATAAAGCTCGGGCGCGATGCGTGCGTAAAGGTCGATGTCGAGCGCGTTGTGATGCGTCTTGAACGGTCTGGCGACGGCGCCGGTCGCTTTTGGCGTGAGCATCGGCGTCTCAACCTCAATGTAGCCGTGATCTTCGAGAAAATGCCGCATCGACGAGATGATCTTCGCTCTTCGCTCAAAAACCTCACGAGTTGTCAGTTCGCTCTCGACACCCGACTCTTGACTCTCGACTCTCAGGCTCGAACCAATCAGATCGTAATAACGCTGCCGCTGTCGTATCTCGGCGTCGGCGATACCGTGCATTTTGTCGGGCATCGGCAGCATGGCTTTGGCGAGGAACTGCAGCTTTTCGACGTGCACGCTGACCTCGCCCGTGTTTGTGACAAACAGATAGCCTTCGACGCCGACAAAATCGCCGTGATCAAGAAGTTGCCATAAAGCCCAGCCCGATCCTGAGTCGAGCGTGTCCGCACCGTCATTCTTGATAAGCGCCAGCGGCCCTTTCTTGTTGCAATAAACCTGCAGCTTCGACATTCCGTCGGTCAGGTGAACAAAATTACCGCGCGTCGGCGTAGTAAGGCGTCCGGCGATGCGAACGGTGCCGAGAGCTTTCAATTCTTCATTTAGTGGTTCCTTATCCTCGGGTGCCGGACGCTGGCCGTCGTCGAGTTTCGCCTTGATCGCGGCCATCCGCGCTTCGACACCCGCGACCTTATCGAAATGTTTTAGCGCAGTGATCGTGTCTTCGCCGCCGCTCACGGTCGAGCGAGCGAACTTGTTCGGATATACGTTGCCGACAAGCTCGCCAATCGCGACAAGCGAAGCTATGCGGGCCTCGGTCTGGTCGTTTTGCTCAATGATCTCGTCAAATGCAGGAATCGTCATATGTCAGTTGCCGCGTGTCCGTAGCCCGCACGTAAGTAAGGGCTCAACGTTCAAAGCCCTGATTATAAATAACCTACGCACCATCAGCAATTACGTCGAGCCCTTGTTTACACGCGGGCTACTGACACGGCACAATAAGGTAACCGTAAGAGAATCTCGATTCACCGGGATTTTCGCGGATAGCTGTGCGCCAAATGAGTAATGAATACGACAATCTGAAACGGGAGATCGAGCGCGGTGCGCGTGTCCTCTCTCTCAGCGGCCTGACTTCGATCGCGGCGAAGGCAAGTGTTTTATCGCGTCTCGCGGCCGCAACGAACAAACGCTTTTCCGTTGTCACAGAATCGAATCAGGACATCGACGTCTGGGCCGCAGATCTTGATTTTTGGATAAACAACCCAGTCGCTACCGCTCCCGGTTCTGACAAATCCGCATTCCACACTCCGCAATCCGCAATCGTCACGCTGCCATCATTCGAGACCGATCCATACTCCGGCGTCTCACCCCACGCCGAGACACAGGAACGCCGCGCACTTGCGCTCTGGCAGTTAGCCAAGAAAGAAGGCGATATCGTTGTGATATCCGCGCGAGCGCTGATTCAGCGAACGGTAACACCTGACGAAATTACTTTGCTCGGCTGCGAAATTGTCCGCGACAAAGATTTTCCGCCCGAAGTTTTGATCGAGCGGCTCGTGGCCAGCGGTTACGTGCGCGAAGATCCGCTCTTCGGACCCGGCCAATTTTCTTTGCGCGGCGGCATTGTCGATGTTTGGCCACCGAATGCCGAAACTCCAGTCCGCATAGAGTTTTTTGGCGACACCGTCGATTCGATTCGCGCGTTCGACGCCGACACGCAGCTTTCGGTCGAGCAGCTGAAACAAATCTCGATCGCACCAATGCGGGAATTTGCCGCCACAAAACAGGATCTGAAAGACTGGGCGTTTTTCGCACGCGAAAAATTTACCGACCGCAAGTTCGCTCGCAACATAAAAGACCGAACCGACTTCGCGGAAATGGGCGAAACGTTTTCGGGCTGGGAGTTTCAACTCCCGCTCGTAAAACCGCTCACGGCGAACGTGTTCGATTATCTTCGCGATCACATTCTAGTCATCGATGAACCCGTCGCCGTCGAGAGTACGCTCACAACTCTCTACGAACATCTCGCCGAAACTCGGGCATCGGCCATCGAAGCCGACGACATAGCGCTCGAATCCCACGAGCTTTTTCTGCAACCGGACGAACTGCGCGCAAAACTCGACGACGCAAATCGCCTTGAGTTTCGCACGCTCGGACGAACCGCTGCGGCGACCGACGAGGAATTCGCCTTGTCAGAACCCGCTGCGTCAGCGGCGGGCCAGTTCGGTGAGGATAAACCAACAAACTGGCCGCCCGCTCACGCAGGCGGTTCCAACCCGCTATTTCTATTTCCAACTGCTGAAAAAGCCGTCGAGATCGAGCTTCAGTCGCGTTCGACGCGCAAGTTTCATGGCGATATTCCGGCGTTTGTTGCGGAGTTTGAACAGACAGCCCAGATCGTCGTCCAGACAGCGGGAATGGCTGAGCGGCTGAATGAAATTCTTCGCGAATACGATATTTACTTGCCGCAAGATTCGATACGGATCGGCGCGTTGTCGAGCGGATTTGAGCTGCCTGTCTTCGAGCTGAAGATATTTTCCGAGGCCGACATCTTCGGCGAGATAACGTCGTCCGAACAAAGGCCCAAGACCAAAAGCCAAAGTACAAAATCAAAACTCGGCGCTTTTATCTCGGACTTTCGCGATCTCAAAGCGGGCGATTACGTCGTTCACATCGATCACGGCATCGGGCGTTTCGACGGCCTGCAAATTATCGCGTCGCAAGGGCAAACGCGCGAATTCATGCTGCTGATATACACCGACGATGCAAAGTTGTTTGTGCCGGTCGAGCGAATGGATCTCGTCTCGCGTTACTCGTCGGGTGAGGCCGCGCAGCCATCACTTGATCGTCTCGGCGGACTTGGCTGGCAAAAGACAAAGGCCAAGGCAAAACGCGCGATGCGCGACATGGCGGATGAGCTTTTGAAACTTTACGCCGAGCGCAAATTAGTGAGAGGCCATGCCTTTCCGCCCGACGCTCCGTGGCAGCACGAGTTTGAAGATGCTTTTCCATATGAACTGACAATAGATCAGGCGACCGCGATCGAAGACGTAAAAAACGACATGGAAACCGCGGTTCCGATGGATCGGCTTATTATCGGCGACGTAGGTTACGGCAAGACCGAAGTCGCGATGCGTGCGGCGTTCAAGGCAGTGATGGACGGCAGACAGGCAGCCGTGCTCACGCCGACAACAGTGCTCGCGTATCAGCATTACGAGACGTTCAAAAAGCGTTTCGCAGCTTTTCCGGTAAAAGTTGATCTGCTGTCGCGGTTTCGCTCGACAAAGGAACAAAAGTCCGTTGCCGAGGCTGCCGGTAAAGGCGAAGTCGATGTGCTGATCGGCACGCATCGTCTGCTCTCAAACGATGTAAAAATGCCAAAACTCGGCCTCGTCGTCGTTGATGAAGAGCAGCGTTTCGGCGTCGGCCACAAAGAAAAACTTAAACAGCTAAAGAAAAAAGTCGATGTCCTCACTTTGTCTGCAACGCCGATCCCGCGCACGTTGAATATGTCTCTGCTCGGCATGCGCGATATGTCCGTCATCGAAACGCCGCCGCGTGACCGGCTCGCGATCAACACGCAGGTCGTGCAATTTAACGAAGGTGTGATCCGCTCGGCGATCGAGCTTGAACTTTCGCGAAACGGACAAATTTTCTTCATCCACAACCGCGTCGAATCTATCGAATCGATCGCCGCGCTCATTCAAAAAATTGTTCCTCAGGCGCGTATCGCGATCGGTCACGGACAGATGAACGAAAAGGAAATGGAGGACGTGATGCTCGCGTTTGTAGATTACAAATACGACGTTCTCGTCGCGACGACGATCATCGAGAACGGCATAGACATCCCGCGTGCGAACACGATCGTTATCAATCGAGCCGATAATTACGGCCTCTCGCAGCTTTATCAGCTTCGCGGACGCGTCGGCCGCTCCAATCGGCGTGCGTATGCGTATCTGTTGATACCGAGTGAGCTTGAGCTGACGCCGATAGCCCGAAGAAGATTGTCGGCGATTCGTGAATTTTCAGATTTAGGTGCGGGCTTTCGTCTCGCGGCGCTTGATCTTGAGCTTCGCGGCGCCGGTAACATACTTGGCGGACAACAATCGGGACACTTGGACGCTCTCGGATTCGATCTCTACACAAAAATGCTCGAACGCACGATTGCCGAACTTCGCGGCGACGAGATCGCGGACGAGGTGAGCGTGTCCATCAATCTCGGCGTCGATGTCGCGATACCAAAAGACTACATTGCCGAGGCAAGTCAGCGGCTGCGGACATACAAGCGCATCTCGTCCGCAGAAAGCGAAGATCATCTCATGCAAATTCACGCCGAGATCGAAGACCGTTACGGCCGCATTCCACGCGCGGTTGAAAATCTTTTTGCATACGGCCGTCTGCGTAAACTTGCAGAGCAAATGGCGATTGTCTCAATCGATAAAGCCGCCGACAGCATCGCGATCAAACTAGGCGAGAACGCGACGGTGTCGCCTGACAAATTGACGCAATTTTTGGGCAGTAATCAAGATTCGACTTTCTCGCCAAACGGCATCTTGCGTGTACAGATCAAGATGCGCGAGCTGCTCGTCGTATCGCTCGAAACGCTCAAGAACATAAGGACTTAGGAGTTTTGTCGAAGATAATTAGATTGTTATTCGCGAGCAAAAGAAACGCCTGTCGAACTTTGTGCATCAAAACTCACGTTTGCAAACTACTGCGCGTGAGTAATAAGATTCTTGCTTGCCGCTTTTAAGGAGAAGTTGATGAAATACTTTCGTTATTTTTATTTAGTCCTGTTTACCGCCGCTCTGTCGAGTGCGAATGCTTTTGCGCAGGAAACACAAACTAAGGTTGTCGATGAGGTCATCGCTCAGGTCAATGAGGGCGTAATCACACTTTCGCGAATTAAACGCGAAACAAAAGAGATAATCGACACTTGGACACGAGAAGGCAAGACGCCCGAAGAGGCTCGTAAAATGGCTGACGAAAAGCAGGGCGAACTGATTGCCAGCCTGATAAACGAGGAGCTTCTCATTCAAAAAGCAAAAGAACTCGGGCTCGACAATGACATCGAGGCAAGCCTGAATCAGCGTATCGCGGAGTTAATGAAGCAATACAATTTCAAAACGGTCGAGGCGCTTTATCAAGAGATGGAAAAGCAGGGTGTCGATCCGAAGGAAATGAGAGAGGGTTGGCGTAAGCAGGCGGTTCGCGAACGCGTCATTCAACGCGAAGTGCAGGCAGCAACTTATTGGAAAGCAAACGGCAAAGAGTTGAAAGATTATTACGAAAAAAACAAAGGTAAATTTACAAAACCTGAGACGATTTCGATTAGCGAGCTGTTCTTAAGTTTTGCCGGCCGCGACGAGGCCGCCGTGCGGGAAAAAGCGAAGCAGCTTTACATGCAGCTGAAAGGCGGCGCTGATTTTGCAAAAATTGTGAAAGAAAATGGCGACCCGGGCGTTGTTACCGAAGGGGCCGGAAAGGCTGAGAAGCTAATTGTTGCGAATCTTGTCGAAGTGGTGGCAAAGCCGCTT
This sequence comes from Pyrinomonadaceae bacterium, assembly GCA_049679945.1. Taxonomy (GTDB): domain Bacteria; phylum Acidobacteriota; class Blastocatellia; order Pyrinomonadales; family Pyrinomonadaceae; genus OLB17. The sequence continues at coordinate 16,250 of JBAUGW010000050.1, read as the reverse complement.
AAAAATATCAAAACCGGCGATGTTACCGAGCCTTTTCAAGCAGATCAGTTGGGCATGGTTATCCTGAGGGTTGATGTACGTGAGCAGGCAAGCACCGAATCCGTCTTTGACGAGAATGCTGTCCGCATGGCGATTCTCAGTGAAAAAATGCCGACGGAGCAGAAAAAATTTATGTCGAAATTGCGGACAGAGTCATTCATCAAGATCAGCGAATTCTACCGCTCGATCGTCTCGCCGATACTTTTTGCCGATGAGCGTAAAGAAAAGACAGACAATTAATTTTGTTGATTAGAGATCAAAAAAAAGACCGCGTCGCCGGTCTTTTTTTATTTGAGTATCTCCGCGATCGCCGCCTCGAATCTGTCGACTCTCCGCTGCGCACGCTTTGTCTCGGGATGTTCCTTGCTGTATTTACGTAATGATCTATCGAGATCGGCATCGAGCGCAGCTTTTTTTACAATTAGCTTGCCAAGGCCCAACGTCAACTTGCCAGTCTCAGATGGCCGCACGGCAAAGACCTTTTCGAGCGATCTGTCGAGCGAAGCGAGCTCGGCACGCAGCTCGATCATCTTTGTGCTCGCTTCGGTGTAATCGGTGCCAAAGGCATCAATGTCCGCCTGCAACTCAGTCTTACGAAGAAGGATCTCGGCATACGCGGGAGAAGATTTTATTGAGAATACACCTTCAGTCGAACCCGAATTCGTCTGCGCAGCGGCGAAGACGCCCGCAGCAATCAAAATACAGACGGAAGCCAATATTTTTTTTATAAAAATCATAATTCTATTTTATTGAAGCCCAAAGTGCGCCGGCATCGAACATGATTCGATGGCAGGCACGTCGCTCTCGATCGCTCCGTCGCCGAAAGTCTCCCGCCGTTCGAGCGTCTCGAAATACGTAGTAATATTATCGAGTATCTCGCCAGCCGAATGCGAGTGATAAAGCGTTTGCCGAAACTGCGCGCCGCCGACGAGGCCTTTCGTAAATTGCCCGGCGAGCTGTTTCATTTTGCCGAGTGCCGCGAGCTCGGGCATTTCTTCGCGGCACATAGAGAAAAATTCGAGCAGCACATGTTTTTTTTCTGAGACGTCAGGAACATACGGTTCGTTGCCCGCAAGAACATCCGCGAACTGCCGAAATATCCACGGATTTTGCATCGCACCACGTCCGATTAGCACGCCGTCAACACCGGTCTTGCTCCATTTTCTGAGGCCGTATTCGAGCGTGGTGACGTCACCGTTGCCTGACACAGGAATCTTCACGGCTTGTTTCACGGCGGCGATCAGATCCCAATTCGCGAGGCCTTTGTAACCTTGCTCACGCGTGCGGCCGTGGACGGCGATGTGCTCGACGCCGCATTGCTCAGCCATCTTTGCAACATCAACGACGTTGATCGTCGCGTCGGAGTAACCTGTTCGCAGTTTTAAAGTGAGTGGGATCGTGATCGTCTTTTTTATCTCTTTTAGAATTTCCTCGAGCCGCGGCATGTCTCGCAAAAGACCCGATCCGCCGCCGTTTTTTACGACCTTTGGCGCAGGGCAGCCGCAATTCACATCGAGAATATCGGCGCCGACCTCCTCGGCCATCTCGGCGCCCATCGCCATGCGATCGGACTTGCCGCCGAAGATCTGCACGGCGTACGGCCGTTCTTCCTCGTCGAAACGCATCTGGCGTTTTGCTTTTGGATTGTGACGCGTCAGGCCTTCAACCGAAATAAATTCCGAAACCACAAGCCCAACCCCGCCGCGACGTTTTATCAGCCGGCGAAAAGTATAATCAGTCACGCCCGCCATCGGTGACAAAATCAACGGCGGATCGATCGTAATATCTCTTATCTTGAAAGGCTTCATCTCCTTAAGGCTGCTCGAAAAATCAACCAATAGATTACCATATGTAAAACCTGTGTCGGCCAATTAGGCAAACTTACGGGGTGCGGACTATAATCTTGGCAGTTTCGTTTTTCGTTTACCTGATTCGTTGTAAAAGCATTAGGAATCCCTTATCTAAAAATGTACTTTAGGAGAAAAAAAATCATGTTGAGCTTGAAGCACGTATTGAACAAAATGTGTTGGAGGGTCGGCTTTTGTACGATCCTTTTTTTGTTATTTTCTTTAAGCGCGATGGCGCAGGACATAACGTCGGGAACGGTTCAAGGAATTGTCGAAGACGAACAAGGAGCGGTGGTTTCGGGTGCGACAGTTGAAGCAAAAAATGTCGCAACAAATTTCACGCGTTCGTTTTCAACCGACTCCGACGGCCGATTTACATTACTGTCGATGCCGCCGGGGCGGTATGTCGTTACAGTTACAAAACAAGGTTTCGCAAAGCTAAATGTTCAAAATGTTGAAGTAACCGTCGGGCGTCAGGTTTCGCTGAACTTGACCCTGCGAGTGTCGGGCGTCAGCGGCGAGGTGACGGTCACAGCGACTCCGACGATCGACGCGGCTAAAGTCGAGGCCAGCACCACTCTCAACGAAGCCACGATAACTAACACGCCGATTCTCGGCCGCAAGTTTGAAGATCTTTTGACGTTGACGCCCGGCGTCAGCATTACCCAAGGCCCCGATGGCGACGCGATCAACTTTGCCGGTCAACGCGGTATTTTTAATAACGTGAGCCTCGACGGCGGCGATTACAACAACGGATTTTTTGGCGAACAGGCGGGCGGACAGCGAGCGGCGATTGACATCGCTCTCGACGCGGTAAAAGAATTTCAGGTAATACCGACCGGAGCCGGTGCAGAATACGGCCGCTCAGCGGGCGGCATCATCAACGTCATTACAAAGTCCGGCACAAACGACGTTCATGGCAGTTTGTTTTGGAATCAACGACTCGAAGCATTGACGTCTGACAGATCTGACGGGACACGGCTGGATGATTTTAACCTCAGTCAGTTCGGCGGCACGATCGGCGGGCCGATCAAGAAAGACAAGGCATTCTACTTCTTTGCGCTCGAACACATTAGAGAAAAGCAAACTCGCGCAAATCTGAGTACCCCGATCGGCACGGCATGCTCGGTACAAAACCCGACGGTTCAGGCAAACGAAGCGCTGATAAACGGGAGCTTCGATTGTCAGCGACGCGCACTGCTAAACTTTTTCCAAACGACTCGCCAACAGGATGAAGGCCAGCCGATCGGCTACCAAGTCAGGAACACGGCTTTCTTAGGCAAGCTCGACGTCGATCTCACATCGAACAACAAGTTCAGCGTGTCGTACAATTTCGACCACTCGAAGAATACGAACCAGACGTTTGACGTGCCGACATACGGAACTTCTGCAAATGGCACCGAAGGCCCGTCGAAGATCAATGTATTCAACGCGAATCTTTATACGACCTTCTCTTCGAATGTCGTAAACGAAGCTCACTTCACATACTCACGTGAAAATCGCCCACGCAGCGCCACGCCGTCGAACATTCCCGCAGACACAGCGATGGGTTTTGCGACGACGTTCCGCTTTGGCAATCCGTTTTTCCTCGGGCCGAATATTGACGAGGTGTTTTGGCGAACACAGATTCGCGATAACGTCTCGGTCATCAAAGGCAGGCATAACTTTAAATTCGGTGGTGAGTGGCTGCACAGCTTGAACAATCAGGTATTCAGAGGATTTTTCAAAGGACGTTATATTTTCGACAGCGTAAACGGATTCTTGCGGTACGCTGCAACTCCGGCGACTAATGGCTTCGGCCCCAGAGCCGAACGATGTACGAACGGTACGTGGATAACCGCGGGGCCACCCTTCAATCAGACCTGCGGGGCAGTGTTCGGAACCGGTGGAACCGGTGGTACGACGCCGTTGCTGCTATTCCTGCAAGGCGCCGGTCGAACCGGACTCGCAACGGACGCAGCCGGCGCGTCGAACGTCAAGAACGAAGACTTCGCTCTGTTTGCACAGGACAAATGGCAGATCTGGCCAAACTTCACATTCAATTACGGCCTTCGTTGGGAGGCTCAGATCTTTCCGGATGTGGTTACACCGCCGGCTCAAACCGCGTATGGCATCTTTTTGAACGACCCGCGATTCCCGTCGAACGGAACATTGCCGAGCGACAAAAAGATGTTCCAGCCGCGCCTCGGTTTTGCGTGGGACATCGCGAGCAATCAAAAATCTGTCTTGCGTGCGAGCTTCGGAATTTACAACGCTCGCCAAAACATGCTCTCGCAAGTCGGCTCGATAACGACGAACGGCGTTCAGCAACAAACGATTGCCGCCGGCCCGTTCAATAACGTGCGTCCCGTTTGGCCGAACCTCGTCACTCCGACTGCACAAACTTGCGACGACGGCCCGGGTGGTCTCCCGTTGACGCAGTTCCCGTGTTTCAGCGGTGTTCGCGTCTTCGACCGCAATTACGAAAACCCCGACATCTACACGATGAACGTCGCGTTCGAGCAGGAGATCGCGGCGGATTGGGCGATGTACTTAGACTTCACGCGTTCAAAGGGCGTGCATCTGACGCGGTTTATTAACGCCAATCGCAACGGATTTTTCTTCCCATATCTTGACGAGACGATGGTCACGAGTTCGGTGGGCCGATCGCTGTATTATGGATTCACGGTCGGTGCCAGAAAGCGTTTCAGCAACGGGTTTCAGATGGAGACAAATTACGTTTGGTCGCGGGACAAGGATGACGACTCGAATGAGCGCGATCCGTTTACCGACCGCTCGTTCAACGTGAACAACCTTCGTCTCGATTACGCGTTGTCAGACCGCGACATATCGCATAAATTTAATCTCTATGCGTATGCTGAGCTGCCCGGGAAATTCCAATTCACGCCGCGTCTGCAGGTGCGCTCCGCACAGCCTGCAACGCCCGCAACGCGAACCGCGACGAACCGGAACACGCTGCGCAAGGACAACGAATATTTCTCGTTCGACTGGCGGCTCGCACGTAAATTTAACTTGAGCGAAACGGTCGAGTTGATCCCACAAATCGAGATGTTCAATACGTTCAATACGGACAACCGAATCAACTCGCTCTCAGGCGCCGGCAACCAAAACTCGCTCGTGGCCCCGAGCCTGTTCAACTTCGACGGCTTCTTACGTCAAGGCGTCGGCGACCCGCGACAATTGCAGCTTTCGGTAAGGTTGGTGTTTTAAGAGACTTTTGCCCGCGAATCACGCGAAAAACCACGAACAAAATTATTCGTGGCAATTGCGTAATTCGCGGGCAGATTTTTGCTTAAGGTTATTTCGTGGTATTTCCGATCTTGAACGGTTTCACTGAGGCAAATTTTTCTTTCGAGTTTTGATCACGAAAATTAGACCTATAACCGCAATTAAAAAGGAAAGAACCAAGACAACAACCCCGGGAATAAATCCCAACATGGCTTCCTCAATACTGGTTCGTCCATTGGTAAGCGGAACGAGCGCAAGTGAAACCACGGCTACCGCCAATCCAAGCAGTATGCCCAATATCCCGATCGCTAATATTATTTTTGGAAACATAATTTAGTCCTATATTTTCGCCTTTTTCAACTCGATCCCGCTCGCCTCGAACGAAACTTCGGTCACCGAGCCGTCGCCATTACGATTTTCGAACTTCGCTCCGTCTTCCTCGATCATGTGATCGACCTGCGCTTTCGATAGAGTTTTGACGGTAAAGACGCCCTCGGCACGCGCCTTTGCACCGGCGCTTTGCAGCGGGATAAAAAAGCCGTGATCCTTCATCTTGACGCGAACGCTCTTAGAATCTTCATTCTGCGCGAGCTCCGCCCAGCAGCCTTCCGTCTTGCACGAACGCACGATCACGCCTTCGACGCGAACCGACTTGCCCGCGTATTTCGCCGGATCTTTCAACACATCGTTGATCGAAACTTTTATTGACTTGCCCAATGCCGCACCACGTTTCATGTAACTGCTAGTCGGTATCGCCTCGGTCTTGTCTTTGTCAGTCGGCTTTGCTTTTTCTTTCGTTTCCTGTGCAAATGTCGAAAACGTAAAGGCTAAAACTAAAATTGCTGTGCTAATAATAAATTTCATCATATCTCCTCAGAAAATAAGTTGTGGAAAATTATACCACGCTCATTTACGCTCAAAAGCAACTTTGCCGCCAACTACCGTCATTACAACGTTCGTCTTCTCGAGGCGATGCTTCTCAATCGTAAAAATATCATCTGACAAAATCACAAAATCGGCCAGTTTGCCGACCGCGAGCGTGCCTTTGTCTTTCTCTTGAAACTCAGCAAACGCCGAACCGAGCGTGTACGCTTTGACGGCTTCCTCAACCGTGATCGAACGGCTGTCGCTATTGACGGCGGCGTGAATGCCGAGCAGCGGATTGAAATCTGTTATCGACGCGTCCGACCCAAACGCGAGCATCGCGCCCGAATCAATGACGGCACGAAAATCATCGCTGCCCGCACCGAACAGATGCGGCTGCATCGATGCGATAATACCGAAACGTGAAAGTCGCGCTATGTCGCTCGCCTTCATCCGTGCGGCGTGTTCGATGCGAAAGCGGCGATCGCGACGGCCATTCTTGTCAATTACTTTTTCAAATGCATCGAGCACATTCGCATTCGAACGCGTGCCGATCGCGTGGATCATCACCTGCAATCCAGCTCTATCGGATTCAAGTATCGATGTTCGCAGCTCATCGATCTCGTCCGACGTACCCTCCGCGAGGCCTTTGACGCAACCGCCGCGAACAAACGCATTGCCCATAGCTGATTTGAGTCCGGCGGCAATAGCTTTCTGACGATGTTGAATTCCAACACAATCGTAAACCCGCGTTTTTAGCCGCCCGAGTTCGACCAGTGTGTTGAGCAATTCCGCGAGATCATCCGAGTGCACGTCCTGAACACTCGTCACGCCGAGCAACGCCGCGTAGTTGCTCGCAGTCTCGACGACTTCAGGCCAGTTACGTTCGTGATCAAGCGGCACTTGCTGTCTGACACGCACGCCTGTTGCACCTGAAATCACGGAGTCAGTTGTCGTAATTTTTGCGAGTTTCAGAGCGACAGAATTTACCAACGCAGATTTGTGACCAGCAAAATAAATTAACAACGGATTGTCCGCACTCACAGCGTCGAGCTGCTCGAGCGTCGGTAAATTTTGCCCCAAATGTTGAGGTGCCAAATTTAATCCCCCGCCGAGGATCCAGCGTCCTTTTGGCAAAATCGACGAGAAAAAGGTTATGCGATCCACGACCTCGCGTGAATCACGTGCGTCGCGCAAATCCAGATGTGAAAACTTATTACCGATGCCGGTGAGGTGAACGTGCGCGTCGTTAAAACCCGGAATAACGAGTTTGCCGCCGCCAACGACAACGCGCGTTTTGTCGCCCGCGAGTTTGCGAATGTCGTTTGTCTTGCCGACCGCGATGATGCGGCCGTCACGGACGGCGAGAGCTTCGGCTCGTGGAACACGTTCGTCCAACGTACGAATATTCGCGTTGATCAAAATAAGATCGGCCGACGTTTGACCATCGACCGAAAGTAAAAAGAAAAGAATAAACAATGTCGCGGCGACCGACTTCATTTTCGCTCAAAGACAATCTTGCCGTTCACGATCGTCGTCACAACTTTAACATCTCTGATCTTGACCGGATCGATCGTAAAAATATCCTCCGACAGGATCACAAAATCCGCAACCTTCCCCGTTTCGAGCGTGCCTTTCACATCGTCTTGAAACTCGCCGTAAGCCGAACCAAACGTAAAAGCACGGAGGGTTTCGTCCACGCTGATCTTCTGTTCGGGGATCCAGCCGTTCGGATTTTTATCGTCGAGCGTGCGGCGGGTGACGGCTGCATATACTCCAAACAAGGGGTTTAACGGTGCGACAGGCGAGTCGGAACCAAATGCCAAAATCGCGCCGGTGTCGAGCAAAGTCCGAAACGCGTACGTGCCCTTGATCCGTTTTTCGTCGAGACGCTTCCACGCCCAGCGGCCGTCGTCAATGATGTGAAACGGCTGCATCGACGCGACAACTTTTTGCGAACCGAATCGCGGAATGTCCTGCTCCCTGAGATGCTGCGCGTGTTCGATGCGAAAGCGCCGGTCACGCCCGCCGTTCGCCGCGGCTGTACGTTCGAAAGTATCAAGTATCTCGTCATTCGCACGATCGCCGATCGCGTGAATGTTGATTTGCAGACCGGCTTTGTCGGCGCCCATCACAAGGTCAGGCGTTTGAGTGATCTCGTCGCTGGCGAGGCCCGAGGTTTTCGGGTCGTCCAAGTACGGCTCAAAGAACCAAGCCGTCGTCGAGCCCAAACTTCCATCCGCGTAACCTTTGAGACAGCCAACGCGCAGCATCGATGAGCCGAACGCCGCGCGCACGCCTGCGTTTGTCCAACGTTTGTAATCGCTCAGATTCGAGCACGCATAAACACGCGTTTTCAATTTTCCCTGACGAAGCAACTCTTGATAAACGCCGACATCGGTTCCCGCAGACATATCCTGAACGCTCGTCACGCCAAGGCTCGCCGCGTGCTCGGTCGCCGCGAGCGCTGCTTCGAGCCGCTCTTCCCACGATGGCGCGGGAATCACGCGATTGACATACGACATCGCCGCGTCCTTAAAAACGCCGGTCGGATTGCCGCCCGCATCGCGGACGATCAAACCGCCGTCAACATCTTTCGTGTCCTTGTTCACGCTCGCTAGTTTCATCGCGAGGCTGTTCGCGAGCGCCATGTGACCGTCAAGACGATCAATGAACACTGGATTGTTCGGCGTCACGGCGTCAATCATCGCAGCAGTCGGTAAATTGCTGGGCGTCCAGTTTTCGTGATCCCACTTGCCGCCGAGTATCCAACGGCCCTTTGGCAGTTTCGCCGCAAACTCTTTTATCCGCCGCACAAATTCCTCCGGCGATTTCGCATCACGCAGGTCGACGCTCGATAGCTGCGTACCCGTCTCCATAAAATGGACGTGCGCGTCATTAAAGCCCGGAATCACGGTCTTTCCGCCTGCGTTTATAACGCGCGTCTTCGGTCCAACAAACGACTTTGTCGCAGCGTCAGAACCGATCGCGATGATCTTGCCGTTGAGAACAGCCATCGAACGCGCGACCGTTCGCTTTGCATCCATCGTGCGAATGTTGGCGTTTGCGACGACGAGATCAGCTTGAAATGATTGAGAAAAAATTCCCACATTACTCAAAAGGCAAAGTAGCAACGAAACATTGATTCTCTTCATAAATTATTCTCTACCAACCCGCAACAAATAGGTTCTCTGCCGATTTCTGGCTAATCCTCTGATACTTTGCATAGGCCGAAGCCGCTCGTTTCCGTATCTCTTGAGCGCTCTCCTTCTTGATCCAACCTTCAATCGCAGCATGCAAAGTATAGGCCTCAGGAGCCATAAGATTACTGGTCCACAGTAGTGGCTCCGCACCGGTATTTTTCAAATGTTTTGAAAAGTAATTCCAACTCGCACAAGCCAGAACAATCGTCTCCCGCTTCTCGTCATCCTGTTTTTTTGGCTCCGACTCCAACTTAAAGTCCATTAACCCATTGTGACCCACAAATACGATTAAATCTGAGCTGCCGAGAATCTGAAAGTGTTTGTCTGCCATGTCGACATTTTCAATTTGCTTGCCAGATGCCGCACCAAAAAAATCATCTACCGTCTCTTTCATCTTATTTCCGCGATATGCGTCGGCGATAAGATAAACATTCTCAGTTCGATGCTTGAAAATTAAACGCTCCAAGACATTCGGCTTTGGGTCTTGAAATTCAGTGAGTTTTTGCCAATTCTTACTTTTTGTGAAAAATGTCTTTACTCCATTTCCCGCTCCCCAATATAAATTTTTCGCCGGCTCTTCACCATTTCCTAAGTGAGCCGGAACAGGTACGATACCTTGGTTTTCATTGTCGCAAAGTGCAACGAGCACATGAATAATACGCGACGTATTTCTAATCTTTGCGGTCTTTTCGGTTTGAACACTTGTTTCGGCGGGTATCTTCGTTTGAGGCAATTGCTCAATCGCGCAGCCACAAACAAAGAGGGCTGACGCTAGTATTAATGTCAAAAAGATCTTGTTTGACATCGGAATCTCATTGACCACACCTGTTACAGGCAAAGTATACCATGCCGAAAAACCGCGGCCACGAGTTTTCGCCTAGTTATTCGAGATGAATTAAGGCTTGAATTCGATTGTGCGGCTCGCACCGTCGCGGCGGACGCGAACGCTCTTGCCGTCGAATTTTGCGGGGAATGTAGTTGTTTTATCAACCGACTGGTCATTGATCGCCTCAACGACGTCGCCAGTTCTTATGCCAGAGCGGTTCGCGATGTTATCTACGTCAACGGAATCGACTCGCCAGCCGTCGCCCGCCCAGGTGGCTTTGACGCCGATGAATTCTAAAATCGACGACACGTGAATTCGTGTGTTCGGACCAACGCCTTTTGCATTTGCTGGAACTTTGGCGTTGGGATTTAGTCCGCGCGGATAAATATTCTTTGATTCACGAACGGCCAGCTCGGCCGAACCGCCGGTCGGGCGATCTTTACTCGTTTCTGAATCTGTAGAGTTCGGTCCGTTCGGTTTTACAATGTCGCTTGTCGGAACGGGACGGTTATTTTCGGCGACCAACTCATCGCTTTTGATTGTCGTGCGATTTGGCGATTGTGTGATTTCGATGTTCGATGAAGGTTGTTCGACAATCGGATTTTGCGGCTCTGATCGACTTTCCGCAACCGCCGGAACATCGTTTTGACCAGTATTTATCGTAGTAGAAACAAAATAACCGCCGAGTGCAATCACAATCGCCGCAGCAATGGGAACGCCGATGCGGATCGAGTTTGCCACCCACGCACTCGCTCCCTCGCCCCCTCGCCCCCTCGCAATGCGCGCTCGGACGTGAGCGTCGAAATCACCCGGCGCATCGACGCGTCTTAAACTCGCCAACGCTTCAGCGATCTTCATCTCGCCTTCAAAATTTTCGGGTCCGTCAAACATTTTCGTTTACAAATAATTTTGCAGCTTATCCTTTAGCAAAGCACGTCCGCGGCTGATGCGCGATTTTGTCGTTCCCAAACCGAGCTGCATTATCTCGGCGATCTCCTCGTAAGTTCGCCCCTCGACATCGCGAAGCACAACAGGTACACGATACTTTTCCGGCAAAGTTGCGATCGCACGGCCGATCGTCTGGCTGCGTTCGTTCTCGACAAGATCGGCGTCCGGCAGCGAGCGTGTGTCGGGCGGTTGAAATTCGACTTCGCTCTCGTCGTCCGACTGAAACAAACCCGTCAGCGACATCAAACGCCGACGCTTTCGACGACGTAGTTCGCTGATCGCAAGATTTGTCGCGATGCGATAGATGTAAGTCGAAAACGCAAACTGCGTGTGATACCTGTCAAGCGCAAAATACACGCGAACAAACGTCTCCTGCGCCAGATCGACCGCCTCTTCGTAATCATTCAAAAATCTGTAGAGATAATTTGTTATCGGCCCGCGATAACGCGTCATTATCTCGCCGAAAGCGGCCTCGTCGCCGCCCCGCGCACTTTCGATGAGTGCATGGTCGCTGCGCCGTTCGTCAGGCATAGAGATCCGCGATGCCTCCGGGTCCTGCGATACAGTATTGTCGAGCGCCAGCCATTCATACTATTTATGCAGAAATGCTTTCTAAATGCGAATCTGCGCTAGATAACACGCCGGTTAGTTAAAAATGTTGCGTAAAAAGTGGGTTTAATCCGATGTGTAACTGGCAAGTCATTTTCTTAGAGTCTGCGGAAGCCGACGAAATAACTTTTGCCCCACGTGGAGCGATAGCGAAACGTGGGGTTAATTGTGTCAAATGATCGAGCGTGTGAAACACGCGGCATATGTCGCATGCTTCGGCAAGCTCGATCGGCTTACTCCGCTAAAGTCTAGATGAAGGTCTCTTAGCTTGCTGCGAAAAGCCCTTCGTCGACTTTTTGTCCGAAGGTGATCGTGCCGACGTCGGTTTCTTCGACTTGTCTGTCGTTTGCCCAGAGGACGGTGCGGTATGGGACGAGCGTGCCTTGCGCGAGATTATAGTCGTAGAATTTGCGTTTGTAATTCACACCGTTGTCTTCATAGGTGATCATCATCACGCGGAATGATTTTGCACTGATGTAGAATCGCGTTTTACGATTTTCTTTGTCGGTGACGTCAATCACGTGATAATCGACGCCCATGTGTTTTTCTTTTGCGGCGAGTGCAAGCGCCGATTCATTCTCTTTGTAACGAAGCAAGGCTTCGAGCCCGCGAATAATCTGGTTCTGGAAAGTTTTTACCGTTTCTTCACGCGGCGTAAAAAACGTGTTGTTAAAAACGCCGAAGGTCTTGCTGTCGGCAAAAATAAGCGAGAACCGAGCGCCTGGAAATTCCTGATCGAGCCTGATCTTCTCTTTGGCAAGCGTCTCGCCGCGAATGACAAAGCGCTGATAACTGGCGCGTTCAACTTTACCTTCTGCGTTTGTGAAAACTGCCGTGCCGCGTTCAAGTGTTGTTTTACGAATCTGACCCAGCGTCGCGCGGCCGCCGCCGTTACCATAAACAAAAATCGTCGCTTCGGCGATCTGGTCGGCGGTGAAATTTTTCGGATCGAGCTTAGTGGCCGGCGTCGGCTTTGGAGTTGGCGTAACTTCCGCAGGTTTTGCTGCATCGGTCTGCGCATAAACAGCAGACGTTGTCACAAAAAGGGCGAGCACTAAAATTTTTTGTAAACGCAATAACACTTTTAGGAAATTCTCCTCAAACACTGTCAGAATACGTAAAGGCGGATTGTAACATAAGACAACTAGCTTGGCATAGGCTGCGAAACGACACGTGAAATTGATGTTTTGTAGACGTAAAAAGATGCACTTCAACAATGGCGAGTTAATAGTAAATAGTGAATAGTCTCTTATGCACGTTGCTCTATACGAACCTGAGATCCCGCCGAATACAGGCAATATCGCCCGGCTATGCGCGGCGACGAATACCGAGCTGCACATCGTTGGCGTGACCGGTTTTCGCATGGACGACCGCGAACTTAAACGCTCGGGCCTCGACTATTGGGACGAGGTCAAGCTGCATCGTCACGTCGATCTCGACGAACTTTATGCCGCGTTGCCCGAATCGCGGTTTGTATATTTAACGACAAAAGCAACGCGGTCATACACCGCCTTTGAGTTTAATGATAACCACTGTCTCGTCTTCGGCCCCGAAACGCGCGGCCTGCCCGAAAAGCTTCTAAAAGATAACTGGGACAACTGCCTGACGATACCCATGCGGAATGAAAACGTTCGCAGTCTTAATCTCGCAACCAGCGTCGGCATCGTTCTTTACGAAGCGATCAGACAGACAGGTCTTAGTAAATTCTGATGATTCGCCCGTTAATTTTAGTCTCTAAACAGCGGACGTAGCCATTAACGACCTTGTCCATCGGCACTGCATCGTAGCCGGGAAAAACACCGTCGTATTTTTCAACAGAATCTTCGACAAGCGTCGGGCAAACAACATTGACACGCAACCCGCGAGGCAATTCGAGCGCGGCTGCGGTAACAAAGCTATTCACTGCACCATTTACGAGAGCTAAACCTGTCGAGCCGACGACAGGTTCGTCGGCTAGAATACCGCTGGTCAAAGTAAACGAACCGCCATCGTTGATGTAATTTTGCCCGATGCGAACTAAATTAACCTGCCCCATCATCTTGCCGCGAATGCCGATGTAATAATCTTCTTCCGTAAGCTCGCCAAAGGCTCCGAACTTAGCCGGCCCTGCTGCACAAATGACCGCATCGATATTTTTACCTGCTCGATACATCCTTTCGATCGAAGCTGCGTCGGTAATATCGACTTGCATCTCCGTACCGCTGCGACTAGCAGAAACAACCTCGTGCTTCTTCAAAAATGCGTCGTAAACCCTCTGTCCGATGGTGCCGGTGGCGCCAATAATTAAAACTTTCATAATTGCCTTTCCTAAATTCATCCGTCATCATACCTGTTTGCCTTTCGGCACGGAATTACGAATATGATCACCGCAGACAAAATCCGCAACATCGCAATTATCGCACACGTTGACCACGGCAAGACGACGCTCGTCGACGCGATGCTGGCACAGTCGGGGACGCATCGCGACAACGAAACGGTCGTCGATCGCGTGATGGACTCGATGGATCTCGAGCGCGAACGGGGCATCACGATCATGGCGAAGAACACGTCCGTTCGCTATGGCGACTATAAGATCAACATCCTCGATACCCCGGGCCACGCTGATTTTGGCGGTGAGGTTGAACGTGTTTTGAAGATGGTCGACGGCATCGTCCTGCTCGTCGACGCCGCGGAAGGCTGTCTGCCGCAGACGCGTTTTGTTTTAAGAAAGGCACTCGAATTGAAACTCCCGGCAATCGCACTCGTCAACAAGATCGACCGTCAGGATTCGCGGCCTGAGGAAGTGCTCGACGAGATTTACGATCTTTTCATCGATCTCGGCGCGAACGACGAGCAGATCGAGTTCCCTGTTCTCTATTCGATCTCGCGTGACGGCATTGCCAAAAAGAATCTCGCCGACGAAGGTAAAAATCTCAAACCGCTGTTCGACCAGATCATCGAGACAATTCCGGCTCCGCACGCGCTCCGCGACGATTCGCTGCAACTGCTTGTCGCAAATATCGATTACAATCCGTTTGTCGGGCGACTCGCAATCGGTCGTATTTTCTCGGGCGAGATAGCAAAAAACCAGGAAGTCGTCGTCGCCAAACGCGACGGCACAACGCAAAAAACCCGCGTCAAAGAGCTTTTCGTTTTCGAAGGACTTGAACGAACGACTGTTGAAAACGCGGGAACCGGCGAGATCGTCGCACTCGCGGGCTTTGACGATGTTGAGATCGGCGAAACGATTACGTCGGTCGATAATCCAAAACCGCTGCCCGTGATAGCCGTCGATGAGCCGACGATCTCGATGATCTTTGGCGTCAACACGTCACCGTTCAGCGGCCTCGATGGCAAGTTCGTCACTTCGCGTCAGATCAAAGAAAGATTGGATCGCGAGCTGCTCGGCAATGTCGCATTGCGCGTCGCGGAAACCGAAGCGGCCGAGCAATTCAAGGTTTCAGGTCGCGGCGAATTGCAGCTCGCAATTCTAATCGAAATGATGCGCCGCGAGGGCTACGAACTCCAGGTTTCAAAGCCCGAGGTAATTACCAAAAAAGATGAGAAGACAGGCGAAACGCTCGAACCGGTTGAGCTTGTCGTCATCGACGTGCCGGAGGAATTCATCGGTGTCGTCACCGAAGCTCTCGGCCGCCGCAAAGGCCAGATGACCAAAATGATCAACAACGGCTCCGGCCGTGTGCGTCTCGAATACGAAGTTCCATCACGCGGGTTGATCGGTTTTCGCGGCGAGTTCCTGACCGAAACGAAAGGAACCGGCTTGCTCAATACGCTGTTTCTGAAATTCGACAAATGGCAGGGCGAGATGCGTTCGCGGCAAACCGGCAGTCTCGTCGCCGACCGCATGGGCGAGACAAATACGTATGCTCTCTATAACCTACAGGAACGCGGCGTGTTGTTTGTAAAGCATCAGGTCAAAGTTTACGAGGGCATGATCATCGGCGAAAACGCTCGTGCCGTCGACTTGGACGTAAACGCGATCAAAGAAAAAAAGCTCTCAAACATGCGAACAACCAGCGCCGACGAAGCTATGCGGCTCGTCCCGCAACGCGAGATGTCGCTCGAACGAGCGCTCGAGTTCATCGCCGACGACGAACTGATCGAAGTCACGCCCCTCGCCATCCGCCTGCGCAAACGCGTCCTCAAATCTAACGAAAGACCAAAGAAATAACTTCAGCATTACGCGCATATCCTTTATAATCGATTTAAATTTAGTCCACTAAAATTGATTATGAAAGTACGACTATATCTTTACGCGATGGCTTTGGTTGCGGGCTCTGTTGCGACAACTTATTTTGTCACGCATTCGACTGCTCAGGTTGCTCCAACTACAGTTCAGGTCGCCAAAGCCGATAATGAATATCAAGCCGGCGCGACGCTCTGGATGCAAAAGGCGGCGGAATATCGTGCCCTCGCCTATCAGGCGTTTAATCTCGCACGCTGGCAACTCGACGCCGATCTTGACAAACGACAGATCAAAAAGCTGCCAAAACCCGAGCGGAAAAAGCCGCGTGCGATTGTCGTCGATATTGACGAAACCGTTCTCGATAATTCGCCGGCGCAAGCTCACGGTATCAAGAACCGCGTCGGTTTTGATCTGCCGGGTTGGTACGCGTGGGGCGAGATGCGAAAGGCAAAGGCGATTCCCGGAGCGGTAGAGTTTTTGAATTATGCGGTGTCTAAGGG